>JBKPHM010000056.1:0-35070 GCA_046729855.1 Actinomycetota bacterium | reverse complement strand
CACTCGTGCCCGACGCATGCGGATCGCCGACGAGGCGCAGCGCCGGTTCGGCCGCAAGGTGTCGTGGGGCGCGAGGTGCGGCGACGAGCGGACGCTGTTCACGACCCTGAGCATCCCGGCGATGACGAGGCTGCGGATGCCGGAACGTGCCGTCCTCGACACGCTGGTCGAGTCGGGCGTCGCACGGTCCAGGAGCCACGCGCTCTCCTGGTGCGTTCGGCTGATCGCGGAGCGGCAGGAGGAGTGGCTGACAGACCTGCGAGACGCGTTGTCACAGGTCCAGAAGGTGCGGGGCGAGGGGCCGCGGGACTAACGACAAGCCGGCTCGGCGCGGCTCACTCGGCGGCCAAGCCCATCCGGTACATCTGGGCACCGCGCGCGTGGTCGTGTAGGACGACCTCCTCGACGCCGTTCGCGAGCAGGTCCTGCCAACATGACCCCATCCACTCCTCGGCAGCGTCGGCGTCGGGGAAGCCTTGTGACGAGCCGAGCTCCTCGCCCGTCGCGTCGTGATAGGTCCACGCGAACATCTCGCCGATCGCCTCCTTCGCCGGCCCTCCGGCGCGGTGCCGAAGGGTACCGCACCTCGCACTCAAGCCGCCTGGCCGAACGGCCGAGGGCTCAGAGATGTCACCGTCGCGGCCCCTGCGGCGTCTGTTCGCGGCGCTCTGCATGACCGCCTCCGCGCTCGTCGTGGGCGTCCAGGGAGGCTCCGCGGGCGCCGGTCCGTCCCTCGGGCCCGACCGCGCGCTCGGCGAGCCCGGCTCCGGCATGCCCGCCGTGCCACTCCCACGTGCGCCGCTCGCCCGCGCAGGCGACGCCGTGGTGTGGTCGGACGTCCCGAATGGCCACTGGGCGAGGGACGCGATCGACCATGTCGCCGGCACGCACCGTTGGATGCGCGACTTCGGCGCCAACGAGGACGGCACCTTCCCATTCCGGCCCAACCGGTTGGAGACGCGCCGCCTCTTCGCGCGGGCGCTCGTCCGCGCATTCGCCCCCGCCGAGGCGACGGACCCATCGATCACGTTCCCCGACGTCCCAGAGACCGATCCGTTCTTTCGGTTCGCGAACATCGCCGTGAAGCTCGGATGGCTCCGGACCGCGAGCGATGGCTCCTTCGCACCGACGGGAACCGTCTCGACGGTCGACGTGCACCGAGCGCTCGTTCAAGCGGTCGGGCTCGGCGGGCTGGCGAGGTCCGCGGAGGCGCTCCACTTGCGGGATGGCACCACGTTCGCGGTGTGGGACGGGTTCGGTCCGATGTTGATCGGGATGCGGGCCGGCTTCCGCTACAACCACCGCGACGAGTCGCTGGACGTCCTGCCCTCGACGCCGCTCCCACGCTCGGAGGTCGCGTGGTCGCTGTACCGGGCCGCCACGATGCCGACGTGGATGCGCTCCTACCTGTCGCCGTACGCGAATGTCGAGCTGCCGAACCTCGGCCCGCGCAAGCTGCCGATCGTGCAGTGGGCCATCGAGTACGTCGGATACCCGTACGTCTGGGGCGGCGAGTGGCACACGGCGACCGGACAGGGCTACTGCTGCGGCTCGCAGCCGGTCGGCGGGTTCGACTGCTCGGGCCTCACCTGGTGGGTGATGAAGTCCGCGACACAGACGTGGAGCAACGTGCCGCCCCGACCGTACGCGGGATGGCCGCTGCCAGAGCGCACGTCCGCCGACATGTCGACGGCCAGGCCGCGACTCGCCTGGGACGAGATCCGCGCCGGCGACCTGCTGTTCTACGACGGCGATCACGACGGCCGCGTGGACCACGTCGACACCTATATCGGCAACGGATGGGCGATCGACTCATCGAGCGGACACGGTGGCACGACGATCATGTGGGTCGGCGACGGCTGGTACCGCGATCAATTCGTGCGCGCCCGCCGCATCATCCCGACGACGTAGACGTGAGCACGCCTATTCGGCCGACCCGAGTTCCTGTTCGAGCGCCGCTCGCTCGTCGTCCGTCAGCGGACGCGATCGGCCGGTATCCGGGTCACGAGGGACGATGACAGACTCCGCCTCGGCCGAGACTACGCCGTCCGGCTTCACGATCTCCTCGCGCGTCCGCATGCTCGCCCGACCGATCGAGTCCAGCCGGCAGCGCACGACGATCTCCTCGTCGTCTTGGGTGAGCTCGCTGCGAAAGTCGATCGCGACCCTCGCCAGCACGAGATGCCACGTGTCGGTGATGGGACCGAGCACCTTCTCGACCCATCGATCGCGCGCCTCCTCCAGGTATGTGAGGTAGACGGCGTTGTTCACGTGCCCGTAGGCGTCCATATCGCGCCACCTGATCCTGATGCGCTCTTCGAGCACGTCAGTCCTCGATCCTGTCGACCTCCACGCCCTGGTCGGTCAACCACCGGACGGCGTCTTCCACGACGTCCGACTCCCCGTCGACCTCCAGGATCACCCACGCGAAGCGCTCGTCCACGTTGGCCCGCCGAATGTTCGTCACGAGGTCGAAGTCCTTGCCAAGGCGGTGGATCACGGGCTCGTCGATCAGGTGCTCGGGAAACGTCAGGTGAAGCCGGCGCTTGCTCACGGATTCATGCTTCCCGACCGGAAGCCTTCGAGGTCGAGTGTCACATAGCGGTACCCGAGCCGCTTCAGCGTGGCGACGACAGTCTCGCGGGTCTCCGGTCGTGAGAGTCGGGCAAGCTCGTCCGGCTCGACCTCGATGCGAACCACGTCGCCGTGGACGCGGACGCGGCACTGGCGGAAGCCCAGGTCCTTGAGGACGCGTTCCGCTCGACCGACCTTCGACAGTTCCTCCACCGAGATCGTCACCCCGTACGCGAACCTCGAGGACAGGCACGCCGACGCCGGCTTGTCCCACGTCGGGACGCCCAGCACTCGGGCCGCTTCCCGCACGTCGCGCTTGGAGAATCCCACCTCGACGAGCGGATGCCGAACGCCGTGCTCCTCGGCCGCCCTCAGCCCGGGCCGGTAGTCACCCAGGTCATCGACGTTCGCCCCCGATGCGACCGTGTTCGCCGCGGCGTCGGCGGCGATCGTGGCCAGCACGTCGTACAGCTCGGTCTTGCAGTGGTAACAGCGGTCCAGCCCGTTCGCGAGGTACTCCGGCCTCTCGACCTCCCGCGTCCGAACCATCCTGTGCCGGATCCCGAGCTGCGCGGCGAGGTCACGAGCACCTTCGGCCTCACCGGGTGCGAGCGACGCAGACACGGCCGTCACCGCGAGGGCCCGCTCCCCAAGCGCCCGGGAAGCCATGGTCGCGACCAGCGTCGAGTCGATGCCGCCGGAATACGCGACGACTACCCCCTCGAACGGCTCGAACCACCGCTCGAGCTCCCGGATCCTGGAGTCTGCACCCACCGCGGCCAATTCTCCCACCCTGCGGCGGCACTCGGACACGCGGAAGGCCCCGAGGGCTGCCCGGGGCCTTCACGGGTTGGACGCTGCCGGCGACTAGAAATCCATGTCGCCGCCACCACCCGGCATGGCCGGCGCCTTCTCCTTCTCCGGCTTCTCGGCCACGACGGCCTCGGTCGTGAGGAACAGCGCCGCGATCGACGCCGCGTTCTGCAGCGCAGAGCGCGTGACCTTGGTCGGGTCGATGATCCCGGCCTTGAACATGTCCTCGTACTCGCCGGTCGCCGCGTTCAGGCCCCAGCCGATGTCGAGCGACCGCACCTTCTCGACGACGACGCCACCCTCCAGACCGGCGTTCGCCGCGATCTGCTTGAGCGGGTCCTCGAGCGCCTTGCGGACGATCGCCGCGCCCGTGGCCTCGTCACGCTCCAGGTCAACCTTGTCGAGGGCGGTCTGGGCGTTCAGCAGCGCGACGCCGCCGCCCGGCACGACACCCTCCTCGACGGCCGCCTTCGTCGACTGCACGGCGTCCTCGATCCGGTGCTTCTTCTCCTTCAGCTCCACCTCGGTCGCCGCGCCGACCTTGATCACCGCAACGCCACCGGACAGCCGCGCGAGCCGCTCCTGCAGCTTCTCGCGGTCGTAGTCCGAGTCCGTCTTCTCGATCTCGGACTTGATCTGGTTGATGCGGCCCTTGATGTCCTCTTCCTTTCCTCCACCCTCGACGATCGTGGTGTCGTCCTTGGTGATCATCACCTTGCGGGCCTGGCCGAGAAGGTCGAGCGTCGTGTTTTCGAGCTTGAGACCGACCTCCTCGGAGATGACCTGTCCGCCCGTGAGGATCGCGATGTCCTGCAGCATCGCCTTCCGGCGGTCGCCGAAGCCCGGCGCCTTTACGGCGGCGCTCCGGAACGTCCCGCGGACCTTGTTCACGACGAGGGTCGCGAGGGCCTCGCCCTCCACGTCCTCGGCGAGCACCAGCAACGGCTTGCCCGTCTGCATGACCTTCTCGAGGACGGGCAGTAGGTCCTTCACCGCCGAGATCTTCGAGTTGGCATTCAGGATGTACGGCTCCTCGAGGACCGTCTCCATCCGCTCGGGGTCCGTGATGAAGTACGCCGAGATGTAGCCCTTGTCGAAGCGCATGCCCTCGACGAGGTCGAGCTCCATCCCGAAGGTATTGGACTCCTCGACGGTGATGACCCCGTCCTTGCCGACCTTGTCGACGGCCTCGGCGATCTGCTCGCCGATCTCCGGGTCGGCGGCCGAGATCGCGCCGACGTGCGCGACGTCGTCCTTGGACTCCACGTCCTTGGACTGGTTCTTGATCGCTTCGACCGCGAGCTCCACGGCCCGCTCGATCCCACGCTTCAGCGCCATCGGACTGGCGCCCGCGGCGACGTTGCGCAGGCCCTCCTTCACGATCGCCTGGGCGAGGACCGTGGCCGTCGTCGTCCCGTCCCCGGCAACGTCGTCGGTCTTCTTGGCGACCTCCTTGACCAGCTCGGCGCCGACCTTCTCCGTCGGCTCCTCGAGCTCGATCTCCTTGGCGATCGATACCCCGTCGTTGGTGATGGTCGGGGCGCCCCACTTCTTCTCGAGGACGACGTTTCGGCCCTTCGGCCCGAGCGTGATCTTGACGGCGTTCGCCAGCTGATCCATGCCGCGCTCGAGCGATCGTCGGGCGTCCTCGTCGAAGCTGATGAGCTTCGCTGCCATCCCTTCCCTCCTCCGGCTCCTGTGGCTGCCTCTCAGGCTTCGGCTGTGACTGCTAGCACTCCCAGAAGGAGAGTGCTAACAAATCCTAGCGAGGCCGGCCCGCGATTGGCAAGCCCAAACGGAGCTCGCGCGGCCGGTCGGAGCGCGTCTACGGCCCCCCAGCGCCGGGCGCCGGTGCCGCTACGCCTCGTCCGTCGAGGCGCTTGTCCCGACCATCGTGTGGATCTGTTCGACCACCTCGGCGTTCGCGAGCGTCGTCACGTCACCGAGCGGCCGGCCCTGGGCCACGTCGCGCAGCAGCCGGCGCATGATCTTGCCCGAGCGGGTCTTCGGGAGGTCGTTCGTGAAGATGATCCCGTGCGGCCTGGCGATCTTCCCGATCTTCTTCGAGACGTGCTCGCGGAGCTCCACAGCGACCGAGTCGTCGCCGTCGTAGCCCGACTTCAGCGTGACGAACGCGACGATCGCCTCGCCAACCACCTCGTCGGGCCGCGAGACCACAGCGGCCTCGGCGACCTTGATGTTGTCGACGAGCGCGCTTTCGATCTCGAACGTCGAGAGCCGGTGCCCGGCGACGTTCATGACATCGTCGATCCGACCGAGGAGCCAGAAGTACCCCCGCTCGTCCCGCCTCGCCCCGTCCCCCGCGACGTACACCTCGGGCCCGTACCTACCGAAGTAGTTCTGGACGTACCGGTCGGGATCGCCCCAGATCGTTCGGAGCATCGCCGGCCAGGGATGCGTCAGCACGAGGTACCCGCCCCCGCCCGGCGGGACGGGCTTGCCGAGCTCGTCGAAGACGTCCGCCTGGATCCCGGGGAACGGGAACGTCGCCGAGCCCGGCTTCAAGGTGGTGATGCCCGGAAGAGGCGTGATGAGGATCATGCCCGTCTCCGTCTGCCACCAGGTGTCGACCACCGGGCAACGCTCAACGCCGACGTACTTCCAGTACCAGACCCACGCCTCCGGGTTGATCGGCTCGCCGACGGTCCCCAGCAGCCTGAGCGACGACAGGTCGTGCTTCTGCGGGAACTCGACCCCCCAGCGCATGAACGCGCGGATCGCCGTCGGCGCCGTGTACAGGATCGTGACGCCGTAGCGCTCGACCATTCCCCACCAGCGGTCCTTGTCTGGCCAGTCGGGTGCGCCCTCGTACATGACGCCCGTCGTGTGGTTCGCGAGCGGCGCGTACACGATGTAGGAGTGGCCGGTAACCCACCCGATGTCGGCCGCGCACCAGTAGACGTCGTCGTCGTGGATGTCGAAGATCATCCGGTGCGTGGCCGTCACGCCGGTCAGGTAGCCGCCGGTCGTGTGGACGATGCCCTTGGGCTTGCCGGTCGTCCCGCTCGTGTACAGGAGGTACAGGATGTCCTCGGCGTCGACCTCCTCCGGCGGGGAGTCGGTGGGCTGGCCCTCGATCAGCTCGTGGTACCAGAGGTCCCGCCCCGGCGTGAACGGGTGCTCGCTGCCGGTACGTCGCACGGTCACGACGTGCTCGATCGTCGGGCACTCCGTCAGGGCGTCGTCCGCGTTGGCCTTCAGGGGAATCTCCGCGCCCCGGCGGTAGCCTCCGTCCTGGGTGATCAGCAGCTTCGCGCCCGCGTCGTTGATCCGGTCGCGCAGCGACTCGGCCGAGAACCCGCCGAACACCACCGAGTGCGGGGCGCCGATCCGGGCGCATGCGAGCATCGCGACCGGCAGCTCGGGGACCATCCCTAGGTAGATCGCGACGCGGTCGCCCTTGCGGACGCCGAGCGAGCGTAGACCGTTCGCGAACCGGCAGACCGCGTCGAGGAGCTGCGCGTACGTGATCGTTCGCTGCTCGCCTGGCTCGCCCTCCCAGAAGTAGGCGACCTTGTCGCCGCCGCCCGCCTCGACGTGCCGGTCGAGGCAGTTGTAGGAAGCGTTCAGCGTGCCGCCCGTGAACCACTTCACCCACGGCGGCTGCCAGTCCAGCACGGTGTCCCACCTCCTGAGCCAGGACAGCCGTTCGGCCTGCTCGGCCCAGAAGCCCTGGAAGTCGGCCTCTGCGTGCTCGTACACGGAGCGGTCTTTGACGATGGCACGCTCGACGAAGCCCGGGCTTGGCTCGTAGACGCGGTCCTCGGACAGCAGCGCGGCGATGTTCTGCTGGGCGTCTGCCATGATCCTGGAAGCCCCCTCCTCGCGCGGGTGACACCTGCATCGTACGCAGGGGGCGGGCGCTCGGGCGAGCGGGAACGACCTCGCGGGTGCTTGCATCCGTGCCTGAGAGGGCCCAGCATCGTGCCTGCGAGGTCGCCTGCTAGGCGGCCTCGACGCCTAGATGCGGCCTGGATACCGAAGGGAGCCGACATGGCCCAGTACGAGGCGTACTGCGTGAAGTGCCGCGAGAAGCGGACGTTCGAGGGCGAGGAGACCACGCTCAAGAACGGACGGCGGGCGGCCCAGGGCAAGTGCCCGGTCTGCGGCACCAAGATCATGCGGATCCTTGGGAAGGCGTCCTAAGGCTTCCTTGCGCACCACGGACCGGCCGCCCGCGGCCGGTCCGTCCGTCAGTTCAGCCGGCTAAGCAGCTGCTCGGCCGAGAACACCGGCGAAACTGGCTTCATCAGTCGGTGCCGCTCCACCAGGTCGGCGACGGTCGTCTGCTCGAACACGCGGTCGACGGCCCTTGCCACCTCGCCCCAGAAGCCCTGGAGACCGCAGCGGGAGTCCTGGAAGCACGTGTGGTCGGACGGCTCCAGGCAGAACATCGGGAACAGCTGGCCCTCGATCGCGTCTGCGATCTGCGCGACCGTGATGGCGTCGGCGTCTCGGGCGATCCGGCATCCGCCGCCGGCGCCGCGGAAGCTCTCGACCAGGCCGGCCTTGTGCAGGGCGCCGAGCTGCTGCTCGAGGAACCGCAGCGGGATCTGCTGCGCCTCCGCGATCTCGCGAGCGGGGACGAGGCCGTCGTCGCGCCGCACCGCGAGCTCGATCATCGCCCGCATCGCGTACTCGAGTCTTTGCGAGATCTTCAGCAACGAGAGCTCCGGCCGAACGTCGGGACGCCGTCCGAGGAGTGTAACCGAGCGCAACCCTGGGCACGCACCAGGGGTTCGGGGGACCGGACGCCAGCAGTAGACTCCGCCCGTGCTCGCGATCGAGGCCGTCCACGGCTCCGCGGGATGGGCACCGGCGCTCGGTTCGGAGGACCCGCTCCGGCCGATGGCGGCGATCGCGTGAGCGCGCTCGACGCCCCCCTGATCGTCGCATCCAACCGCGGGCCGGTGACGTTCGAGCGCGAGGCTGACGGGACGCTGACGCCCCGACGCGGGTCCGGGGGGCTTGTCACGGCGATGGTCGGCGCGCTCCAGAGGGCCGAGGGGTTGTGGGTGGCGGCGGCGATGTCGCCCGAGGACCGCGAGCTGGTCGCCTCGACCGCGGGTCGGATCGACATGCACGGGTTCGGTGCGAGCTACCGGCTCCGGTACCTGGACATCCCGTCCGACGTGTACGACGGGTATTACAACCGCATCTCGAACGGGATGCTGTGGTTCGTGAACCACTACCTGTGGGACACGCCTCGCTCCCCGTCCTTCGGCACCGACGTCGACGTCGCATGGGAGCAGTATGTCGAGGTCAACCGGCAGTTCGCGCACGCGCTCGCGGAGGAGGCGTCGACGTTCGACCGTGAGCCCGTGTTCCTGATCCAGGACTACCAACTGTGCCTCGTGCCGAGGCTCCTCCGCGAGCTCGTCCCGACTGCGCTGATCGCCCACTTCTCCCACACATCGATCGCGGGGAACACGTACATCCGGATCCTCCCGGCGAAGGTCCGCGAGGGCGTCCTGCGAGGGATGCTCGGCGCCGACGTGCTGGGCTTCCATTCGGAGATGTGGGCGGACAACTTCGTCTCGTCCGCCCGGTCGGTGCCGGGCGTCCGAGCCGACCTGACGCGCTCGCGCGTCATCGCGGAGGGCCGTCAGGTCGCGGTCAAGATCCACCCGATCTCCGTCGAGGCGGGACCGATGCGCGAGACGGCCGCCTCGGCGGAGGTCGCGAACCTGCGCAAGCGCCTCAACCGATGGCGGGGCGACCGCCGGATGATCTTGCGCGTGGACCGTCTCGAGCTCACCAAGAACATCGTTCGGGGCTTCCAAGCCTACGAAGAGCTGCTGCGCCGATACCGCGAGTGGCGCGGTCGGGTCGTGTTCCTCGCGATCCTGTCGCCTTCGCGGATGGACATTCCCGACTACCGCGAGTACGCGGAGCAGTGCGTCGCCGAGGCCGAGCGGATCAACAGTGAGCTCGGAGAGCCAGACTGGCAGCCGATCGAGGTGCGCGTCCAGGAGGACTACCTCGGCGCCCTGGCCGCCTACGGGCTGTACGACGTCCTGCTCGTGAACCCGGTGTTCGACGGGATGAACCTGGTCGCGATGGAGGGACCGCTGTTGAACCGGCGCGGCGGCGTCCTGGTGCTCTCGCGCAACGCAGGCGCCTACTGGCGCCTCGGCCGGTACGCGTTGCCGGTCAACCCGTTCGATTGCGCGGAGACGGCCGATGCCATGAACGCGGCGTTGGAGATGCCGCACGACGAGCGCACACGACGGGCGCGCGGGCTGTCGCGCCTGGTCCTCGCGAACCCCCCCGAGCGATGGGTGCGGAGCCAGCTCGAGGACCTCGAGCGCGTGAGGATGCGACGAGCGGCTCAGCTCAGCTGACGTTAGACGTCAGGCGGAATCGGTCCCGAGGTAGATCGCGAGGTCGAGGCTGTCGGGCACGTCGAGATCGGTGGGCATCGACTGGATGACGACCCCGCTCACATCCCTGTTTTCGAAGAAGCCGGTGCGAAGCTCTTCCGCTGCTTCCCGGTCCTGTGGCGTCCGGTAGTAGATCGTCGTCTGTTCCAACGGCTTGTCGGGGGCGTCGCTGATGGCGTTCTGCGGGACGCGGTAGTTCGGCCGGTTCATCAACTGATCAGCGGTACTCTGTGCCAGGCCCGACACGTACGTGCCGTTGTACACGCCGACGACGACCTTGGTTCGCGGCGCCTGGGGCTGCTGGCCCCCGCCCGTTTGGCCCGTGCCGTCCTCATCCGTCTGATCCGTCTGGCCGCCACCGGCGGATGGCGAGCCGGTCGGCGACACCGACTCGCTCGGTCGCGGGAGCGAGACGGCTTCGTTGGCGGGGAACGCCTGGTCGATCAGGAGGACGCCGCCCACGACCAGCGCGACGATGATCCCGAACCGCAGGGTACCCGTGCCCAACGCCAGGTGCTCCTCGTGTCCGTCGGCGCTCGTGCGGAGCCGACGCCATCCTATCCGGCGCTGCGGGGTCACCGCCAAGCGGCGGGGTCAGGCCGCGATCGCTCGGATCTTGCGGAGCGCGACGGTGAGCGCGGCGAGCTCGCTCGCATCTTCGAGCGTGAGGGAATGCATGAAGCGAGCCAATCTCGCGACCGGCCGGGATCGCGCGGCGAGGAACCCCTCGAGCGCCTCGTCGACGGGCCGGTCCGGGACAGGTTCGAGGACGCGCTCGGCCAGGTCCCGCCGAACGGTGTGCAGGTCGTCCTGGATCGCCTGGATGGCCCACCGATGCCAGGTATTCGCGGCCGGAACGTCCCGCAGCCGCGCCTCGAGCCGGTCGACGTACAGCGCCTCGCCGACCCGCACGAACGCCCGCGCGACATCCTCGATCGACCGTCGCGTCCGCTCGGCCACGGCGATCACGTCGGGCCCGTACGCCAGCAACGGTTGATGCGCATGGCGCCGAGCGATCTCCTCCGGGACGCCCTCGTCCATCAGCCGCCAGGCCGTGCGCTCCCGTTCGTGCGCCATCGCGTCCGACGCGACGCGCGACGCGACGGCCTCGAGCCTGCGGAACGGGTCCTGGGCCGCGGCGATCGCGCGCCCGAGCTGGTCGGGCGCGTTGGCCAGGTACCACCGCGCCACGCTCTCGACGAGCCGGTCGACAGCCGCCATCAGCTCGTCGAGCACGCGCGGCTCGACCGAGCCGACGAGGGCTTCGATCGACTCCCACCGCTCGACCGCGTCCGTGACGTGTCGCGCGATGCGGTACGCGCGAACGACATCGTGAGCCGCGGCGCCGGTCTCGGTGACCAGCCGCGACACGAACGTGATCCCTTGCGAGTTCACGACGTCGTTCGCGACCAGCGTCGCGATCAGCTCGCGCCTGAGGGGGTGGTCGGCCAGCAGGTGTCCGAACCGCTCGACGACCGCCGGTGGGAAGTACGCGCGGAGGTCGCGTTCGAGGTAGCGCGAGTCCGGCAACGAGGAGACGAGGAGCTGGTTCGAGAGATCGCGCTTCGCGTGGGCGAGCAGCACCGCGAGCTCGGGCCGCGTCATACCACGACCCGCGCGCCGACGCTCGCTCATCTCCTCCGCCGACGGGAGCGCCTCCAGCCGTCGGTCCAGACCCATGCTCGCCTCGAGGGCCTGCATGAGATCCTCGTACGCCTCCATCCGGGTCGGCGACGCCTGGGCCTCCTGCGACAGGATCTGCGCCTGGAGGAAGGTGTCGTACAGGACGTGGAGCACGACGTCCTGCTCGACGTCGTGCAGGAGGCGGTTGCGTTCGTCGAGCGTGAGCTCGCCCCGCCGGATCGCGAGCCCCAGCAGAATCTTGAGGTTCACCTCGTGGTCGGAGCAGTCCACGCCGCCCGCGTTGTCGATGAAGTCGGTGTTGATGCGTCCACCGGAGAGCGCGTACTCGATCCGGCCGCGCTGGGTGAACCCCAGGTTGCCGCCCTCCGCGACGACTCGCGCCCGGACCTGTCGCCCATCGATCCGAAGGCCGTCGTTGGCACGATCGCCCACGTCGGCGTGTGACTCGGTGGACGCCTTGACGTAGGTCCCGATGCCGCCGTTCCAGAGCAGGTCGACGGGCGCGCACAGGACCGCTCGGATGACCTGATCCGGCGTCAGCGACTCACCGTCGACACCCAGCGCGCCCCGCGCCTCCGGCGACAGCGGGATCGACTTGGCGCTGCGAGGCCACACGCCGCCGCCCGCGGAGATCTTCGAGCGATCGTAGTCGTCCCACGACGAGCCTGCCTTGTCGAGCAGGCGCCTGCGCTCCGCGAACCCGATCGCGGGGTTCGGGTTGGGGTCGATGAAGACGTGCCGGTGATCGAACGCCGCCGCCAGGCAGATCTGATCGGACAGCAGCATGCCGTTGCCGAACACGTCGCCGGACATGTCGCCGATCCCGACGACCGTGATCGGATCGGTCTCCGGGTCCGTTCCCATCTCCCGGAAGTGCCGCTTCACCGACTCCCACGCGCCGCGGGCCGTGATCCCGAGCTTCTTGTGGTCGTAGCCCGTGGAGCCGCCCGACGCGAACGCGTCGCCGAGCCAGAACCCGTACTCGGCGGAGACCTCGTTCGCGGTGTCGGACAGCGTGGCCGTGCCCTTGTCGGCCGCCACGACGAGGTAGGGGTCCGGCTCGTCGTGGATCACCACGTCCGGAGGATGCACGACCTTGCCGTCCTCGAGGTCGTCCGTCACGTCGAGCAAGCCGCGGATGAACGTGACGTACTCGCGGGTGACCTCCTGCTTCAGCGCGACGGCGTCGGCGATCGTCCGCTTGAGGACAAACCCGCCCTTGGACCCGGTCGGGACGATGACCGAGTTCTTCACCATCTGCGCCTTCATCAGCCCGAGGATCTCGGTGCGGAAGTCCTGGCGCCGGTCGGACCACCGGATGCCGCCGCGGGCGACCCTGCCACCGCGCAGGTGCACGCCCTCCGTCTCGGTCGAGTACACGAAGATCTCGAACAGCGGCACCGGCGGCGGCATCTCGGGCACGTCGGCCGAACGGAACTTGAAGGACAGCGAACGGGCACCGGGACGGAACGCGTTGGTCCGGACCGTTGCCTGGATCAGGCCGAGATGGTTGCGGAGGATGCGGTCCTGCTCGAGCGACGCCACGGCGTCGAGCGCGGCGACGATCTCGTCGCGGACGGCGTCCTCCGCCTCGGGTTGCCTGGGACGGTCCGGGTCGAACCGCAGCTCGAACAGGTCCCATAGCCTCCGCGCGATCGCCGGGTGGGCTGCGAAGGCGTCGTTCTTGTACTCGGCGGTGAAGCTCGCGTTCACGCGGTGGTGGTACTTCCGGTACGCCCGCAGGATCGTCACCTGACGCCAGTCGAGGCCCGCCAACACGACGAGACGGTTCAGCGAGTCGGACTCGGCGTCGCCACGCCACACCGCGGCGATCGCCTCGGCGAGCCGCGGACCCGACTCCTTGACGTCGAGCGGATGCCCGTCCGCCCCGAGGACGCCGAAGTCGTGGAGGAACCGCTCGTCCGTGGGTTGCTCGCCGAGCAGGTCGGTGGGACGCTCTTCGACGACGCGCAGCCCGAGCGCCTCGAGCGTCGGGACGAAATCCGACAGCTGGATCTTGCCCCCGACCTTGTACAGCCGGATCCTGGTGAGCGTCTCGCCGTCGTCGCCGCTGACGTTCGCGATTCCCACAACGAACGACTCGTCACCCTGCTCGAGCCGCTCGAAGTGCTCGATGTCCGTGAGGGCGAAGTCAATGTCGGTCGTCGACCGGTAGTAGTCGGGGAAGCGGGGCGCCCACCGGTCGAACAGCTCCTGGCCGCGCTCCGCGCCGTGCGTCCGCACGAGCAGCGCCAGCAGCCGGTCATCCCACGTTTGAGCCAGATCGACGACCTCGCGCTCGAGCTCCTCGAACGGCACGTCGGGGACCTCTCCCTCGGCGACGTGCACGGCGAAGTGGATCATCGCCAGCTGGCTCTCGCCGAGGGAAAGGTGGTAGTCGACCGACGACCCGCTGAACCGCTCCATGAACAGGTCCTGCAGCTTGTGGCGCAGCTCAGCGCTGAACCGCTCGCGCGGCAGCGCCACGAGCAACGACACGCTGCGTCCGTAGAGGTCTCGCCGGACGAACAGCCGGACGTGCCGCTGCTCCTGCAGGGCCAGGAGGCCCATGACGCTCCGTCGCAGCTCGTCTGTCGACGCGGCGAACAGCTCGTCCTTGGGGAAGCTCTCGAAGATCGAGACGACCGCCTTGTAGTCGTGGGAGCCCTCGAACAGGTCCTCGGCCTCGAGGATCTGGGCCAGCTTGCGGTGCAGCAGCGGCGTCCGACTCGCCGGCTCCATGTACGCCTTGGACGTGAACAGGCCGACCAACCGGGCCTCGCCGACGATTCGGCCGTCGCGCGACACGCGCCGCACGCCGATGTAGTCCATCCGCGCCCGACGGTGCACGGTCGAGGCGCGGTTCGTCTTCGAGTAGATCAACAGGTCGCCGCCCTCGATCCTGGAGCGCAGCGACGTCGGGAGCGACGAGAGGACGACCGGCCGCTCGTACGAAGAGCCCGGCTTCGACAGGATGCCGAGCCCCGACCCCGGACGGACGACGAGGCTCCTGCCGGCGTCGGTGTCGATCAGGTCGTACTCGCGGTAGCCGAGGAACACGAAGTTCATGTCGAGGAGCCACTCGAGGAACGCGACCGTCTCCTCGACCTCGTCGGGCGGGTAGAGAGTCGCCCCGGCGCGCGCAATCTCGATCATGCCCCCCACGCGCTCCCGCATCGCTGGGAAACCGCGGACGGCCAGCCGGACGTCGGACAGAACGTCTCCGATCGCGGCCTCGAGATCGATCAGCATCGCGGGCGGCAGCCGTCGGTCGAGCTCGAAATGCATCACCGACTCGCGGGTCTCGGACCGGCGCGCGTGGCTCACGTGCTCGATCCGGTCGTCGGCCCCGCGGACCGTCCCGATCACGGGATGCACGACGCGGCGAACCGATAGGTGCCGGGCCTGAAGCTCCTCGTTCACCGAATCGAACAGGAACGGGGAGTCCTCGGTGTTGGTCTCGAGCACGGAGCCGTCCGTCCGGTAGCCATCCACGTCCGGATCGGGGGTGAAGGCGCGGACGGCGACCTCGCCAGTGCGCCCGTCGACGAGCCCGAACGCGCCTTCGATCTGGCGGGCGAGCTCGCCCGGCGGAAGCTCCGCCAGCTCGGTCGTTGACATCCTGCGCGTGTACTGGGCGGCGAACGCGCGGAGCGCCTCGATGCGGTCGTCCGGAGCCCGGTCGGCGATCAGCGTCAGGACCTCGTCGAGCAGCGGATCGGCATCGCCCGCCGCTCGGTCCGTCAGGCTCATGCGGCACATCGTACCGACGGGCCGCTTCTCGGAGCGCTCACGAACCGGCCCCGACGTGCCGACATGAGAGGATTGGGAACCGTACGGACGGGGGACCGATGGTCGACACCTCCCGGCAGGACACGGGGCCCGCGTCGTCGCCGGCAGGGGACGAGCGGGAACCTCGGTCCGTCGCGCAGCTCAAGATGCTGCACAGCCTCGCGGCGCAGCTCAACCGGCTGACCGACGTCAAGGAGATCGGTGACGCGATCACGGTCGAGCTGAAGACGATCGTCGATTACCACAACTGCCGGGTCTACCTGCTGGCCGGCGACGGGGAGACCCTCGAGCCGATCGCGTTCCGCGGCGACCTCACCGAGTACGAGGGCGAGACGTACGAGGAGCTCGTCACCAACGTCGGCGAGGGGATCACCGGCCACGTCGCCAAGACGAAGCGTTCGTTCTACACGCCGAACGCCGAGCAGGTCGAGTTCGCGGTCCAGATCGAGGGGACCGGTGAGGTGCTCGAGTCGATGCTCGCGGTGCCGATGCTGGTGGGCGACCGGGTCGTCGGCGTGATCGTCCTGTCGAACCTCGGCTACGACGAGTTCGACCAGGAGGACATGCGGCTGCTCGAGGTGCTCGCCTCGCACGCAGCGGTCGCCTTCGAGAACGCGAGGCTCTTTCAGCGCGAGCGCGAGGCCGCCGAGACCTCGGCGGCGTTGCTCGGGCTGTCCCAGGCGATGACGGGCCTGCACGACATCGGCGGCGTCCTGGCGCGAACGGTCGCCGCCGTCCCGCCGCTGATCCACTGCTACGCGGCCGGCGTGTACGTTCGCGGGCCCGACGGAGCGTTCAGACTGGCGCACGCGCGCGGCGACGGCACCGAACGCCTCCAGGAATCCAGCGAGATCGACGCGTTGACCGCCAGCGAGTTCCTCCCCTCGCTCGAGCAGCCGTTCGTGCTGACGCGCGCGATGCTCAACGCCCTCCCCGAGCCCTACCGCCCGCTCGAGGACATCGCCGAGGCGCTCGTCGCGCCGCTGCGGTGGGGACCCGATGGGTTCGCCGCAATCACCATCGTTCGGACGATCGATGCGCCGGCGTTCGGCGACCGCGAGATGCGGCTCGCACGCGGGATCGCCGACATCACGTCGCTCGCGCTCGGCTCGGCGCGGCGCGTGCACGAGCTCGAGCGCTTCCACGAGCTCGTCGAGAGCCTCGAGGCGACGTTCTGGGAAGCCGATCCCGCGTCGCTACGATTCTCGTTCCTGTCGAGCCGCGCGGCGAGCATGCTCGGCCGGCCGCTACTCGGGCCGGACGACCGTCCCGACCACTGGGGCGACCACGTCATCGCCGACGACAGAGGGGCCGCGCTGACGGCCGTGCGGGGGGCGATGGCCGAAGGCGGCGACCGCAGCATCGAGTACCGCGCCCGTGGACCGGGCGGGGAGATCCTGTGGCTCCGCGATCTCGTCCACGTCGCGCGCGATGCGCAGGGCGAGATCGCCGCGCTCCGCGGCCTGATGGTCGACATCACGGATCGCAAGCGCGCCGAGCAGGCGCTGCGCAGAAGCGAGCGCAAGTACTCCGAGGCGTTCCGTCGCGAACGGGAGGCCGCGCAGCGGCTGCGCGCGCTCGACGACATGAAGAACACCTTCCTGGAGGCCGTGTCGCACGACCTGCGGACGCCGCTCACGTCGATCCTCGGCTCGGCGGTCACGCTCGAGCACGCCGGCGCCTCGATCTCCACCGAGGACGGCCTCGACTTGGTGCAGCGGATCGCCGCGAACGCGCGCAAGCTCCAACGGCTGCTGTCCGACCTGCTCGACCTCGATCGGCTGCAACGAGGGATCATCTCGCCGCAGCGCCGCCCGACCGACGTCGGGGGGCTCGTCCGGCAGACCGTCGAGGGCTCGGATCTGCTCGCCGGGCATCCCGTCGAGATTGACGCTCCGACCGTGGAGGCGTCGGTCGACGCGGCCAAGGTCGAGCGGATCGTCGAGAACCTGCTCGCGAACGCCGTCCGGCACACGCGTCCCGGCACCAGGATCTGGGTGCGCGTCGAGCGAGCGGACGAGGGCGCCCTTCTCGCGGTCGAGGATGAGGGCGCCGGCGTGCCGATCGACCTGCGCGAGGCGATCTTCGAGCCCTTCCGGCAGGGCGAGGGTCCCAAGAGCCACTCGCCCGGCGTCGGAGTCGGGCTGTCGCTCGTCGCCCGGTTCGCCGAGCTGCACGGCGGGCGCGCCTGGGTGGACGACCGCCCGGGCGGCGGCGCCTCGTTCCGGGTGCTCCTGCCCGGATAGCCGGTGCCGGCAGGGAGCGGGTTCCTCGTTACTCGCCAGCGACCTCCTCGGCCGACTGCCCTGGGGCGGCGGGCGGGGGAACGTCCGGTACCGCCGCGCGCATGCGCTCGAGCTCCGCCTCGGCGTCCGTGATGTCGGTCACGAGCCGGTCGGCGGCCGCCGTAGCCACGGCGCCGCCCCGCCGTTCGTGCGCGACCAGGTACCCGAGCTGCTTGGCCGCCTCATCGGCGCGACGGCGCACCTGCGTCTGCTCGACCTTGGACTGGACCTGCGAGGCACCCTTCTTTGCGACGTCGGCGGCCTCGCCGGCGACATGCTTGACCCTGTCGAGGAGTCCCATCCCGCACCTCCCGCTCGTCCCTCTACACGGTACGGCGCCGCGGCGTGATGCTGGGGGGCAAGACTGAGGGCCGGGAGGTAGGTGGGGGACGGCCCTCCCGGCCCTCGTGTTGTCGGGGTGCGATGGGCGGCCCGACACCTCAGCTAGATGAACAGCGTGATCGCGTCCTGCGACTCGAGCAGCATCGCCGTGGCGCCGGCGGGCTCGCCCAGGCCGTCGATCATGTCCTCGCGCCTCAGCCCCAACAGGTCCATGGTCATCTGACACGGGACGAGCTTGACGCCGAGCTCGACCGCGTGGTCGAGCAACTCTCCCGGGCTCGCGACGGAGTGGTCCTTCGCGAGCTTCTTCATCATCGTGGGACCGGCCCCGACGAAGTTCATCTTCCCGAGCTTCAGGTGCTCCATCCCTGGACGGTCCATCATCGCGACCATCTTCTGCATCCAGTTCTCGCCGGTGATGCGACGGTCGTGCTTGACGAGCGAGAACAGGCCCCAGAACGTAAAGAAGATCGTCGTGTCCATGCCCATCGCGGCCCCGGTCGTGGCGAGGATCATCTGCGGCCAGACCTTGTCCAGATCGCCGCTCCAGGCGATGATCACCAGCTTCTTGTGCGGCACGTGGTCCTCGCGCTCCGGGAGCCTCAGCTCGGCCTGCTGGACGGCCATGCTCGTCACCTCTTCCTGATCACGAACCGGAAAACGCCGTCGTCGGTTGTCTGCTCGACGAGCTCGTTGCCGGTCGTCTTGCACCATGCCGTGAAATCCGCCACCGATCCGGGATCCGTGGCGAGGGCCTCGACGAGGTCGCCCGCCTCGAGCCCCTTGACCGCCTGCGCGGTCTTCACGATCGGCAGCGGGCACGATAGCCCCTTGAGGTCCAGCGTCCTCGCGATCGCCTGGCTCATGCGTCCACCTTCTCTCCCGTTGGGATCGGGAGCGGCACGCGCTCGGGCATCCTGCCCTGCGGGACCGTCTCCCAGTACAGCCGGTTGAACATCCACTTCCCCCAGTGCCACACCCGGCTCGGCTGGGGCGGCGCCGGTGGGTGCTCGTAATCGAACCGCAGCACGGTTGCCCGTCCGCCGCCCGTCTCGAGGAAGCACATCACGCGGCCGCCGTAGTTCTCCCCGGGCGCCGTGCCGCGCACGAGCGACGCGATCCGGCTCGCGACCACCGGGGCCTCGAAGTGGGCGGTCGAGCCGCTCTTGGAGATCGGCAGGTTGGTCGCGTCGCCGATCGCGAACACGCGGTCGCGCCCCTCGACCTGCAGGGTCAGCCTGTCCGTCGGCAGCCACCCGGACGAGTCGGCGAGACCCGAGTCGATCGCGAACTGCTGCCCCCTGTGCGGCGGGATGATGACCGGCAGGTCGGACTCGACCTTCTCGCCCTCGAGGGACTGGATCGTGCCGGCGGACGGGTCGAGCGATTCGACGTTGAAGAACGTCGTGAGCTCGATCCCGAGCCGACCCATCATCGGCTGCACGAGCTTGGAGGCCGACTCGATCGTGAACGCACGGTTCAGCGGCGACAACAGCGTGACGGTGCTGCGATCGCGGATTCCGCGCCCGCGCAGGTACTCCTCCAGCATGAACACGAACTCGACCGGCGCCGGAGGGCACTTGTACGGGATGCCCGAGACGCCGACATGGATCCGTCCGCCACGGAACGTGCGCAGCGCCTCTCGGAGCCGCTGTGCGCCGTCGAGCGAATAGAAGTCGTACCCGGCCTCGACCAGGCCGGGAACGGCGTCCGGCACCAGCCGCGAACCGGTCGCGACCACCAGGTAGTCCCATCCGAGCGTGCGTCCGCGCGCGAGTTGCACGGTGCCCGCGTCGGTGTCGACGCTCGTCACCGAGTCGATGACGAGCTCGACCTTATTGCGCAGCAGGGTGCGCTCGTCGCGTGCGAGCCAACGGCCGTACGCCTGCCCGAGCGCGACGTACAAGAACCCGGGCTGGTAGACGTGCATGCCGGTCGGGTCGACGACCGTGACCCGCGCGTCGCGTCCGAGCTCCTTCGACAGGAGGTTGGCCGCGAGCGTCCCTCCGACGCCGCCGCCGATCACGAGGACCCGCGCAGGCACCGGGCTCACCGAGCCTTCTTGACGACGAACCGGCGGAAGCCGTCGTCGTCGACGACCTCGACCAGCTCGTGGCCGGCCTTCTGGATCCAGGCCGGGATGTCGGTCTTCGATCCCTCGTCGCTCGAGAGGACCTCGATCACGTTGCCAAGCTCGCCCTCCCGGATCGCACCGATCAGCGACATCAGCGGTCCCGGGCACGGCATTCCGCGGGCATCGATCGACCGATCGATCTTCGCAACCCCAACCATGTCTCGCACCCCCTCATGAAGGTCAGATGAAGGCCACCGGGCCGTCGACGTCCATGAAGAACGACGCGACGCCCTCCTGGTCGTCCACGAGCGGATCCAGATCCTCCGTGGTGATGCCGAACATCTCCATCGACAGCGAGCACGCGTGGATCCCCACGTCGCCGATGTCCTTGGCCTGACGGAGCATCTCGCTCCAGTGCTGACCGCCGTGGCGCCGCACGACATCCGCGCCCTCGGTGCCCGCCTCGGCCGCGACGCCGTGGTCCTTGTGGATCCGGTCGGCCCGGAACGCGTCGAGCGCCCAGTACTGCAGGAAGACATTGACCTTGCGCCCCATGGCGGCGGCGCCGACGGCCAGCACGGCCGCGGCCGTCAGCTTGTCGTCCGTCCCGGAGAACAGCACGAGCGAGAGCGTCTGAGCCGCCTCGGGATGCACCCCACCGACCGAGCCCTCCATCTCACACCCCCGTTCGAGACCTCCGGGGATAGCGTCGTACGACTCGCGGGGTCCGGAGGGGGACGGAGAGCCCGGAGCGTGTGGGCCGGACGGACCTCCGGCCGGGGACCGCGCCGAGCCCCGGGAGCGCCGAAGTTGCTGCGCCCGAGCGCCCTCGGTAGCGTGAGGGGGCCCTCGGCCCGCCCCCCTGATCATCCAGAGGACCGTGATCGAACACAGCGACGATACGCCGCAGGACGCCGGCACGCGCACGGAGGACGGGGAGCCGGACCTGCCACCGATCCGTGGCGGCGCGCCACCGCGCGAAGCCGCCGCCATCGTCGTTCCCGCCGAGCGACGCCGGGACTGGACCGCGGTGCTCGGGAAGATCGTGAGCTTCGCCGTCGCGCTGTTCCTGTTCGTCCTGGCGATCCAGGTCATGAAGGAAGGGGCGAAGGCGCTCGCACCGGCGTTTCGCGACAGCGCCCTATTCAGCAATGCGTACTCGACGCTCGGGGCCGGGTGGCTCGGCGCCTACGTCGTGCTGTCCGGGTCCCCGATAGCCGCGGTCTCGCTCAGCCTGTTCGCAGGCGGCGCACTCACCAAGCTCCAGACGTTCAGCATGCTGTCCGGCTCGCGCCTGGGCGCCTCGTTTGTCGTCCTGCTCGTCGGGTTTCTCTACGCCCTCCGCAACCGAGGCGCGAACCGCGGGGAGTCCATCGGGATGGGGATCCTCGCGCTCGCCCTCACGGCGGTCGTCTACCTGCCCGGGATGGCCATCGCGTACTGGGTGATGAAGTCTGGTGCGCTGGACGGTGTCCGGTGGCACGCGTCGAAGGACGTCCTCGGTCTCGTGGACGTGATCTGGGGTCCGGCGCTCGACCTGATGGACCGGCTTCCCGGATGGACGGAGCTCCCGGTCGGGCTCGCGATCCTGCTCGTGTCGTTCAAGTTCCTCGACCGCGTCCTTCCGCAGCTCGACGGCGAGCGGCACGGCGGCGCCGCATGGCTGAAGCGCCCGTGGCCGATGTTCCTCCTCGGGTGCGTCGTGGCGACGCTGACCCTCTCGGTCTCGGTCGCACTCACCGTCCTCGTGCCGCTCGCGAGCCGGGGGTACGTGAAGCGCCGCGAGGCGATCCCGTACATCATGGGGGCGAACATCACGACGCTCGCCG
Organism: Actinomycetota bacterium; assembly: GCA_046729855.1. Taxonomy (GTDB): domain Bacteria; phylum Actinomycetota; class UBA4738; order UBA4738; family HRBIN12; genus DATHSY01. The sequence goes on along the minus strand of JBKPHM010000056.1, from coordinate 13,313 downwards.
ACACCCTCGTCGCCGCGATGGTGATCGGCAGCGCCGGTGCCGTGCAGATCGTGCTGGCGCAGGCGATCGGCGTCGCAGCGATCTCGCTCGCGCTGCTCGCGTTCTTCTACACGCCGCTCGCCGACGGCATCATGGCCCTGGACGAGTGGCTCGTCGCGTCCGGCAGACGGCTCTGGATCTTCGTCGCGACGATCTTCATCCTGCCGGTGTTCCTGCTGCTCTCCGGCGTGATCATCGGTCCGATCACCGGTTGACCCGCTTGACCACCTCTCCGTGACCGACCTGCTGATCAGCGGCGGCACGATCGTCGATGGGACCGGCACGCCGCCGTTCGACGGCGCCATCGTCGCCTCGGGCGAACGGATCGAGGCGGTCGTCCGCGCCGGCACACCCCTACCGAACGACGCGGGGCTCCACACGATCGACGCGAACGGTCTCATCGTGGCCCCGGGCTTCATCGACGCGCACAGCCATTCGGACGCCGCGCCGTTCGTCGAACCGGCGATGGACAGCATGCTCCGGCAGGGCGTCACGACGATGGTCGTCGGCAACTGCGGTTCGTCGGCGGTCCCGCGCGCCGGTGCGCACGAGGTGGCCGAGCTGTCGGGCGCATCGCTCGCGGACATCCGCGCAGACTGGGAGGACATCCAGGGGTACCTCGCGCGCGTCGACGCGGCCCGGCCGGCGTGCAACGTCGCGACGCTTGTCGGGCACGGTGCCGTCCGGCTCCAGGTGATGGGCCACGCGAGGCGCGCACCGACGCGGGCCGAGCTCGACGCGATGCGCGCGTTCGTGGAAGACGCGGTGGGCGGCGGCGCGGTCGGACTGTCCACCGGCCTCGTTTATCCGCCGGGGATGTACGCCGACACCGACGAGATCGTCGAGCTCGCGCGGGCGGCCGCTCGCCGCGGCGGCATCTACGCGAGCCACATCCGCGGCGAGGGCGAACGGGTCTTCGCCGCCGTCGCCGAGGCCATCGAGATCGGACAGCGTGCCGAGCTCCCCGCGCACATCAGCCACCTGAAGGTCGAGTCGTCCTTCGCGTGGGGCCGGTCGACGGAGCTGCTGGACGCGATCGACCGGGCGCGTGCCGACGGGGCGGACGTCAGCGCGGACCAGTACCCGTACACGGCGTGGGAGACGGTGCTGTCGGTCTGTCTCCCGCCCTGGATGGCGGCGCAGGACCTCCCGGACGCGCTCCGAGATGCCGCCACGCGGGAGCGCCTGTTGACGGCCGTCGAGGAGGGCGAGCCCGGCTGGCAGAGCTCGGTCCGCGGGATCGGATGGGACCGACTCTTCGTCGGGACCCACACGCCCGACCCGTCGGTCTCGGGGCGGAGCCTGACCGATCTTGCCGCGGAACGCGGGCTGGAGCCCGGGCACGTGCTGTTGGACCTGCTGATCGCGGACCCGTTCACCGGCGTGATCGGGCATGGGATGCTCGAGGACGACGTCCGGACGATCGTCGCTCGGCCCGACGTGATGGTCGGAACCGACGGGGTCGGGATCTCGCCCGAGGGCCCGCTCGGACGCTTCTCCGTCCACCCGCGCTACTACGGCACGTTCCCGCGAGTGCTCGCCCGGTACGTGCGCCAGGAGCGCGTGCTGTCGCTCCAGGCCGCCATCCGGAAGATGACCTTGCTGCCCGCGGAGCGGTTCGGACTGGCCGGACGCGGCCGGATCGCCGAGGGCGAGTTCGCCGACCTGGTCGTGTTCGACCTCCAACGGATCGCGGACACGGCCACCTACGAACGGCCGCACGCGTTCGCGGAGGGGATCGCGGCCGTGATCGTGAACGGCCGAGTCGCCTGGGACGGCCGCCGCTTCGAGCGAACGGGCCGTGCGCTTCGGCGGAGCTAGGCCGCCGAGCAGTCGGCCTGGCCGCTGTCCGGATCGACCTGGCAGCCCGAGACGTCCACGGCCTCGAACGACGACGCGGGAACCTGCTTGAGCTGGTCCAGGAGCCCGTTGCGCCACCGGCCGTCCCGCGTGCCCTGGAAGTACCAGTCCGAACCGTTGTCGGCGAGGATCAGGCCGTAGCGTTGCATCGCCCGCAGGATCACTCGCGCCTTCGGACTGAAGCCGGAGATGTCGAAGTCGGCCCGCAACCGGAGCCGGGCACCCATCGGCGGGTAGCTGGCGTCGTTCGAACCCGCGTCGTGCCGCGCCGGCCACAGGTGCTCGTCCTGCGTCAGCTCGGCCGTGAACCGGATCGCGTGCCTGATCGCACCGGTCTTCACCTCGTCGTACCGGACGAGCCCGGGCAGGATCGGCAGCCCGGCCGCGTCCGCCGACGTCCAACCGTCGGGCCGGAGCGCGTTCGAGCCGAGCTTCCACACCGCACCGCTGCCGGCGCGCGGCCGCCCGCGGTTCCAGTCGAAGGCGAACAGCTCGTAGAGCTTGCAGCCGTCACGGTTCACGATCAACACGTGTCGGTCAGAGCCGCCCTCGACGGGGGTCCTCGCGTCGACCGGGTATCGGACGCGGTCGCTCTCGTCGGCGTAGGTGAACCGGATCCGGACCTTCGCGTGCTTGTTCGACACCACCTCGAACGGCAACCCATAGTTCGGCGGCCCGAAGTCCGGGTGCAGGAACGTCGTGCCGGCCCGCATCGTCCGCAGCCACGCGTCGCTGTCGGCGTGGACCGGCAGCCCGTCGACGCGCGTGTTCCAGATGCTGTCTGCGGGGAACAACACGCATCCGGACCCGGGCACGGGTCTCGCGGACGCCGAGCCGCTCGGGACGAGCAGGCCGAGGGCGACCGCCAGGATCCAGCGCCGTCTCACTCCGGAGGCATCGGCTGCAGAGGCGGCATCGCTTGAGCCACGAGCGGGGCGAGCTGTTCCGCGAGCCGCGCCCATGCTCCACGCGCTGAGCACGAGGGCTGGCGTCAAGAGAGCTGGCGGTCGGATTCGAACCGACGACCTGCTGTTTACAAGACAGCTGCTCTGCCAACTGAGCTACGCCAGCGCGGCTACGAGTGTAGCGGCCGAACCCCTACGGCCTGCGTGAAGGCAGCACGTAGGAGAACAGAACGGCGGCGAGGGACGCCGACGCATTCAGCGAGCCGACCCTGCCGCGCATCGGCAGCCGGACGAGCACGTCGCACGCCTCGCGCGTGAGGCGTGCCATCCCCTCCCCTTCGGACCCGACCACGATCGCCAGGCGACCGGATGGGCCTGGCTCGTCGTAGATCGATCGAGGCGCGCGCTCGTCGAGGCCGACGATGGTGAAGCCGACGCACTGAAGCCGCCTCAGGGCTCGAGGGATGTTCGCCACACGCGCGTGTGGCAGATGAAGGAGCGCACCCGCCGACGCGCGCACCGCCGCAGGCGTGACCGCGGCCGCGCGGTGCACGCGGGTGATCAGCATCGCGGCGCCCGCGACCTCCGCCGATCGAGAGGCCGAGCCCAGGTTCTGCGGGTCGTCGACGCCGTCCAGCGCCGCAACGAACGCGTCATCGGCGAACGGCCACGACACCAGATCGCGCTCGCCGAGCTCGTCCGGCAGCCGGACCCGGGCGACGGCGCCGTGATGATCGGGTGCCGCGCGATCGAGCTCTTCGCGCTCCGCCTCGCGGACCACGACGCCGGCCGATGCCGCCGCGCCGAGCAGCTCCCGGTACGCGGGGGTCCGGCGGGCGCCCCTCACAACCAGGACCTCGCTCGCCCGGCCGGCCCGCACCGCCTCGAGCGCCGTGCGACGGCCGCCGATCGCGATCGTCGCCCGCGACCGGGACATCAGCCGACGATGACCGCGAGCGCCAGGCAGCCGATCCCGTCCCCGGTCAGCCCGAGGCCCTCGGGTCGCGTCCCCTTCACGGACACACGCTCGATCGGCACGCCCACCGCCGCCGCCAGGTTCCGTCGCATCTCATCGCGCCGCGGTGCGATCGCGGGTCGCGCCGCGATGACCGTCACGTCCGCCGACAGGGGAACCAGACCCGGTCCGGTGAGCAGCTCGACCGTCCGGGCGAGCAGGTCGAGCCCCGCGATCCCCTCGACGGCGGGATCCGTGTCCGGGAAGTGCTCGCCCACGTCGCCGAGCGCGGCCGCGCCAAGCATCGCGTCCGCGACCGCGTGACACACCACGTCGCCGTCGGAATGCCCGGCCAGGCCGGGCTCACCCTCGAACCGCACGCCGGCCAGGAACAATGAGCGTCCGACGAGGAAGGCGTGCACGTCGAACCCGAAGCCCGTCCGGTGATCAGCCATCCGCACGCAACCCCATCAGCGCGTCGGCGCGAGCCAGATCCTCCGCGGTCGTGATCTTGAAGTTTGACGACTCGCCGGGGACCGTCGCGATCCCGTGTCCCGCCCACTCGACGAGCGCGGCGTCGTCGCTGAAATCGAGTCCCTGCGTCGCGGCCCGGTCGTGCGCCTCGCGCAGCGCGGTCGTGCGGAACGCCTGTGGCGTCTGCGCCAGGGCGAGCTCCTCGCGGGGCTCCGTGCGGACCACGTAGCCGTCGTGCACGCGCTTGACCGTATCCGCGACGCGGACGACCGGCACGACGCCCGCGACCTCCGCTCGTTCGTCGAGGGCGCGGACGACCGCGTCGAACAACGCCGGCGAGGCAAACGGCCGTGCCGCGTCGTGACAGACGATCACCGGCACGTCGTCGGTCACGTGCGCGAGGGCCGCACGGACCGACGCCCCACGGGTTGCTCCGCCCGTCACGACGGCGTGGGCGCCGAGCGGCTCGATCATCGCGTGCGCGAGGTCCTCGCGGCCGAGTGGCGACGCGACGACAACCGAACCGATCGACGTCGACGCGAGCGCCGCCCGCACGGCGTGGACGAGGATCGGCGTGCCGCCAACCGGCAGCAGCGCCTTTGGCGACTCGGCCCCGAGCCGCTCGCCAGAGCCCGCCGCCAACACGATCGCGACGGCGCGGGCGGTCACGCTGGTTCGGCGCCCTGCAGCGACGCGAAGACCATCCGCCCCGTCGTCGTCTGGATGACGTTGCGCGCGACGATCGGGACCTCCGAGCCGATCCGTTCCCTCGCCTGTTCGACGACGACCATCGTGCCGTCCTCGAGATAGCCGACGGCCTGCCCGTGTTCGCGCCCCTCCTTGACCAGCTCGATCGTCAGCGCGTCTCCGGGGCCGACGGGGACCCGGAACGCCGCGGCGAGATCGTTCAGGCGCGGGACGGGGACCGACAGCGCCTCCGCGACCTTGGCGAGGTTGTGGTCGGTCGTGAGCAGCGCGGCTCCGCGTTCGCGCGCCAGCCGAACGAGGGCCGCGTCCACGTCGCCGATCCCCCCTTCTTCGACCAGATGCACGTGGACGGTCGGCGCGCGCTGGAGCTCGCCCACAGCATCCAGACCGCGCCGGCCTCGCCCACGACGCCTGGGGTCCGAGGAATCGGCGATCGTCTGGAGCTCTTCAAGCACTCCGCTGTGGATCAGGACATCGCCGGAAAGGAAGCCCGTCTTCGCGAGCTCCACGACGCGGCCGTCGACCAGCGCGCTCGTATCGATCACCGCCAGGTCGGACGTCCCGGCCGCCGCGCGCGGCTTCACCCCGATCAGCGCGAACAGCTCCGCGTTCATCATGCGTCCGACCCGCCACCCGAAGAACGCCATCGTCGCGTAGATGAACGCGACGGTCGTCCAGGCGGCGAGCGCCGGCAGCCGGAAGAGCGGCACCGACGTGAGCGCGGCGACGGCGAGCCCCGCGATCAGTCCGGCCACTCCAGCGACAACCTCCGCCGCAGGGACCCGTTTGAATTCCCGCTCCATGGCGGATACCGCACTAGCGGTCTGCCGTCCGAACACTCCTCCAAGGACGAACCCGATCCCGGAGCCCAGGATCACGCCGAGCAGCGTCCGCTGCGTGGTTGGGCTATCAAGGCGTGTCGCCACGCTGTAACCGGCGGCGGCGAACAGGACGACGAAGATCAGCCGAATGAACTCGACGAACCGCCCGCGCGGGATCTCGCGGCGGTGCTCCGACCTGCTCACTGGGGTACCGTGCCGCGCCGCGCGCGAACGCGCAACCACCGCAACGGGGGAGCCCGAACGGCGGGGGTCAGGCTCCCTGGAGGATGCGAGCCTGGTGCGAGTCGTCCAGGACCTTGTCGATCATGGCCTCGGCCTTTTCCTCCGTACCGCCCGTCGCGTAGGCGAGCTCCGACACCAGGATCTGGCGGGCCTTGGTGATCATCCGCTTCTCGCCGGCCGACAGGCCGCGCTCGCGCTCTCGAATCGAGAGGTTCCTGACGACCTCGGCCACCTGGTAGATGTCGCCGGACCGCAGCTTCTCGATGTTGTTCTTGAAGCGGCGGCTCCAGTTGGCGGCCATCTTCGACTCGTCCTCCTTGAGGACGTTCAGGACCTTTCTGACCTCGTTCTTGCTGACGACCTGTCGGAGGCCGACCTCCTCGGTGCTGTCGACCGGGACCATCAGGGTGAGGTCCCCGTACGCGACCCGGAGGACGAAGTACTTCCGCCGCTCCCCCAGGATCTCCCTTTCGCGCAGCTCCTCGATGACTGCCGCGCCATGTTCCGGATGGACCACTGTGTCGCCTTTGCGGAACACACAACCCCCTCGAAGGCTCGGATCGTCGCCGGGACTGTTAGCGAAGATAGCACGCGAGCGGTCTGAACCGCAAATCAAAATCCCTGGTCAGGGGCCATTTCGCGCGTTCCGGGCGTCTCGGCGAACCTAGGCCGACCGCCGAGATCGTCGGTCGGACGGCACGACCGCCCACGCCAGCGCATCGTCGACCCGCCTGACCTGCACGAACCGCAGCCCCGACGGGACCGAGGCCTCGCCTGCGCCGAATACGGTCCGGACTCCCGCCGCCCGGGCCGCCGCCAGGCGCTGCGGAAGGGCCGGCGCCGGGCGGACGAGGCCGGTGAGCGTCACCTCGCCGAGGAACGCCGACCCCACGGGCGCTGAGACGCCACCGACCGCCGAGGCGAGCGCCGCCGCGGCGGCGAGGTCGCAGCCCGGATCGTCCACGCGCACGCCTCCCGCCGTCGCGCCGTACAGATCCGCGCGGCCGATCGGCAGCCGTACCAACCGTTCGAGGACGGCGGCGACGAGCTGGAAGCGCCGAGGGTCGAGGCCGGTCACCTGCCGGCGGCCCGGAGTCTCCGTCGGGACAGCGAGCGCCTGGACCTCGACGGCGAGAGCCCGCCGGCCGGCCCGGGGCAACGCCGTGGCCGAGCCCGGCTCGCCGTCGGTCCCGAGCAGGAGATCGGATGGGTCGATCTCGCGGAGGCCGGATGCTTCCATCTCGAACCAGGCCACCTCGCCCTCGGCCCCGAAGCGGTTCTTGCCCCCGGAGAGCACGCGCAGGCCCGACCGCGGGTCGCCGTCGAAAGCGAGCACGACGTCGACGGCGTGCTCGAGCGTCCGCGGACCCGCAACGTCGCCGTCCTTGGTGACGTGTCCGGTCATGACGACGGCGAGGCCCGTTGACTTGGCCAGGCCGACGAGCGCGTCGGCGCACCCGCGAACCTGCGCGGGCCCGCCGACCGCCTGCGTCGCGTCGGGATCGCGAAGGCTCTGGATCGAGTCCACCGCGAGCAGGAACGGTCGCGACGACCGTGCCGCCTCGAGCACCTGGTCGAGGTCGCGTCCTGGCACGAAGGCCACGGCGTCGCCGTCGATGCCAAGGCGGGCGGCACGCATCGCCACCTGTTCGCGGGACTCCTCGCCCGAGGCGAGCAGGCAGGAGAGCCCGGCGGCCGACAGGTTCGCCACCAACTGGAGGAGAAGGGTCGACTTGCCGATGCCGGGCTCGCCCGCGAGCAGGGCAACGGTGCCTGGGACGAGCCCTCCGCCCAGGACGCGATCGACGCCGGAGAACCCGGTGGAGGCCCTCCGTTCGACGGCGGCGTCGTCGGCACGCCCGAGCGTCAGTGCCGGGACGGGCGCGGAGGCCGCGCCAGGTCTCCGCTCCTCGATCGTCCCCCAGTCGCTACAGCCGGGACACCGGCCCACCCACCGCTCGACGGGCTGACCGCAGCTCGAGCACGCGAGGGTCGTTCGTACGCTGCCCATGGTCGCGACCGTACCGAGGGGGTGTGACATCCGAAGTTTCGACCGAAGGTTTCGACCTCTGGCCTAGGTCGTTTGGGGTGGAACGGGTTTGCGCAGGGGATGTCGCTAGGCCTACCTTTGACGACGTTCGCACCCGAACGGAGGAGGGGGAGTCGATGCGACGAGCGATAGCGATCCTCGCGGTCGCCCTGGTCGTACCCGTGCTTGCGGCGGTGCCGGCGGCCGGCCGCGACAAGCCCGCGAATACGTCGAAGCTGATCGCGATGAAGCTTGTCCCATCGCCGCTGCAGTACGACCTGCCGGGGCTGAACGGCGGGAACTTCAGCGTCGAGCAGATCGAAGCGTTCCGGTGCGCGAGCTCCGGCAACCCGGCCGCGACGGTCGACATAAGCTGCAACGACGCGACGTTCGGACAGAACTTCGCACCGGACAACGAGATCGCAATCGCCGTGGATCCCGAGGACCCCAACCACCTGCTCGCCGGATCGAACGATTACTTCTACCGGTTCAACAACGCGACGGGAGCGAGACAGGCGATCGTCCCGACCGGGTTCTTCACCTCGTTCGACGGCGGCGCGACGTGGGTCGACGGCCAGATCCCGATGCGGAGCGGCAACGGCGCCGGCGACCCGGCTCCTGCGTTCGACGCGAAGCATGACGTCGCGGTGATGGCGCAGCTCGAGAACGTCGGCGGGCAGGGCGGGCCGTTCGTCACGCAGGGCAACGTCTCGGTGTCGCGCTCGACCGACGGCGGAGTGACGTGGTCCGAACCCGTGACCGTCATGCACGGGACCGGCGCAGGCATCGGACCGGCGAACCTGGCGGTCTTCTACGACAAGGAGTGGATCGCCGTCGACAACAACCCGAGCAGCCCGTTCTACGGACGCATCTACGTCACGTCGAGTCGGTTCCTCAATACCCTGGGGGGTGCGTACGCGGAGTCGCCGATCTGGTTGAGCTGGTCCGACGACGGCGGGCTGACCTGGACGCCCCCGAAGGAGATCTCGAAATCGCACCCGAGCTGCACCTACCAGGAGACGGGTGACGGGACGGACTGTGACGAGGATCAGACCTCGATCCCCGTCGTCGCGTCGGACGGAACGCTCTACATCCACTTCATGAACAATCAGAACGAGGCCGAGTGGGAGGTGGACTTCGACTTCGACGGTCAGATCATGGTCGTTCGGTCGAAGGACGGTGGTGAGACGTTCCAGGGCCCGTGGGTCGCGGCACAGCTGGAGGATGGGCTGTCCGACACGCCGTACTCGGTGATCGCCCGCCAGACCGTATGGGGCCATCAGATCAGGTGGACCTCCGCGGGGAACATCTCCGTCGACCCGACCAACCCCAACCACCTCGCCGCCGTGTACGCGGACCGTGACGCGCCGAACCCGAACGCGACGGACGAGTGCATCGAGGAGATCCCCGGCGAGGCGCCGAACTACGACCCGTGCAACGCCGGGCCCGGCTTCGACACCGACGTGAGGGTCGTGGAGTCGCTGGACGGTGGCGTGACGTGGACGGCGCCACACGCGGTCGCCCCCGTGGCTGGCCCGGAGTGGTTCCCCTGGTCCGACTTCACCCCAGCGGGCGTCCTCGCCGTCGCCTGGGACGAGGACACGCAGGCCGCGCCGGCCGACAACTTCCGGCATGTCCTGTCGGTCGGCACAACGAAGCAAGCGGTCGGCCCGCTGGAGCACCCGGACGTCTCCGTGACCCACTGGGCGGGTCAGTACGTGCCCGAGGACGAGTGGCCGGCGATCTGTGGGCCCGCGGGGTATTCGGACCCGCCCGTCACGGACGCCGAGGGGAAAGACTGCAACGTCTTCCACGGCGACTACACCGGGCTCGACGTGGGCCCCGACGGCCGGATCCACGTCGTGTGGACCGGGCTCAACCGCGTGGATACCTCGCCCCAGATCGACTTCTACACGGGCGAGCCGCACGACGGGTACGTCCAAGACGCGATGTACGCCCGCAGGTAGACGCGGTCGGGGGGACGCACCGCAGGGGGGCCGGCGCGAGGCGCCGGCCGCCCGCTATACTCCAGCGGTTCGCACCGGTCCGACCGAAGGAGGGATGAACCAATGGCGACCGTCTCGGTGGCTCCACGTCGCGCGCTCATCCCCTTCGGGACCGGCCGCTAGCGCTCCCACGTACGCGTGATCCGGCCGCCCGAACGGGCGGCCCTTCTTCTTCCAACGGGCCTCCGAGCGATGGGCGCGCGGCCGCGGCCGCCGCCCCCATCCACGAACGGAGGAACCCGAATTGGAAGCCAACGCGTTCGAGCACTTCCTCGGCGAAGGGCTCATCACACAAGTCATCAGACCGATCAAGAGCGGCAAGGAGGCCTCGGTCCACCTGTGCCGCGCCAACCGCTCGACCACGGGCGAGGACCTGCTCGCGCTCAAGCTGTACCACCCGCTCGACCGGCGGGACTTCCGCGACGAGTCCGTGTACCGCGACGGCGAGTGGATCAAGGAACGACGCGTCCGCGTGGCGCTGCAGAAGAAGACGCGGTTCGGCCGCGAGGTCCAGGGTGCGATCTGGGTTTACCGCGAATGGGAGATGCTCGAGACCCTGTCGAGAGCGGGCGCGGACGTGCCCCGGCCGATCGCCATGACCGAGGACTCGGTCCTGATGACGTACATCGGGGACGAGGATGTCGCGGCCCCGCAGCTGCGGTCGTTGCGCCCGAACCGCGACGAGGCCAACGCCCTGTTCGAGCAGGTGATGCGCAACGTCGAGCGATTCCTGTACAACGACGTGATCCACGGGGACCTGTCGGCGTACAACGTGCTCGTGTGGGACGGGCGCGCGACGCTGATCGATCTGCCGCAGGCCGTCGACCCACGCAAGAACCGCCACGCGCAGCGGCTGCTCGACCGCGACGTCGCGCGGATCTGCGAGCACTTCGCGCGCTTCGGCGTCAGCTCCGATGCCGAGCGCATCGCCCAAGGCCTGTGGACGGCCTGGACGTTCGCGGACCTGGTCCCCGAGGAGCTACGAGGCCTCGCGTTCTGAATACCGAGAGGCCCAGCAACCTCGCGGGCTGCCGGGCCTTCGGTCTTGCGGGGCCGGCGGGCGTGCCGCCGACCCACGTCCCCGCGCGCTAGCTCTCGGACGAGCCCGCCAGCTCGACCGGCGGCGTCTCCGGCGAGGTCGGCGCCTCGAACACGACCTCGCCGTCGCGGGCATCGACGATCACCGTCTGACCGGCCCGGAAGTCCTTGTACAGGAGCTTCTCCGACAGCGGGTCCTCGACCATCCGCTGGATGGTCCGCCGGAGCGGCCGCGCCCCGAGCGCGGGGTCGTAGCCGTTCTCCGCCAGCAGTTCCTTGGCGGCGTCGGTGAGCGTGATCTCGAGGTCCTTGGACGCGAGCTGCTCGCGCACCCGCTTCATCATCAGGTCGACGATGCTCTTGACGTCCTCGCGCGTGAGCGAGCGGAACACGATCACCTCGTCGATCCGGTTCAGGAACTCCGGCCTGAAGGAGCGCTTGAGCTCCTCCATGACCTTGTCCTTCATCTTCTCGTAGGTGACCTTCTCGTCGGGCCGCGCGGCGAACCCGATCGATGTCCCCTTCTGGATGTCCCGGGTCCCGAGGTTCGACGTCATGATGATGATCGTGTTCTTGAAGTCGACCTTGTGGCCCTGCGCGTCGGTCAGGTGCCCGTCCTCGAGGATCTGCAGGAGCGTGTTGAACACGTCCGGGTGCGCCTTCTCGATCTCGTCGAACAGCACCACGCTGAACGGCTTGCGACGGACCGCCTCGGTCAGCTGACCGCCCTCCTCGTACCCCACGTAGCCGGGGGGTGAGCCGATCAACCGGCTGACCGTGTGCTTCTCCATGTACTCGGACATGTCGAGCTGGATCAGCGCGTCCTCGTCACCGAACAGGAACTCCGCGAGCGCCTTGGACAGCTCCGTCTTGCCGACGCCCGAGGGGCCGAGGAAGATGAACGACCCCGACGGGCGCTTGGGGTCCTTCAGGCCGGCTCGCGTGCGTCGGATCGCCTTGGACACGGCGACGATCGATTCGTTCTGGCTGATGATCCGCTTGTGCAGCTCATCCTCCATGCGGAGCAGCTTCTCCGTCTCTTCCTCGGTCAGCTTGAACACGGGGATGCCGGTCCAGGTGGACAGGACCTCGGCGATCTCCTCCTCGTCGACCTCGGACAGGATGTCCATCTCGCCGGACTTCCACTCGCGCTCGCGACGGGTGCGCTCCTCGATCAGGCTCTTCTCCTCGTCGCGGAGCGCCGCAGCGCGCTCGAAGTCCTGTGCGTCGATCGCCGATTCCTTCTTCAGACGCACCTCGGCGATCTTCTCGTCGATCTCGCGGACGTCGGGCGGCGCCGTCATCCGGCGGATCCGCATCCGCGACCCGGCCTCGTCGATCAGGTCGATCGCCTTGTCCGGCAGGAACCGGTCGCTGATGTAGCGATCCGACAGGTTGGCGGAGGCGACCAGCGCGTCGTCGGTGTACGAGACGCGGTGGTGCGCCTCGTACCGGTCGCGCAGGCCCTTGAGGATCTCGATCGTGTGCGCGACTGTCGGCTCCTCGACGCTGATCGGCTGGAACCGCCGCTCGAGGGCCGCGTCCTTCTCGAGGTGCTTGCGGTACTCCTCGCGCGTGGTCGCGCCGATCGTCTGGAGCTCGCCGCGCGCGAGCATCGGCTTCAGGATGCTGGCGGCGTCGATCGCGCCCTCGGCCGCGCCCGCGCCGACGAGCGTGTGCAGCTCGTCGATGAACAGCACGATGTCGCCGCGGGTCCGGATCTCCTTGAGGACCTTCTTCAGGCGCTCCTCGAAGTCGCCACGGTAGCGCGACCCGGCGACCAGCGCGCCGAGGTCCAGTGTGTAGATCTGCTTGCCCTTGAGGGTTTCGGGAACCTCGCCCTTGACAATGTCCTGTGCGAGACCCTCGACGACGGCCGTCTTGCCGACGCCGGGCTCGCCGATCAACACCGGGTTGTTCTTGGTCCGGCGCGAGAGGACCTGCATGACTCGCTCGATCTCCTTCTCACGCCCGATCACAGGGTCGAGCTTGGCCTCGCGCGCGAGCTGGGTGAGGTTGCGCCCGAACTGGTCGAGCACCATCGAGCCCTGCTGACCGGTCTGTTCGCCGCCGGGCTGCTCCTTGCCGCCGGTGTAGCCGGACAGGAGCTGGATCACGGTCTGGCGAACGCGGTTGAGGTCCGCGCCGAGCTTCTGCAGGACCTGCGCCGCCACGCCCTCGCCCTCGCGGATAAGGCCGAGCAGGATGTGCTCGGTGCCGATGTAGTTGTGTCCG
>JBKPHM010000055.1:0-46450 GCA_046729855.1 Actinomycetota bacterium | reverse complement strand
CACCAGCCGTCAGACCCCCTCGCCGGCCGGTGGAGGCGCGATCTAGTCCTAGAGCTCCTGGCTCAGCGGCTGCGAGTGCTCATCCACCGGCGGCTCGGGAAACAGCATGCCCCACGCACGCCGTCGAGTCCCATTAGCGGCGCGGGTGCAACGCCTTCCGCACGTCGACTCCCCCGTCCGGGGGATGCGGCTACTGGATCAGGTTGATGATGTTGAACATCGGCATGTACAGCGAGACGACGGCTGCGCCGACCGCGCCGCCGATCACGGCGATCAACGCGGGTTCGATCAGCGACGTCAATGCCTCAACGGCCGCGGAGACCTCGCTGTTGTAGAAGTCCGAGACCTTGTCCAGCATCGTGTCGACGGCGCCGGTCTCTTCCCCGACCGCCAGCATCTGGACGACCATCGGCGGGAACACCGCGTGCCTGGCGAGCGGCTTGGCGATCGACTCACCTTCCCTGACGCTCCCCTGGACGTCCGCCACGGCGGCGGCGATCACTTTGTTGTTGACCGTCTCGACGACGATGTCCATCGCCTGGAGGATCGGGACGCCCGACCGCAGCAACATGCCTAGCGTGCTCGAGAACCGCGCGAGCGCCGTCTTGTGGAACAAGTTGCCGAAGATCGGCGTCCTCAGCTTGAGCCGGTCGACGATCGCCCGACCCTGCGGCGTCTTCCGGAAGCGCTTGAGGCCGTACCAGGCACCGATACTGCCGGCGAGGACGACCCACCAGAACGTCCGGACGGTGCGCGAGAGCCCCAGCAGGATCCGCGTCGGGAGCGGCAGGTCGCTCCCGAGCTGCGCGTAGATCGACTCGAACTGCGGGACGACGAACAGGAGCATCGCCGACATCAGCAAGATCACCAGGGCGACCACCGCGATCGGGTAGGTCATCGCCGACTTGATCTTGCGGCGCAGCTCGACCTCGCGCTCGATATTGTCGGCCAGGCGGAGGAGAACCGTGTCCAAGACCCCGCCCGTCTCGCCCGATCGGATCATGGCGACGAAGAGGTCGCTGAAGGTCTTCGGGTGCTTGCTCATGGCGCCGGACAGGGACGCGCCTTGCTCGACGTCGAGGCGGACCTGGGTGAGGACCTTCCCCAACTCCTTGCTCTCCGTCTGCTCCGCCAGGATCGCGAGGGCGCGCAGGATGGGCAGCCCCGAGTTGACCATCGTCGCGAACTGACGGGAGAACACGGCGAGGTGCTTGAGCTTGACCCGGCCGGGACGGAGGTTGATCTCCATCTTGAGCCCGGCGTTGGCCTTCTTGACCTCGACGGGGGTGAAGCCCATCTCGCGGAGCCTCGCCATGACCAGGCCTTCGTTGTCGCCGACCAGCTGGCCGGCGACGAGCTTCCCGGACCGGTCGCGGACCTTGTACTCGTAGGTGGCGGGCACGCTCAGTACCCCCCGGTCGTCCCGGACCAGCCGCCGTCCATGATCCCCGCCGCGGCGGCCGCGCCGGCGCCGGCGTTGTAGCCCGCACCCGCGCCACCGATCAGCCGGTTCAGCTCCTCGGGGTCGTGGCTTCGCTCGTACGCGAGCTGCTGCGTGATCCTCCCGGCCTTGACGAGGTTCGCGAGCGACTGGTCCATCGTCTGCATCCCGAACCGGCCGCCGGCCTGCATGATCGAGTAGATCTGGTGCACCTTGCCCTCGCGGATCAGGTTGCGCACGGCGGGCGTGCACACCAGCACCTCGACCGCGATACACCGCCCGCGCCCGTCGGCCGTCTGGAGCAGCTGCTGCGTGACGACCCCCTGCAGCGTCGTGGCGAGCTGCACGCGCACCTGCTGCTGCTGGTGCGGTGGGAACACGTCGATGATCCTGTCGATCGTCTGTGGCGCGTCCTGCGTGTGCAGGGTCGCAAAGACGAGGTGACCCGTCTCGGCCGCGGTGATCGCGGTCGCGATCGTCTCGAGGTCGCGCATCTCGCCGACCAGGATCACGTCGGGGTCCTGGCGGAGGACGTGCTTGAGGGCCATCGAGAAGCTGTGCGTGTCGGCGCCGACCTCGCGCTGGTTCACGATGCAGCGCTCATGCCGGTGGAGGAACTCGATGGGGTCCTCGACGGTCATGATGTGGGCCGCCCGCTCGCGGTTCACGATGTCGACCATCCCCGCGAGCGTCGTCGACTTGCCCGAACCGGTTGGCCCCGTGACGACCACGAAGCCCCGCGGGTAGCGGGCGAGGTCGCCGACGACGCTCGGCAGGCCGAGCTCGGCGACTGGCTTGATCTCGTACGGGATCAGCCGGAACGCCGCTCCGAGGGAGTCGCGCTGGAAGTACACGTTGACGCGGAAGCGCGCGCGGCCGGGCAGTGCGTACGACATGTCGAGCTCGAGCTCCTGCTCGAGACGCTCGCGCAGCTTCTGCGGCAGGATCGCGTAGATCATGCCCTGGAGCGCCCGCGGCGTCATGATCGGGTAGTGATCCAACCGGACCAGGTCGCCGTTCAGACGGATCGTCGGGTTGGCGCCGACCGTCAGGTGAAGGTCGGACGCCCCCTGGTCGAGCACGATCTCGAGTAGCTCGGCAACGGGGATCTGGACGTCCGCCTGTTCGGACGCCGACACCATCGACATCTACTTCACCACCCTCGCGATCTCTTCCAGTGATGTGAGACCGCGGAGCGCCTTGTCGACGCCGTCGTCGCGCAGGGTCATCATCCCCTGTTCGACGGCGACGGCTCGGATCGCGTCCGAGGACGCACGCTCCACGGTTAGTCGCTCGATCTCTTCGGTCACCGGCATCACCTCGTACAGGCCCATCCGGCCCCGGTATCCGGTGTTGGAGCAGCTTGAGCAGCCGGTCGCGCGGAAGAGCTCCTCGACGCCGTCGAGCCGCGACTCGGAAACGCCGGCCTCGAGAAGCTGCTGGCGCTCCGGAACGAACGGCTCGCGGCAGCGCTCGCAGAGCTTGCGCGCGAGCCGCTGCGCGATCACGCAGTCCACGGCGGACGCGACCAGGAAGGTCTCGACCTCCATCTCGGTCAGCCGCGTCATGGCCGACGGCGCGTCGTTCGTATGCAGCGTGGACAGCACCAGGTGACCCGTGAGCGCCGCCTCGATCGAGATCATCGCCGTCTCGCGGTCGCGGATCTCACCGATCAGGACGATGTCCGGGTCGGCGCGGAGGATCGAGCGCAGCGCGGACGCGAACGTCAGCCCGGCCTTGATGTTCACCTGGATCTGGTTGACGCCGTGGAGCCGGTACTCGACAGGGTCCTCGACGGTGATGATGTTGCGGTCGATCTGGTTCAGGATGTTGAGCGTCGCGTACAGGGTCGTGGACTTCCCCGATCCCGTCGGCCCGGTGACCAGGATCGCGCCGTACGGCTTGCGGTACGCGACCTCGTACCGGGCGAAGGGGCCTGGGTGGAAACCCAGGTCGGACAGCTTCAGCAGCGCCTGGCTCTTGTCCAGGATGCGGATCACGATCTTCTCGCCGAAGACCGTCGGAAGCGTCGCGACGCGCAGGTCGAGCGCGCGGTTCGCCACGTTCATGCTGATCCGGCCGTCCTGCGGGACGCGGCGCTCGGCGATGTTGAGGTCGGCCATGACCTTCAGCCGGCTGAGCAGGCCGTTCTGGATGTTCTTCGGCGAGTGCATCACCTCGTGGAGCACGCCGTCGACGCGGAACCTGACGCGGACGTCGCGCTCGGTCGGCTCGATGTGGACGTCCGAGGCACGGTCCGTGACGGCCTGCGTCATGATCGCGTTCACCAGCTTGACGATCGGAGCGTCCTCGATCGCCGCCTCCACGTCGGAGGTGTCCTCGCCCTCGGCGATGCTCGCCGCCTCACTCGCGAGGGCCTCGACCTCGTCACCGATCGAGCTGTACTTCTGGATCGCCTGCTCGACGTCACTCGCCGTGGCGACCACGGGCTGGACGTCGCGACCGGTCACCGTCCGGATGTCGTCGAGCGCGTAGACGTTGGCGGGGTCGGACATCGCCACGTACAGCTTCCCGTCGCGTTCGGCGATGGGGAGGGCCCGGTAGCGGCGGGACAGCGCCTCGGGCAGGAGCGTCGTGGCCGCCGCCTCGATCGGGAACTCCGAGAGGTCGACGAAATCCAGCCCGACCTGCTGCGCGAGCGCCTTCACGAGGTCGCGCTCGCGGATGAAGCCGAGGTCGATCAGGACCCGGCCCAGCGACTTGGGCGTGTTCCGGTGCTGTTCCAGGGCGCGATCGAGCTGCTCCTGCGTGAGCAGGCCCTCCTCGAGCAGGATCTGCCCGAGCTGCTTCGGCTTTCGCTTGGCGGCGGTCACCACCGGTTACGCCCTTCGGCCCTCGGTCGGTTCATGTTTCGTCACCGCCCGCTGTCTCCTGTAGGAGCCTCGAGAACTCCTGCGCGAGCAGGACGGGGTCGACCTCGCCGTCGTCCTCACGCTTCTGGGGCGTCGCGGGAGGGGTCGCCTGCTCGGGCTCCGACGCGGCCGGCGCCGGTTCCGGCTCGGCGGCCGAGGGACCGGGCTCCGGTCGCGAGGCGGAGGGGGCCGGCTCTCGTCGCAAGACGGAGGGAGCCGGCTCCGGTCGCGAGGGGGCCGGGGAAGAGGGAGGGGCTGCCTCCGACCCCGAGGCCGGCCCGGGAGCAGGCGAGGGCTCGGCCGTGGGGCCGGAGGCAGGACGTGCCGGCGCCGCCTGCGGACGGACGCCGGAGGGACCTTGTGGCGGGGCTCCCGACGGCCCCGTCCGAGCGGGGAGAACCGGGGGAACGCCGGCGGGCGAGGGGCGGACCGGTGGGCGGACGGGTGGTGCGCCCGCGGCGGCCGGAGCGGCAGGCCCCTGCGCCGGCGCGGCGTCGGACGGCGCGCTCGTCGGGGCTGGCGTGGGTCGGGTTTCCGGATGCAGGGGCGTTCGGGGGCGGCTGCTCGGCGCCGAGGCAACGTCGGGTAGACGCAGCGCTTCTCGCCGGGAGCGCACCTCCTCGGCCGTGAACAGGATCTGCTCGAGCTGGTCCATCACGAACCCGGGACGCGTCTGCGTGCCGGCCACGGCGAAGGCGGCGTACGGCCCACGCCGGACGAACGCCCACATGACGTCGCCGAACTCGATGAAGCCCTTCTCGGCCTCGCCGAGCCCGGCGAACCTGAGCCAGGAGCTCTTGATCGTCGCTTCCTGGCCCTCTGGATGTACCCCCAGCACGAGGCCGTCTCGATCCAGGATGAGGCAACCGCGCAGGTCGCTCACGCTGGCCGCGACCCGTGCCGCGAGGCCAGACAAGTCTTCCATAGGCCTGCTCCTCGTTCCCTATCGGGGGGCTCCGGGGGATGCTTGAGATGCCCAGGTCAGATGGGTCGGAGGCCCGTCGGCGGACGGCGGACGACTTGTGTGCCAGCGGGCCTCAGGCCGGCTCGGGGTCGGCGGGCGTCCGGCCGAGGTCGGCCATCGCGGCAGCGGACATCACCGGCATCGGCGGCTCGAGCCCGGTCCAGATCTGGAACGAGAGCGCCGCCTGGTGCAGCAGGAGCCCCAGCCCGCCGAACGCGGCCGCGCCGGCCTCGCGCGCCGCGACGAGGAGCGGGGTGGCGGCCGGACGGTACAGCAAGTCGACCACGAGCGTGGACGCCGAGAGCCTCGGCACCGGCAATGTTTCACCCGTCGCGCCCACAGGCGTTGCGTTGACGACCAGGTCGGGCTCGAGCGCGGCCACGGCGGCCTCGTCGCCAAGCGTCAGGGCCCGGTGGCCCACCGAGGCCGCGTCCAGGATCGCCGCGAGCGGCCCGGCGCGGCCCGGATCGCGCACCGCGACGTCGACGTGGGCGACCCCTGCCCAGACCAGGGCCAGGGCGCAGGCGCGCGCCGCCCCGCCGGCGCCGTAGACCAGCGCGCGCTTGCCGGCGGCGTCGAATCCGGCGTCCAGCCGGAGGAACCGCTCGAACCCGGGGGCGTCCGTGTTGTGGCCCACGAGGCCGGTCGGCGCGATGTCGAGCGTGTTGGCGGCGTCCAGGCGCGCCGCGTCGTCGGACAGCCGGTCGGCCAGCTGGGCGGCCTCCGCCTTGTGCGGCATCGTGACGTTCGCGCCGGCGAACCCCAGCGCTCGGAGCCCGCGGACGCCGGCAGCCATCTCCCCCGGCGGCACGGGCAAGGCGACGTAGACGCAGTCGAGCTCGAGCGCCGCGAACGCGGCGTTGTGGATCGAGGGCGAGAGGCTGCCGGAGACCGGCCAGCCGATCACGCCGAAGACGCGCGTGGAGGCCCCGACACGGGTCGCGCCCTGGTCACTCACCGCACGCCACCCGGTTCGCGTTGTGCTCGGCGAGGGTGCGTCCGAACCGGTGGTGCCCGTCCGCGCCGCACAAAACGTAATAGAGGTACGGGGTGTCGTCCGGCTCGAGGGCCGCGCGCAGGGACGCGAGGCCGGGGCTCGCGATCGGCGTGGGCGGCAGCCCCGGCCGCAATCGGGTGTTGTATGGGCTGTCGTAGTGCAGGTCCGAGATGGAGAGCTGGCCGTCGGGCGTGGGGTCGTCGTACAGGAGCGTGGCGTCGATTCCAAGCTCCATCCCCTCGCGGATCCGGTTGTAGATCACGCCGGCGATCACCGGGCGCTCGTCGTCGAGCTTCGCCTCCTCCTCGACCATCGAGGCGACGATCACGATCTCGTAGGGAGTGAGGTTCATGTCCTCCGCGTTGCCCCAGGGGAGCGCCTCGGCCACGCTCTCGAACTGGCCGAGGAGGCGCTCGATCACGTCGTCCGCGGTCGTGCCGCGCTTGCGGAACTCGTACGTCTCCGGGAACAGGAACCCCTCGAGCGGTTTCCCGCTCGGCAGGTACGGAGGGAGCGACCAGTCACCATCGGCGGCCCCGAGGAACCGCCCCTGAGGGATGCCGAGCTCCTCCTTCACGCGCTCGGCGATCTGCGTTAGCCGGTAGCCCTCGGGGATCGTCAGCTGAACCGTCGGCACGGCCGAAGGCGGAACGGTGAGGGCTTGGAACGCCTCTTCCGGGACCATATTCGTCGTCAACTCGTATTCCCCGGCGAGGATGTCCGACGACAGGCCGCTCCGACGTAATAGCCACTCGGAGACGAGCCCGCATCGCACGACGCCGGCTTCGTGGAGCGCCTCCACGACGTCGCCGCCCGAGGCGCCCTCGGGCACAGTGAAGGAGACGGGCCGCTTCGGGCCGGAGGCCTCCTGGCACCACTGGTAATAGCGCGTTGCGGCGATGACGCTACCGATCGCGAGCAGCAGGACGACGAGCGAGATCCGCAGGCCCCAGTTGGCGCGGCGGCGACGACGTGGACGCTGCCGGGGCGCCGAGAGCTCCGCGGGAGCGGGGGCGGGCGGGTCGGACATCGGGGCGAGGATACCTAGCGCAACCCGTCCAGGTACGACTGGAGGATCACCGCGGCGGCGCTGCGGTCCACCATCTCCCGCCGGCGTCTGCCCGGGACCCCGGCCTGGCGCAGGGCGCGGTCGGCCTCGACCGTCGACAGGCGCTCATCGTGGGTCACGACGGTGATCTGGGGCAGGAACGCCCGGAGGGCATCGGCAAACGCCCGAGCGTGCGCGGCCCTCGCGCCCTCGGCGCCGGATAGGTGGAGCGGCAGCCCGACGACGATCGTGGTCGCGCCGCGCTGCTCCACGAGGGTACGTACGGCCCTCAGGTCATCCGGTGCCCCCGTCCGGATAGTCCCGAGGGGGACGGCGACCCGACGTTCGGGATCGGAGATGGCGACCCCGATGCGGGCGTCGCCGACGTCGACGGCGAGCACCGGGCCCTCGCCGCGCTCTGCCACGTCAGCCGTTCCGCAGGAGCTCCTCGAGGCGCGTCGGGATCAACCCGACGGCGACCTCAACACCGTCGCCCTTCGGCCCGCCCGCGATCCCTAAGATCGGCTTGCCGCCGCCACCGCCGCCGATCGCCTTGCCGGCGGGCTCGAGCAGCAGCGGAGCGGTCACCCCGCGTCCGACCAGGTCGCCGCTGACGGCGGCCACCACGAGCCCCCTGCCCCCTTTCGAGCTGCCGAGGACCACGACGGCGGGTCGGGATCCGCCGAGCTTGCCGACGACCTTCTGCGCCAAGTCGCGCAACTCGTCGGCCTCCCCGTCGAGCACCGTCGTCACCAGCCGGACGTCCTGGACATCGTTCGCCCGTGAGACCAGGTCCTCGACGACGCTCCCCCGCTCCGCGGCGGCGAGCCTGCTCAGCTCGGCCCGCAGGCGGCGGTTCTCCTCCACCAGCTCGCGGATCCGCTCGGGCGCGCCGCTCCGCTCCGTCGACCGGAGCGCCTCGAGGACGTCATCGAAGAGCGCCCGCTCTTCGTTGATCTCGCGGAGCGCGTCGGGGCCGACGAGCGCCTCCACGCGCCGCATTCCGGCAGCGATGCTCGCCTCGCCGAGCAGCCGAATCACCCCCACGTTGCCACTGCGAACGACATGCGTGCCCCCACACAGCTCCACCGAGTAGTCGCCGATCTCGACGACCCGGACCAGATCGCCGTACCGCTCGCCGAACAGCGCGATCGCGCCTTGGTTCTTGGCCTCCTCGAACGTGGTCTCGTAGATCCGCACCGGATCGTCGGCCGCGACGCGCGCGTTCGCGAGCTCCTCACCCTGTTCGAGCAGATCGCGCGGGACCGCGGAATGGTGGGGGAAATCGAACCGCAGCCGTCCGGGGGCGACGAGCGACCCGGCCTGGCGCGCGTGCTCGCCGAGGACGTGCCGCAGCGTCCAATGGACGATGTGGGTCCCCGAGTGCGCGCGGGCCGTCGCCTCGCGTCGGACCTGGTCGACCTCGGCGTGCGCCTCGTCGCCCTCGCGGATCTCGCCGGACTGCACGATCCCCGAGTGAACGATCGTGTCGCCCGGGCCGACCTGCGTGTCCTGGACGCGTATCACGCCTGCGGCCGTGCGCAGGTATCCGTGATCGCCGATCTGTCCTCCGGCCTCGGCGTAGAACGGCGTCCGGTCGAGCACGACCCGGACGTCGTCGCCCTCGCTCGCGACCCGTGTGCGCCCGTCCCGGGCCAGCAGCCCGACGATCCTCCCGTCCGCCTCGAGCGTGGTGTATCCGACGAAGTCCGTGCCGCCCGCCGAGGCAGCGACGTCTGCCAGATCGTCCTGCGTCCGTTCGCGCCTCGCCGCGCGCTTCGCGCGCTCGCGCTGCGCCGCCATCAGCTCCTCGAACCGGTCCAGGTCGAGCTCGAGTCCCGCATCCTCGGCGAGCTCAGCGGTCAGCTCCTTCGGAAAGCCGAACGTGTCGTGCAGCTTGAACACCACGTCGCCGGAGAGAAGCCCGGAGCTCGCGGACGACGCCTCGGACCCGAAGAGCGCGAGCCCCTGCCTGAGCGTCCCCGCGAACCGCTCCTCCTCGGAGGCCGCAACCTGCTCGACGTACGCGCGGTTCTCGCGCAGCTCGGGGTACGCATCGCCGAACCGCTCGACGGTCGTCTCGACGAGCCGCGGCATCACGGCGTTCTCGATCCCGAGGCGGCGGGCGTGGCTTACGACGCGCCGCAGCATCCGCCGCAGCACGTACCCGCGCCCCACGTTCGAGGGCTGCACGCCGTCGGCGATCAGGAACGTGGTCGAGCGTCCGTGCTCGGCGATCACCTTCAGCGAGACGTCGGCGCGCTCGTCGTGCCCGTGCTTGCGGCCTGCCAGCGACTCGACGACCTCCAGAAGCGGCGCCATCAGGTCCGTCTCGAAGTAGCTGTCGCGGTCCTGGAGGACCGTCGCGACGCGTTCGAGGCTCGACCCGGTGTCGATGTTCTTCGCCGGGAGCTCGCCCACGACGTTCTCGTGCTCGTCGACCTCGTCCTGCATGAAGACGTGGTTCCAGATCTCCACGAAGCGCTCCTCGTCGACGGCGGGGCCGCCGTCGGGCCCGTACCTCGCCCCGCGGTCGACGTAGATCTCGGAGCAGGGTCCGGCCGGGCCGGCGGCGTGCGTCGACCAGTAGTTGTCGTCCTTGCCACGACGTACGATCCGGTCGCGCGGGATCCCGATGTCCAGCCACACCTCGATTGCCTCGTCGTCGGTCTCGAAGACGGTCACCCAGAGCCGCCCGCTGTCGATCCCCCATACCTCCGTGACCAGCTCGAATCCCCATCCGCACGACTCGCGCTTGAAGTAGTCGCCGAACGAGAAGTTGCCGAGCATCTCGAACATCGTGAGGTGGCGCGCCGTCCGGCCGACGTTCTCGATGTCGACGGCGCGAAAGCACTTCTGCACGGTCGTCGCCCGCGGGAAGGGCGCCGGCGCGTGCCCCAGGAAGTACGGGATGAACTGGTTCATGCCCGCGTTCGTGAGCAGGAGGCCCGACTCAGGCGGCGGGATCAGCGACGATGACGGGACGCGGTTGTGTCCCCGCTCCTCGAAGAAGCGCAGGAACGATTCGCGGATCTCGGCTCCGTCCATCGGATGGGCAGTCTACCGAGGGGTCTTCCCGGCGGGTCGTGCCCGCGGGCTCAAGCGGGGCGGCGGCTGTCCTGTTCGAGTCGCTCGCGGATCTCGCGCTCCCGCTCATCCATCGCGCGCTTGCCCTCGGCGATCGACTCGGAGACGCGCCGGCTGAGGTCGAGCAGGCCGTCTCGCGTCTCGCGGGCGATCGTGGTCGGGGCGACCTTCCTCGCCTGCCTTTTGGCGAACCGCGACGCGAGTATCACACCGACCGCGCCGGCGCCCAGGCCGGCCGCCAGCCAGAACAGTCGCCTCACGGCTTCGCCTTGCCGCCCCGGAACCTCGCCGCCGCGCTGCGCAGACCGGCGCCCACGCCGATCAGCTTGACGAGCGGGCTGCTCACCACCTGCTCCACCAGGTGCGAGATCTTCTCGACCCGGCCGACGATCGCGTTCGCGGACTCGAGCATGCCGTCGACCCGGTCGAGCTCGCGGTTGGTCTTGACGACGGAGTTTCGGACCTCGGTGAGGAGCGGCACGGTCTCCTGACGGATCCCGTCGATCAACAGCTTCGTGCTGGTCAGCACGTTGTAGGTATTCAGCAGGACGACGCACAGGAACAGGACGAGCGCGGCCCACGCCACGGACAGGACGATCAACGCCCAGTCACCGGCGCTGATAGCGACGACGGTCATCGGCATCTCCTTCGAGGGGTCCGGGATCCGGCCGCCGCATCATACCGACCGCTCCGAGCCACCCGTCTCGTCACCGGCCTCTTCCCCCTGATCGGACGGCTCGTAGTAGCGCCGTCCGCTGAACCGCTGGGGGCGATACTCCTGCTCGACCACGTGGCCCGGGTAGTCGTGGGGGTACAAGTAGCCCTTCCCGTAGCCGAGCTTGCGCAAGGCCGGATGCCCCGGCTCCTTCAGGTGCAGCGGGACTGGGTCCGAGGACAGGGCGTCCTCGGTCGCCTTCCCCAGCGAGACGATCACGCTGTTCGACTTCGGCGCGCGTGCGAGGTACAGCGCGGCCTCGGCCAGGTTCAGCCGTGCCTCGGGGAGGCCGACGTGCTCGACCGCCTGTGCCGCCGCGACCGCGATCAGCAGTGCACGCGGGTCGGCGAGCCCAATGTCCTCCGACGCGTGGACGATCATGCGCCTCGCGATGTACCGCGGATCCTCCCCGGCCTCGATCATCCTCGCCAGCCAGAACAGCGCCGCGTCCGGATCCGAGCCGCGGATGCTCTTGATGAACGCCGAGATCACGTCGTAGTGAGCGTCACCCTGCCGGTCGTAGACGATCGCCTTCTTCTGGATGGCGTCGGCCGCTCGGTCGAGCTCGACCGTGTCGTCTCCGGCCGCACGCGCCGACAGCACCGCGGCGTCGAGGCCCGTTAGCGCCACCCGGGCGTCGCCGCCGGCGACCTCGATCAGGTGGTCCAGGGCCTCCTCGGTCACCTTCACGCCGTGGCCGCCCACCCCTCGTTCCTCGTCTTCGAGCGCGCGCTGGAGGACCGTGCGGACCTCCTCCGGCGCGAGCGGCTCGAGCCGCAACAGGATGGACCGCGACAGGAGCGGGGTGACGAGCGAGAAGTACGGGTTCTCGGTCGTCGCGCCGATCAGCGTGATCGTGCCGTCCTCGACCGAGGGCAACAGTACGTCCTGCTGCGCCTTGCTCCATCGGTGGACCTCGTCGACGAACAGGACCGTGCGGAACATGCCGCCGCGCGCCCCCTGCATCACCTTGCGTGCGTCGGCGACGCCCGAGGAGACCGCCGAGAGCTGCACGAGCTGACCGCCGACGGCCTGTGCGAGCAGATGCGCGAGGGTCGTCTTCCCCGTCCCGGCCGGTCCCCACATGATCAACGAGGGCAGGTGGCCGCCCTCAAGCAGCTGCGTCAGCGCCTTGCCGGGCCCGATCAGATGCGACTGGCCCACGAACTCCTCGAAGGAGCGCGGGCGCATCCGCGCGGCGAGGGGAACGTCGCTCACCGATCGAGCGTACGCGCGGCCGGGTCCGGGCGTCAGCGTGGGTAGCGCGTGACCCGGCGTGGGCGGATGACGAACTGGACGCGCACCTGCCCCGCGACCGGTGACCACGGCTCCCCGTCGTACCGGCGCGACAGTGCGTCGATGTGCGCGTCCGCCTCCGGGCCGGTGCGCCGTTCCACGACCTCGCCTGCGATCGCGATCCACCGGTACCAGTCGTCATCCCGCACGATGGTCACGCCGACGCGTGGATCGCGACGGAGGTTCCGATCCTTCGCGCGACCCTCCGCCGTGTTGACCAGGACGTGCCGGTCGTCCGCGTCGATCCACGTGACGGTGGACTGGAGCGAGCCGTCGGCGTTCACCGTGACGACCGTCGCGTAGTTCGCGCCGCGGAGCAACTCCCGGTCGGCGTCGGTCAGCTCCGGCACCGGCCTATCCTTCTCGCTCCGTGGCTCGCTCCGTGGCTCGCTCCGTGGGCGCCGTCACGCTCAGATGGAGCTCACGGAGCTGCTCCGCCGTCGCGGCCGCGGGGGAGCCGGTCAGCACGTCCTGACCCGACTGCGCCTTCGGGAAGGCGGTGACGTCGCGGATCGCGTCCTTGCCCGCCATTAGCATCACGATGCGGTCGATCCCGAACGCCACGCCACCGTGCGGCGGGACGCCGTAGCGGAACGCGCGCAGCAGGTGCCCGAACTGCTCGTCGGTCTGCTGGGGCGTGAGGCCGAGGACCTCGAACACGCGCCGCTGGACATTGGGATCGTGGATCCTGATGCTGCCGCCGCCGAGCTCGAACCCGTTCAGGACCAGGTCGTACCCGCGGCCGCGCGCGGTCTTCGGCTCGAGGTCGTCGCCGACGGGCGCCGTGAACGGGTGGTGCACTGAGACCCACTTGCCCTCGTCGTCGCTCCACTCGAAGAGCGGCGGCTCGATCATCCAGCAGAACTCCCACCGCCCCTCCGGCACGAGGTCGAGCCGCGCCGCCATGTCTCGGCGGAGCCCGTCGAGCGCCACGTTCGCGCGATCCTCCTTGTCGGCGACGATCAGGACCACGTCGCCGGCCGAGGCGCCGGTCGCCGCGCGCACGCCGTCGAGCTCCTCTGGAGCCACGTGCCTCTCCACAGGTGAGCGGACACCGCCGTCCTCGACGACGATCCACACCAGCCCGGTCGCGCCACGTCCCTTCGTCGCCTGCACGAGGTCGTCCAGCTCCTTCCGCGACAGCTGCGACCCGCCGGGGGCGGCGAGACCCTTGATCGCGCCGCCGTCGGCGAGCACCGACGCGAACGCGCGGAACCCGGTCGACGCGAACACCGGCGCAAGGTCGACGAGCTCCATCGCGTAGCGAAGGTCGGCCTTGTCCGAGCCGTACCGTGCCATCATGTCGTCGTACGTCATCCTCGGGAACGGCGTGGGAACGTCGGCGTCGTTCGTCTCTTTTACGATCCGCGCCATCAGCGGCTCGATCACGCCGATCACGTCCTCCTCGGTGACGAACGACATCTCGACGTCGAGCTGCGTGAACTCGAAGCCGCGATCGGCGCGCGGGGTCTCGTCGCGGAAACACCGGGCGATCTGGTAGTAGCGGTCCTGCCCGGCGATCATCAGCAGCTGCTTGAGCTGCTGGGGCGATTGCGGCAGCGCGTAGAAGCTCCCGGGCCATAGCCGCGACGGCACCAGGAAGTCGCGTGCTCCCTCGGGCGTGCTCCGCGTGAGGTGCGGCGTCTCGATCTCGACGAATCCCAGCGCCTCCATCTCCTCGCGGATCACGCGGTTGACCCGGTGCCGTAGCGCGAGGACGCGCGTCATCTCGGGCCTGCGCAGGTCGAGGTATCGGTACCGCAGACGAAGCAGCTCGTCCGCGTCGATCCGGTCCTCGATCGGGAACGGCGGCGTCTCCGCCACGGCGAGGACCTCGACGTCACGCACCGCGACCTCGACCTCCCCCGTCGGCAGGTTCGGGTTGACGGTGCCCTCCGGCCGTGGCCGGACCTGGCCGACCACTCGGACCACGGACTCGGCCTTGAACCGCTGGGCCGTCTCGCGCGCTGCCGGCGCCTCCTCAGGGTGGAAGACGAGCTGCACGAGCCCTTCGCGGTCGCGCAGGTCGACGAACGTGATGCCACCGTGATCGCGCTGTCGCGCGACCCACCCGCACAGGACGACCGTCTCTCCGATCTCGCCCGCCCGCAGCTCGCCGCACGCATGCGTCCGCATCGTGGTCCGCAGCTCGCTCATGGCAGGTCACTCACGATCGGCCTCCACGCGGGCCGCGACCTCGGCCGCGGGGATCGAGTCCTGTGTGCCGTCCGAGAGCCTTCGAAGCGTCACGGTCCCGGCGTCGACCTCGGCGTCGCCCACGATCGCGGCGAACCGGGCGCCGGTACGGTCGGCCATGCGGAGCTGCGCCTTGAGCGGCCGCTCCTCGTACGCGGCGTCCGCGGAGACGCCGGCCGCCCGGAGCGTGCGGACGAGCGCGCCGCCGGTCGAGCGGCCGCGCTCGCCGAGGGCGACCACGAACACGTCGAGGGGCGGCTCGGACGGCGGCTCGATCCCCTCGTCCTCGAGCGCGAGCAGCACCCGCTCGAGCCCCATACCGAACCCCACACCCGGGACGTGCGGACCGCCGAGCGCCTCGGCGAGCCCGTCGTACCGCCCCCCGCCGAAGAGCGCGGCGTTTGCGTCCGAGAGGACGTGGCTCACGAACTCGAACGCCGTCCGCGTGTAGTAGTCGAGCCCTCGCACGACCGTCGGCGTGACGACGGCCTTGATCCCCTGGTCGTCGAGCCCCGCCAGGACGCCGTCGAAGTGCTGGCGGCACGCGTCGCACAGCCGGTCCGTAATCCGAGGGGCCTCCGCCGCGACGGCCCGACAGGCCTCGTCCTTGCAGTCGAGCACACGCATCGGGTTGTCCTCGAACCGTTCGCGGTGCTCGTCCGTCAGTCGTTCGCGGTGCTCGCGGAGGTACGCGATCAGCTCCTCGCGGTACGCCGGGCGACAGACGTCGTCGCCGATGGAATTGATCTGGACCTCGTACCGCGAGAGCCCGAGGCCGCGCAGGTACTCGTCGGCCAGGACGATCACCTCGACGTCCGTGCCCGGTTCGGCCGACCCGACGGTCTCCACGCCGAACTGCCGGTGCTCACGAAGGCGCCCAGCTTGCGGCCGGCTGTAGCGGTACATCCGCGTGAGGTAGTAGCCCTTGAACGGCGACGGCAGCTCGTGCCGGCGATCGAGGTACGCGCGGATCACCGGCGCCGTCCCCTCCGGCCGCAGCGTGAGCGGGCGGCCGCCGCGATCCCTGAACGAGTACATCTCCTTCGAGACGACGTCGCTCGTCTGCCCGGACGTCTTGGCGAACAGCTCGGTGTGCTCGAACCCCGGCGTCTCCACGTACCGGAAGCCGTACCGGCGAGCGAGCTCCGCGCCGCGATCGTAGAGCGCGCGGATCCTCGCTCCGTCGGGGACCAGGAAGTCCCGCGTGCCCCGCGGCGGCGCCCACTCGCTCATCGAAGCTCCAGGAGCCACGGGTTGCGTTCGCGCTCGCGCGCGACCGTGGTGCGCGGACCGTGGCCCGTGAGCACATCCAGGGCGTCGTCGAACGTGAGGAACCGTTCCAGGCTCCGTCGCATGTCGGCCGGCGAGGAGTTCGGGAAGTCGCTCCGCCCGATCGTCCCGGCCATCACGAGGTCGCCGGAGGCGACCCACCCGTCCGTGCGCAAGCAGGAGCTCCCAGGCGTGTGACCGGGCGTGTGGACGACGTCGATCTCGAACCCGGCGAATGTCACCCGGTCGCCGTCGACCAGGGTCCGAACGTCCTTGACGGGCACCGGCGGCGACGCGTACCCGGCCCCCCAGCCCACGGGATCGACGAGCGCCTCGACGTCGGCCTCGTGGATGTACAGCGGCAGGTCGTCACCGCACAGACCGGCCGCCGCGCCGACGTGGTCGTAGTGGCCGTGCGTGGCCAGGACCGCGACCGGCCGCCTGCCGGCGTCGGCGAGGATCGCGCGCAGGGTTCCCACCGAGAACCCGGGATCGACGACCACGGCCTCATCCGAGCCTTCGACACCCATCAGCCAGCAGTTGGACTCGAACGAGTTGTCGGAGAAGACGTCGAGGTACATTGACGCGCCATCTTATCGGCGGCGCACCGCCGGACCGATGGGATTGGCTTTCCCGAACCCCTAGAGCGCCGCGGCGTCGATCCAGAGGGTGACGGGACCGTCGTTCACGAGCTCGACGTGCATGTGCTCTCGGAAGGCACCCCGCGATACCCGCACGCCTCGCGCCTCGAGCGCCCGGGCGAAGGCCTCGATGCGGTCGGCCGCCACCTCGGGAGGTGCCGCGCCATCCCAGGATGGTCTGCGTCCCTTGCGGACGTCGCCGTACAGCGTGAACTGCGGCACGACGAGCACCTCGCCCCCCACCTCCCCCAGAGAGCGGTTCATCTTTCCGGCGTCGTCCTCGAACACGCGGAGGCTCGCGATCTTCTCGGCCACGCGGTCGTATTCGCCGAACGCGTCCTCCCTGCCGACCCCGACCAGCAGAAGGAACCCGATGCCGATCCGCGCGACCACCTCGTCCCGAACCCGAACGGAAGCGCTCGAGACCCGCTGCAGCAGGATCCGCACGTCGGTCAGCGAGGCACGACGCGGTAGGCGTCGTACACGTTCTCGACCCGCTTGACGACCGTGAGGATCTGCGAGAGATGGGCGATGTCGGCCAGTTCGAAGGTGAAGCGCAGGGTCGTTACCCGGTCACGCCCGACGGCGGACGTTGCCGAGATGATGTTCACGTGCTGGTCGGACAGGACCGTCGCGACGTCCGACAGGAGCCGCGTCCGGTCGAGCGCCTCGACCTTGATCGCAACCACGAACGACGTGGAGCGCCCCGCGCGCCACGAGACGTCGATCAGCCGCTCGGGCTCGGACGCGAGCGCCTTTGCGTTCGGGCAGTCGGTGCGGTGGACCGAGACGCCCTGGCCCCGCGTGACGAAGCCCATGATCTCGTCCCCCGGCGCCGGCGTGCAGCACCGCGCCAGACGCACCCAGACGTCGGCGGAGCCCGGCACCACGACGCCGGAGGTGACGTCCGGTCGTTCGACGCGGACCGGGCGCGACAGCGGCACCTCGGTGACGTCGTGCTCGGGCGTGCCGCTCACGATCCGCGTCAGCCGCGCCAGGACCGACTGCGTCGAGACGTGACCCTCCCCCACTGCCACGTACAGCGACTCGAGGTCGGGGAACTTCATCTCCTCGGCGACGTGCCCCATCGCCTCCTCGGTGGCCAGCCGCTTGAACGGGACGTTCTGCTTGCGCATCGCGCGCTGCACGAGATCGCGTCCCTCCTCCAGGGCGTCCTCGCGGCGCTCGCGGCTGAACCACTGACGAATCTTGGTCCGCGCGCGCGGCGTCTTGACGAACTTCAGCCAGTCCTGCGATGGCCCCTCACCCTGCGCCTTGGACGTGATGATCTCGACCGAGTCGCCCGTGCGCAGCTCGTAGTCGAGCGGCACCAGCTTG
Organism: Actinomycetota bacterium; assembly: GCA_046729855.1. GTDB lineage: Bacteria > Actinomycetota > UBA4738 > UBA4738 > HRBIN12 > DATHSY01. The sequence goes on along the minus strand of JBKPHM010000055.1, from coordinate 28,585 downwards.
CCGCTCACCTTCGCGCCCACCGTCCGGTGACCGACCTCCGTGTGGATCGCGTATGCGAAGTCGACGGGCGTCGCCTCCGCGGGCAGGTTGATCACGTCTCCCTTCGGCGTGAACACGAAGACCTGGCCGCCGTACAGGTCGATCTTGAGGCCCTCCATGAACTCGCGCGGGTCGGCCATGTCCTTCAGCCACTCCAGCATCTGCCCGAGCCACGCGAGGTCGGCGGCGTCCTTGGCCTTGCGGCCGCCCTGGCCCTCCTTGTACCGCCAGTGCGCGGCGATGCCGTACTCCGCGGTCCGGTGCATGTCGCGGGTCCGGATCTGCACCTCGATCGGCCGTCCCTGCGGGCCGACCACCGTCGTGTGCAGCGACTGGTACATGTTGGACTTGGGCATCGCCACGTAGTCCTTGAACCGGCCGGGCACGGGCTTCCAGAGCGAATGGATCGCGCCGAGTGCCGCGTAGCAGTCCCGCACGGAATCGACGAGGACGCGGATCGCGGCCAGATCGGAGATCTCGTTGAACTCCTTGCCGCCGACGACCATCTTCTCGTAGATCGAGTACAGGTGCTTCGGACGGCCCTCGACGTCGGCCTTCACGCCCGCCTCGCGTAGACGTGCCTTCGCCGCCTGCAGGACGCCGTCGATGTGCTTCTGGCGCTCGCCGCGGCGCTTCTCGACGAGGTTCGCGATCTCGCGGTATGGCCCCGGATGCAGCATCTTGAACGAGAGGTCCTCGAGCTCCCACCGGATCTGCTGGACGCCCAGGCGGTGCGCGAGCGGCGCGAAGATCTCCAGCGTCTCGGTTGCGTTCTCCCGCTGCTTGGGCTCGGATAGCGCCGACAGCGTTCGCATGTTGTGCAGGCGGTCCGCGAGCTTGATCAACAGGACGCGGATGTCGCCCGCCATCGCGACGATCATCTTCCGGACGTTCTCGGCCTGCTCGTGCTCTCGGGTCTTGAACGTGATCGTGTCGATCTTCGTCAAACCGTCGACCAGGCGTGCGACGTCGGGTCCGAATTCCCGCTCCAGATCGTCGAGCGTGCGCGGCGTGTCCTCGACCGTATCGTGCAGGAGCGCCGCGACCAGGGTCGTCGTGTCCAGGCCGAGCTCAGCGAGGATCTGCCCGACGGCGAGCGGGTGGTAGACGTAGTCCTCGCCCGACAACCGCTTCTGGCCGGAGTGGGCCTGCGACGCGAACGCGAAGGCCCGTTGGAGCTCCCTGACGTCGGCCTTGGCGTTGTACGCCCTGACGCTGCGGACCAGATGATCCAGCTCGGCCGGCGGAGCGTCCGGCTCACCGGGCCGCAGCCGCGCGAGCAACCCGCTCCGTCGCTCCGACCGTACCTGTTCCCGGCTGTCCACCGCTCCTCCTTCGAAGAGTCAGTGTACGGCCCGGGTCCGGCGTGACCAGCCGGGTTCAGTACTGAAGCAGCGTGAACAGGTCGCGGCCGCCCAGACGACTCCGACCGTGGAGGAAGCCGAGCTCGATCAGACAGGCGATCCCGACGACCTTGCCGCCGATCCGCTCGACCAGCTCCGCCGTGGCCTTGGCCGTGCCGCCGGTGGCCAGCACGTCGTCCACCACCAAGACGCGCTCGCCCTCGGCGACGGCGTCTCGGTGGATCTCGAGCGTCGCCGTGCCGTACTCGAGCGCGTACTCGGCCGCCTCCGTGTCCCAGGGGAGCTTGTCCTTCTTGCGGACCGGGACGAACCCCGCTCCGAAGTGGTACGCGACGGGCGAGGCGATGATGAACCCGCGAGCCTCGATCCCGACGACCTTGTCGACGTTCCCGCGTCCGAAATGGACCACGATCAGGTCGATCACGGTCGAGAACGCCAGGGGGTCCGCCAACAGCGGCGTGATGTCCTTGAACAGGATGCCCTCCTGCGGGAAGTCGGGCACGTCCCGGATCAGGGCCCTCAGCTGTTCGACGTCCACGGTCACCTCCGCCTCCGCTTGGAGGGTGGTTTGCGCCGCGACTTGGAGCGCGATGGCTGTCCTGCGCGCGCCGTCCCGCGAGAGGCGGCGGCCGCGCCGACCGCGGATGGGACGGCCCCGTCCCCCGTCCCAGCACCGAGCGCTGGCTCGTCCGCCACCGGGCGGAGCTGACGCCCTGCGTCGCGCGCCGCTCGCGCACGGAGTTGCGCGTACTTCGGCTCGCGCTCCTTCAGCACGGTCAGGATCGGCGCGGCGACGAAGATCGACGAGTACGCGCCGGTGATCACGCCGATGAGCATCGCGAAGGCGAAGTCCTTCAACGTCTCTCCACCGAACAACAGCAACGACGCGATCGGAAAGACCACGACGAGGGACGTGTTCACCGAACGCATGAAGACCTGGTTCAGCGATGCGTTGACGACGCCGGTGTACGTGTCCTTCGCGAGGAGCGCCGGCGACGCGGTGTTCTCCTTGATCCTGTCGTAGATCACGACGGTGTCGTAGAGGGAGAAGCCCATGATCGTCAGGATCGCGATGACCGTTGCCGGAGTGACCTCTCGTCCGGTCAAGGCGTAGACCCCCGCGGTGATGATCACGTCGTGCGCGAGCGCCACCTGTGCCCCGACCGCCATCTTCCACTCCTTGAACCACAGCGAGATGTAGAGGGCGATCGCGATCAGCACGACGATCAGCCCCTGGAGCGCCTTGCGCGAGATTTGCGATCCCCAGGTCGGTCCGACGTCGGTCCGGCTGACATCGTCCGCCGACACCCCCGCCTGCTCGGCCAGGGCGTCGATCAGCTCCGTCCGTTCGGAGTCGGACAACGTCGTCAGGCTGGGCGCCCGGATCGAGACCTCATTGCCGCCGACGATCTGCACCTCGGAACCGTCCAGGTTCCAGGGATCGTTCTCGAGCACATCCCGGACGTCGTCCGCGGTGACGCCCGTCTCGTCGGCGTACGTGAGCTGCGATCCGCCCTCGAAGTCGATCGACAGGTTGAGGTCCCGCACGACCAGCCCGAGGAGCGACACCGCGATGGCGGCGCCCGAGAGCGCGAACCACCACCGTCGATGCTGCATCAGCCTGAAGCGCGGCTCGCGGTGCCCGCGGAACGTCGCGATGGCCTCGCGGACGTTCACTTCGACGCCCCCGCCACAACAGGCGCCGCCTCGCCGGGAAGGCGGTCGGCGGCGACGCCGCTCGTGAGGCCGAAGCCGGGGAGGTTCACGAGGCGTTCGCTCCGAGCGATCAGGAAGGCGGTCGGCCGCTTGAAGAACCACACGACGAACAGGTCGAGCACCACCGACACACCGAGCGTGAGCGCGAACCCGCGGACCGAGCTGATCGCGGTGACGTAGAGCACGATCGCGGCGATGGCCGTGACGGTGTCCGCCGCGATGATCGTCCTGAACGCACGCGAGAACGCGGGCTGCACGGCCGACCTCGGGGTGCGGCCGTTCCGGACCTCGTCCTTCAAGCGTTCGAAGAAGACGATGTACGAGTCGGCGGTCACACCCAGCGAGATCACGAGACCAGCGACGCCGGCGAGGGTCAGGCTGTAGCCGAACGCGAGCCCGGCGACGCCGACGAGCGAGATCGCGAGGATCGCCCAGATGGCCATCCCGAACCATGCCACGACCCCGAGCAGCCGGTAATAGAAGAGCAGGTACAGCGCGAGGAGCACGAGGCCCCCGATCCCGGCCCAGACCGCCTGACGCAGCGACTCCGCGCCGAGGGTTGGGCTGACCGTCTGCACCTGCTGCTGCTGGAGGTTCACGGGCAGGGCGCCCGCGTTCAGCTGGGTCGCGAGGTCCTGCGCCCGCTGCTTGGTGAAGCTGCCGGTGATCACGCCCGCCCCGCCGGTGATGGGGTCCTGCACCGTCGGCGCCGAGATGACCACCTCGTCGACCACGATCGCGAGCTGCTGCTGCACCAGCCTGGTCGTGACGTCGGCGACGGTCTCCGTTCCCTCTGGCGTGAGCTGGAAGTCGATCCGCCACCCCGGGGCCTGGCCCTGCGACGCGGACCCGTACACGGCGGTGGCACGCTTGATCGCCTCCCCCGTGAACTCGACCGGTCCCAACCGGTACTTCGTCTGGCCGTCGGCGCCAAGGAACACGACGTCCTGGTCGCGGAGCGCCTCGAACGAGCACGCCTGCGTGTCGCGTTCGGTCGGCTCTCCGCACGTCACCGGAGTCGCCTCGTACGCGGGGGAACCCGGCGCGAGGATCTCGAGAACCTGGCGCTGCTCGAGGCGGGCGGTCGTTCCGATCACTTGCAGGAGCCGCTCCTGCCCAGTCTCCTGTAGCTGGGACTCGGCGTCGTCCCGGTTCAGGTAGCACCCCAGGTTCCGCCCGGCGGAGCTGACCACGCAAAACTCCTGCGCGAGCCGACGGACGGAGATCGACGCGAGCACCTCCTCGGCCGCGTCCATCGAGCCGAAGCACGCGGGGCCCGTCTCGCCCTCCAGGGTGGCGCCCTCCGTCCCGCTCAGGCAGTACTCCTCACGGAGGTCGACCGTGACCTGCGCGAGCTTGTCGTCCGCCTCGTCTCGCGTGGGGAAGCAGGGATCCTGCTCGAGGCCGGTGCCGGTCAGGCAGAACTCGTCCTCCTGCTTCTCGACCGCGATCGCGTCGAGGGCGTCGTTCGCCTGCTTCTCGGTGGCGAAGCAACGCGGGCTGTCCTCGTCGAACGGGCCGCCGCTCAGGCACGCCGACGTGACGAACCGGTCCACGGACGCGGACTCGAGGGCCTTCGTGGCAGCGTCCTCCTCGTCGAAGCAGCCGAAGCTCTCGGCGTCCTCCCCGATCAGACAGAACTGCTCGTGTCGCCGTTGCTGTATCTCGCCTCGCGCCAGGCCCGGGATCTGTACCTCGATGTTGGTGCCCGACAGGTAGAGGATCGGCTCGCCCACGCCGAAGGCGTCCACGCGGGTCCGGATGTTCTCCAGCGCCCGCTCCATCACGTCGCGGCTGGTCCCCTCGGGTGCCTGCAGGATCACCGAGACCCCGCCCTCGAGATCGAGCCCGAGGACGGGCCTGGTCCCCAGGACGAACGACCCGATCGATGCCACCACGAGCAGGCCGACGAACCCGATCGACACCCACAGGGCGCGCGTCCGCCTCACGCGAGCTCGGCCCCATTGATCGTCAGCTTGAACCGACAGTCGAGGACGCCGGCGGCCTTCCGGCACATCTGCATGCGACCTAGGAAGATCTCGAAGTACTCCATCACCTGGCTGATCTCCGTGTCGATCGTGAGCTCCAACGTCACCGTCTTCGCGGCCGAGTCGACGCGGAGGAAGGACTGCTCCGCGGCGAAGTTGACGCGGTCGTGGATGTCGAACTGTGGCTGTCCCGACTTGCGGACGCGGCTTCGATGCACATCCGACTTGTCGGCGAGGATCACGGCGGCGGCCGCCGGCGAGACGGCCGCGCCGTTCGGCTCCTCGTGGTTCGCGATCGCCGCGACGATCGTCGCCAGGTCGGCCGTTGGCACCTCCAACCTGAGCGCCTCGTACACGAGCACCGCGCCGGTCTGGCCGTGCATCTCCCGCGACACCATGTTGCCGACGTCGTGCAGGTACCCGGCCACGGACCCCAGGTTGGCCGTGTGCTCGTCGAACCCAGCGCGCGTCAGGACATTGAACGCGATGCGCGCCGTGAGGTTGGCGTGCCGGAACCCGTGCTCGGTGTAGCCGAGCGCCTCCATCACCCGGTCGGCCGCCGCGATGAACGAGGACAGCTCCGGGTTCGCCTGGATGACCTCGAGCGTAACGGCCTCTGGGGTGTGAGGCTCGACGGCCGGCGCGACGGTTCCGGACGCGGCGGCGCCCATCGCGCGGGCGGAGATCGGCTTTGCCGTCTCGTTCACGGCCGGGAGCCGGCCTCCTCGTCGGGCAGCTCGTCGTCGAGGTCGTCTTCTTCGTCGACCAGGCGTTGCGCGATCGCGCGCCGGAGCATGCGCACCTGCGTGCCGGGCGCCAGCTCGACCGTCACGATGTCCTCGTCCGCGTCGATGGCGGTGACGCGTCCGAAGATCCCTCCGGCCGTCATCACCTCGTCACCCACCTCGAGCGCGGACATCAGTGCTTGCTGCTGCCGCTGCCGCGCCCGCTGTGGGCGGATCAACAGGAAGTAGAAGATGCCACCCATCAGCACGAGCGGGAGCAACAGCGACACGAGGGAGCCGCCGGCCTGGTCCCCCCCGGCCTGCGCGAGGAGATCGATCATCGAGGTGCCTCTTTCGTTCTGGTGCGTTGCGCGAACGCGCAGCATACAGGCTACCGCGCGGCCCGAACCGGACCCGCGGGTCAGGACAGCGGGAGCGCGCCCTCCGCGGTGACGCCGAGGTGGCGCATGGCGCGCTCGGTCGCCAGGCGGCCGCGGGGTGTGCGCTTCAGGAAGCCGAGCTGGAGCAGGTACGGCTCGTAGACGTCCTCGATCGTGTCGGCCTCCTCCCCCACGGCGGCCGCGAGCGTGGACAGCCCGACGGGTCCTCCGCCGAACCGCTCCAGCACGGCCGACAGGATCGCCACGTCGACCTTGTCCAGCCCCTCGTCGTCGACCTCGAACAGCTCCAGGCCCGCGCGGGCCACCTCGGTCGTCACGACCCCGTCGCGCCGGACCTGGGCGTAGTCGCGGACCCGGCGCAGCAGTCGGTTCGCGACGCGCGGCGTGCCGCGGGCGCGCCGGGCGATCTCGGCGGCGCCCTCCGCATCCACGTGTACCTCGAGGATCCCGGCCGAACGGTGGACGATCCTGGCGAGATCCTCGCGCGAATAGTAGTCCAGCCGCGGCGAGAACCCGAACCGCTCACGCAACGGCAGTGTGATGCGCCCCGGCCGCGTCGTCGCCGCGATGAGCGTGAACCGTGGCAGGTCCAGCCGGATGCTCCTGGCGCTCGGCCCCTTGCCGAGCACCACGTCCAGCTTGAAGTCCTCGAGCGCCGGGTACAGGACCTCCTCGACGGCGCGCGGCATCCGGTGGATCTCGTCAACGAACAGGACGTCGCCCTTCTCGAGGTTCGTCAGGATGGCCGCGAGGTCGCCGGGGCGGTCGAGCGCGGGCCCCGAGGTCGGCCGGAAACCGACGCCGACCTCGTTGGCGACGATGCCGGCCAGCGTCGTCTTGCCGAGACCAGGCGGGCCCGAGAACAGGACGTGGTCGAGGCTCTCGCCTCGCGCCCGGGCGCCATCGATCAGCAGTCCGAGCTGCTCCTTGACACGGTCCTGGCCCACGAACTCATCGAGCGACCGGGGGCGCAGAGCGGCGTCGAACTCGCGTTCCTCGGGCGAGAGCTCGACGTCGACGAGTCGGTCGTCGTGCTCGAGGCCGTCGTCGTGCTCGAGGCGGTCGTTCCGGGACGTCACGGCGCCACCCTACCCCCTGCCAACGTGCTGCAGCGCCTCGCGGAGCAGTTCCTCCGGCGACGCGTCGCCGTTCGCACGGAGTGGCGCCATCGCGTCAATCGCCTCCTGCGGGGTAAGCCCGAGCGCGAGCAACGCCTCCCGCACGTCGGCGAGCGGACCCTCCGCGGGGAACCCTTCCCCGCCGACGCGATCGCGCAGCTCGACCAGGACACGCTGGGCCAGCTTTCGGCCGACACCTGGGACGAGCGTCAGCGCCGCGACGTCCCCGGAGACCACCGCCCGGCGGAGCGCCTCCGGCTCGAGGACCGACAGGAACGACAACGCGACCTTCGGGCCGACGCCGGTCACCATCACGAGAAGGTCGAACAGCGCGCGCTCGTCGTGCGACGAGAAGCCGAACAGCAGCATCGCGTCGTCGCGGACGTGCAGCCGCGTGAACAGGCGGGCCCGCCGGCCGACCGACGGAAGGGCCGCGGCCGTGGTCGCCGGCACCGCGACGTCGTAGCCGACGCCACCCACCGAGATCACGACCCGACCGGGCGTGCGCTCGACGACCTCGCCGTCGAGGTAGGCGATCACCGGACGCCCGCGAGGCGAGCGGCGCGGCGGAGCCGCGCCTGGTGGAGGTGGCACACCGCGACGGCCACGGCGTCGGCGGCATCGGCCTGGCGTGGGACGCGGGCGATCCGCAGCGTTCGCACGAGCGAGGTCCGCACCTGTTCCTTGTCGGCGTTGCCGATCCCGGTCGTGGCCATCTTCACCTCGAGCGGCGCGTACTCCTCGACGGGCACGCTCGCTTCCGCGGCGGCGAGCATGATCACGCCGGTGGCGCGGGCGACGGACAGCGCGCTGGTCCGGTTCCGCCCCCACATCACTCGCTCCAGCGCGACCGCGGCCGGGCGATGCGTCGCGATCGCGGTTCCGACGGCGTCGTGCAACGCCCGCAGCCGACCCGGCTCCGTGTTGTGTGCCGGCGTCCGCAGGGTGTCCGACCACAGCACCCTCGTGCCGTCCGAGGCGCGAACGACAGCCGCGAGGCCGATCGAGGCGACGCCGGGATCCACGCCGAGCACCACGGATTCGAACACCTGTTCAGTCTAGGCTCGCCCACCGGGCCGGGCAAACATCCACACGCGATCGTCCGCCGCGGTCGTAGGGTCGTCGCTGTGGCCGGTGGAGGTCAGGGGGTGGCCGGTCAGCCGACCTGCGCCAGGACCTCGTCAGGAATGTCGAAGTTCGCGTAGACGTTCTGCACGTCGTCCAGATCCTCGAGGGCCTCCATGAGGGCGAGCACCTGCCGCGCCTGTCCGCCCTCGACGTGGACCGCGCTCTGCGGCAACATCGTGAGCTCGGCCGAGACCACAGAGACTCCCGATCCGGTCAGTGCGTCGCGCACCGCGGTGAGCGCAACCGGCTCCGTCCGGACCTCCCACGTGCTGCCGGCGTCGACGAGGTCCTCGGCGCCGGCCTCGAGCACGATCTCGAGCACGCGCTCCTCGTCGGGCGCCTGCTCCCTCTCGACCTGGACGAGCCCCTTGCGCGAGAACATCCAGGCCGTGCTGCCCGACTCGCCGAGATTGCCGCCGTTACGCGTGAACGCGTGCCGGATGTCCTGGGCGGTCCGGTTGCGGTTGTCCGTCAGGCACTCGACGAACACCGCCACGCCCCCAGGTCCGTAGCCCTCGTACGTGACCTCCTCGTACCTCGCGCCACCGTCGATCTCACCCGTGCCGCGCTTGATGGCGCGGTCGATGTTCTCGTTCGGGACCGAGGCGTCGCGGGCCTTCTCGACCGCGGAGGCGAGCGTCATGTTGCCCTCGACGTTGCCGCCCCCCTCGCGCGCGGCGACCTCGACCGCGCGCAGGAGCTTGGCGAACATGTTGCTGCGCCGTGCGTCCGCGGCGCCCTTCCTGCGCTTGATCGTGCTCCACTTGGAGTGACCGGACATCGCTTCCCCCGCTCCTCAGGCCTTCGACAGGACGTACTCGTGCAACGCCGGCTCTCGGACGAGCTCGGGATGGAAGGACGCGACGACCAACCGTCCCTGCTCCAGCACGACCGGGACGCTCTCGTGACGGGCCAGCACGCGAACCTCGCCGCCGGTCTCGCGAACGACCGGGGCGCGAATGAAGACGCCGCGGATCGGCCGGTCGATGCCCTCGACGTCCAGGTCCGTCTCGAAGGAGTCGACCTGGCGCCCGTAAGCGTTGCGCTCGACACGGATGTCCATCACGCCGAGCAGCGGCTCGCCACCGTCCACGCGCCGGGCCATCACGATCATTCCGGCGCACGTGCCGAGCATCGGCATCCCCTGCGCGGCGCGCTCCCGGATCGGTTCGACCAGGCCGGCGCCGTGCGCGAGCTTGCCGATCGCGGTCGACTCGCCGCCCGGGATCACGAGGACGTCCACACGAGACAGATCCTCGGGCGTGCGCACCTCGACCGCAGACGCGCCCAGATCCGCGAGCACACGACCGTGCTCGCGGAAGTCACCCTGCAATGCGAGGACGCCCGCCTTCATCGCATCCAATGATAGGCGCCACGAGATCGCCGAACTTCGGCCGAGTGTGACGCACCTCACAGACGAGCGAACACGCATCCCATGGCCTCGTGTGTACCTGAGCGCACAGGCCGCGAACGACGAGCTGATCCACCGCATGGACGCGATGCACGCTCGCATGTCGGGTTCGGCCAAGACGTTGTTCGAGCTCATCGGCGAAGCCGACCGCCGCGAGGCCTGCCGGGATCAGGGACCCCGCGACATGGCGCGCTGGCTCTAGATCGGTTCACCCAGGCACACCACATCGTGTGGTGGCGTCACGGCGGTCGAACGGACCTCGACAACCTGCTGCTGCTGCGCTCGTTCCACCACAAGCTCGTGCACGAGTACGGATGGGTCGTGAGGCGTGAGGAATCGGGCACTCTCCGGTGGTTCCAACCAGACGGTCGTCGCCACCGAACAGGTCCGGGCCCGCCGCGCGGAACCGACGATCGAACGGTGCTCGCAGCAACGGGGTGACGACCGGTCCTCGCGAGGTGACGACCCGTCGCGGCGGACTGACGGCCGGTCGCGCTCACCAGCCTCGGACCTGGAGCAGGCCTTCCTCGCCGAGCTCCTTGATGTCGATGCCGTGCATCGGCTCGCCCAGCCCGCGCGAGACCTTCGCGAGGACGTCGGGGGCCTGGAAGTGCGTCGTCGCCTCGACGATCGCGCGGGCGCGGGTGGCAGGGTCCTCGGACTTGAAGATGCCCGAGCCGACGAAGACCCCGTCGACGCCAAGCTGCATCATCAGGGCCGCGTCGGCAGGCGTCGCGATCCCGCCGGCGGCGAAGTTCACGACCGGCAGCCTGCCATGCTCGGCGACGATCCGGACCAGCTCCACGGGTGCGCCGAGGTCCTTCGCCGCGCTCACGAACTGCTCGGGACGGAGGCTCTCGAGCCATCCGATCTCCTTGAGGATCGTCCGCTGGTGACGGACGGCCTCGACGACGTTGCCCGTGCCGGCCTCGCCCTTCGTTCGGATCATCGCGGCGCCCTCGGCGATCCGGCGCAGCGCCTCGCCGAGGTTCCGCGCGCCGCAGACGAACGGGACCGTGAAGGCCCACTTGTCGATGTGGTGCTCTTCGTCGGCCGGAGTGAGCACCTCGCTCTCGTCGACGTAGTCCACGCCGAGCGCCTGCAGGATCTGCGCCTCGACGAAGTGACCGATCCTGGCCTTGGCCATGACGGGGATCGAGACCTCGTTCACGATCTCCTCGACCTTGGTCGCGTCGGCCATCCGCGCGACCCCTCCCTCCTTGCGGATGTCGGCGGGGACCCGCTCGAGCGCCATGACGGCGACCGCGCCCGCGTCCTCGGCGATCTTGGCCTGCTCGGCGTTCGTCACGTCCATGATGACGCCGCCCTTGAGCATCTCGGCCAGGCCGGACTTGACACGGAACGTGCCGGTCTCGCGTTCCACGGGTGTCCTCCTCACGAACGTGTCCGCGCAGCTCAGTCTACCGCTCGGCCTGCGCCCGGCACCCGACGCCCGCTGCCCTACATCTCCTCGAGGCGGCGGATCCGCTCCGCGATCGGCGGGTGGGTCGAGAAGACGCGCTCCATCGTGGAGACGCGATCGCCTTCGATGCGGGACGGCTGGGCGAGCCACAGGTGCGCGGTGGCGTTGTTCGCCGAACGCATGGCCTGGGACGACGCGCCGATCTTGCGGAGCGCGCTCGCAAGGCCGGGCGGATACCGGGTGAGCATCGCCCCCTGCGCGTCGGCCAGGTACTCGCGCTGGCGCGACACGGCGAGCCGGATCAGCTGGCCGAACAGGGGGGCGAGGATCAGCAGCACGAACCCCAGCATGAAGATGATCGCGGTCGCGGGCCCGCCGCCGCGGTCGTCCCCGCGGCGGCCTCCGAGGCCGCCCCACCACCACGTGCGCATGAAGAACTCCGACATCAGGACGACGGCGCCGACGAGCGTCGCGACGATCGTGCCGAGCAGGATGTCTCGGTCCAGGACGTGCGAGAGTTCGTGGGCGATGACTCCCTCGAGCTCGACGCGGTTCATCGTGTCGAGCAGCCCGCGTGTGACGGCGACGTGGGAATGTTCGGGGTCGCGCCCGGTGGCGAACGCGTTCGGCGCCTGCTCGGGGCGGACGTAGACCCTCGGCTTGGGGATCCCGGCCGCGATCGCGAGTCCTTCGACGATGTTGTGAAGCCGAGGCTCCTCGTCCGGCGTCACCTCCCTGGCGCGCGCCGACGCCAGGACGACCCGGTCGCCGTAGAAGTACGACCCGATCGACATGAACGCGGCGATCACCAGGCCGATCACCACGCCGGCCGGCCCGAACTCCGTGATCACGCCGATCGCGTAGCCGACCGCACCGAGCAGCACGAAGGCACCGACGACGAGCGCGATGCTCTTCCACCGGTTCGCCGCGATCTGCTCGTACACGGGCGGCTACGACAGGTCGACGCCGACCGGCCCGCGGACCGGGTCCTCGATGTCGAAGAACTCGCGAGGCCTGAAGCCGAACGCCCGGGCGATCAGGTTCGACGGGAACGAGCCGATCGATGTGTTGAGCCGCATCACCTGGTCGTTGTAGAACTGGCGCGCGTACGCGATCTTCGACTCCGTCCCGGTCAGCTCCTCCTGCAACGCCAGGAAGTTCTCGCTCGCGCGCAGCTCGGGATAGGCCTCGGCGACCGCCATCAGGCGGCGCAGTCCCGCCGTCACCTGGTTTTCCGCGTGCGCCTGGTCGCCCACGCCGGACGCGTCGATCGCGCGCGCACGAGCCTCGGTCACGTTCTCGAACAGCTCCCGTTCGTGCGCAGCGTATCCCTTGACCGTCGCTACCAGGTTCGGGATCAGGTCGTAGCGGCGGCGCAGCTGCACGTCGATCTGCGACCACCCGTTGTCGACGCGGTTGCGCAGCGAGACGAGCCGGTTGAACAGGAGCACGCCGACGAGGAGGATCAGCGCGACGATCCCAAGGACGATCCAGCCGGCGCTCACGGCTGCATGCTAGCGAACGGCCGGTGCGCGGGCTCGCTCGTAGAGCGCCTCCAACCTGGGCACGACCGTCTCCCACGAGAAGTCGCTCGCGCGGGCTCGGCCCGCCGCTGAGAGCCGCTCCGCGAGATCCGCGTCCCGGAGCACCTGGTCGAGGGCCGAGGCGAGCGCGGCCGGGTCACCGGGCGGCACCAGGAGACCGTCGACACCGTTCCGGACGACCTCGTCGAACCCCCCGATCCTCGATGCGACGACCGGCAGCCCTGCCGCCATCGCCTCCACCAGGACCACGCCGAAGCTCTCGCCACCGGTGTTCGGGGCGACGAAGACGTCGCAGGCGGCATGGATCGGCGGCAGCCGGTCGTTGGAGATCGGGCCGAGCATGGAGACGCGAGAACGAACGGCGGTGGGCAGGCGCTCGAGAGCGGTTCGCTGACCGCCGTCGCCGACCACGGTCAGGCCAAGGTCCGCGTGAGCCGTCGCGAGTCGCGCGAACGCGTCGACGAGCACTGGGAACCCCTTGCGGGCGTGCAGGCGCCCGACGAACAGGAGCCTGCGCCCGTTGCCCGGCAGCCCTGCCGGGGAGGCCCGGGCGAAGCGCTGGACGTCGACGCCGTCCGGGACGATCTCGAACGATCCGCCGACCCGCCGCCGGGCGACCTCGGCCGCTCGCTCGGAAACCGCGATCCGCACGGCGATGCGCCAAGCGGCCCGGCGGAGCGCCGGCGCCACCGCGTCGTACAGGATCGACCGGTCGAGGCCCGAGTGGAACGTCGCCACGACCGGCGGGCCGGCGGACAGCGCGAACAGCGCCGCGCTCGGCGCGAATGGCTCGTGGACGTGGACGACCTCCGGGCCGAAGCGCCCGATCGCCGCACGGACGCGCCGACGCGTCGACGGCCAGGGCGATATCGGGGCCGCGGTGCCGCCGTACGCGACGCGGATGGGCCCGCCGACGGACCGCACCCACGGCTGGGTCGGTCGCGCGCTCGCGGGAGAGAGCCCGAGGACCTCGTGGCCCCGCGAGCGGAGCCGTTCCCCGAGCTCACGGACGTGCACCTGGACGCCGCCCGGCGCCGCCCAGTCATAGGGGCAGACGAGGGCGATCCTCACGACTCCCACGCCGGCTGGAACATGTGCCAGTCGGTCGGGTGCGCGGCGATCGTCCGTTCGAACGCACGCGCCATCTGCTGGGTCAGTGCCGTGACGTCGGCTCGCTTGTCCCCCGTCGACGCGAACGCGAGCGGCGGACCGATCTCCACCTCCCACCCGTCCGTGGTCGTCGTCGTCGAGCAGACCAGCAGGGGGGCCCCAGACGAGATCGACAGCAACGCCGGGCCGGCTGGCAGGCGTCTCGGCGCGCCGAACATCTGCACCTCGATGCCGCGACGGCCCAGGTCCCGGTCGGCGACGAGCCCCACGAGCCAGTTCGACGCGAGGAGCCCCGCGAGCTCCTGTCCGACGTGCCGGTCGGATGCGAGCCCGATGATCCGCATCCCGAGGGCCTCACGATGCCGCAGGAACAGCTCGAACAGGCGTCGCGGACGAAGCTCCTCGGCCACGGCGGCCGTCGGGTACCCGTGGGTCGCGAGCCAGTGCCCGGCGACATCCCAGTTGCCCATGTGTGGGATCACGGCGATGCACCCGCGGCGCGCCGCCAGCGCTGCGTCGATGTGCTCAGTTCCGATCACGCTCGTGAGCCGTTCGACCTCCTCGCGTGACATCACGCGGACGCGGAACGTGTCGAACCAGTACCGCGCGTACAGATCGAACGCCTCGCGCGTGGCGGCCCGCGCCGCCGACGAGGACGGCTCGACCCCGAGCACGCGCGCGAGGTTCCGCGCGACGGTGTCGCGGACGCCGGGGAGCGCGTGGTAGGCCGCGCCGCCGAGCAGTCGGAACAGCCGTCGGCCGAGTCCGTCGGGGAGCGCCATCGCGAGGACCTCGGCCGCCCGATAGCCCCAGTACGCGAGCCGCAACCGCAGGGTCTCGCCTTCGGCCCCCGGCGTCGCCACAGCGGTCTGGGTCAAGCCCGCTCCTCCTTCGCGACCTGGCTCACGCGCACGGTCGCGGCGAGCAGGAGGAACACGGCCAACGCCCACAGGAGCCAGGCCGGCGACCCGGCCGCGAGCGCCGCGGCCACGAGGGCGTAGCGGATCGCACGCGTCACGGCGCTCTCCTCGAGCCGATATGCAAGCGAGTTCCCCCGCGCTCGGACGTAGCTGCCGAGGAAGCCTGCGGCCAGCGAGACGAGTGCCCCGGCCGACGCCGACGGGTGCCCGTCCGCTCGCTCGACCCAGGCGACGGTACCGAGCACCGCCCCGTCGAAGACGCGATCGGCGAAGGAGTCCAGCGTCCGCTCCAGCAGGAAGGTAGCGCCGTGGGCGAGGACGGCGCCGACGAGCAGGAGGATCCCCGAGGCCACGACGAGTGAGGCGGCGATCAGGTCCTCGCGCCGGGCGATGGCGACGGCGGCGCCGATCGCGGTCGCCGCGCCGGCCACCGAGGCCGCGCGCGCGGTCCAACGACCCCTGCGATCGGAGACGTCGATGGCCGACACCGCGCGGAGCGTATCACCGGCCGCGGTCGCCCCCGGACGGCGGCAGGGCCGGCGCTAGAATGCCGGGTTCCGGCATCCGAGCGCAGCTCTCGGCACACCCGAACGGAGACCGATGAAGACCTACGATGCGCCCCACATCCGCAACGTCTTGCTCGTCGGCCACGGCGGCGCGGGCAAGACCACGCTCCTCGAGGCGATGATGTTCACCTCCGGGGCGATCACCCGGATGGGCACGGTCGAGGACGGCAACACCGTCTCGGACTTCGAGCCCGAGGAGACGAAGAAGGGCATCAGCGTCTCCCTGGCGATGGCGCCCGTCGACTGGGGCGACGTCAAGGTGAACGTGTTGGACGCGCCGGGGTACGCGGACTTCATCGGCGACGTGCGCTCTGCGATCCGCGCGGTGGACGCGGTCCTGCTCGTCGTGTCGGCCGTCGACGGCGTCGAGGTCCAGACCGAAGTCGCATGGGAGCTCGCCGTCGAGGCCGGCCTGCCGCGAGCGATCGTGATCAACAAGCTCGACCGTGAGCGCGCGTCCTTCGAGCGCACCCTCGACCAGCTCGTCCAGTCGTTCGGGACGCAGGTCGCGCCGATGGAGCTGCCGCTCGGAGAGGAGCACGAGTTCGAGGGCACCGCCGACCTCCTAACGCGCAAGGCCTACCGCGGCGGCCCGAAGGCGACCGAGGGCGAATGGCCCGACGACATCTCCGGCAAGGCGGACCCGTACCGCGAGAAACTGATGGAGGCGGTCGCGGAGTCGGACGACGCATTGATCGAGAAGTACCTCGAGGAGGGTGAGCTCTCCGAGGACGAGATCCTCCATGGCGTCAAGAACGGGTTCGCGGAGGCCCGCATCGCCCCGGTGTTCGTCGCGGCGGCTGCGAAGCCGATCGGCGTCGACCGTCTGCTCCAGTTCATCGCGGACGAGTTCCCCTCGCCCGCGGACCGCGGCGAGACCACCGTCGTGTCGAGGTCGGGCGACGCGCAGCGGCGTTCGTGCGACCCGAACCAGCCGCTCGCGGCCCTGGTCTTCAAGACGATCTCCGACCCGTACGTCGGCCACATCACGCTGTTCCGCGTGTTCTCGGGCCGCATGCGCCCGGACTCGGCCGTCCACAACGCGACGAAGGCGACCGAGGAGCGAATCGGGCAGCTGTTCACGCTCCGGGGCAAGGAACACGACACGGTGTCGGAAGTCCCGGCCGGCGACATCGGCGCCGTTGCCAAACTGTCGCACACGGCGACGGGCGACACGTTCTCGACCAAGGACGAGCCTGTCCACGTCCCGCCCGCCGAGATGCCCCAGCCGCTGCTTGCCTTCGCGATCGCACCCAAGACCAAGGGCGACGAGGACAAGCTGTCGACGGCGCTGTCGCGGCTGCGGGAGGAGGATCCGACGCTCCGCGTCGAGCGCTCGGACGAGACGCACGAGACCGTGATGTACGGGATGGGCGAGGCGCACCTCGACGTCCAGATCGAGCGGATGAAGCGCAAGTTCGGAGTCGAGGTCTCCACGGCGCCGGCCAAGATCGCCTATCGCGAGACGATCAAGAAGCCCGGCAAGGCGATGGGCCGTCACGTGAAGCAGACGGGCGGGCACGGTCAGTACGCGATCTGCACGATCGAGATCGAACCGCTCCCCCGCGGCGACGGCTTCGAGTTCGTCGACAAGATCTTCGGCGGCGCGATCCCCAACCAATTCATCCCGTCGGTCGAGAAGGGCGTCGTCAGGGCGATGAGCGACGGCGCGCTGTCGGGCAACCCGATGGTCGACATCCGATGCACGCTTCTCGATGGGAAGTTCCACCCGGTCGACTCGTCCGACATGGCGTTCCAGATCGCCGGCGCGCTCGCGCTAAAGGAGGCCGCACAGGCGGCGGGCGTCGCGCTGCTCGAGCCGATCGTCGAGACGGAGATCGTGGTGCCCGACGACTACACGGGCGACATCATGGGCGATCTCAATTCCAGGCGGGCGAAGATCCAGGGTATGGAGTCGGCCGGCGCCGGCAAGCAGCGCGTGAGAGCGCTGGTCCCCCAGGCGGAGGTCGCGCGCTACGCGATCGACCTGCGGTCGCTGACGGGCGGCCGCGGCGCGTTCTCGATGCGCTTCTCGCACTACGAGGAGGTCCCCGCCCACCTCGCGGGGCGGATCATCGCCGATACGCAGAAGGCCAAGGAAGAAGCCCAGAAGAAGTAGCCGCGCTCAGATCGCCAGCGCCGCCCACGCCAGCGCGAGCCACCCGAGCAAGAAGCACCCGCCGCCGAATGGGGTCACGACGCCCCATCGCTGGTTCGCCGTGAGAGCGAGCGCGTACAGGCTTCCCGAGAAGAGCGCGATACCTGCGATGAACAGCCACCCGGCGATCACGGCGGCGGGACTGCGCTGGATCAGGACGAGCGGCGCGATGGGACCCGCATACCATCCCCAAGGGTGCACGACTCCGTGGACGAAGGCCGCGGCGAACAGCGCCAGGCTGTGCCAGAGCTGGTAGCGGACGCCCGTCTCGAAGTGCACGAGCCGCTCGGGCGTGAGCCGCGCTCGCAGCGCGTGCGAGCCGAATGCGCCGAACGCGACTCCGACGAAGCCCGAGAGCGCGCCGATGATGAGGAACGCGCGCTCCACGCGTCACATCCTGAAGGCGAGGAAATCGAGCACGAGCTGGTTGAACTTCTCCGGCTTGCGGACGTTCACGGCGTGATCCGCGCTCGCGATGACGCGCTTATGGGTCCCCGGGACCTTGGACTCGATCAGGTCGGCGATCTTCGGCACCTCCTCGACGTCCTCGTCCCCCACGATCACGATGAGGGCGGCCTGGAGGTCCGAAAGCCGGTCGACAGCGGACGGCGCGGGCCGGGCGAGCGACTCGTCGATCGTGAGGGCCCGGACGTTGTCCATCGCAACGTCGCGGATCAACGCGTCCATCTGAGCGTCGCCCTCCAGCGGCGTCCACACGCTGAGCTCGATCGCCATCGCTTCGCCGAGATCACCCTTGGCGATAGCGGCGCGGACCTCGTCGTTCACGAGGTCGATCCCCCGATCCTCCCAGACGTAACCGGAGAGGAACGGCGACGCGGCGACCACGGCGTCGGCGACCTGGGGGTACGCCAGCGCGAAGTCGATCGCGAGCGCCGCGCCGCTCGCGAGGCCGATGAGCGCACACCGCTCGACCTCGAGCTGGTCGATCAGCCGTCCGAGGTCGTCGAGCGGCGAAAAGGGCCCGGTGGGCGGGTCGGACCGGCCGTGTCCGCGACCGTCGTAGCGGACCACGTCCTGTCGCGCCGCCAACGGAAGGAACTGGGGCTCCCAGATTCGGCGGTCCCAGAGCTGCCCGTGGATCAGCACGACGGGATATCCCTCGCCGGCGCGCTCGTAGTACAGCGATCCGCCGTCGACGGCCGCGTACCCGGGCGAGATCTCCATGCCGGTCCGGTCAGGGCTCCGCAAACGCGCGGACGAGCCGGTCGTATGTCTCGTCGAGCAGCTCCGGCATCACGCGGGTCTCCCCGATCACGGGCATGAAGTTCGTATCGCCGTTCCACCGGGGGACGACGTGCCAGTGAAGGTGGTCCGGGATCCCAGCGCCGGCGACGCGTCCCAGGTTCATCCCGACGTTGAACCCCTGCGGCGACATTTCGCTCCGCAGCGCGGCGACCGAGCGGCGCAGCAACCCGTCGACGTCGCGGTCCTCCTCGTCGGACAGCTCGGCGAGCTCGCCGCTATGACGGAACGGCGCGATCATGAGGTGGCCCGGGTTGTACGGATAGGTGTTGAGGATGGCGAACGCGCCGGGCGTCCGCGCGAGGATCCGGGCGTCGCGGTCATCGCCGCGCTCCGGCAGGTCACAGAAGATGCACCCGTCGGACGGGTCGTTCGCCGACTCGATGTATTCCATCCGCCACGGCGACCAGAGCCGGTCCACCCGAGCGTCCTATCCCGCGAAGCTGCTCTGCTCGAGCGAGCGTGTGTCGATCTCCGCCGACAGCGCCTCGAGGAACACCTCGATCGTGACGTCCTTTGTCTCGGTGCCCGAGCGGTCGCGGACGGTGAGCCGACCCGACTGGATCTCCTTGTCGCCGACCACGAGGGTGTAGGGGGCTTTCATGAGTTGCGCCGCGCGCACCTTCTTGCCGACGGTCTCGGCGCTTTCATCCACGAACGCGCGCAGCTCGGCGGTCTTGAACCGCTCCGCAAGCGAGCGCGCGTACTCGACGTGCCGGTCCGCGACCGGTGCGAGCCAGACATGCTCGGGCGAGAGCCACAGCGGGAACGCCCCCGCGTAGTGCTCGATCAGCACACCCGTGAAGCGCTCGAGCGTCCCGAGGATCGCTCGGTGGATCATCACCGGCCGGTGCCTCTGGTTGTCGTCGCCGACGTATTCCATCCGGAAACGCTCGGGCAGCGCGAAGTCGCACTGCACGGTCGTGAGCTGCCACAGCCGACCGATCGCGTCGCGGAAATGGAAGTCGACCTTCGGTCCGTAGAACGCGCCCTCGCCTTCCGCGAGCTCGTACGCCAGGCCGCTCTTGTCGAGCGCGTTCCTCAGCGCCTCCGTTGCGCGAGCGGCCATCTCCTCGTCGACGATCGTCTGCCCCGGGAGCGTAGACAGCTGCACCACCGGGTCGATGAACCCGAACGTTCGATGGATCTCGACCGTGAGGTCGAACACCGACAGGATCTCGTCGATCAGCTGGTCCTGCGTGCAGATGATGTGCGAATCATCCTGCGTGCCGCCCCTGATCCGAAGGAGGCCGTGGAGCGTTCCGACCTTCTCGTGACGGTAGATCGTCCCGAGTTCGGAGAGCCGCATGGGCAGGTCGCGGTACGAGCGCGTCCGCGACTTGTACACGAGCACGTGGAACGGGCAGTTCATCGGCTTGGCGTAATACTCGTTCTGCTCGTCGCGCATGGGCGGGTACATGTTCTCGGCGAACTTCGCGAGATGGCCGGACGTCTCCCACAGCACCGACCGGGCGATGTGGGGTGTCAGGACGAGGTCGTATCCCCGCTCGAGATGCAGATCCCGCACGTAGTCCTCGAGCTGCTTGCGGAAGACCCCGCCGCGGGGATGCCACACCCACAGCCCGGGGCCGAGCTCGTCGGGCGATGAGAACAGGTCGAGCTCACGACCGAGCCGCCGGTGGTCGCGCCGCTCGGCCTCGTCGAGCCGGAGCAGGTACGCGTCGAGGTCGTCCGGCGTCGCCCACGCGGTGCCGTAGATCCGCTGGAGCATCGGCTTGGTCTCGTCGCCGCGCCAGTAGGCGCCCGCCACCTTCAGCAGGCGGAACGCGCCGAGGCGCCCGGTCGAGGCGACGTGCGGGCCAAGACACAGGTCGGACCATCCGTCGTTCGAATAGACGGACACGCCCTCGCGGGACGCGCCCTCGCTCTCGTCGAGCCCCTCGATGATCTCGCGTTTGTAGGGCTGGTCGGCGAACCGCTGGAGCGCCTCCCCCCGCGAAACAGACGCGTGCACGAAGGGCTGATCGGCCGCCACGATCTCGCGCATCCGCTCCTCGATCCGCGGCAGGTCGTCGCTGGACAAGGGGTCCGGCAGGTCGAAGTCGTAGTAGAAGCCGTCCTCGACCGGGGGCCCGATCGCGTACCGGGCGCCGGGGAATAGGTCGCAGACGGCCTGCGCCATCACGTGCGTGGTGGAGTGCCGCAGGACGTGCAGGCCGTCCGCGTCGGCGGCTCGGACGGGTTCGGCGGGCGCGTCTTCGTTCGGGACGAAGGACAGGTCGACAAGCTCGCCGTCGACACGCGCCGCGACGGCCTCCGGCGGGAGGATCGAACCGATCGGCTCCCCCTCCGGGAGCTCGACGGTGCCGTCGTCGGCGAACGTGATCCGCGGCATGGGACGGCCATGATAGCCGCCGTCCCGCGAGCCCCCGCTACTCGTACGCGATCGCTTGCAGCACGTTCAGCCTCGCGGCCCGCCCCGAGCTCGGTGAACCACTCGGATGCGAGCGCCTGCTGGAGCGCCAGCCGAACGCGATGCCGATCACGACGCCGAACAACGCCCCCATCACCGAGACGATGACGGCCTCCCACCGCACCATGGAACGGGTCTGGCGCCGCGGCGACCTGCTCGAGGACCGACTCGCCCATCGATTCCCGCTCCTCGAGGCTGCTGCTCTGCGCCGTGAAGGCGTTCGAGCGACGGACCAGCGCGTCGATCCCCTCGTACCCGGTCCCGACGAGCTCGTTAAACGCCCGCGTCATCGTGTCGGTCAGGACCTAGGTCCCCGCCATGAACCCGACGCCGATGATGAACGCAACGCCGGTGCACCAGCCGGAGCTTCCGCGCGAGCACGCTTCGCAGCGCCGCCCTGAGCATCTAGCCCTCCAACAGCTTCAGGCGATCGAGCACCCGTTCCGTCGTCGGTTGGGGCATCTCGTCGACGATGAGCCCGTCGGCGAGGAAGATCACACGGTCGGCGTGGCTCGCGGCCGTCGCGTCGTGCGTCACCATGACGATCGTCTGCCCGTGATCGTCGACCGCATCCCGGAGGAACGAGAGCAGCTCGGTCCCTGAGCGCGAGTCGAGGTTGCCCGTCGGCTCGTCGGCGTACACGATCTCCGGCCTGGTCACGAGCGCACGCGCCGCGGCCGTGCGCTGCTGCTGGCCTCCCGACAGCTCGCTCGGACGGTGGCCGAGCCGGGACCGCATCCCGATCGTGTCGACGACCTCGTCGAACCACGCCGCGTCCGGCTTGGTGCCCGCGATGTCGAGCGGGAGCGTGATGTTCTCGGCGGCCGTCAGCGTGGGGATCAGGTTGTACGCCTGAAACACGAAGCCGACCCTGTTCCGGCGTAGCAACGTGAGCTCCTTCTCAGACAGCGCCGTGAGCTCCACGTCTCCGATGAAGACCTGCCCCGAGGTCGGGACGTCGAGGCCCGCCATGCAATGCAGCAGCGTCGACTTGCCCGACCCGGACGGGCCCATGATCGCGGTGAATCGCCGGCGAGCGAACTCGACGTCCACGCCCCCGAGCGCGACGACCGCCGCGTCGCCCTCGCCGTACACCTTGCGAAGACCGATGGCGCGTGCGGCAGCGTCGGTCCGCTCCATCGTCTGCATCGTGCGTTCCCCCCATCGGGCCCCGGCCGACCTACGGTACGGGACGTCGCGCGGCGCTCCAAGGCGCCGCCCGCCGCGCTCCAAGGCGCCGCCCGCCGGCGGGCGTCCCGCTAAGCAAGTCTTTACGCGGAGCATCGATCCGCGTTACGGTTTCAGGTGCCCTTCTGACTCGCTGGCGGGGCGTGCGAGGGGGGACTTCCCTGGGGAAGGGTTGTGTCGGAAGGTCCCGCCCCATCTCCGGGGAGGTGGCCGACGATGTGGGCGGACCCGTGGGACGCGGGCACCTACGGGTCCGTCTGCCTTTTCGTACGTCTGCCGCTCGTCGAGGGCATCGGGATGCAGCTCGTGGTGGCCTCCGGAGTGGGCGCGACAGGGATCGAACCTGTGGCCTCTCGCGTGTGAGGCGAGCGCTCTCCCGCTGAGCTACGCGCCCGGGACGCCCGTCACCATACCGCGCCGAACGTCCGGCGAGGAGAGAAAAGGAGACGGCGGCGCGTGCCCGCGTCGCGCCGCCGCCCGTCGCCGAGCCTCACAGCTCGGACGCCTGAGGCAGAAGTGTGGCACCTGCATCTGGTGGGCGCAACCCCCCAACCGAGCGAGGCGCGGGTGCCATCGGTCCATGGTCGGACGGCCATCCTCCCTGGTCAGAAGGCCCGGAACGCTCGAGGTCGGCGCGCCGCAGCTCAGAGCCCGGACCCGGCGGTCGTGCCGCGGGCGACGGCCGGTTCGACCCGCTCGCGAGCGCTATCCCTTGACTCGGACGGCGGACTCGAGGTCACCGTCACCCGGACACTCGATCCTGCGACCGAAGCCGGCGCATGCCTCGGCCCCACGGCGCGAAGTCGGCGGGGTTCTCCCATCTGACGCCGTACTAGGGGAACCCGAGCACCATCTGCTTCCACAGGATCTGGCCGAGTAGGGCGTTGTTCACGACGAACACCTTGATCGGCAACGCGCAGCGCGTCCCCGTGAGGAACTCGGCCATCACCATCGAGAACCCGCCGTCGGCCGACGAACGCGATGCACTGCCGCCCGGGGTACGCGACCCGGGCCGCGATCGGTGTACGGAAGCCCCGGCGCCATCGTCGCGAGGTTGCCGGAGAGCCGGCCTGCCTGGGGTGAAACCGCGGCTCGCTCAGCCTCGCACGAGCGGGCGCGTCAAGCAGGTCGGCCCGCCGTCGCCCTTGCGTGAGATCTCATCGCCGACGTAGGTCCGGACGTCGACACCGGCCGCCTCCATCGCGGCGCGCGTCCGCGGGTTGCCGTCGAGGGCCAGCGCCACGCGCGGTCCGAGCGCGAGGACGTTCGGGCCCATCGTCGTGAACTCCTCCTCCGAAACCTCGACAAGTCGCACGGCTCGCCGTTCGAGCTCCTGCACGAGCCGCACCGGGAGCAGCGGTACGAATGCGACCGCGAGATCGACGTCGAGCGGGCTGAGGAGCGACAGAAGGTGCAGGCACGCGCCCGGGCCTGCCTGGTGCGGTAGGTCGAAGGCGAGGACGCGGACCTCAGGCAGGAGCCGCCTGAGGGCCTCGATGCCCTCGTCGCTGGTGCGGTAGCCGCGGCCGGCGGCGAGCGTGGTCGCGTCGAGCCAGAACATGTCGCCGCCCTCGGCCATCGCCGGCGCCTCGAGGGCGCCGATCACGTCGACGCCGGCCGCCCGGAGATCCGCCGCGACGGCCGCGGGCTCACCTCTCCGTCCGGGCTTGCCCGGACGGAGCAGGACAGCGCCGGCGTCGGTCACAAGGACCGGGTCGTACGCGTAGATCGCATCGGGGTCGCCCTCGACGGGCGTGCTTCCGACGACCACCTCGGCACCGGCCCGTTCGAGCTCGGCGCAAAGGGCCTCGTGTTCCTCCTTCGCGCGCGCGGCATCCGGTTCGGCATGCCAGCCGTAGTCGCGCCAGGCGTGCGCGTCCTCTCCACGCGGAGGACGCACGTATACGCGACGCAGCGAGGACGTCTGGTCCTGGATCACGTGCGGAGCGTATCCGGGGACGTGGCCACGCGACGATCGGTCTCGGGCGCGGGCGGCGCCAGAGAGCGGTTTCGCTCGCGAGGTGCCCGGGAAGACCGTCGGCATGAGGCTCCCCAAGCTGCGTCGCCGCGCGGGCGGCACGATCGACCGCCGGGGCTCCGGCGGGTTCGGTGGGCTCGGGTTCCCCTCGCGCACAAGCGGCGGCGGGCTCCCGATCCCGGCGGGAGGCGGGATCGGGATCGGCCTGCTGCTCGTGGTCGTGCTGATCTTCGGCGCCTGCCTGCTCGGAGACGGACCGATCCTCGGCTCGGGGTCGGCCGGCGATGAGCAGCTCGACACGCGCAACCCGGGCGACTCGCTCGCCAACTTCGTCGACGCGGTCGGCGACGACGTGCAGATCACGTGGGACGAGGTTTTCCAACGCGAGGGCGACCCGTACCGATATGCGAAGATCGTCCTGTACGACGGGCGCACATCGACGGCGTGCGGGGTCGGGTCCGCGAGCACCGGCCCGTTCTACTGCCCCCCGGACGAGTACGTGTACCTCGATCTGTCGTTCTTCCGGGAGCTCGAGCGACGGTTCGGGGCCCCCGGCGACTTCGCGATCGCGTATGTGATCGCACATGAGATCGCCCACCACGTGCAGAACCTCGTCGGGACCGAGGCGCGGGTCGCGCGCGCGAGCCGTGCCGACCCGGGGCGGAGCAACGAGCTCTCGGTCCGGCTGGAGCTCCAGGCCGACTGTCTGGCCGGCGTGTGGGCCCGCGACGCCAACAGCAGGGACGTCCTGCAGCCGGGCGATCTCGAAGAGGGCATGACCGCCGCGGCGGCCGTCGGCGACGACCGGATCCAGGAGGCCACTCAGGGTCGGATCAACCCGGAGGCGTGGACGCACGGATCCTCGGAACAGCGACGCACGTGGCTGCGAACGGGATACCAGGTCGGGAACCCGGACGCGTGCGACACGTTCTCCATCCCGTACGCCGAGCTGTAGCGGCGCCGCGGGTTTGGGCCGGCGCCGCAGCGGAAACGTCCCGCCGGTCGGCACGGAATCCGAAGGAGGTCGCGTGGACGCGCTGAAGCTGCTGAGGGAGGACCACGAAAAGGTCAAGAGGATGCTCGATCGCCTGGAGTCCACGACGGAGCGAGGCATGAAGACACGGGAAGAGCTGTTCCTGAAGATCAAGGAGGAGCTCACGGTCCACGAGGCCATCGAGGAGGAGATCTTCTATCCCGCGTTGAAAGAGCACGCGAAGGCCAAGGAGATCGTCCTCGAGGCGTACGAGGAGCACAACGTCGTCGACATGGTTATGGCCGAGCTCGAGCGGACGCCGTTCGACGATGAGACGTGGGGCGCCAAGGCGACGGTCATGAAGGAGAACATCGAGCACCACATCGAGGAAGAAGAGGGCGAGATGTTCAAGCAGGCCCGCGACCTCTTCGATCGCGAGACGCTCGAGGCGCTCGGCGCCGAGATGGAGTCTCGTAAGCAACAGCTGATGGCCGCGTAGCGGCACCGCCCAGACGCTCGACGAAGCCTGCCACGAGACGTGCCACGACCCCCGCGAGGGCCCCCCGCGGGGGTCGTCGGCGTCTCTGCGGGCTACCTGTTGTGGCCGAACGCGTTGCCGTTGCCCGGCGACCCGTCGTCGCCGTGCGGGTTGCCGTGGACCTTCTCGGTCTCGGTCGTCCCCGTGGTCTCGGTGTCGTCCGAGGCCGCGACGTGGGGGTTGCCGCCCGGCTTGCCGTCGGGCCACTTCTCCGCGAACTTCTCGCGGAGCCACATCTCGTGGTCGTAGTGCCGCTGCCAGTTCCGCATGTGGACGGCGAGCGCGTTCTGCAGACCCTTGTTCGACCCGTCGCATTTCTCGAGGAGCACCCGGGTCGACTGGACCATGTGGCTCGTCTGCCCAGATCCGAGGGCCGTCGCGAGCGCGTCGTAGGCGAGCAGGACGTTCAGTTGCTCCGCATCCTCGATCGGGGCGGCCCCGAAGTCGTTGTCGCCCATGACGGCGGCCGTGCAGGCCTCGTCCAGGTTCAGCCCGTCGAACGTGGCCGTCACGTTGGTGACGAGGACGTTCGGGTCGAACGTGGGGTCGGCGAGCATCGCGTCCGCGTCGACCGGCTCGTACGACCATGGGGGCCCGCCGATGATGCGGGCCGAGGCGATGCCGGCGCCCGCGACGATCAGGGCGGCGCCCACGATCACGGCAGTGGAACGACGGACGTGCTTCATGGGGGTTCTCACCCCACGAGTATGGCCGCGGCCGCGATGAGCCCGGTACGGCGATACGTCTCTTTCCGCACGTGATGCGGGGGATGGCCTTTCGGCCACCCTCCCGTGGGGCCGGCCGATGCATCTGGTGACGGGGCGCCTCCGGACCGCCCGGCGTCCGGAACCGCGGGCCTGGCGGTCGCGTACACCTGTATAGGGTTGCGTGACGCCCGGTCGTCCCACCTCGAGGAGAGCCGCACTCGGATGCGACCGTCATCTCGTCCGCGGCCGCCGAGGACCTCCGCACGACCCCCGCGTACCTCGCGCTCGGTTCGATGCTACGGTTCCTCGCGGCCACCGGAGCGCTCGCGGCCGTCGTCGTCCTTCTCGGCACGCACCTGTACCTGCAGGGGCGCCAGCGTCAGGCCGAGGCGTCCTACGCCCTGCTCCGACGTATGGGTCTGTCCAGGAGCGCGCACCGAGGCTCGATCGCGCTCGAGCTGACGGGCTTGTTGCTCGTCTCCTTCACGATCGGCGGCGGCCTCGCGGTCGTCGCGTCGCTGATGGTGAACGCCGACGTCCAAGCGGGCCCCGTCGACGCGTCGGTAGCGCTGTTCCGCGCTCCGCTCACGTTGCTCGCGACGACGGCCGCCCTGCTCGTCATCGCCGCGTGGGCCGGCGCCGCACTGGTCCAGCGGCGCGCCGACAGGACCGACGTCGCGGAGGTGATGCGCGTTGTCGAGTGACGCGGCCGCGATGTGCACGGGCCTCGTCAAGATCTACCGCACCGCCACCGGCCACGTACACGCGCTCAAAAGGCATCGACGCGACGTTCTCCGCCGGAACCGTGACGGCGGTCGTCGGTCCATCCGGCAGCGGGAAGTCGTCGCTGCTGCGGATCCTCGCGGCGCTCGACCGGCCGACTGCAGGGACGGTCGACATCGGGGACGTCACCGTCACGGCGACGGATCGAGTCCCCCTGCGGCGGATCCGCCGCCGCCTCGTCGGGTACGTGTTCCAGCGCCCCAGCCACAACTTGATCCCGTACATGACCGTCCGCGAGCACCTCGTGCTCGCGGCGCGCGTCCGTGGAGCGGGTGCGCGCACGCAGGCGGCGAAGGACGCGGACGACCTGCTGGATTCGCTGGGGGTCTGGGACCGGCGCGACCACCTCTCCTACCAGCTCTCGGGTAGCGAGCAGCAGCGGGTCGCCTTCGCGCAGGCCGTCGTGGCTGCGCCGGCCGTCGTCGTCGCCGACGAGCCCACGGCCGAGCTCGACTCCGGTACGGGCGAGCGTCTGCTCGAGGCCGTGTGGTCGCTGACCGAGCGGGGCACGACCTTCGTGATCGCGACGCACGACCCTGACGTCGTCGCTTCCGCCGGGCGGACGCTGCACCTGCGGCACGGCGCGCTCGAAGGCGAGAACATGGACAAGCGGATGCTGTCCGTGATCGACGAGGCGGGCCGCATCCAGCTCCCCCCAAGGGCATTGAGGCTGTTCGGTGACCGCCGTGCGGTGATCGAGGTCGACGACGATCAGGTGAGGATCGTCCCCCCGTGACGCAGCTGATCCTGGAGGCGGCCGATCTCACCAAGACGTACCGCCGCGGTCCCGAGCGGATCCACGCGTTGGCAGGCGTCTCGATCTCGATCGCGCGCGGCGAGGTGGTCGTGCTCGTCGGACCGTCCGGCTCCGGCAAGACCACGCTGCTGTCGATCCTTGCGGGATGGGAGCGCCCGGACGAAGGCACCGTCACCTGGCCGGGGATCGACGACGGTCCCGGCGTGCCCGGATGGGACGCCGTCGCCGTCGTGCCGCAGACGTTCGGGCTCGTCGAGGAGCTCTCGATTAGAGAGAACGTCGAGATCCCGCTGCGGCTGACCGCTTCGGTCGATCACCGCGATCGAGTCGCGTCCCTGCTCCAGGCGTTCGGG
>JBKPHM010000054.1:0-13580 GCA_046729855.1 Actinomycetota bacterium | reverse complement strand
GTCTGGATCCCATCGCGGAACCGGGCGAGGCAGAGGTCGATGCTACCCTCAGGCCTCTCGCGAGGGCGCTGCTCGCGCTCGCCGAGTTCTATCGAGACATTCGCTTCACGGACGGCGCGATCGAGAAGGTCTTCTCACGATGCCACTTCGAACGGAGGAGCCGTAGGGCGCCTCACAGCGATACCCAGCCGCTCGTGTCGACGTCGTACGGCCGGATCACGACCTTGACTTTCCGATCCTCGCCGGCCACTGCCTGGAACGCCTTCGCAACCCTCGTCGCAAGTTCCTGCAACACCTCCTTTGGTACGCTCCGCCCGTTCCCAAAGATCGACGTTGATTCGCGCGACCTCGCCGTCGAAGTCATCTGGCTTTCGAACGGGCACGAGGTTGATCTCCCAATCAAGCGGGCCGGTCTGCTCGGTCTGCGGCCTCCTGGCGGAAACGAGGATCTCCACGAGGCCATCCGTCGGCACTGGCCCGTGCAGCCGGCCCTCTGCGAGGAGACCGCCTATGCTTTGGAATGAACGACTCAACGAAGGCTACAGGTCGCTCGTTTCGCAGGCGACACACGACGACTTCCTCGCGATCCTCGACGAGTTTCCGCAGTTCTGATCGTCGAGCAGACCGGATTGGAGGACGAAGCCGTACCACTACCCGTTCCTTGTGCACGAGTTTGGGGATACGACGTCCGTCGCTGATGACGACGGGAAGATCGTAAGCTACCTGTTCGGGTTCTACGCTCAGACGTCGCCGACCGCCTAAATCCATCTTGTCGGCATCCGCGTGACGCACCAGCGACGAGGGCTCGGCCGGGCGCTGTACGGGCAGTTTGATCGGGACGCGACGAACGTGGATGCGCGGAGTTGCGGGCGATGACGGCCCCATGGAACACGGACTCGCTCGCCTTCCACACGGCACTCGGCTTCGGGACAACCCCGCGAGAAGATGGTTGACGGGTTTGCTGTCTACCCGGACTACCACGGTGGCGGCGAGACATGATCATCTTCACGAAGTCCCTGGGTGGCTGACGACGCCTCAGCGCGAAGGAGGAGGAGCCATGCCGATGGTCAGCGTCTTTAACTTGCGAAGGGAAGACCGCGTCTTGGAGTTGCAGGAGGCGATCACGCTCGCCCTAACGAGCATGCCCGAGCTCGCGATCCACGCGGTAGCGCTTCCCTCGAGCGAGCCACGATGTCCTCGGGCTCATCGGGTAGACGGCGCCACGCGTCGCGCGGTCACGGCGACGACCCTTCCACCGGGAGGCGCCCTGCGACGGTGGTGCCGTCGCCGACTCTCGACCGCACCGTGAGCTCCCCGCCGAGCGCCGCCAGCCGGTCGGCGATCCCTTGGAGCCCGCTGCCCTGCCCGACTACGGCCGGGTCGAAGCCCCGCCCGTCGTCGGTGACCTCGAACGAGATGTCCCCGGCGGTCCGCCGGAGGCGGATCGAGGCGGCGGAGGCCCCCGCATGCTTCGCGACGTTCTGGAGCGCCTCGAGGCAGGAGAAGTAGATCGCCGCCTCAACCTCCTGCGGGAGTCGACCGACGCCGTCGGCCTCGACGGTGACCGGCAGCGGGGACTTCCGTGCCTGGGCCTCAAGCGCGGCGCCCAGTCCTTCATCGGCCAGCCGCGATGGGTAGATCCCGCGGGCGAGGTCACGGAGGGTCTCGAGCGCGTCATTCGTCTCGCCCTTCGCTTCCGCCAGCATCGTGCCGGCCTGCTGGGCGTCCGCGATCAGGAGACGCTCGATCAGGCCGAGCTTCACAGCGAGCGCCACGAGCTGCTGCTGCGCGCCGTCGTGGATGTTGCGCTCGATCCTCCGTCGCTCCTCATCTTGCGCCGCGACGAGCCTCGCACGCGATGTCCGCAGATCCTCGATCAAGCTGGTGTTGCGCAGCACGAGGCCGGCCTCGGCCGCGACGTCGCGGACGAGCTTCTCCCGGGCGACGTCGAGCAGCTCGTGCGGTCGCATCGAGACCTCGATCTCGCCGAGTCGCGCTCCCTGGTGGCGCACCTCGAACGAGCGCTCGTCTCCGATGGACGCTGTGTCCTCCGGCCAGGCAGACAACTCCTTCGGACGGCCGTCTTGCTCAAGGACGATCGCGACGCGTGCGGCGCCGACGCCCTCGGCGAGGACGCGCGCCATCCGCGGTAGGACGTCCTCCACTGAGTACGTCTCGGCCAGCCGCTGCGAGAAGCCGGACAGGACCTCGTAGGGCGTCGCACGCTCGCCGTAGACGAGCCGGTTAGCGAGGTGCTGCGCCCAGCGGCGGACCGGCTGGAAGACGAGCGCCACGATGGCCGCTGCCACCGCTGCGAGGAACGTGTTCCCCCCGCCGGCCAACGTGCCGACCCCCACGACCAGCGCGAGGAACACGACCGTGATGAACGCGGCGAGGATCCCGTACACGACGGTTTTGTTGATCACGAAGTCGATGTCGTAGAGGCGGTAGCGGAGGATCGCGACGCCAACGGTCACGGGCAGCAGAGCGATCGTGATCGCGGAAAGGGCGCCGAGCCACGCGGGAGTCGTGTACATCGCGTTCGCGGGGATCTGGACGAGGAGCATGAGCCCAGCGGCGTAGACGAACCATTTCATCTGCTGCCGCTCGTCTCCGTGGGAGCGGCGGAACCGTCCGACGAGGGAGACGCCGGCTGCGACGCTGGCTCCCAGGACCAAGAGGAGGCCGAACAAACCCAACAGGTCACTGATCCCCCCCGACCCGACCGCGAGCGGGTTCGGCACCTTGATCGCGTACAGCTCGGGGGCCACGACGACTCCGACTGTCCCGATCACAGCGCCTGCGACCCCGATCAGGAAGGTCCTCCGCCGGCTCGGCGAGTCGAGACGCCCGTCCGGGAACAGCACAAGCAAGGCCACTACCTGAATCGAGACGAGGGGAAGCCATAGGGCATCGCCGAGGAGCACCTGCACGAGTCGGGCGGCGGGCAGGGCTCCGGGCCTCGCCACCAGACCGGCGTAGCCGTAGGACAAGCCGAGGAGCAACGTCGACACCGTCAGGGCGCTGACGATGAACGTCCAGCCGAGGAGGTTGGAGGGGAACCGGCTCACGATCAGCGCCCCGGTCGCACCGAACAACCCACTGAGCAGGAGCCCAGCCCCAAGCGTGTTGAGCGCTCCGAGGACCGGACCGACGACCCTCGGGGCGTCGGAAGCTGGGTCCCCTGCCCACCCCACCAGGACCGCTGAGCCGACGACGAGCGCAGATGAGATCGCGACCAGGCCCCACGCGATCCGCCGCGCGCTCACGTTCGTCATGTCCCACCCTCAAGGGCAAGCGGCTGACCCGTGAAGAGCTGAACCGCTCGCGCGAACGTCTCGCGGCGAGCCGCTTGGGTCACGAAACTGGCGAACAGCGAAACGGCGAGGAAACCCCACGCCGTCGCGAGCCACTTCAGCTGCTGTCGTTGGCCGCCGCGGGCCTTCCGGTCCCTCGAGGTCAGGGCAACCGCCGATACCACGATTCCGAGCCCGTAGCGGAATCGCCCGACGCGCGCGACAGTGTCCATCACCCCGCTTTCCCCGCACAGAATGGTTGTCGAGGACGCTGAATTCTCGAGGGCGCCCTGCAACACGGCGAAAGCCGACACCACCGGCGACCGCGCCGACGGACCCGACGATGGGGACCCAGCGCCACGACCGTTCGCGAGCACGTCATCCCAGGCAGATGTGTCCTCCCCCAGCGACAAGGATCTTATGTGCGTCATCCGCAAGCTGCTCGGCGATGCTGGGATCGAACGCGCGCCCCGCCCGTGATCGGACGATACGGGCGGCAAACTCAATTCCGCCTAGCAAGATTGATTCCTGGCCGGGTCTATGCGGGCCCGATGGGAAGGGGGATTCTTGAGCCTTCCCTAAGCGCTCGGCGCGCGGGCGGGATTTCACACGCGATGCAGGCAGAGGGCGACGTCGTGCGGCTTCCGGCCGCGCAGGAGGGCCCGCCGGACTTCGCCGCGTTCTTCGCGGACGAGCACGCCGGGCTGCTGAAGCTCCTGTACTTCGTCACCGGGAACCGCGCCGATGCGGCCGATCTGATGCAGGACGCGTTCCTCAAGCTCTGGGAGGGGTGGGACCGGCTCGGCCGGATGGCCGATCCCAGGGCGTACCTGTTCCGCGTGGCGCTCAACGGGTCCCGGAAGCGGGCGCGCGCCGCACGCCGGGCCGCGCGGAGGCTGGTGGGGCTCGCCCCGTCGTTCGACCCGTTCGACGAGGTGAACCTCCGGGAGGACGTCCGGCAAATGCTGCTTCAGCTGTCGCCGCGCCAGCGCGCCGCCCTCGTCCTGCTCGACATGTACGGCTACGGCTCGGAGGAAGCCGCTCGGATCCTCGGGATCCGCGCGTCGACCGTCCGTGCCCTGGCGAGCCAGGGCCGAGCCGTTCTCCGAGCCTTGGGAGGCCCGCGTGCCTGAGCTGAAAGAGGTGTTCGAGATGGCAACAAGGAAGATCGAGCCCGACCTCCACGAGTGGGAGGAACAGGAGAGGCGCCAGCGGCGAGTAACCCGCAACCGGAGGATCGGAGCGATCGCCCTGTCAGTCGTGCTCGCCGTCGGCGTCGCGCTGTTCGTCCTGAATGCGTCGGACATGACCGACCGGGGCAGGAAGCCGAACCAGGCCGGGCAGCCCGCCACGCTGCCGTCGGAAACGGGCGCCTACCTCTTCGATCTGGAGACCAGGAAAGCGACCCGGGTGCCCGGCATCGCGTCCTCGGACGCCGTGTCCCCCGATGGCACGATGATCGCGTACGAGGGCACCGGCGCAGAGGAGAGGCAGGTCATCTACGTGGCCAACATCGACGGCACGAACGTCCGTGCACTCGAGGAGACCGCCACCACCTCTCCCGATTCGCCGCTTGATCTGGAGTTCTCGCCGGATGGCTCGCAGATCGCGTATCAGGTAAAACCCTACGGCGAAGAGAGCGGGCGGGTGGGCGACCTCTTCCTCGTGGACGTGGCGACCGGAGAGACGACACGGCTGACGCGTCTCGAGCCGGCCTACTCGGACCTCTGGGTCACGGGCCCGACGTTCAGCCCCGACGGCCAGACGGTCTTTTTCACCCGGCCCACCGGCAACCAGTCGTGGGGCCTCTGGTCGGTCCCCGCGTCAGGCGGAAGGCCAACGCTGGTCCTCCGGGACGCCATCGGCGGTCGCCTCTCGCCGGACGGACGGACGATCATGTACTTCGAGTACAACCCGTCCCCTGAGAACCCGTTCCTCGGAGACATGTGGCTCGCCGACGCCGACGGCACCGATGCCCGACGCCTCGCGGCGCGGGGTGGCGTCTTCGGCGCCCGGTGGTCGCCCGACGGGACGAAGATCTCCTACACCGCGGAGGGACGAGCGGGGCACGTAGACGTCTACGTCCTCGACGTGACGACAGGCGAGATCTCGAAGGTTCTCAAGGACGCGGACGACTGGCCGGAGTGGGTGGACGATCGCACGTGGATCATTGACACGGACTGAACGGATGGTCGTTGGGAGGAGCCGGCGGTGTTGGGTAGGCGCCGCCGGGCTCCGCTCGCCGCCACCGTCCTCGAAGAGGCCCGGGGTCTCACGCCACGCGGACCTCGATGCGGGCGGATCGGCCTGGACCATAGGCGCCAGCACCATCCACGCCTCGTCCGTGGTCCGGCGTCGCTGGGAGCACGTCCGGCGCCTCGCACGGGTCGAATCCGATGCCGCCCGATGTCACCTGAGCAGCCGAGCGCTCAACGGCTGATGCTTGGCTCTCAGACCTCGATCGCATCCGGACGAACGACGAGTTCGCGGTTCGCGCACCGGTCAGCTAGGACTACAAGCAACGGCGCAGGTCGGTCGCCCGACGTCTGAGCGGCGAGTCAGCCTGGCCCTTCGTCCCGC
Organism: Actinomycetota bacterium; assembly: GCA_046729855.1. GTDB lineage: Bacteria > Actinomycetota > UBA4738 > UBA4738 > HRBIN12 > DATHSY01. The sequence goes on along the minus strand of JBKPHM010000054.1, from coordinate 7,704 downwards.
AATTGTCCCGCGGGCGACACATGGGATGTGTCTAGCTGCGGGCGCCAGCGGGACGGAATCCGTCATTAGACCCGTAGGTCGCGATCAGGCACATCGGGCGAAACGCGCCCGGTGTGCCTCGGTTGCCCTCCCGGCCTCGCCCGCAACCTCCTGTTTCATTTCCGGATGGGCTGGCTCAGTCGACCATGCCGTCCCGCTGGGGATCATCCCCCTCGAGACGCAGAGAGATCGAGTTCATGCAGTAGCGCTCTCCGGTCGGTGCCGGGCCATCATCGAAGACGTGGCCGAGGTGGCCGCCGCACCGGGCGCACGTGACCTCGATTCGGCGCATGCCGAAGCTCACATCCTGGTGAAGCTCGACGGCTCCCCGAGCGATCGGTTCGAAGAAGCTCGGCCAGCCGGTGCCCGAGTCGTACTTCGCCTCGGAACGGAACAGCTCCGCTCCGCACGCCGCGCACCGGTAGGTCCCGCGATCCTTCGTGAACGCGTACTTGCCGGTGAAGGCGCGCTCCGTGCCCTTGTTCCTGAGCACCTCGAATTGTTCCGGGGTCAAGCGCTGTCGCCACTCCTCCTCGGAGCTCGGGAGCTGCTCATCGGGCCGCTGCCTGCTCTCGATCTGCTCGTCCATCACGCCTCCCTCGATGCGGATCTGCACCTCGGTCCGAAGAACGACGCTTCTCTAATCCGTCGCTCTCCGAAGAACGCTCGCAACTCGGCGTACGTTCCCCACGGGGCCGTTGTCGGGGTCCAAAATGCAACGGCGATCATCCCGCGGCCCCTCTCGTACTCGTGAAGGCTACGATGGCCATCCCGGCGGACACCCATCCCGCCGACTTCGTCATTCCGGCCCCGGCCGTCACGGCGCCTGAGCGGGCGCCCGTCGGCTGCAGCCTGGTATGGTCGTCTCGAGGGCACCGATCGCGGTTCGCTACGAGCAGTTCCCTCACCGCCGGCCGTCACGCCGGCCGCCCGAAGGGCAGCCCCAAGGCCCGGACGGCGAAAGGAAGGAGGGATCGTAGTGGCAACTGGAACCGTGAAGTGGTTCAGCTCGGAGAAGGGCTTCGGCTTCATCACTCCCGAGGACGGCAGCGCAGACGTGTTCGTGCACTTCAGCGCGATCTCGGGTCAGGGATACCGAAACCTCGAGGAGAACCAGAAGGTCGAGTACGACGTCACGCAGGGCCAGAAAGGCCCGCAAGCGGGCAACGTACGCGCGTCCGCCTGATCGTCGCTCACGAGTCTTCCAAGGACCGGCTCAATCCGCCGGTCCTTGCTCGTTTCTCATCGAATTCCGCGTGGATCGACCACGTGACCCACGCCCGGAGTCTCGCTCCTCCACGAACGGGATGCTGAACGGCCCTTCGGCCTCCGCTGCAGGTCACGGAACCGGCCGGGCTCAACCTCTCAAGGTGGAGACACGGGTTCAAATCCCCGCCGGTCGCGACCGCGAGGGACCAGGTGGCCGCCCTGATGGTCGAACCGGGTGCACGGCATCCGCCCGCGGCGTACGCTCTCTCGTCGACGATGGCTCGGCCAACCAACAACTGATGGCGGGACGACTCCTGTGGGGTCTCGTCCTGCTGATCGCCCTGATCGCCGCCGCCTACGCGGGCGGTGGGTGGTACTTCGCGAACGAGATCCACGCACGTGCGCTCGATGGCGCGGAACGGCGCGCGTCGCTCGCCGTGGACCCGGACGTACGGATCGTCTCCATCGGCGAGGAAACGGTCACGCTCGCGCCGATCGACGACGACCCACCCCCGGAGCTGGAGACTCCGGGGCTCTGGGGGCTCCGGTGGGCGAACGGATCCGGCCAACTGGGCGACATCGTCGGTGAAGCCGGCGCCGAGATCGAGCGCTCGTTCTCGATCCTGCAGGGCGATCCGCCCGGCCCCGGCACGCCCGCCGAGATCGACGCTCGCGCCTTCCCCGACGCGCGGACGGCCGGCGTTCAGGTACGCCAGGTGTTCGTGCGCGGCCCGCTCGGACGGTACCCGGCCTGGTTCGAGCCCGGAGACCGGAAGACATGGGTCGTGCTCGTTCATGGCAACTCGATGTCGAGGCTCGACAACGTTCGGCTCCTCCCCGCGCTCCGAAACGCGGGGTACCCGACGCTCACCATCACGTACCGAAACGATGCGGGGGCGCCCGAGGATCCGAGCGGGCTGCTGCGATACGGCCTGACCGAGTGGAAGGACCTCGAGGCGGCAGTCGAATACGCGATCGGTCGGGGCTCGACCGGCGTCGTGCTGATGGGTGTCTCGATGGGTGGGGGCGTGATCGCCGCGTTTCTCGAGCGCTCGGGCCTCGCCGAGGAGGTTCGGGCGCTCGTGCTGGACGCCCCGATGCTGGACTTCTCGCGGACCATCGACGACAACGCCTCCAGAGAGCGCCTGCCGGGCATCGGGACTCCCCTTCCTCCCGGGCTGGCGGCCACGGCCAAGCTGATCGCCCGGTTGCGGTGGGGCATCGAGTGGAGCGACCTGGACTACCTCGAGCATCCCGGCATGTTCTCGATGCCCATCCTGGTGTTCCACGGAACGCAGGACGAAACGGTCCCGATCGCGACGAGCGACGAGTTCAAACGCCTAGTCCCAGAGATTCAGCTCGTGCGTTGCCCCGGCGCGGGACACATCGAGTGCTGGAACCTCGACCCGCAGGCCTATGAGTCGAAGATGATCTCCTTCCTGGACGACGCGACCTCCTGACCCGAGCGACGCGCCGCGCCGCGCAACCGCCCGCCCGACTCCCTCATACCTCGTGGGGGCTGGCCGTCCCAGGTTCCCGCCTGCCAGGAGAGAATCACATGAGTGTCGTTCGCTCCAGAGAACGTTCAGAAAGCAGTGTTCTCAGGGGCTGAACAGGGCACGAACGAGCCACGAGAAAAGCCCTGCTCAGCGGCAGTGCCGCAGTTCATGCACCCCTCAGGCGCCTCGGACGCCGTTGACGTTAATCTCAATGTGATGCACACGCTCGTGGAGACCGCGCAGACAGTCCTCGAAGACTCCTCCCTCGACGAGGCGTGGAGGCGGCACGTGAGAGGGATCTCAGCATGGACGTGATGGAGGAGCGCTTCGCGACCTAGTCGTGATCTGCGCCGGACCGGCCGGCGAGAAGGCGGCCGCACAGGCCGCGCCTGCTTTGACAAACGTGGCGGCCGTCGTGGAGGGGCGGACGTCCCAGGCGCCGGATCGATCCCGAGAACGGCCTGATGATGAACCGATACACGCTCGCATGTCCAGATCCTTGAATGTCTACCCCGTGCCTTCCCTGTCATGGAAGAAGAAACGTCGGGAGCACGATGGGTCACAGAGGGATCCCATCCCCTTGATGCGCGGGTGAGCGTTCCACGAGCTGAAGCGGTGGACGATATCCACCATCGCGTCCGCCGACCAACTCCGGCGCGCTCCGAACACCTGACGTCGGCGCACTATCCCAGGATCACATCGTGCATCGCATCGAGATACGTCCCGAAGCCGGAATCCGACGCCCACTCCTCGGCCGATTCCACCGACGTTCCCTCGATCCATTCGTTGAACGTCGTTATGAGCTGAAAGCGAGCGCCCGATCCCAGCATGTCGCGGATCTCCTGGAGCCAGCGCGTCGGGTCTCGGGACAGGCGGGGATGCTCCCCGATCTTCCAGAAGCCAGGTGAGATGCTGAACGAGTACGGGCTCTGGTCGTCCTCGGCCAGCGCCGGACCGTATTGATGCCAGCCTGCCGGCTGGACGGGGCAATCTCGGTACCCTTCGAACACCTTGAGGACGAGGTAGGCGTCGATCTCGTTGGCGCGATCCCATCGATCCACCACGCTGCAGTCCGCGTCGTCGGCGTTGTACACGAAGATCACCGGTCGTGTGCCGATGCGAAGGAACGACTGATCAGAGGTGTAGTTCGCCTGGATATACGTCAGGTCAGCCCGGATCCGGCGGATAGACGGATCGCCGTATCCCTCGGGCTCGTAGTAGATCGCCCATCGGAAGGTCGTATCGACGGCCGCCCGAAGCAGACGAGCGACCCGATCATCGGTCGGGTGCCCCCGTCCCCACCACGACGAGATCCCGACCTCGATCCCTCCGTACCGCATGGCTCTGATGTGCGCTCGGATGACGGAGCGATCCCCCGAGTCATAGAAGCCGAGGGATGGCCGGTAGTTCGTGTCGGGAAAGACGCCGTTCGACGTCCAGCCCTCCGGATACCAGGGGTAGTAGAAGGCGGCGACGATCGGCAAGGTCGGTTGAAGATCGAACCGTTCGCATCCGCGGGCGTCGCCGGTGCCTGGGCCCTGGAGACAGGTGTCGGTGCCGAGACCACCCCGCAAGGCGTCGTCCCCCAAGCCACCGTTCAGCACGTCGTCGGACAGACCGCCGGCCACTAGATCGTCCCCCAACGATCCAACCAGGCTGTCCGGTCCGGCCAGTCCACGGATGGCGTCGTTGCCGCCGCCGCCGTTGATGACATCGGCTGCAGCGCCGCCGACGAGCGTGTCTACCTTCGCTCCACCGTTGATCATGAGGGCCGCCGTGAACGCGCCTGCGGGGCCCTGTCCGGTGAGCGTGTCCTCGCCGCCCCTGCCGTTCAGCGTGGACGTCTCCACGCTGGTGAGCGCCACGTCCGCATCCGTCGTCCCGTCCAGGTCGAGTCCGTCCGCTCCGAGGCCGATGGTGTCCGCCCCGCCGGTGCCCTCCACGACAAGGACGTCGGTCTGCCCGGTTCCGAGCGAGACCGCGAAGTTGGCAGCGCCGAGGCCGGAGAAGAACGCCGTGCTCGACCCGAGCTCCAGGGCGAACGCGTCGCTCTGTGCATCGGTCCCCGTGACCTGGATCGCGGTGGTGTTCGAGGTTGTCGCGCTCCCACACGGGGCGAACGCTCCGCCGGTCGAGAAGTCCACGGTCCCGGAGCCCGTCCGGCCCACCGCGAGCGTCGCGGTCGGCGGCGTGTCGATCGCCAGCGTCACCGTTCCGTCCGTGGCGAGCGAACAGTCCGTTGCGGCGGCTCTCGCTGGCGCGCTCAAGGAAACGGATGCGAGCAGGATCGCGCTCGTAACCAGCAGATGGTGACGCCGTCTCACCTGTAGCTCATCGTCCTTCGGCCACCCGCGCGAATTGTAGGTCGCCCGACGAAACGAGCGGAACCGAGCGCGCTCGAGATTCCGAAGATACGTGGAGCGGTTAGGCGATCCGTCGGCCGCACGATCAACACGCCCGAAGGGCGAACTCGATCGCAGGCCTTTCATCCACCCGGTCGTCGGACGATGCTCTCAGGCGCTCCCGGGTTGCGTCTGACCCTCCGACCGGATCTGATCTGAGGAAATCCCACACCTCCTGGAGCTCCCCTGGCACCCTCCGCCGATCGGGTGGTACACACCCGGGAAGGAGGGAACGTGCCCGATCGAGTGGAGCGCCGCCGGCGCCTGACGCCCGAGCAGAAGTGGCAGACCTTCCTCGAGGCGTCCCGCAAGAACACCACCGATGCGGAGGGCTGCCGGCGGTGAGGCATCACGCCCTGGCAGCCGCGGGCGATCCGCGAGCGCGCCAAGGACGCATCCGTGGCCGCGTTCGGCCGGGGACCGGGACGAACGGCGAAGGGTCCGGAGATCACCGAGCTCGAGCGCGAGGTGGAGCACACCTCCAAGGCGCTCAAGGAGCCGCGATCGAGAACACGCGCTGCGGGGAAAAGTCGATGGGGCTTGATCGGGCCCATCCGCGGCACCAGGCTCGCCGCTGAGGTCAAGCTCCAGATCGTGCGGGCCATCCACGAGGCCAAAGCCGTCGGCTTCCCGATCGATCGGGCGTCCCGCGTCATCATGCTCGAGCCACGGCGGCTCCGCAGATGGGTCCGCAAGGCACGGATCTCCCCGGTACCTGAGTCCACGGCTCCGTCGAACGCAGCTCCTGGGGCCTCTGAGGGCGGGGCTTTCGAGCGCGGGACCCCAAGGAGGCCCGTTTCGGAGCTCGCCGAGGACGATGTGCTCGATCGCCCGCCGATCGCTCGCACCCGTCCGCACCGGCTGAGCGACTCGGAGCGCTCCGAGATCCTCAGGGCCGCTGAGAGGATCGCCTGACTCACCTTCGCCACCGCAAGCTCACCCACCAGCTCTCCCGCGACGGGCGAAAGTTCGTCGGTCGGTTCGTGTCGTAGGCAACGCCGCGACGACGACTCGAAGACTCGCGCTCTCCCCCGCAACCCCGATCGAGGCCAAGGGGGATGGGGGCATCGGGCCGACCGCGAACCGCGGCCGCGATAGCCAGGTGGTGCCGCCCCGCGTGCGGGTTTCTTGCCCGGCAGCGCGCCTCTACGTGGCTGGGGACGTGTCGGGGCTCCATCGCGGGGCCGAAGTGAACTGCCGAGGAGCAGCGACCTGCCCGGCATCTCGGTCATGAACGAGATGAAGAGGACGAGCAAGCAGGTTCGACACATCACTGAACGCTCGGTCCGGTTCCGACGTAACGTCAACGGGGAGTCTGCGATACGCGGTGACGGGCTCACGAGGCTGCGTTCCCGCGTGCAGGCGCCCGTTGCGAAGGATTCTCCAAGTCGTTGATTCTCGGAGGATGGATATGGAGGAGACCGGGAGCGAGATGATCGCCCGGCTCGAACACAAGGTCCGCGAGATCCAACCGGACGCGTTCGTCTTGAGCGACCCCGGCCCGGTGTTGCTGGAGCGGGCTCTCGGCGAGCTGGGGTTCGATTGGAACGAGCTGGAGGGAATCCCGCAGCAGCACGTGCATATGGGCATCCCGATCCGCGAGTACCCCAAGAACCGACCTTGTCTACGCCCGCGCCCAGGAGCTGCAGAACGCGGTCGAGCGCACGGAGCAAGAAATCGTGCGCCACCAGCTGCACTCGTGGGCCGTCGAGGCACAGGTAGAGCAGGGCATATGGGAGGACAACGCCGTGTGGCTCTACGTCCGGCACGTCCCCGACCCCGTGAGCTATTACCTCCACGAGAGGGAGTGGCGCGAGTTCGTCGCCGACGTGGAGCGTGCGATGGCCTCGCCGGGTGAGCGATTCGTCGGCGGACGTGTCAAGGACGAGGAATCCGATCACGACTCCGACAGCTCCGGACGGTGGTCGTAGAAGACATCAGCTTGTTGTATACGAAGCGGCGGTTACCACCTACCGACCCGGTGCGCGACGGCTTGCCTGAGCAGGACCACGGGTCGTCAACGCCCAATCGCGGCGGCCGCCTGCGGTTCGTTGGATCGCGGGCCATGATCCGTCCACATCTCATCCTCCTGGTGGGTGCTGATGTCTCGCCCCGAACTCGGGCGGGCGAATCGGGGGCCTGCAAACGACCGCGGCAGCGCCTGCCAGACGCCTGGGAACGAGCGGCACGACGGGTCGCGTCTTGTATGACGACGTCAACGGACCCGGCCCCGCCGTGGTCCCGCGAAAGGCCGGGAAGCCTCGCGAAGCGAGGGGGTACTGAAGAGACGAGATCCGCTGGTCAACGCGGCAACTGGGGCCGTCCTCGCTGGTCAGCGGATAGGCGGCAGCGAATTCCTAAACCGCGTGCGGAGGTTCGATTCCTCCCGGGGGCACGAGGAGAAATCGGAGAGGATTCGTGGACTCATCAAGTCCTCTCCGATTCCTCCATCCTCCGCGAATGTCCCACTCGCTACGGTCGGCCTCTACCCCGTCAGGACTGTGCCTGCTCGAACACGACAGGGTCCGTCTGCTTCGAACGGCTGAACCCGAAGC
>JBKPHM010000053.1:0-16771 GCA_046729855.1 Actinomycetota bacterium | reverse complement strand
TGCGATCGCCGAACGCGTCTACGGCGGCGACAGTCGCTCGGTGACCCCGGAGGAGTGGGCTCCCTGTTGGAAGCTCGTCGGCTCTTGGGTGCCGGGCGAGCAGGAGCGGGCACGCACCGTCGTGAACGCCGAGCTGAATGCACCCGGCCTCGAGCTGATGCGCGGGTTCGACGTCCTCGATCAGTTGGCTCGCGTCGACTGCCCGACGCTCGTCTGCGTGGGTGAGCTCGACCCCATCACCCCGGTCGCCGCCGCCCGTGAGATCGCCGATGCCTTACCCGAACGTAGCGCGCGGCTCGAGGTGATCGAAGGAGCAGGCCACTTCAGCTGGAAGGATGCGCCGGATCGCTACTGGCCGCTCGTTAGCGAATTCCTGACGACCTTGACAGGCACGAAGCTGGACGGCGGCGATTGAAATCTTGCGCGGGTTCGATTCCCGCCGCCTCCATTCTCCCCTCGAAGTCCGGCGCCGCTAACGCGGCGCCATGACGACTTCGAGGGGATTCATCGCTACCGCAGAGCCTGAGCGCCCGACGCCGGCCAAGCCGGCATCGGCGCCGGATGGACGACCGATGACCCGGGCTTCGGTTGACCGATCGTTACAGAGTTGGCACACAAGTCCCATTGACACAAATCGGTGTCCGACACCAATTCCGCCGGTCAGAGCCGCGCAACCCGACGCTCGATGCTCCGGAGATCGCGGCGGAGATCGGAGCAGCCGCGTCTCAACGTCAGGCGCTGGTTTTATCCAGGAGCTGCAACAGCTCGTGAGCCGCGAGTTCGATCTCTTTGTGCCGCCACTCTGCTGCGCGGTAGTGGCAGGCGATCAGGCCAGTGCGGTGCAGGCGGCGGAAGTCTCCGTAGACGAATGCGTAGCGAGCCTTTGTCTCCTCCGAAGCGCCCTCGGTGAGGCCGAGATGCCATTCGGCGTACTCGTTCCACGAGTGTGAGGCGAGGAAGGCGTTCTCTTCTTCGGCTTTGGGCTGGACGTCGCCCCAGTCGCTGTTGAGGACATACTGGCGCCCTCGGATGAGGCGCCTGGCGTGCGCCACCGCAGCCTCGTTTACGGCGTAAGAGGCCATGACGGATTCTGACCGCAAAGCTGGTATCGGCGACGCTGAGGGCGTCTCCGGCACAGGGCCTAACACAGATCGGTGTCTCACACCGAAGCCCAACTTGACCTGCTTGACTAGCCGGGAAAGTCAGGCGGGATCGGTTTCGCCGGGACCGGGTGGGGCTGCGCCTTCTCCGGGCTTCGATGCAGGTGCCCGAGGCGCGCTCGGTCCGGTCCGGGCTCGTAGAGCCAGAAGAGCTCGAAATCCTCGTCCCCATAGACCTCGAGGATGTCGTGTTCGTCGCCTGCCTTGATGCAGACGATGTCCCGCTCTCGGACGTATTGGTCGCGGCCGGCGTTCAGAATCTTCGCCATGCCACGAGAGATCAGGTACAGCTCGTTGTATTCGTGGTAGTGGCAATCGTGTTCTCCGCCTTCCTTGGGCATTCGGAAGAAGCCAGCAGACGGCGTTTGGCACCACTCCGGCTTGGTAAGGGGGCCGAGGGGCCTCTCGCCTGCGTGAATCACTGCCATGGAATCGCTCTCCTTCCGATCGGTGCCCGTGTCTCGACGTGATTGGTGCTGGTGAACTGGTATCCACACACTGCGCGACGCGATGCCAAATGAGCTCCTACTCACGGCGCCCCGTGTAATCCGGATTGTCGCCTACGAGGATCCGGTGCTCGGGCCCGATGAGGTGCGTGCGGTCGCGATCGCCAGCGGGATCAGCCACGGCACGGAGCTTGCCCTCTACCACGGCGACACGGCGTTCGGGAGGAAGCTCTTCGACCTTGACCTGCGCCAGTTCGTGGAGGACGCCGAGGCCCAGCCGTATCCGATGCGCCTTGGGTACGAGTGGGTGGGCCGGGTGGACGCAATCGGGGCCGACGTGCGGGGGATCGAGGTTGGCGATCGCGTTCACCTGACGCTGCCACACCGCGAGACCCACACGGTGACGTTCGCCCGCGATCTTGGTGCGTCGTGGCTGGTCCTGCCAAGAGAGCTCGACCCTGAGCGAGCAGTACTGCTGCAAGCCGCGACGATCGCGCTCCAAGCTGTTCACGATGCCCGGCTCAAGGTCGGCGACCGAGTCGCGATTTTCGGGTTGGGCGCATTCGGCCTCTTGGCCCTACAGCTCGCACGGCTGAGTGGCGCCGGCTGGATCGCAGCCGTCGACCCCATCGCGGGCCGTCGAGAGCTCGCCCGTAGCTTCGGCGCGAATTGCATGCTCGATCCGGATTCCTGCGACGCAGGACGGGAGATCAAGCTGGCAGCGGGTCTCGGTGGTCCGGACGTCGCGATCGAGTTCTCGGGCCGGTACGGTGCCCTGCACGAGGCGATGCGCTGCGTCCGCCTGGCGGGTTCCGTCGTGGCAGCTGGCTTCTACGTGGGCGGCGCCGGCTCCGATTTGCGGCTCGGCGAGGAGTTCCACCACAACCGTCTCACTCTTGTCGGAAGTATGAGCGGCTGGGGTGCTCCCCACCGTGAGCCGGGTTGGAACCGGCGCCGACTGCGCGCAACGGCGCTCGACCTCCTCGCAGACGGCCGCCTCGACGTCGCTGCCTTCATCACGCACCGGGTCCCGTTCGAGCGGGCCGAGGAGGCCTACGAGCTCATCGACCGGCGTCCAGAGGAAACGCTCAGGGTGGTGCTCACGTACTGACCCGCCAGCTCATGCACTCGCCGACTCGCCGCGGGGACGTGATCGAGCGGCAGGTGCTCGAGGACGGGCGGCAGATCGGGGCGCCTCGAAGCAAGGAACTCGAGGTACAAGTGCTGCGGGAACACGCCGGTACCGAACTCGCCGGTCGCCACCTCGGCTCCGCCCGGGTCGACGTCCTTGAGATGCGCGAGCACGAACCGATGCTCGAATCGATCTAGGAAATCCGCCGTTACGCGCTCGCGTGCCGGTATCAGTTCACTCGAGAGGTAGTTGTACGGATCGCATACGACCTGGAGGTGCGGCGAGGGGAACCGCTCGAGCAGGCCGATGAGTTGACCCACAGTCCTGAGGACGTTCTTGACCGACGCTTCGAGCGCGAGGATCGCTCCCGACCGTTCGGCGACCGGCAACAACTCACTGATCGCGTTATCGAGCAGCTCCCATGCCTCCGGCCGCCAGTTGTCCGGCGAGTCCGTCCAGTCGCCCTCCGGATGCCGGGTCCCGGTCTCGGTCGCGACAACGGAGGTGCCGAAGCGCGGCGCGAGTTCCAGGCAGCGCGTGAGGAAGTCGATATTCGCGCGGCGCGTTCGGGGATCCGGTGCGACGAGATTGCGGTAGCCGGCCAGGCCGGCGATCGAGATGCCCTCTGTCTCAAGTCGCTCGACGAGCGAGCCGATCCGGTCGGGTCGGTCCAGGCATTCCTCGAGGAGCGGGCTGCCGAGCTGCACCGCCCGAAGTCCCATCGACCGGCAGGTCTGGGCGAGGCGATCCCACTCGCCGGGCCCAAAGTCGTACGTGAAGATGCCGAGGCGCGGCCAGGACCGTGCACCCTGTAGTGAGGGAAAGACGGATCGCGCGAACGCGAGGTCGCGACTCACAAGCTCCGGCGGTCCGGGCGGCGTCTCCAGCACGAGCCAGCCGTCGTACCCGATCTCGCAGAGCGCCTCGAAGCAAGCTCGGTAGTCGACCCTGCCCAGCCCAGGCGGGCAGTCGCCAGCGCGGACGCGCGTGTCCTTGAAGTGCACGCGCCGGACGAGCTCGCCCAAGGTCCGGATCTCCGAGGCGCTGTCCAGGCCACGCACAACCGGATTTGCGAGGTCGAAGTAGCAGCCGAACGCTCGGGACGCGATCCGGTCGGCGAGCACGCGAATCCGGGTCGCCGGCAGCGTGCCCTCGTAACAGAGCACCACGCCGCGCTCGCCGGCCTGCTCGCAAAGTGGCCGACAGGCCGCGGCCGCTCGGTCGACGTCGGCATCGTCGATCAGCTCGGCGCGCCCAAAGAAAGGGAGCAGGATGGCTCCGGCCCCGAGCTCGGCCGCCCAGTCGATCGACCGCGCCACATCTTCACGCGCTCGCTCGGCGACGAGCGGGTCGGTGTCGGAGATACCTCCTCGGTCGCTGTGCTCGCCGAGCACGACGGTCGGGACGGCGAGCCTGCTGGCCGCTCTCGCGCGCCGCAGCCTCTCGAGCTTGTCGCCAGAGTGAAGCTCGTCTCGCGAGGGATCGACCTCGACGCCGGCGAAGCCGAGGCGCTTCGCGCGAGCGAACGTTTCCTGGTCGTCCGCAGCTCGGACGACGGCTTCCATTACCCCCGCAATCACGCGCCTTACTCGAGAACCTCGTCGAGAGACACTGCTCTGCCGCCTTCCTCGGCCGACCTGCATGCCGCGAGCGTCATCTGCAGCGAGAGGAGGTTGTGGCGTGCGGAGTTGAAGGGCTCGCGATTCTCGGCGATCGAGGTGACGAGCTCGCCGAGCGCCCCGGCGAAGCCGTCCGGATACCACGCCCCCTCGAACGCGTAGCGGGAGCTGATCCCGTTCCGCTCGAGCTCGACGAAGTCGGAGCCGAGAAGCACGCTGCCGCGGATCGTGCCCTCGGTTCCATGCACCCAGAACGGGGACGAAGGACGCGTCGTTCGCGCCTCGCCGACGTTGCGGATCAGCGCGCTGGCTCCGTCCGTGTAGTGGATCTCCACCCAGGCCGCCCACGGGCTTTTCGCCTCGGCCGGCTGGTCCGGCGTTCGGTAATCGAGCGCGCGCACAGCCTGCACGGTCTTGCCGTCGAGCCAGCAGCGGCAGATATCGATCCAGTGCGCGAAGTAGTCGTAGATCACGAAGTGGTCGAGCTCGTCGAAATGCGTCCCGACCAGAGGGGGAAGCGGTCTGTCGTGGAAGTGGGTGACGGCCAGGACGTCGCCGATGTCGCCTTGCTCGATCAGGAGCGTGGCGATGCGCCACGGAGGCGACCAGCGACCGTTCTGGTTCACCGCCACCTTGATGCCGTGTCTCTCGGCCTCGTCGGCGAGGCGGCGAGCGGCGCGGAGGTCGAAGGCGAGGGGTTTCTGTGCGAGCACGTGCTTGCCCGCGTCGATTGATTGCAGGATCAACGCGGGACGAACGTCCGGGCGAGTCGCCACGTCCACTATCTCGACCTCCTCGTCGACCAGCAGCTCGTCCAGGCTCGGGAACACGCGCCGAACGAACGGGAAACGGTCGCAGATCCCTTCGGTCGCCTCGGGAGCCGGGTCGTAAACGCCGACCACATTCACGCCGTACTCGGCGTACGCCGGAAGGTGCCAGCTCCTCGCGATGTCGCCGCAGCCGATCAGCCCGAGCCCTGGCCGGAAGCCCGGCGGGAAGCTCGGGCGGTAATCGAGGCGGTGCTCGACCTCTGCGGACGTCACCGTCCGACGGCGGCCTGCGGGGCAGAGCCCGCAGAATCGAGCGCAGTGCCCGTCTCCGGATCCATCCAGCGGATGCGGTTCGGCTCCAGCCGCAGCCACACCGAGCTGTCCGGCTCGGGGAAGAGGCGGGGCGATGTGGAGACCTTGAGGATGTCGTCGCCGCTCCTCACAGTCAGCAGGTTGTGCGAGCCGAGCGGCTCAACGACGATCACCGTCGCCTCGATCAACCCGTCGCCGGACTGCTGCTCGACGACGATCGACTCGGCCCTGATCCCCAGAACGAGCTTGCGGCCAGTGAGCGCGGTGGCGGCTGCACCGGCTGGGAAGGAACCGCCACTCAGGTTGACGAGCGGGCCGGCGCCGTCCGAGGCGACGATCTCGGCGGTGAGGAAGTTCATTGGGGGAGTGCCGACGAAACCGCCCACGAACGTGTCAGCCGGGTGGTCGTAGACCGCCAGCGGACTGTCGAGCTGGACGATTCGGCCGGCGTTCATAACGGCGATCCGGTCGCCCATGCTGAGCGCCTCGACCTGGTCGTGTGTGACGTAGATCGTGGTACTGCCCAGCTGGAGGAGCAGCGCCTTGAGCTCCGCGCGCATCTCCATCCGTAGCAGCGCGTCCAGGTTCGAGAGCGGCTCGTCCATGAGGAGCACGTCCGCCTTGGTGGCGATGGCCCGGGCGACGGCGACACGCTGGCGCTGACCGCCCGAGATCTGCGAGGGGTAGCGGTCGAGCAGGTCCTCGATGTGCAGGAGCTTCGCGGCCGACTCGACGCGTTCGCGGATCACGGCCTTGCGCTCCTTCTGCATTCGCAGGCCGAAGGCGATGTTCTTGTAGACGTTGAGGTGCGGGAAGACGGCGTAACTCTGGAACACCATCGCGATGCGGCGGCGGCGCGGCGGCAAATCGGTCGCGTCACGGCCGCCGATCAGCACGCGTCCGCTGTCGACCTTCTCGAGCCCAGCGAGGCAGCGCAGCAGCGTGGTCTTGCCGCACCCCGACGGCCCGAGTAGGACGACAAAGTCGCCGTCGGCGACCTCGAGGTCGACGTCATCGACAGCGACCACCTTGCCGAATGTCTTGCGAACGGACTCGAAGCGAACGTCAGCCATTTATCTCACCACCCGCCCCCAGATCGTGAACAGATACCGACGGATCAAGAGAATCACGATCACCGCCGGCGCCAAGAGGAGGAAGCCCCCGGCGAAGCGGAAGTTGAGAGGCGCGCCCTCGAGCAGGGCAAGCACCTCGGCCGGAAGCGTGCGATTCTGCAGCGTCAGGAGTGAGGCCGCGAACACCTCGTTCCAGGAGATGATGAAGACGAAGATCGCGCTCGCCGCGAGCCCGGGCAGCGCGAGGGGCAGAGCGACGCGGACGAAGGCGGAGGCGCGGCTGCACCCGAGCGTCTGCGCGGCCTCCTCGAGCTCGGCGGGCACGCTCGCGAACACGCTCGCTGTCGTGAGCACGACGAACGGCAGCGCAAGCGCCGTGTGGGCGATCGAGACCCCCTGGATCGTGTCATCGATCCCCCAGCGGATGAAGATGACGGCCAGCGGGATCGAGAGGATCACGATCGGGAAGGCACGCGTCGCCACCACCGAGAGCCGCACCGTGCCCGCGCCGTGGAATGCGAAGCGGGCCAGTGCGTACCCGGCCGGCGTCCCGATCGCCAGCGACAGCGCCAGCGTGATGACGGCGACGATCACGCTGCGCCACAGAGCGTCGGTCATCCCTTCGAAGTTGAGGAAGAAGCTCAGGGTCTCTGTCGACAGATCCCTCGGCAGGAGCTCCTTCGGATACTTGTAGACGTCCTCCTCGCTCGAGAAGGCGGCGAGCGTAATCAGGTAGAGCGGGGCGAGCACCCACAGCGAGAGCACGATCCCGAAGGCGTAGACAAGCAGCCTCGGGAGCCACGAGACAAACCTCCTCGTCATCGCATCATCTGCGCCCGCGGCGTGCGCAGCAGGAAGACGACAAGACCTGCGGAGACGAGTGAGAGGACGAGGATGAGCGACGAGTACGCCGCGGCGACGTGGCTATCGAAGTACTCGGCCTGCCAGCGCCAGGCCTCGGTCGCGAGTGTGCTCTTCGCGCGCCCGGTGATGGCGATGACGACCGCGAACGCCTCGAAGGCGAAGATGATGCGGAAGAGCAGCGCCACCTGAATGGCCGGCTTCAGCATGGGCAGGATGACCTGCCGGACGCGCTGGAAGAAGCCGGCTCCGAACACCTCCGCCGCCTCCGTGTACTCGTGAGGGATGCCTTGCAGTCCGGCGAGGAAGATGACCATGACGAAGGCCGTGGACCGCCAAAGCTCCGCGACCACCACCGCGATGAGCAGGTTGTTCGGCTTGGTCGGATCGAGCCAGATGTAGTCCTGGTCGATGATCCCGACCTTGGTGAGCAGCGTGTTCAGGTAACCCCGCTCGGTGAGGATCGCCTGCCAGACGAGGCCGGCCGCGAGATCTGAGATAGCGAGCGGCAGGATGAAAACCGCCAGGAAGAGGCTGCGGCCGTGCAACTTCGAGTTCGCGATCAGCGCCATGGCGAGCGCGAGCACGAACTGGATGGGGACAATCACGCCGACGAGGAGCAGCGTGAACGTCAGCGCCTGATTGAAGTTCGTGTCGTTGTACATCGTCCGGAACGGCGCGAGGGTCCAGTCGTCGCCGATCCGGAACGCGAGCTCGAACGCCTGCACCATCGGCCACGCGAAGAAAAGGCCGAGGTACGCGACGGTGGGGAGGATCAACACATAGGGAAGACCCTCCCACCGTCTCAGCCGGCGACCGAGCGGTACCGGCTGTGCGACTGTCGCCACAGGTTTGGTCCGATCGCCTAGACGCTCACCGCACTCTGCACGGCCTCCCGCGGCTCGGCGGGTCGGGGGCCCAACAGGGAGCTCCGGTCTTGTCCATGATCGCCTGCAGCTGGACTGCCTGCTCGTTGAGGACCTTCTGGATGTTCTCTCCCCTGACGACGATCCGCACGAAGGTGTCGGTGTAGACCCTGCTGAAGTTGCCGCTCTCGGTGCCCAGTCCGACCGGCAACAGCGACTTCAGTGCATCCTTCGCGCGCTGCGTCTTCGACACGGCCGCGTTCATCTTCAGCAGGCCCTGGCCGAGCTGCTTGGAGTAACGCGCGGCGCGCACCGGGAAGAATCCGACCGAGCCGAGCGTCCTTGCCTGTGTCGCCTTGCCGGTCATCCAGCGGATCAACGCCTGCCCGCCCGACGCATTCGGCGCCGTTTTTGGGATCGCGAGGCCGGCCAGGACCGGCATGTAGCCGCGGCCCTTCGGCCCCTTCGGGGCCGGGAAGGCAACGTAGTCGCCGGGTCGTGCCTTGAGCGCGTTCACCAGGCGTGCGACATGGTCCCACGCCACCCAAACTTCGCCGCTCTGCAACGGGTCTTGCATGAAGTTGTACGAGAGCGACTGCGGGTGGGAGTACCGCCAGATCGAACGCATGTACGCCCAGGCGGAGGCCGCGCCTTTGCTTCTGAATGTCGTCACCACTCCGCCGCTGAACGACGGCAGCAGGTACCCCTGGAAGAAGCGGTTGATCAACCCGTTGGTGCCGGCCGGGAAAGCGACCCGCTTCTGGCCAGTCCGCTCGGTGATGTTCTTGGCCCACTGATGGAACTGCCCGTAGGTGAGGGCGTTGATGTTCGCTCCCCTGGGGAGGTACTGGAGCGCTCTGCGGTTCGCGACCATGATGTAAGTCGCCTGCATCCACGGGATGTACAACTGGAGCCGCGTTCCCAGCTTGCCGAGCGTCATGACGTCCTTCGGGATGCCGGCCCGCGTCATCTGATTGGCAAGTGGGGTGAGATCCCTGAGGTACTTCTGGATCACGAGGTAGTCGCCGTGGAGCGCGCCGAGGAGACTGATCGACCCTCGACCGGCCTTGGCCTCGGCCTCCACGCGATTGAAGAAGACCTGCGGCTGGCCGACGGGCGGCACGATGTAGTCGACGTCGCCGTTGAACCCCTTGAGCAGGACATTCCGGACCTGGGTGACCTCGGTCACCTGTGCCAGCTGGTTGGAGAAGAAGACGACCTTCCCGGCGTCCGCCTGCGGGCTGGCCTCCGCGGTGCTCTCGACGCTAGTTGCAGCGCCGAACGCCGCGGCCAGACAGGCGACTGCCGCGGCCAAGGCGCCGACTCGGCGGCGCCGACCAGAAGAGGCGATGCCGGCTTTGCCGGCGTCGCCGCCTAACGGTACGAATCTGCGCACGGTTCCTCCCTTTCGTTCGTTGGCGCCGGACCGTTCTGGCTTGCTCATTAGGCCTCTCCTTCCTCGCCGGACTTGTCTTCCAGCAGGTTGAGAACGAGCGCCGCAGTCCAGGACACCTGCTCCGTGCCCTGCCCCCGTCCGGTCATCGCGTTGTAGTGCTCCCAGAACCCTTCGCGCCGCACGAGCTCGAGCAGCGCGGTCCGGATCTCCCGCGCCTCCTCGACGAAGCCGTACCGGCGCAGCCCCGCGTGAACGACCCAGTTGATCATCGGCCACACCGGCCCGCGCCAGTACAGAGCTGGGTCGTAGTTCGCATCGCCCGGAGCGACGCTCGTCACTACTCTCCCCGCACCGTCCACCGCCACCGAAGACGCCATCAGTCGGTCGAGCAGGTGTCGCGCACGCTCCGGCGTCGGGATGCCGGCGAAGAGCGGGGCGTAGGCCGCCGAGGTGTGGGCTCGCACGCGCGCGTCTGCCCGCACGTCGTAGTCGCCGTAGATCCCCTCGGCGTCATCCCAGAGCCTGTCGTCGAGCCCCGCGGCGGTTTGCTCTGCCCAGGCCCCGAACCGCTCCGGATCGGCGTCCAGGACGCGGGCAATCTCGGCGAGATCCCGATTCGCTTGCACGAGCAATGAGTTGAAGAGCACGTCGTAGACGGCGAACGGGCTCTCCTCGCGAATGCGGCCCGAGTCGTACCCCCAGTCGCGGTAGAGCTTGACGAGGTACGTGTAGCGGTCGTACTCCTCGTCGGTCGGCCGCTGTGCGGCGTCGACGAAATCCAGGTCGACCCGCTCGTAGGGCGGGATCGCCTCGGGTTTCGGCGAGATCCGGGCGAGCGCGTCGTCCCAGAGCGGCGAGTTATCCATACCCGACTCCCACGGGTGCCAGATCTCGACGAGGCCGTCGTCGCCGCGCGTTCGCTCCCGGTGGAGATACTCGTGCCAGCGGACCAGGCCGGGCATCAGCTCCCGTAAGAACCCCTTGGCCTGGTCGCCGTCCCGGGCGCGGCGGTAGACGTGCCAGGCGGCCGTGGCATGGACGGGCGGCTGGACGATGCCCGAGGTGGGGGGGTGCTCCGGCGCGCACGGCGAACGGTGCGTTTGCCAGAACTCCGGGCCCGGAAAGTAACGAGCGTTCTCGGCGAAGCGAATGTGAGGCAGGAGTCCGTCCCTCCACTGGCCTGCGAACAGCCAGCGAAGCTCGGCCTGCGCCCGTGCCTGGTTCGAACCGGCGTATCCGATCGCAATGCACGCCGAATCCCAGCTCCACTGATGCGGGTAGAGGCGGGCGGAAGCGCGAGTGGCGTGACCCATCCAGTTGGCGTCGAGCACCGCCATGGCTCGCCGGGCGAGGTTCCCATCCGACGCAGCCAGGTGCTTCCCAGCGATTTCCTGCTGAGAGTCCGTCGCGCCGTCCGCAGCCATTTTGCCATGCCCGAATATCAAATCGCTGAACGCGAGTCAAATAGCTCTCGAACGGGCGACGAGCGACCGCGCTATCGCGCCGCTGTCGCGGCCGTCGGACGGCCACGAGTCGACCGCGTTCCATCGACGATCGGGAGGCCTGTGATCGCGGCGATCAGCTCGGCTGTCCGCCGCGCGGCGGCAGTCGGGCCGAGCCGTCCGGTCAGCACCGCCTCGAGCATCGCCTGAAGCTGTGCGGAGACCCGTGGGTAGACCGGCGTTGCCGGCCGGATCACAGCACGCTCGAGCAGGTCGGCCGTCTGCGCCAGAAAGCCCAGATCGGGGGAGGCTAGGGCGATCGCCGAGCGGCGGGCCGGAATCCGTCCCGTCGTGCGAGCGATCGCGGCCAGTGATTCCGGCGCGAGCGCGTGCTCGAGGAGCCGCATCGCGAGACCGGGTTGGGCCGCTTGTCGGAAGATGCCGTAGCTCATCGTGCCGGCCACGCTCGCCGGCGCGCCGCCCGGGCCGGCGGGCACCGGCATGAAGCCGACGTGATCCCACAGCTCCTCGAGCGGCACCCCGAGCGCCTCGGACACCGTGCGGGCCTCGTAGCTGCCACCGAAGCTGATCGCGGCTTTCCCCTCCGCCAGCAGGCGGATGGGCCGCGTCCACTCGTAGCCCAGCACCTCGGGCGACATCAGGCCCTCGTCGACGAGGCTGCGCAGGAAACGCAGCGCCTGCGTCGTCGCGCGGGAGTCGAGCGTGACGCCGCCGTTCCCCAGCACCTGCCCGCCGTTGGAGGCGAGGAAGGCAATCAGGCAGTAGGCGGTTGTCTCGCCTCCCTTCGACCCGCCCGTCATAACGATGGGATGGGCGCTGCCGTTTCGCGCTGCCGCCCTGGCGACTGCGCGCAGCTCGGCCCAGGTCGTCGGCGGGTCGAGGCCGAGCGCATCGAGCTCCCGGCGGCGGTACCAGAAGCCGGCGACGTTGGCGAGTGGCGAGACGCCGTATGTGCGTCCCTCGTAGCGGTTAGTGGCGACGAGCGGCTCCAGGAAGTCGCGCATCCACTCGCCACGCACCCATTCCTCATCGAGGTCCTCCAGGCTGTGCAGAAAGCCGTCGACGGCGAACTCCGCGATCCAAACCGAGTCGAGGATCGCGAGGTCCGGCGCCTGCCCATCGGCGACCGCATGTGTGAGCGCCTGGTGCAGCGACGGGAGCGGCACCGTGACCAGGTTGACCTGGATGTCGTCAGGGGCGGCGTCGCTGATTAGCTGTCCCCACGGTCCCTCGGAGACGATGACGCGCACCTCGGGCTGGTCGGGGCGGCGGCGCAGCCAGTGCGGGTTGACGAACGTGCCCCGGCGGCGGTGGCGGAGGATCACGCCCTCGTCGGCGAGCTCCGAGAGCGCGCGGCTCACGGGCGTCCTACTGATGCGGTACTGCTCGCAGAGCTCGTGCTCTGTGGGCAGTCGGTCGCTCGGGCCGTAGCGACCGCCGAGAATCTCCTCGAGAAGGAGCGTCTTCAGCTGGTAGTAGAGAGGGATCGGTTGCTTGGGATCGATCGACATCTCGGCGCCGAGCCCGGCAACAAGCCACTCTACTCCGGTTGCGCGCCGGCACGAACCGCGGCCAACATGATTTGCTGCAGACGCGTGACAAATTCGAGCAAGGTGGGAACGGACGTGACCGCACTCGCGCAGCTCGCCGACCGCGCGCTTTCGGTGCTGCGCGGAAACGACGCGGGACTCTTCGTCAAGCCCGCGCCAGCCGTCTACCCGTTTCAATGGAACTGGGACTCGGCGCTGGTTGCAATCGGCCTCGCCCGGGTCGACGTTGAGCGAGGACGCCAGGAGGTTCGCACCCTCCTCCGGGGCCAGTGGGCGGACGGAATGGTGCCGCACATCGTCTTCCACCCGACGAGCGTCGACTACTCACCCGGGCCGGAGATCTGGGATTCGGCAGCCTGCCCGGGCGCTCCCCAAGTCCCAACGAGCGGTCTGACCCAGCCGCCTGTCCTGGCGACCGCCGTTCGCGCGCTCCACGAGGCCGCGCCGGACCCACGTTTTCTCGCGGAGGTCCTCCCGAAGGTCGACGCCTGGCACGCCTGGCTCCACCGTGAGCGTGCGTTCGACGGTTCCGGCTTGGTCGCCATCCTGCACCCCTGGGAATCGGCGGACAACGCACCGCGCTTCGACCGCGCCCTCGCTCGCGTCGAGCACGGTGACCTGCCGGCGTTCGAGCGCAGTGATCGCCGTCATCTGACGGCCGCCGAGCGGCCGACGGATCGCGACTACACGCGCTACATGGCGGTCGTCGAATCGCTGCGTCGCTGCGGTTACCGGCCGCAGTCGCTGGCGGAGACGCCGTTCGCGTACGTGGATCTCACCTTTAACTCGGTGCTGGCCGCCGCGGAGGCGGATCTGGCGTGGCTCTGGAACGAGCTCGGCGAGCGCGGCGCCCGCGCTAGGGCCGCCGCGAGTCGGTTGCGGCAGGGGCTCGCCCGACGCTGGGACGAGGGTGCGGCGTCGTACCGAGAACTCGACCTGCACCGGGGCGAGCAAGAGATCGCCGGCACTGTCGGCGAGCTCTTGCCTCTGTACGCAGGCGCGCCCGACAAGCGCCAAGCGCGCAGACTGTTCGACGCCGCCCTGTGGTTGCCCACTCGCTACGGGCCATCGCCGGAGGCGGCCTGGGCGGTGACGACGGTGTCGAAGTCGAGCCCAGACTTCGACGCACGCCGCTACTGGCGCGGACCCGTCTGGATCAACATCAACTGGTTCCTCGTCCGCGGCCTCGAGCAGCTGGGGCTCGCGGCAGAGGCGGAGGGGCTCCGGGCCATGACGCTCGAGCTCGTAACGGCGTCGGGGTTCAGCGAGTACTACCACCCCTCGACCGGCGAGCCGCTCGGCAGCCGAGAGTTCTCGTGGAGCGCCGCTCTCACGCTCGACCTCCTGCACCAGTGACCTACGATCCTGAACCCCACTACCCGGTCGTCGGCGGCGAGGTGCAGGCCGGGTACGAGGTGCTTTCCGCCGACGTGGCGCGGCGGCGTCCGGGCGTACTGGCCGTCGATGGGCCCGCGGCGCTTCAGTGGGAGCGATTCATCGCCTCGCTCAGCGATGGTCTGGGCGCCGCCGGGGTGCCGATCCGCATGCTGGACGTGCGAAGCTCGCTCGTGCCCTGGGAAGAGATCCGGCGGCGCACGGCCGCGGCCGAGCTGCCCGGAGACCCTGTATTCGCACGCACCTACGAGGGCTCACTCTCGGAACTGTTCGACGGGCTGCCGGCAGCACGGGTCACGGGGAAGGACATGACGCTCGTCTTTGGGCCGGGAAGCGCGTTGGTCGACCACGACGTGCTCTGGTACGCCGACCTTCCCAAGCGGCTGGCCCTGGATGCCATTCAACGTGGCCGCGCTGGAAACGTCGGGCAGGCGCCGGACGAGCCGGGCTCGCAGCGGCGTCTGCTCTTCGTCGACTGGCCCATGCTCGACCGGCACAAGCAGGAGCTCGCCGGGAGGGTCGATCGCTACATCGATCTGAGCGATCCGAATGTTCCCTTTTCCCTGGAGGGTGATGCGCTGCGCCGCTCGCTCTCCGCGCTTGCCGTCCGGCCCTTCCGGACCAGACCGACCTTCTTGCCCGGTCCCTGGGGAGGTCAGTGGCTGCGTCGGGTCCTCGGGGTCCCGACGGACGCTCCGAACGTGGCGTGGTCCTACGAGTTGATCACCCCGGAAAGCGGAATCCTGCTTGGCGACTCGGAGCCAGCGGAGGTCGGCTTCGAGCTGCTCATGTCCGAGCACGCGCCGCGTGTGCTCGGTGCCGATGTCGCCGAGCGCTTCGGGCAGTCCTTCCCGATCCGCTTCGACTATCTCGACACGGTCGACGGCGGCCACCTCTCCATCCAGTGTCACCCGTCGGAGACGTACATGAGCGAAACGTTCGGTCTGCCGTACACCCAGCATGAGACCTACTACGTGATGGTCACCACGCCCGGCGCGAAGATCTTCCTAGGCCTCCGCGAGGATGCAGATCTGCACGCCTTCGAAGCCGAAGCCGAGCTGGCCGAGCAGCCCGGCGAGGCCTTCGAGCCCGAGCGCTATCTGCAGACCCACCCCGCGGAGCAGCATCGCCTGTACCTCATCCCCGCCGGCACGCCGCACGCGAGTGGGGCAGGCAACGTCGTGCTCGAGATCAGCGCCACGCCCTACGTGTACACGCTGCGCTTCTATGACTGGCTCCGCCGAGATCTCGAGGGAGCGCTGCGGCCGGTTCACCTGCGGCACGCGTTCTCGAACCTGGATCCTCGCCGGCGCGGTGAGTCGGTGCGCGAGCTGATGCCCGAGCCTTCCGTGGTCCGGCGCGGGTCGGGGTGGAGTGAGCTCGCGCTTGGCCGGTCGCCCGAGCTCTTCTTCGCGGTACACCGGCTCGACTTCGACGACGAGATCGCCGACGAGACGGGCGGGCGGTTCCACGCGCTCAACTTGGCCGGGGGTGACGAGATCGAGGTGGAGACCTCCGCTGGTGCCGTCCACCCGCTCTCCTACGCCGAGACGATTGTGATCCCGGCCGCCGTGGGCGGGTACCGCCTGCGCCGAGTGCGCGGCGGGCCGTGCAAGGTCGTCAAGGCGTTCGTGCGATGACCGCAACAGGCGTCGTCGGAACGCTCGACATCGGCGGGACCCACGTCACCGCCGGGCGCGTACAGCTTTCTTCGGCAACGGTCGAGCCAGATGCGCGCGTGCGCCTCGAGTTCACCCGCGGCACGACGCTCCTGACGCGCATCCTCGAGGCGGCCGAGTCTGTAGCCACTCCGGAGACGCGCCGCTTCGGCGTCGCCGCTCCAGGTCCGTTCGACTACGACGCAGGTATCTGCCTGGTCTCTCACAAGCTTCCCGGTCTCTACGGGATCAACCTGCGCCGCGAGCTCGCCATGGCTGTCGGGCTGACCGGCCGGGCCGTGTCGTTTCTCAACGACGCGGAGGCCTTCCTGCTCGGCGAGTGGTGGGCCGGCGCCGCGCGCGGACACACGAGGGCGCTCGGAATCACCCTTGGCACTGGGCTTGGCTCCGCATTTCTCGAGGAGGGGCGGTTCGTGCGTTCGGGGCGGGTGCCGGCGGACGGCGCTCTGTACACGCTCGCGTTCCGCGGTCGGCCCGTGGAGCAGACGATCTCGCGGGGAGCGCTGCTGGCCCGCTACGGCGCCGGCCGGGACGGAGATCCCGACGTCGAGCAGATCGCAGTGCGAGCGCGTGCCGGGGAGGCCCGCGCCCGCCGCGTTTTCGAGGAGCTGGCGGCCGACTTGGGGGAGTTTCTCGCCGCGCCGCTCGAGGCCTTCGACCCCACCTGCCTCGTCGTGGGCGGGTCGGTCGCGCATGCGTGGGATCAGTTGGAGTCCACGCTTGTGCAGGCGCTCGCAACCCGCCGGCCGCTGGTAGTTGCCCGCGCTGTCAACATCGACGACGCGCCGCTGCTGGGCGCCGCTAGGCACGCCGCCGACTCGGAGGTCAACCCCTGATGCTGTGCCCCGACGTCGCGGCGCTGGCGCCGCTAAGGAGCGTCGTAGGCCGAGCCGCGTACAGGCGGTTCTTCACTCCGCTGTCAGACTAGCTCCCGATTCCCGCTCTCCCGCCACCAGAGCTGATCGCGCCCGCGCCGCACGAGGTCTCGTTCGGGCGCATCGCCGGCCGCGCGCCGCGCGGGACGCAGATGGTCATCGTCGGCATCGACG
>JBKPHM010000052.1:0-34389 GCA_046729855.1 Actinomycetota bacterium | reverse complement strand
CTCCTAACGTTCATCGTGACGACGCTCGCCGACGAGCCGGCTTCGATCGTGACGCTGTTGGCGATCCTGGTCCTCAGCGTCGGCCTCGATTTCGGCTGGTCGAGGAAGCATGACAGGATGGAGATCCGAGAAGGATGAGCGACGGCAAGGAGCCATCGGTGAGCAGACGCCAACGCATCCTGAAGATGCTGTTGGTCGAGCCCGGCACGCCTGCGGGCCTCGCCGAGCGCGGCTCGGTCGTTCGAGGGACTGTTCCGTCAGCCCCTCGGGCGACACGCAGAATAGTGCGCCTGGGTGCTTGCCAGGGACCTTCGGTGTAAGGAGAGTGAGGGGTTGAAGATCGGGGGCGGATGCACCCGCAAACGAGCTATTTGGGAACTGCCGCCGGGCGCGATGCGGATCTTCCTCATCAGGCCGTCGAGTCCCTGTTCGACGCCGCACCGGATGGTCTGGTCGTCATCGAGGCCAGCGGCGCCATCGTCGTGGTCAATGACCAGACGGAGCAACTCTTCGGCTATGCCCACAACGAACTCCTCGGGGTCCCCGTCGAAGTGCTGTTGCCGGAGAGCCTGCGGCAAGTCCACACCCAACACCGCGCCGAGTATCTCCGAGATCCGAGTACACGTGCCATGGGAGTTGGCCTCGAACTCTACGGAGTCCGAAAGGACGCCTCCAGGTTCCCTGTCGACATCAACCTGAGCAGCCTGCACGCCGGGCCCGATACGCTCGTGATCGCCTCGGTCCGAGACGTCACCGGGCGCAAGCGCGCAGAGTTGCTTCTCGAGGCGAATAGGCTAGAGCTCGAGCGGTCCAACCTGGACCTGGCGAGCTTCGCATATGTCGCGTCCCACGACCTCCAGGAGCCGCTGAGGATGGTGTCGAGCTACGTGCAGCTGCTCGCCGACCGCTACCGTGGCAAGCTCGATGCCGACGCGGATAACTTCATCCACTTCGCGGTGGACGGGGTGCAACGCATGCAGACACTGATCCGGGATCTACTCGACTACTCTCAGGTGGGCACAGCCGAACTCGCGTTGGTCGCCGTCGATACGAACGAACTCATCGCCGACACCCTTTCGTCGCTCGAACCCGTCATCAACGACAAGCACGCCCAGGTCACGGTGGGCCCTCTCCCGACGATCACCGCCGATCCGACGGCGCTCGGACAAGTCTTCCAGAACCTCATCTCGAATGCGTTGAAGTTCACGGCGCCTGGCGTGGTTCCTCGTGTACGCCTCTCGGCCGCGAGAGGGCCCGACAACTGGCGTTTCTCGGTGGAGGACAATGGCATCGGGATCGATCCCGTGTACGACGAACGGATCTTCGCGCCCTTCAAGCGCCTCCACGGCCTCGGCGAGTACCCCGGCGTAGGGCTGGGGCTCTCGGTCTGTAGGCGGGCGGTGGAGCGGCTGGGCGGCCGGATCTGGGTCGATACCGCCCCCGATGGAGGAAGCATCTTCAGCTTCGCGATCCCGGACGCCCCGGAGGGAGCAGATGCCACTCGACACTAGCCCGATCCAGATCTTGCTGGTCGAGGACAATCCCGGTGATGTCCGCCTCACGGCTGAGACCTTTCGCACCGGGAAAGTGGCGAACGATCTCCACGTCGCGAAAGACGGAGAGGACGCGATGGCTTTCCTCCGTCGAGAGACCCCGCACACGGGCGCGCCGCGTCCGGACCTCGTGATCCTCGATCTCAACCTTCCCCGGAAGGACGGGATCGAGGTACTGGCCGAGATCAAGCAGGACGATTCGCTACACCTCATCCCGATCGTGATCCTGACGACTTCCGCTGCCGAGCGGGACGTTCTTCAGTCTTATGAGCTCAAAGCCAATGCATACATAACGAAGCCCATCGATGTTCACGATTTCATCGCGGCCGTGACCTCGATCGAGGACTTCTGGCTGAACATCGTCCGACTGCCCCGAGCATGAGCCCAATAGCCGCGATCGACGAAGCCCCGTCCATCCTCCTGGTCGAAGACAATCCCGGGGACGTCCGACTCGTGGAAGAGCTCCTTCGCGCGGCGTGGGTCGCCGCAGGCAGCGTCAACCACGTTTCTTCGGTCGAGGATGCGATCGGACGCGTCGCCAAGGACGTACCCGCCTGCATCCTGCTCGATTTGTCGCTCCCGGACGCCCAAGGGCTCGGAACGTTGGAGCGGGTGAGGGATGCCCACCCATCCGTGCCGATCGTGGTCCTTACAGGCACGGATGACGAGGCTCAAGCCGTCCAGGCGGTGCAAGAAGGTGCCCAGGACTACCTGATCAAGGGACAGGTGGACGGCCACCTCCTGGGCCGCGCGATCCGCTACGCGATCGAGCGCAAGTTCGCCGAGGTTCAACTCTCGCACCAGGCGCTGCATGACCCGCTGACCGGGCTCGCCAACCGCGCGCTCCTCATGGAGAGGCTCGCTCAGGCGCTTGCCCGAACCGAGCGCCGTCCGAGCTCGGTCGCGGTCCTCTTCCTCGACATCGATCGCTTCAAGACGATCAACGACAACTTCGGGCACGAGGTCGGAGACAGCGTGCTGGCGTGCATCGGAGATCGCTTGCGAAAGGCGCTGCGCCCTGAGGACATGGCCTCGCGCTTCGGCGGGGACGAGTTCGTCGTGCTCTGCGAGGACCTTGAGGACGACCGACACGTGGTCACGATCGCCAAGCGCATCGGGAGGTCGATCTCGGAACCAATCTCTTTGGAGGCGGGGGAGGTCGTGGTCACGACGAGCATCGGGATCGCCGCGGCAAGGGGAATCGGCGATCGACCCGAGGTGCTCCTGCGGGATGCCGACGCGGCGGTGTACCGGGCGAAGGAGCGAGGGAGGGACCGGTTCGAGTTCTTTGATCAACGGATGCGCGCCCGCCTGCTCAGGCGCTCGAGGAGGGAGAGCGAGCTTCGGCACGCGATCGACGCAGGCGAGCTCCGTTTGTACTACCAGCCGCTCGTGGTCGTGGACGACCTTCGGGTCAGGCGAGTCGAGGCCCTCGTGCGCTGGGAGCACCCGCGGCGTGGCCTCCTGCTCCCGCGCGAGTTCATCCCGGCGGCAGAGGAGACCGGGTTCATCGTGGACTTAGGGTCGTGGGTGCTACGAGAAGCCTGCTGTCAGACCGTTCGGTGGGAGCATCCCTCCCCCGACCAGCGGTCGATCTCAATCGCCGTGAACGTGTCTCCACGACAACTCGACCACCCGGACTTCGAGGACACGGTCTGGCAGATCCCTCGAGGAGACGGGCGCCGAGCCCAAGAACCTATGGTTCGAGATCACCGAGACCGCCTTCATGGATCCGGCTCCTCCCGTCCTCGAGATGTTGGGTCGGCTACGGAAGCTCGGCATCCACCTTGCCATCGACGACTTCGGAACCGGGTACTCGTCGCTCAGCCACCTGCGGCAGTTCAGGATCGATGAGCTGAAGGTGGACCAGACCTTCGTGCATGGCCTCGAACGCGATGCAGAGGACTCGTCCATCGTTGCCGCGGTGGTGAACCTCGCTCACAACTTGGGTCTGTCCGCGGTTGCCGAAGGCGTGGAGACCGCGGAGCAGTCTAGGCGAGTTCAGTTGGTCGGCTGCGACCTCGCTCAGGGCTTCTACTTCGCGGCGCCGGAGCCGGCTTCCCCGAAGGGCACAGCAACTCGTGAGTCGTGGCCGCGACCAGCGGGTTCGTAGGATCGGCCCCTCCTTCTCGTGGAGGTTCGGTCCGTGCTCTTCGCGGTCCAGTATCCGCTGCTGCGCCGGCTCCTCCGACTGCTCGCCACCTCCAAAGATCTGAAAGGCGACGTCGAGGTCGTGGTGCTTCGCCACCAGCTGATGGTCCTTAAGCCCCACCGTGGCCCGCCCGCGTCTTCGCCCTCACGACCGGTTGTTCATGCCGCGATGAGCAGGACGCTTCCTCGGACTCGATGGTCCTCGTTCGTGGTCCAGCCCCACAGACGCTCCTTCGCTGGCACCGGGAGTTGGTGAAAGGGAAGTGCAGCACAAACGGATTCCCGCCGGCGGCCCCCAATCAGCGAGGAGGTGCGGGACCTTATCCGATGGGAGGAGAACCCCAGGTGGGGCTTGTATCCGGATCCGAGGCGAGCTGCTGAAACTCAGCGTCCGAGTGTCTGCCATGAAGGTTCCTGTTGTCGGGGTGCTGCGGGAGGCGGAGGGTGGCAGCTGATGGACGAGGCGAACCGATGATTCGCACAAGGGCAAGGTCGCCGACGCCATGCTCGCGTTGCTCGCTGTCTTCCTGCTGCCTGCGTGCGACGACTTCTTGAAGATCGCCGTCCACAACCCCTGTCCGTTCGACCTAAAGTCGCCACCGCAGGGGATGATGAATCGTGGCTGTATGCGGAATCCGTTCCCGCTCATTCCGAACGACAGATCTCGACCGGGCAATACGGCGGTAGGGAATATCCCAGCAACACGTGGATGGTCCACGTCTTGGCGGACGTCTCGGCGCTGGACGCGATCGGCGATGAGGCTCTGGAGGAGCTCATGGAGCGCCCGGAAAACGCGTCCGCCTCGGTCGGGATGGCGTTCGGAGATCTCTCGGCCACGCTCACCGTCGAGGCTTCGTGCTCTTCGTCCGGTTCTTCGACGAGGCGCTGTGCGCGATCCGGACGGACATCGCCGAAGGCGCCGACGTAGTGATGGTGAAACCCGCGGTCCCCGTACCTCGACGTGATCCGGCGCGCGAAGGACGAGACCGGGTTCCGACGCCGCGTATCATGGAGCGGCGAGTACGCGATGGTGAAGCTGCGGCGATGGACGGCTGGCTCGACGAGCGACGCGTCGTGCTGCTGTTGACTCCGACCCCTCGCGCCGGCGCCGACCTAATCGTCACGTACCGCGCTAAGGACGCCGCGGACTGGCTCCGGGGCTGAGCGGCCGATGCCTCGCTACGTCGCGCTGCTCCGCGGTATCAACGTCGGCGGGAAGAATCTGATCCCGATGCCCTTGCTGAAGAACGCCTTCGAGGATGCCGGGTTCACGGACGTCAGCACGTACATCCAGAGCGGCAACGTGCTCTTCTCGGCGCCATCGTCGAACCAGGCGGACCTGACGCAGCGGATCGAACGGATGATCCGCACGGCGTTCGATCACTACGACGCGAGCATGGTGCTCCGGAGCCGGAGCCAGATGCGATCGATCGTCGAGAAGGCCCCCAATGGGTTCGGCGGCGAGCCGATGAAGTACCGCTACGACGTTCTTTTCCTGAAGCCCGCGCTCACGGCGAAGGCCGTGATCGCCGACGTCCCGACGAAGGAGGGTGTGGACCGGATCTGGGCCGGTAGCGGTGTCGTCTACTTCTCCCGGCTCACGAGCCGGGCGACGCAGAGCCGGTTGAGTCGGGTGGTCTCGCTCCCGATCTACAAGGACATGACGATCCGCAACTGGAACACGACGACGAAGCTCGTGGAGCTGCTGGGCTCGACGGGTCGCTGACCGCGCCGAACCGATCCCGCCCCGCGGTGTAGACGGCTACCTCGGCGGCGTCAGGGTAGGCCCGAGACTTTAGTACGGGACCCTTGATGCTCGCCCGCTACACCGCCCTGCGGTAGCGCCTAACCGCGAGCGGCGCGGCCACCGTGATGATGACCACGACCCATGCGAGCGACTGGAGCACGTAACTTGCCGTCGGCCCCCCATTCGACAGGGCCCGAACGGCGCTGGCCGTCACCGAGACCGGCTGGTGTTCGGCAAAGGCTTGCAGCCACCCGGGCATCGTCTCCGTTGAGACGAACGCTGAGGAGGCGAACACCAGCGGAGCGAGGACGGGAAACGCCGCGGCCTGAGCGGTCTCCGGGTCGCCCACGGCCAGCCCGACGAGAGCGAAGACCCACGACAATGAGTAGGCGAAGAGCAGCACGAGCCCGATGCCGGCCAGGAATAGAACGGCGTTCGTGTGCACCCGGAATCCGACCGCGAAGCCCACCAGCGTCACGAGCACCATGACGAAGACATTGCGGGAGAAGTCGCCGATCGTCCGACCGGCTAGGACTGCGGAGCGAGCCATGGGGAGGGAGTGGAAGCGCTCCAACAGACCGCTCTTCAGGTCCGAGGCCATGCCCACTGCAGCCGCGATCGCCCCAAAGACTGTCAGCTGCACGAAGACCCCGGGCATCAGGTAGTCGACGTATGGATAGGGGAACCCGGGAAGCTTGACCGCGCCGCCGAACACGTAGCGAAACAGTAGGACGAAGATCACCGGCTGGATCGTAGAGAACACGAGGAGCTGGGGGACCCGCCTGTAGGTGATGAGGTTCCGCTCGGCCATGGCGAGCGTGTCGGACACCGCCCCGCCCAAGCGGCTCAGCCCGTGGCGCTCGGCCGGGAGTTGTAGGGAGACGTAGGTCTGGCTCATCGAGCGGCTCCAATCTGAGCCGGCTGTTGGCCCGGCTCGGTCACGCGCTCGGCATGGCGCCCGGTCAGTGCGAGGAACACGTCGTCGAGGCTCGGGTCCCGGACCGCGAGCGATGCGGGGGACAAGCCCTCGGCGTCCAGGGAGCGGAGCACGTCCATCAGGGCGCGCGGCCCGTCAGACGAGAGGCGAAGCATGTTGCCCTCCCGCTCCGGCCCCGCGTCACGGGTCCCCAGCAGGGACTGCGCCCGACGCGCGGCTCCCTCCTCGCCCATGGCGATCTCGATGACCGTATTGCCGAGGCGGGACTTGAGTTCGGCCGGAGTGCCCTCGGCGATGATCTTGCCTCCGTCCACCACGGCCAGGCGCTCGGCCAGGCGATCGGCCTCCTCCAGGTATTGGGTTGTGAGCAGGACGCTCGTGCCCGCGGCGACGAGCTCGCGAATGGTCTCCCACAGCGCATTCCGACTCTGGAGGTCCAGGCCGGTGGTCGGCTCGTCGAGGAACAGGACCGGCGGCCGCTGCAGGAGCGCGGCGGCGACGTCGAGGCGTCGGCGCATGCCCCCCGAGTACGTGCGCACGGGCCGGTCGGCCGCCTCTGCCAGGTCGAACCGGTCGAGCAACTCCCCCGCGCGCGGGCGGATCGAGGCCTTCGGCATCTGGGCCAGCCGCCCGACCAGGCGGAGGTTCTCGTAGCCGGTGAGGTTGGGATCCACCGCGGCGAACTGCCCGGCCAGGCCGATCCGGTACCGGACGGTTTCGGCCTCCGCGACCACGTCGAGGCCGAGGACCTCGGCACGGCCGCCGTCCGGCTCCAGGATGGTGGTGAGGATCCGGATCGCGGTCGTCTTGCCCGCCCCGTTGGGGCCAAGGAGCCCGAAGACCGTGGCGGTCGGAACCTCGAAGTCGATGCCGTCGAGGGCCACCACGGACCCGAAGCGCTTGGTCAGGCCCTCGACCTTGATGGACGCATCTCGCTGCATCACGGACCCCTTTCGGACATGCCGCCCACCCTACGGCGGATAGTTATATGGCGTCAAGTGTCCAACATCCTAAATCATCAAAGACCTTGAAGATTCCGCCGTCCTCGCGTAGCATTCGCAGCGTGACCACGATGCGGATGCGTTCATCCCCCAGATCCGCCAAGAAGGCCCTGGCCGCCGAGGCGTGGCGTCCCCTCGTCGAGTTCTTCTTCAGCACGGTCAAGCACCGGAGCCGCGTGCTCGCCCGGGCTGGGCTCACGCCCGGGGACGCCAAGGCCCTGGGGAGCCTCGAGCCCGGCGAGGGCCGGAGCATGAGCTCGCTTGCCGACGAGTGGGTGTGCGACGCATCCAACGCGACTTGGATGGTGGACCGGCTGGAGGAGCGAGGCCTGGCCGAACGGCGCTCGGTCCCCAACGACCGGAGGGTGAAGCTCGTCGTGCTGACGCCACTCGGAGAGAAGACCCGAGCGACGATCATGAAAAGGATGTTTGAGCCCCCACCCGAGCTCCTGGAGATGGATCGCGCCGACCTCGAGGCCCTGCGCGACGCGGTGGCGAAGCTCCCATCAACGTCCTGACGCGACGATCGGGTTTGTGCGCCCTTCAGGACGACGACCCAATCGCCGCGCCCACAACCTCATCAGGCAGTCCCTTGTCGATGCATGGGTGCCTTCCACGGCCGCGGGCGCGGCCACCATCCCCGTACGGCACGCCGATACGCCTCGTCATCGGCCCGTACTGGCGCAGCAAGGTGGCTCCTCGTACCAACGGGCGAACGCGGCCGCTTTGGTCCCTCGACGGAGCGTCTGACCTTCTCCCGACGTCAGGACCGTGCCGGGCCCCGCTCGTAGAGCTTCATCGCCCAGCGGAAGCCGACGAGGCCGATCAACGCGCACCAGACAGCGCTGAGCAGCGCGCTGTTGGCGATCGCCGTCCCCATTAGGAGCCCGCGCAACGTCTCGATGAACGGCGTGAACGGCTGGTACTCGGCGAACCAGCGAATCCCGGCCGGCATCGATTCTGTGGGGACGAACCCGCTGCTGAGGAACGGCAGGAGGATCAGCGGCATCGGGAGGTTGCTCGCTGCTTCCACGCTGCTGGGGAATAGACCGAGGGCCACAGACAGCCAGGTGATCGCGACCGTGATCATCAGAAGCACACCGGCCGCTCCGACCCACTCGGTCACGCCGGCGTTGGGGTGGAAGCCGACCAGCAGCGCGACACCGATTACGACCGCCAAGCCCGCCATGGTCTGGATCGTGCTGCCTAGGACGTGCCCGATCAGGACCGACGAGCGAGCGATCCCCATCGTCCGGAACCGGGCGATGATCCCTTCGGTCATGTCCATCGACGCCGAGATCGCGGTGCTCTGGGCCGAACCCGCGATCGCGATCAAGAGGATTCCCGGGGTCACATAGTCCACGTACGCGCCGCGGCCCTCCGACGCGACGCCGAGCCCGGCCCCCATCGTGCCGCCGAAGACATAGACGAACAGCAGCAGGAGGATGACGGGGATCCCGATCACCACGAGTGAGACCGACGGATAGCGCATCATGCGCTTGAAGTTGCGCCTCAGCATCGTCGCCGAGTCCTGGATCACGTATTGATTCGTGCTCATCGCTGCCCTCCTTCGCTCTCGTCTACGTCGCCGGTCAGGGCGAGGAAGACCTCGTCGAGGTCCGGCGAGTGCACCGAGACACGTTCCGCGTGGATCGAGGCGCCCCGAAGCAGATCGAGCACGTCGTGCAGCGAATCAGCCCGTCCGTCGCTCGGGATCTGCAGGATCAGCGCGTCGTCGTCGCGCATCCCCTCGGGGAACGACCGGGCGGACGCTTCCAACGTGCGCGCATCGGCGAACTCGACGCGGATGAACCCGCCGGGGATCAGCCGCTTGAGCTCGCCAGGACTGCCCTCGGCGATCAGCCGTCCACGATCGAGCACCGCGACCCGGTCGGCCAGCTGATCGGCCTCCTCCAGGTAATGCGTGGTGAGGAAGATCGTGACCCCATCGGCCACGAGGTCGCGAACAATCCGCCACACCGTGCGGCGGCTGCGCGGGTCGAGGCCCGTGGTCGGCTCGTCGAGGAAGATGATCCGCGGATCGCCCATCAGGGTCATGGCTAGATCCAGCCGGCGACGCATGCCACCGGAGTAGGTGGCCGCCGGCTTCCCTGCCGCCTCGACCAGGTCGAACCGGTCGAGCAGGTCCGCGATCCGCCGCGTGGCCTCCGCCCGCTCGAGGTGGCACAGGTTCGCCATGAGCGACAAGTTCTCCTCGCCGGTCAGGAGCGTATCGACCGCGGAGAACTGGCCGGTCACCCCGATCACATGCCGCACGGCATCTGGCTCCCGTGCAACGTCGTGGCCGCCGACCCGGACCTCGCCCGAGTCGGGATCGATCAGCGTCGATAGGATGTGCACGGTCGTGGTCTTGCCCGCGCCGTTCGGCCCGAGCAAGGCGAAGACCGAACCCGTCGCGACGTGGAGGTCGATGCCGTCCAGCGCGACCGTGTCGCCGAACGACTTGCGGAGGCGGGCGACCTCGAGGGCCGGAAGAGTGGTGGTGGCGGTCACGACGCATCCCTTCTCGCACGCGTCGTGAGCGAACGGAGGATCGAGATGTCGCCGAACGAGGTCGAGGCGTGCACCTCGAGCGTGTCCGTTGCGGCCTCGGGGCTCTCGGAGGCATCCAATCCGTTGTGCACGTTGCCGAACTTCGTATGGAGATCCAGCCAGGCCGCAACGCCGTCGCGGACACCGACCTCGATCTTGCCGAACGCAGTCTGCGCGACGGCCGCACCACGCGCGACCTCTCCGATGCGAACGTCGCCCTTGGCCGTCTTCGCCACGATCCCTTCGTGCACCCGATCGACGGAGATCGAACCATTGGCTGCGCGCACGCGCGCTTCACCGGAGACGTCGCCGATCCAGGTGTCGCCGCTCGAGTTCTTCACAGCGGCGGTCCCGTCGATTCTGCCGATCCGCACGCCACCGGTGCCCGTGACGATCTCCGCCTTGCCGGCGGCCCGTTCCACGGTGATGTCGCCGGCACCGGTCTTGAGGTTCACCGGGCCCGTCTCGTCGAGCCGGATCTCGCCGACACCGACCCTGCACTGACACTCGCCGAGCCGGCCGCGGCCGTGCACCGCCGCCACTCCTCCCTCGACGCGCACGCGCGAGCCCTCGGGCAGACCGATCTCGACGTCTATCGATTCGCCGCCCCGGCGCGGCATCCATTGCCGCCAGCCGCTGGGCGCCTTGACCAGCAGGTGCCCCTTCGTGTACTCGACGCGGGTCTGCTCGGCGGCCGTCACGTCAGCTTTCTTGGTCGGGTCGCTCGGTCGCACCTCGACGGAGGTCTCATTGCGATCGCTCGTCTCGATCCGGATGTCACCGACGCCGACCTCCACGTCGACGGAGATCAGCTCGGGGGTGTCGAACGTCGGCATGGCAGTTCCTCCTTGTGTCGATCAGCGCGCCCAGCCCGTGTAGCGCTGTGGGCCGTGCGGCGCACGTCGCTCGCGGCCGCGGATCCCCTCGCTGCGCTCGAGTCGAGCGGCGGCGGCTCGCACCAACCACGTGTTGATGGACAGGCCCTCGCGCTCGGCTGCGTGCTCGATTCCGGCCTTGAGGGACTCGGGCATTCGGACGTTGATCCGCGAGATCGTGCCCTCGTCGCCTTCGCCTCCAGGGCGCGAGGCAACCCAGTCGCCTAGGTCCGCGTCCTGCCCGTCGCCCTCTTCCTCGACAGCCGGATCGGCCGGCGGTGGTGTCACCACGAACTGCGGCTCACGCCCGCGGAGCCGGAGCTCGACCGAGCCGGGGGCCAGCTCGACCGTGATCTCCTCCGCCGCGGCCGCGAGCGCGTCCTGGATCGCGAGCCGGATGGCGGCATCCAGTGGTTGGGCCAGACGTCTCGCGAGCTCGCGCGCCTCCTCACCGCCCGCCTGAGCGGCTGCGTCGAGCTGCGCGTGGATGTTCTCGATGAACGGTCCGAGTTCCATGGCAGCATTCTGGCACCACAGTGCTGCCATGTCAATGCCGTTCGCGTGCCATCAGGTGCCAGGGCGCCGGCAACGTTGTCTGGAACCCGCCCTAGACTCGGCGACTGATGGCAGACGCAACGAACGCGTACCTATGGGCGCCCCTCGCGGGCGACGAGGCCGCCGCGCCGATGGGCTAGCTGGAGTGTCAGCGGGGCAATCGGGGTCCAGCGACGACAGCGGTCGCGATTGACAGCTTCTGGTTCGACTGGGCAGCGTTCCACCCGAACACTGCGATCTGGGTCCGCGTGAGATCTCGGTCTCCTCACGTCGTTCAATCCGTCTCGCGAGGTAAGCAGGAGCGGATCGCTCCGTCCCCGATCCGCCTCGCCACCCGCTCCACCTCCATCCGGGCGACCCCACTAGACACCCGCTCCGGGATCCGGCGAAGTCACAGGCTGGACGGCTGAGCGGTCCTTGGAGTAAGGAATGGATGTGAGGAGCGAGCCCGCGCCAGGTCGGCAGGTGTACGAGGATCTCCGACCGCTGCTCTTCTCCATCGCCTACCGGATCGTGAGCAGCGTTAGCGAGGCGGAGGACATCATGCAGGAGGCCTTCCTCCGCTTTCACCGGGCACAGAGCGAGGGCGCGGAAATCGACTCACCTCGTGCCTGGTTGTCGACGGTCACGACCCGGCTCGCCATCAACCAGGTACGGTCGGCGCGCGCGCGGCGGGAGACCTACGTGGGCACCTGGCTGCCCGAGCCGCTGCTGACGGACCCGGGCCCCGACGCCTCCGTGCACGCGGAGACCGCCGACTCGCTGTCGATGGCGTTCCTCGTCCTGCTGGAGAGCCTGAGCCCGGTCGAACGGGCGGTGTTCCTCCTGCGGGAGGTGTTCGACTACGGCTACGACGAGATCGCCGCAGTCGTGGAAAAGAGCGAGGAGAACTGCCGGCAGATCGCCGTTCGGGCCCGCCGGCAGGTCGAGGCGAAGAAGCCGCGGTTCGAGGCCTCACGCAGGCGACGGGAGGAGCTCGCCCGGCGGTTTTTCGATGCGATCGGTGAGGGTGACGTCGAAGGCTTCACGCGCATGCTCGCCGCCGACGCCGTCTCGTACAGCGATGGCGGCGGGAAGGCTTCGGCGTTCCCGCACCCGGTGTTCGGTCGCGACCAGATCGCGCGGGTCCTGCTCCGCTTCGGGGAATGGAGGGACCAGCTGGGCGCCGACGACATGCGGTTCGCCGAGGTGAACGGACAACCCGGGGCGGTGTTCGTCGACCGAGATGGGCGGGCCGTCCTGGTCGTTTCCCTCGACATCGCCGAAGGGCTCGTCCAGACCATCCGCGCCGTCGCCAATCCGGAGAAGCTTCGTCACCTGGGCCCCGGGGGCCGGTCACCGCTGGCCGGGTGATCGCTCAGCTCGAGGTTACCGTTCCCCGGCACCTGCAGGACCCTCGTCGGGACGGGCGGGATGAAGGGATGTCACACGGGAGCATCTCGCCTTGTCTGGAGACCAGGATCGCTCGATGACGGCACGGGCCGACGAGACGGGAGGACAGACCATGGCGATGCAGGCACGGATCAGCACGATCCAGGGCGACGCCGACAAGACCGACGACGCGGTCACGGTCATCAACGAGAAGGTCATCCCCGCGCTCAGGGGGCTGCAAGGGTTCACCGCAGTCAACTTCTTGGCAGACAGGTCCGCTGGAAAGCTGGTGGCGGTCGCGTTCTATGCCGACGAGGCGGCACTCGAAGGAAGCGTCGAGGCGGATGGCCCCATGCGGACTGAGGTGGCAGACGCGATGGGAGGCAAGGTCGTCGGCGCCGAATCCTACGAGCTGGTCGCGCAGAGCTGGTAAGAGACAGGCGGAGTAGGAGCTGGGAGAGAGCCTGAACAGGAGGGAACGATGAGCGGAACGAAGACCACGCGGAAGTCCACCAAGAGCACCACGGCGAGCCGCACGACGTACGAGGGATTCTCGGCCGAGGAACGGGCCGCGATGAGGGAGCGCGCCAAAGAGCTGAAGGCGGAGGCGCGTGCGAACAGGGACAGGGCCGCCGGGGAACGCGACGTGCTCGCGAAGATCGCCGAGATGCCGCAACCGGATCGCGCCATGGCCGAGGGGCTCCATGCCCTCATCAAGGCCAGCGCGCCGGGCCTGTCGCCGAAGACCTGGTACGGGATGCCCGCGTATGCCAACAAGGACGGCAAGGTCGTCTGCTTCTTCCAAAGCGGGCAGAAGTACAACTCGAGGTACTCGACGTTCGGCTTCCAGGACGCGGCGGACCTCGACCAGGGAACCATGTGGCCGACTTCATGGGCGCTGACGGAGTTGACCGCGGCCGACGAGAAGAAGATCGCCGCGCTGGTGAAGAAGGCGGTCAGCTGAGGACCCGAAGAGGGGGAAGGGCTCGATGACCGCGTTCCATGCGACCCACGCCGCTCGTCATGGAGCCCGAGCGGGACGAGCGCTGGATCGAGCTGCGGGGGACGGTCGTCCTCGAGGACGAAGGGGGTGCTCGAGCACCTCGACGAGCTCACCCGGCTCTACATGGGCGCCGGCGTAGAGCACTCGAGCGGGGGGTCACGGGTTCGCCACCCGGTAGAGGCGCCAGAGGTCAGGGACCCCCTTCAGCTCGTGTTCGCCCGCATCCTCAAAGACGAGGCCGGATCCAGCGGTCAGATCCCTGACCGTCGAGGACACGAGGACCTCCGACGGTTCGGCGAGCGCCGTGACTCGCGCTGCAGCGTGCACGGCGATGCCGTGGACGCCCTTGCCTTCTCGCTCGACCTCGCCCGTATGAACACCCGCACGGATCTCGATCCCGATCGAACGGGTTCGTTCGGCGATCGCGGCCGCACACCGCACCGCCCGAGCGGGGCCATCGAATGTCGCGAGGAACCCATCACCGGTCGTCTCGACCTCGACACCGTCGAACCGCCGAAGCTCGTCCCGGACCAGCTCGTTGTGCTCCGCCAAGAGCTGGCTCCACCCACCGTCCCCCAGAAGCGCGGCTCGCTGCGTGGACCCCACGATGTCAGTGAACATCACGGTCGCGAGCGCGCGTCGGGCGTCGGGGGCCCGGCGGCTGCCGGTCGTGAATCCCTGGATCGCCTCGAGGACCGCGTCCCGGTCGCCGACGTACGGCAGCACGTCGCCGCCCTCGAGCTCCATCAGGGTTGCATCGGTCATGTGCTCGGCGAGATACCGGGCGCTCTCGATGCGGTACATGCGCTGAGTGCCCGTGCGCCCCAGGATGAGCGTCGGGACGCGGACCGACGGGACCAGGTCGCGGAGATCCACTCCGTAGAACATCCGCTGATCCTGATACCAGGCTTCCGCCGATCCTCCGAGCGCGGAGACCGCTTCCATGAGGGAGATCTTCTGCTCGTCGCCCGCCCATGACGGCAACACGTCGCGGGTCCATCGTTCGGCCCACCGGCGCACGTTCGTAATCCGGCGGATCGCCCCGAGGTTCGCTTCGATCGCGTCCGGGGCGCTTTCCCAGGGCAGATCGTCGGACTGGCGCCAACTGGGCGACGCACCCCACAGGATGAGCCCCTCGAACCAATCGGGGTGTGCGGCGGCCGCCATCAGCGCGATGAACACCGATTCGCCACATGCGAACAAGGTCGCCGGCGACGCGTACGCGGCCTCCATGATGAGCAGGAGATCCTCGGCCAGCTCTTCGAGCGTGGGCGCCTGACCCGGTGGCAGACGGTCGGAGCAACCCATCCCGCGGCGATCGGTGAGGACGACGCGCGCGAACGAAGCCAGGCGTTCGATGAACCGCACGTGCTCCGGGACGATCCAGTTGCCCACGACGTTCGGCGACTCGTTCGGCAGGTAGACGATGTCTTTTGGACCCGTGCCAGTGATCTGGTACGCGAGGGTGAACTCGCCGTTCTTCACGTAGTGCACGCTCGGGATGAGCGTCACGGATCCACCACTCGGTACAGTCGACACCGATCGGGGACTCGTCTTCGTTCGTACTCGCCCGCGGGCTCGAACACGATGCGGCGAACCAGCAGCGGTCGTTCCCGCAAGGAGAGCAGATCGCCCATCAGTCTGCGGACGAGCACGAAATCAGGTGAACCATCATCGCCAATCACCTGGTAGGCGACGCTCACCTCACCGCTCCGCGCGTAGGAGACATCCAGATGTTCACGTCAGCACCCCGTCGATCATCTCGCATCTCGATTGGTTGTGGGGCTCCGAGAGTGCGGTCGGTCAGCACGCACGATCCAAGTACGTGGCCGCCGATTCGAGGGATGGACAGGGTTCGCGGGCATGGATCCCTACCGGGCCCGATCGCGGCCGGCGAAGCGGGACAGGTAGAGCCACGTCGGTCGGAACCCCCGCCGTTCGTACACGCGGGCCGCGTCGACGTTGCCCGGCAGGACTCCGATCACCTGATCGTCGACGCCGAGCCGCGCGAACTCGGTGTCGACGGCGTCGAGAAGCGCCGAGCCGATCCCGGCCCCGCGACACTCGGCGGACTGGCGACCGGGTCGGCGAGCTCGAATCGATTTCCTTGCTGCCCACTCGGCCGAGCCGAGAACGTGACCGAGCCGACGACCTTTCCCCTTTCGCGGGCGAGGAACAGGAACGTCCCCGGCTTGCGGAAAAGCTCGACACCCAAAGCCGCTGGAGCGACGGGATGTCGGCCTCCGAGCCGCGAACGATCTCGAACAGATCCAGGTCCAGACGATCGTCCTCCCAGTTGCGCTGCCATGTTGCGTGCGTTCCTCCATGGGTCGCGATGGATTGCCAAACCGGTCGGGCCCGACGCGGAGGTGAAGTTCGATGAGCCCCGACCCGGTCGGGCGACAACGAGCTTACTCTCCTCGAATGAACGCTATCGTGTCGCGTTCGAACCGCACAGAGGTGGGCGATGGTGACGGTGGGGCAAGTCCGGGCCTTCGCGATCACGCTCCCGCGTACGACGGAGGCGCTCGTCCGCGACCGCGTGAAGTTCCGCGTGGGTAGAATTGTCTATGTCGCATTCTCGCGCGACGAGACCGTGATGGGGTTTGGCTTCCCCAAGGAGGAGCGCGAAGCGCTCGTGCGATCGGAGCCGGAGAAGTTCCTGATACCGGGAACGAGCGACCTTCGTTACCACTGGCTCGAGGTCCGGCTCGACGCGATCGACGAGGCCGAGATGCGCGAGCTCGTGCTCGACGCGTGGCGGATGTGCGTGCCGAAGAGTGTGTCGGCAGCCTACGATGCCGGGGCGTGAGCGTTCTGCACCCCGCCGGCCTCGAAAGTGCCCCAGCTGCGCGCGAGCGCTCCAGTAGTAATAGTCCGGCGGCCGGTTTGAACAGACTCAGTGCGATGCGCTGCCACACAGTCAAGCGACGAATCGGCGACTGTGGCCTCGTCCTGATCCGCGCCGCAACCCGCACGGCGTGCGGACCCGACTACCCCTGGGGAGAGAGCATGGAGTTCCATCGAGAGGAGACCGACCGCATCGCGTCGGGCTGGGGAACGGTAGGATTCGAGGAGTGGTTCCTGCGGCTGCACGGCGACCCCCGTGCCGACGATGCGGTCTACGTGCCATGACAGCACGATACCTTCGCCACAGCATGCTCCGCGGCACGACCGTGGCAGCACAACCAGCCCTGGATCGAGCTGGACTTCCGCCACGTCCTGCCGGCGTCACGTGCCGACACCGATAATCGGGCGCCGGCGCGACGTCGTCGTTGACACGAGCGGCCGGCGCCGAGGTGGGGTCACGCTGGAAGGAGGCGCTGGTAGATCCGGATCGCGCGAGCGTGCGAGCGGCGCCTCAGCGACGCTCCCGAACCTCGACGACCTCACCGGTCACCCGCGCCGCGTACGCCGGCAGTGGGCTCATCGCCGGACCGCGCAGTACCCGGCCGTCGAAGAGCGAGAACAGGCTGCCGTGCGCGGGGCAGGCGATCGTCACGAGGCTTCCGGCGGCGTGAAGGACGCCGCGGTGGAGCGCTGCACCTTGGTGCGTGCACCGGTCAGAGACCACAAGCACGTCCTTGCCGCGCCTCAGCACCAAGAGATCGGTCCCGTCCAGCGAAACCTTGACGGGCTTGCCGTCGGGTAGGTCGGCCAGCGTGCCAATCGGGGCCCACTCGTCCTCCACGACCGGGCGATGATACGCCGTTCCTGGGCGCGCGACTTACGTTCCACCAGACGGGCCATTCAACCGTGTATGCACATCCTGACACTCGTCTAGCATGCGATCAAACACGGGTTCCACTCTGCGACCGACCCTCGTTGGGTCGGTAGGGAAGCCACACGGCGTCTATGGCGACGATGGTGACGTCAGCGCGACCCGAGCTCGAGGTCGTCCATGTGGTCCCTCTCCGGATACCCGAGGGACAGCCCGGCGTTGGTCGAAGCCGTGGCGGGCTAGAGCGGGCGGAGGGGCCGGGTCACTGACTCCGCGCTTATGGACACTGTGCCATTGCCATCGGGCCGTCCTCCTAACGTCTATCAGCCTCGGCCTCCTGGATGAGCCGCCGCGCGCGCC
This sequence comes from Actinomycetota bacterium, assembly GCA_046729855.1. GTDB lineage: Bacteria > Actinomycetota > UBA4738 > UBA4738 > HRBIN12 > DATHSY01. The sequence continues at coordinate 16,562 of JBKPHM010000052.1, read as the reverse complement.
GCGCGACGGTAGCGCGGGAGGGAGATCGCGCTCTAAGCCGCCCAGTCATGGATGGCTGTCAAATGCACGCCCTGGCGGAAGCCGGAACCCAGCGATCGTAAGGCCGGGCCGTCGTCTCGTGTCGGTACCTCCGGACGGGGGTTGCGTCCGCTGAAACCATCCAAGGCCGTCTCACACGGCGAAATCACTCTAAGCTTGTCGATGCGGCCGCCATGGCACAGCCCAAGGTGACCGCGGATTGGACCGGAGCGACGATCCTGGATCAGCCGAACCCGGCGTTCGTCGACGTGGGACCCGATCCGTAGTATGTGCGGATGCTCGATGCGGCTATCCTCGTCGAGGGCTTGGAGAAGCGCTTCGGGACGGTCCAGGCACTCGGGGGCGTCGACTTCGGGGTCGAACGGGGCACGATCCTAGGCCTGCTCGGACCGAACGGCGCTGGCAAGACCACAGCGGTCCGGATCCTCACGACGCTGCTACGCCCCGACGCCGGACGGGCCCAGGTGCTGGGCTACGACGTGGTCCGAGAGGCCGAGCCGCTCCGCCACGTCATCGGGCTCGCCGGGCAGAGCGCGGCCGTGGACGAGAACCTGACGGGGCTCGAGAACCTGGAGATGGTCGGCCGGCTCTACCACGTGCCGAGGGCAGAGGCAACGCGTCGGGCGCAAGCCGTCCTGGATCGGTTCGAGCTTTCGGACGCAGCCCATCGCACCGCCAAGACGTACTCGGGCGGGATGCGTCGGCGGTTGGACCTCGGGGCGAGCCTCGTTGGGCGGCCGCAGGTCCTGTTCCTGGACGAGCCGACGACCGGCCTGGACCCGCGAAGCCGCCTCGAGATGTGGGACATCATCCGCGAACTCGTCAGCGAAGGAACGACGCTGCTTCTCACGACGCAGTACCTGGACGAGGCCGACCGGCTGGCCGACCAGATCGCGGTGATCGACACCGGCCGCGTCATTGCCGAGGGGACCGCGGACGAGCTCAAGCTCCGCATCGGCGGCGAGGTCCTTGCGGTGCGAGTGACGGACCGATCAATGGTCGGGGTGGCCGCCGGCGCCGTCCTGGGGCTCGCCGCCGGCGCCGGCAAGGTGGACAACAACACCGGTGAGCTCACGCTCCCCGTCGGCTCGAACGGGCCCGCGATCCTGACCGAGGCCGTCCGGCGGCTCGACGAGGAGAAGATCGAGCTCGCCGACATCGCCCTTCGCCGACCGTCGCTCGACGATGTGTTCATGTCGCTGACCGGGCACACGGCCGAGGAGTCGGCGGCAACAGGCGACGAAGATCAGGACGGCGGGCGGAGGAGGCGGACGAGACGATGAGCGCGAGCACGAGCGCCGCACCCGCCGTCGTCGGCTCTCGGATCGGTGCGACCGTCTCGGACTGGTGGGTGCTGACCAAGCGGAATCTCACCGCCTACGTTCGAAAGCCTGACCTCCTCGTGTTCTCGACGATCCAGCCGGTCATGTTCGTGCTGCTCTTCCGCTATGTGTGGGGAGGGGCGATGCAGCAGGTTTTGCCGGACAACATCCCCTACGTGGACTTTCTGATGCCCGGCATCTTCGTCCAGACGGCGATCTTTGGCGCCCTGCAGACCGGCGTGGGCCTGGCCGAGGACCTACAGAAGGGCCTGATCGATCGGTTTCGGTCGCTACCGATGGCGCGCTCGGCAGTGCTCGCTGGCCGCACCGCGGCTGACGGGGTCGTGATCGCGTTCCAGGTGGTCCTCATGCTGCTCGTTGCGTTCCTGGTCGGGTACCGCATCCACGAGGGTGTCGCCGAGGCGCTCCTCGGATTCGTCGGAGCGGTCGCGGTCGGCTACGCGTTCACCTGGGTGGCCGCGTTCGCTGGTCTCTCGCTCAAGACCGTCGAGGCCGTGCAGGCGGCGATGTTCACGCTCGTGTTTCCGTTCGTGTTCGCGAGCACGGCGTTTCTGCCGGATCAACAGTTCCCCGACTGGCTGCAGGCGTGGTCGAACGTGAACCCCGTCTCGATCTGGTCGGAGACGATCCGGGTTCTGACTCTCGGAGAACTGTACACAGAGGCGCCCTTGCACTACTTCGGAGAGGTGCCACCGCTCGGCACGCTTCTCTTGCAATCGACCGCGTGGTTCCTGGGAATCCTCGCTGTCTTCTCGTATCTCGGCGTCCGCGTCTACCGGCGGACATGATCGTTACTCCGTAGCTCCAGCCGCGCGAGCCTCTGGGCACAAGAGCCGCCTTGCTCGGCCGGGGGTCCCGGACCGGCGTGGCGTGCGTCGCCGTCGTCTTCGCCATCGGCGAGGGTAGGAGCGTCGAACTAGACGAGCTCCCAGGGATGACGATGCCTGTTGATGCGGGAGTCATTCCGGCTGGGGCTCGAGCGCACGAACGCGCCTCGACCCCCGAGGAACGGATGCGGTTCCCGCACTTCGCTGTGCTCGCGTGTCTGGAGGAGTTTGGGTCGGCCAGCCAGCGAGAGATCAGCGAACGCCTGCGTCTGGATGCGAGCGACCGGCGCCGCTACGAGAGCGACCTGACATCGGCCGGGCGACACGCCCTCCGGGTGCGTGCTCGTTCCGTAGACCGGATGAACGACGAACTCTTCCGCGGGCTCGAGCCCGAGGAGCGCGAACAGCTCCACGCACTGGTGCTCAGGGCGGTGCGTGCACGCGCGACCAACGCGCTCCGTCAACGTCCCAAAGCACAGCGGTAGGCTCACATCGCTCTCCGCCGCCCGACCAGGGCGGCCCGGGAGCGGGTGGCCGTCACCTTCGAGCAGCCGCAGGCCTACCATGCGGGGGGATGCTCGCGGTGCGCTTTCTCGCTCTAGCCGTCGGGGCCGCCTGCGTACTGGCCACGATCGGCTCGGCCGTCAAGACGATCGTCCTGCCACGCGCGCGAGCCTCGAGGATCACCCGCACGGTCTTCCTGATGCTACGCGCGGTGTTCCGGCTCGTCGCGCCGCCCTCGATGGCTTACGAGCGCCGCGACCGGATTCTCGGGGCGTACGCGCCGCTGGGATTGTTCGCGACGCTTGGGACGTGGCTTGCCGTCGTTCTGGCCGGCTTCACGCTTATCTTCTGGGCGATCGAGAACGACGGGTTGATGGCCGCCCTCGATCTGTCCGGCTCGTCGCTCTTCACACTGGGCTTCGCGACGAGCGCCCGCGTCGGGAGCCGCCTGCTGATCTTCGTGGAGGCCGGGATCGGGTTGTTCGTGCTCGCGCTGATGATCTCGTACCTTCCGACAATCTACGCGATCTACGCCCGGAGGGAGGTGGGGATCGCGTCGCTCGAGGTCCGCGCAGGTTCGCCTCCGTCGGCGCGGGAGATGATTTGGCGCTACCGACGCCTCGAGCGGTTGCAAGAGATCCACGAGGTCTGGGTGGAGTGGCAGCGCTGGTTCGCCGAGGTCGAGGAATCGCACGCATCGTACCCGGTCGTCGTGTTCTTCCGCTCACCGCACCCAGACCACTCCTGGGTCACGTCTGCCGGCGCGGTGCTCGACGCCGCGGCCCTAGTGCTCTCGTCCATCGACATCCCGCGCGACGTCGACGGGGAGTTCTGCATCCGAGCCGGCTACCTCTGCCTGCGCGAGGTCGCGGACTTCTTCCAGATCCGATACAAGCCCGACCCCCGACCCTCTGATCCGATCTCGATTACGCGCGACGAATGGGAGGCGATGCTGGACCGGTTCGCGGAGATCAACGTGCCGTTGAAGCCGGATCGCGATCAGGCCTGGCGGGACTTCGCCGGCTGGCGCGTTAACTATGACGCTCCGCTACTGGCGCTCGCCCAGCTCACGGAGGCGCCGACGGCTGAGTGGTCCTCGGACCGGGCTTCGGGACAGCGGATCCGCCCGCCCGTCTTCGGTCGACGGACCGGCTGACCGGGGATCCCCGCCAGGCTGCTGCGCTCGGTTTACGAGACCGGCTTCGCGGCGGGTGACTGACCGGAGCCCTCGTCGAGCACGATCGTGTGCCAGGGCGGCGCCCTGCTGGCCGCGAGCCGTGCACCGATCACGACGAAGTCGAAGCGCTCCTCCATGGCTCTCGCTTCTCGAGTATCAGATCGTAGATCGGGTGGTAGGTTCGAGGCGTCCGGCCAGAAAGACGGGCCGAGTCGTGAGCCGTGCCGAACAAGGACTGGGGTCGATGGCGGAAGTAACGACACGCGCCGCGGTGCGAGCAAGAGCGCTCGTGAGGGTCTTTGGCCAGGGCGACACGGCGGTCGAGGCCCTAAGAGGCGTCGATGTCGCGTTCGGCGAGGGCGAGTTCTCGGCGATCATGGGACCGTCGGGCTCGGGAAAGTCCACGCTGCTGCACTGTCTCGCGGGGTTGGATCGGCCGACGTCCGGGTCCGTATACATCGGTGACGTCGACCTGACGACCCTCTCGGACAAGGAGCTGACGCGCGTGCGTCGCGACCGCGTCGGCTTCGTTTTCCAGGCGTACAACCTCATCCCGACGCTCACGGCCGAGGAGAACATGACCCTCCCCATCGACATCGCCGAGCGAGACGTCGAACGCACGTGGTTCGACGAGGTCGTCGACACGATAGGACTGCGAGACCGGCTCCGCCACAAGCCGGCCGAGCTCTCCGGCGGTCAGCAACAACGGGTCGCAGGCGCACGGGCGCTCCTCAGTCGGCCGGCGATCGTCTTCGCCGACGAGCCGACCGGTAACCTCGACTCCCGGTCGAGCGAGGAGCTCCTCTCGTTCCTGCGAGAGGCCGTCGACAAGCACGGCCAGACGACCGTGATGGTGACGCACGACGCCACGGCGGCCGGCCACGCCGATCGCATCGTGTTCCTGGTTGACGGGGAGATCGTGGACGAGATGAGAGATCCGACGGCGGAACGCGTGCTCGACCGGCTCAAGTCTCTCGAGGTCTGAACCGGAGCGTCTCATGCTGCGTGCGGCCCTCAAGAGCGTGCTCGCCAGGAAGCTCCGACTCGTGCTGACGGGGCTTGCCGTCGTCCTCGGTGTCGGGTTCACCGCCGGTACGTTCGTCCTCACCGACACGGCGTTGCGGAGCTTCGACAGCCTCTTCGGCGACGTCTTCCAAGGCACCAGCGTCGTCGTGCAGGCGAAGCAGGCGTACACACCCTCGGCGGCCGGCGGAAACAGCGGCGGGGGGTCCGAGCGGAACCCCATCCCCGAGTCGCTCCTGCCGAAGGTGCTCGCCGTCCCAGGCGTGGCGGCGGCAGACGGAGACGTGGCCGGGTTCGCGCAGATCGTCGATCCCGCCACGGGCAAGGTCATCCAGAATGGCGGCGCCCCCGCGATCGGGAACTCCTGGGATCCCGATGTCACGGCGCTCGCGCTCGTGACGGGCGAGCCCCCGGCCGGGCCGCACCAGGTCGCCGTCGATGCCGGGACCGCCGAGGATCACAACCTCTCGGTCGGACAGCGAGTCCGGGTAACGACATCCACCGCCGCCGACGAATTCACGATCTCTGGGATCGTAAAGTTCGGCACATCCGACAGCCTCCTCGGGGCAACGCTCGCGATCTTCGATCTCCCGACCGCGCAGCGCCTGTTCGATCGTGAAGGCGAGTTCGACTTCATCTACGTGAAGGCCGAAGAGGACGTGACGCCGAACCGGCTGGCATCGCGCATCTCGACCATGCTGCCCGAGGGGTACCAGGCGGTCACCGGAGAGACCGCCGCCAAGGAGCAGAAGGATCAGGTGAACGAGGGCCTCGGGTTCCTTCGGACCGGGTTGCTGGTGTTCGGCTTCGTCGCGCTGTTCGTGGGCGCCTTCATCATCTTCAACACGTTCAACATCGTCGTGACGCAGCGAAGCCGCGAGTTCGCGCTGTTCCGCGCGCTCGGCGCCAGCAGAACGCAGGTGATGCTGTCCGTCCTCGTCGAGGCGGTGGTGGTGGGGCTCGTCGCGTCGATCGTCGGCCTCGGCGTTGGCATCCTGCTGGCCTTGGGTCTCAAGGCGCTGCTCGGGGGTCTCGGCCTCAAGCTGCCCGCGACGGCGCTCGTCGTCGCCCCGCGAACCATAATCGTGGCGCTCGTGCTCGGCACGGTCATAACCGTGGCGGCGGGACTCGCGCCCGCTCGTCGCGGGTCGCGGGTCGCGCCCGTCGAGGCGCTGCGTGAGACCGCCGGTCCGAGCGCCACGATCCGCCGCCGCGTCATCGTCGGATCGCTGATCACCCTCGCCGGGCTCGCGGCCTTGTTTGCGGGTCTGTTTGGTGGCGTCTCCAACGCCGCCTACGTGGTGGGTTCGGGGGCCGCCTTGACGTTCATCGGCGTCGCGATGCTGTCGCCGCTCGTCGCGAGGCCGATCTCGTCGATCCTGGGCACGCCGTTCCGCCGGCGGGTGTCGGGGAAGCTGGGCAGCGAGAACGCGAACAGGAACCCGCGGCGAACCGCCTCGACCGCCGCCGCACTGATGATCGGTCTCGGACTGGTGACGTTCGTGGCCGTGTTCGCGGCGTCACTGAAATCGTCGGTAACGGCGGTGCTCGACCGGACCCTGCGGTCGGATCTTATGCTGACGGCATCCCAGTTCACGCCGTTCTCGCCGCAGCTCGCGCGAGATCTGGCGCACAACGCGGATTTCTCGATCGTTTCCCCGCTCCGGTCGGCGCAGGCGAAGGTCGAATCGTCGGACACCTTCCCCGTCGCCTTCGATCCTTCGACCTTCACGCAGGTGGCCAACATCGACATGACGGAGGGTTCGATCACGGCGTTGTCGGACCCCGACTCCGTCGTCGTATCCAGGACGGAGGCGAACTCGAAGGGTTTCACGATTGGCGGCAGCGTCGATATGGCGTTCGCCAGCACGGGCGTGCAACATCTGACGGTCGTCGGCATCTTCGAGCCGAACTCGCTCCTCGGCGACTACGCATTGTCTCTCGACACGTTCGAACGGAACGTCGCACAGCAGTTCGACACGACGGTCTTCCTGAAGTACGCGCCGGGCGTCGATCCCGTGCAAGCTCGCGCCAGCGTGCAGAGGCTCGTGAACCGGGACTATCCGAACGTCGAGGTGAATAACCTGACCGAGACCAAGGAGCAATACCTCTCCCAGGTCAACCAGATCTTCGCGATCGTGTACGTCCTGCTGTTTCTCTCGGTCTTCATTTCGACCTTCGGCATCGTCAACACCCTTGGCCTGTCGATCTACGAGCGGGTTCGCGAACTCGGGCTCCTGCGCGCCGTCGGCATGAGCCGGCGGCAGGTCAAGCGGATGGTGCGAGTCGAGGCGGTGATCATCGCGGTGCTCGGAGCGATCCTCGGACTCGTTGTGGGCGTCCTGTTCGGGTGGGCGATGCAGCGCGCTTTGTCGGACGTCGGTATCGACCGGTTTGCGGTGCCCGTGGCTCAGCTTACCTTCATGCTGCTCGTCGCGGCGCTGATCGGGGTGCTTGCCGCGATCTGGCCCGCTCGGCGTGCCGCCAAGCTGAACGTACTCGAGGCCATCGCGTACGAGTGACAACGAGAGCCGTTTCATCCACCACGATCAGCAGCGGCCCCTCCCTCGGCGGGATGTCCGAATGACTGGGAAGAAGTTCGTCGGGTCTTAGATTCGCTTCAGCTCGGGCAGGCGCTGTGTACGCGGGCCCACCGTGAGCCGCCCGGATTTTCCTTCGTCAGGAATCTCACATCTTGACAGGAGACTTACATGTGGGTAGGATCCAGACATGGCAAAAGGAGAGAGAACGCCGACCGGAGAGGCCGCCACGGAACTCATCTTGTCCACGTTCCGGGCGAACGGCCTGCTACTGGACGGCGGCGACCTCCTGAGCGCCGACGAGGGGCTCACCTCCGCACGCTGGCAGGTGCTCGGTGCGATCGCCCTGGCGGAGCGGCCGCTCACCGTGCCGCAGATCGCTCGGCGAATGGGCCTCACGCGACAGAGCGTGCATCCCACCGTGAACCGTCTCGTCCGCGACGGCTTCCTCGAGCTCGCGCCCAACGCGGATCACCGAAAGTCACCGCTCGTCGGCCTGACCAAGCTGGGAAGCGACAAGTACGAGGCGATCGATTCCCGGCAGGCGGCGTGGATCAACCGGCTGGCGCGAGGGATCGCCCGTTCGGACATCGAGACGGCCGCGCGGGTACTCGATGAGCTGTGTCGTCGACTCGAAGCCGATCGAGGGAAGGAACGGGGGATGGCGTAACGACGCCGACAACCGCATCGCGCTGCGTCAGCGAGGGACAGACCAGCAGGGAGGGAGAGCGAGTGTCATGACCCCAAAGCGACTGTACGTGGTGAACGCAGTGATCGCGGGTGGCTACGGCATCGCGCTGCTCGTGGCCACCGACCCGATCCTGGACGTCTACGGCATAACCCCCAATCCCGAGGGGATCTACATGACCCGCTGGTTCGGGCTAGAGCTGCTGGCCATCGGTCTGACGACCTGGCTCGCAAGGGATGCCGCGGACTCCGCTGGGGGGCATGCGGTTGCTCGAGCCTTGACCGTCTCCTACGGCATGGGGGTGTTCCTGGCATTGTGGGGGACCCTGTTCGGCCCGTTCAACGCGCTTGGTTGGGTCGCGGTGGGACTGAACCTGCTCCTGGGATCGAGCTTCGCTTGGTTCCAATTCCTTAAGCCGAGGACCGCTTCGGCTGCCCCGGCCTGATACAAGCATCGACTTACACGACGATGAGACGCCTTCCACGGAGAGGCTTCGGATGCCAACTGGCGTGCTTGCCGGATTCGCGAATACCTAGGCAAGCTCCTACGACTACGCGATTTGGCCGTTGTTGACGTGGCTCGACGCCGTAGAGTTCTGCCGGGGCACGTCGGGGCACGGCCGGTTAGAACTCCGCAGTTCGAAGCGTGGCGGCGACGGTTGCCAGCTCGGGCCGGAAGATCATCAACGCCAGGTTCTGCGCCGCCCATGCGTTGCCAGCCATCATGCCGAGCCCGACGAACGTGCACTCGGACGCGAACCCGTACGCGACGATCAGGCCGAACGCCGCCAGCGCCTCCGGAACGGAGCCGTGCAGCCGGAAGCCGACCGCGAACCCGATTTGTCGTCACCCCGGGCGACCACACGAGCATCGCCATGTCGGCGAGCACTTTCGGTCCCGAGGTCGACGGCGCCGAGGAGCTTCGGCGCCGCGGACGCGCTTCCCCGTCTGCGCCGCTTCCATTGACCGACGAGGTTCAACGAACCATCAGATCGGATCCCAGGGGATCCCGTCGTAGAGATCCCGCAGTTCTGCGACGCGTGTCTGGGCATCGGGAAGGACGAGCTCGTTGATCTCGGAGACGCCCGCGACACCTCTCGCGTTGCAGACGAACGCGCCGTCGTAGGCTGGGATATCTCTGACGTGCACGGGTCGGTGGGCCGCCCTGCCTCCCAGTCGTTCGTCGAGGAGCTGCATCGTGATGCCGCGCAGGAGCGGTGCCTCTGGCCACACGATCTCCGTTCCGTCGAAGAACCCGACGTTGGCCGTGGACGCCTCTGCGATGAGGTCGTGGCCAGTCGTGAGGAGCGCGTCGTCGAAGCCCCCGGCGCGAACCGCCCGCGTGTACGCACCCTGCTGCGTGGCCAGGTGTTTGAGATGCGGCGTGGGTCGGATGTAGTCGACGGATCGCAGGCGCTGGGGCGACGAGAGGTCCCCCGGCTCTTTGACCGTCAGGACGGTCGCTGGGTCCGCTTCGCCCTCCAGTCTCTGCACGTACACCCGGACAGACGCGTTCTCGATCCCTTCGAGGCCATGACGAACGAGCGTTCGGACGCGGTCGTGATCCAAGCCGATCCTGAACATCTCGCGGTTGGCTTCTTCGAGGCGGTGGATGTGGAGCTCGAGTCCACGTGTGGCCTTTCCACGGACCTGCATCGCGGTGAAGTGACCGATCGGAGCGGATCCCTCTGGTGGCGACTCGACGCGGCGACCGTTCACCTCTACGCGCAGCAGCGCGCCTGGGTACATCTCACCCTTCCGCATGCGCCATTCTTGCGCAGAGCCGCAGCGAGCGGGTATGTCAACCTGGAGCAGCCCGTCGGCGATCCGCACGGCGTGCGCCAGGTGTACGGTCGTGTCGGCCGTGCACAGGGTCGCGATCGTGCTGGGGTTGGTCCTTGGCGCTTTCTTCATCGTCCGCGCGGTCGTCGAGCTCCTTACGATCGACTACTCGGACCCATCGTCCTACGCGGACGACTGGGGCGGGCCGAGCCTCGCGGGGGTGCTGTTGGTGCACTGCGGTCTCGGGCTGATCTCGGGGATTGCGATCGGCATCTTCGCCTGGCGCCGCGTGCACGCGGAAAGAACGACCGACACGTAGGAGCCCATCCCGAGGAGTCTCGCCGCGATTGAGCTCGCAGCGGGATCGATATCCGGTGTGATGATGGCTCGATGCGGAGGCCTGTCGTTGGGAGCCTGACCCTTGGTCCTGGACGGCGGCGCGGAGGTCTCCGCCGGTGCGCTCGTCCTCGCGAAGGCGGTCACCCATCCGGACCCGTCGACGAGCACGCCCACGCTGGCATGTGTTCGTGTGCGATCTCTGGTTCTTGGTCTACGGATTGGCCCTCGGAATCGCGGCTGGGGTACCGTCATGAGGGCGATCCCCATAGAGAGCGTTCTTCGCGCACGTGAGGGCTTCGACCCGAAGGATCTCGAACCGCTCTCACTCGGCGCGTCTCGACTGGTGCTCGGTGCCGCGAATGGAACGCCCTGATCAGTTGTGCAGAGTCACAATCGACGCGTCCAGTTCGCTCAGCGACCTCACGCCGAGGAGCTGCATCGTCCGCTCGACGTCCTCGCGCAGGATCGCGAGAGCCCGATCGACCCCGCGCTCGCCCCCCGCCATCAGGCCATAGAGGTAGGCGCGCCCGACGAGAGCCGCTTTCGCTCCCAACCCGACCGCCGCGACGATGTCCGCGCCGGATCGGACGCCTCCATCCACGAGGACCTCGACCCGTTCGCCGACCGCCCCCGCGATCTGGGGCAACACGTCGAGCGGCGTGACCGACCGATCCAGCTGCCGGCCGCCGTGGTTCGACACCACGAGGCCGTCGACGCCCCGCTCTGCGAACTCCCGGGCGTCGTCCACGCGCATCACGCCCTTCACGACGAGCGATCCAGTCCACCGCTCGCGGAGCCACGACAGATCCTCCATCGTCACGGCCGGATCGAACGCCCGGCTGACCACGTCCTGGAGGGTCTCATCATCCTCGGTGTGGGCGGCGAACCGGATCGGTTCTGTCGTGAGGAAGTCAAACCACCAGCTCGGATGGAGCGCGCCGTCCACGAGCGAGCTAAGTCGTAAGGCAGGGGGGATCGTGAGACCGTTGCGGACGTCCCGGCGCCGGTCGCCCACGACCGGGACGTCGACCGTGAGGACGAGCGTCCGGAAACCTGCCTCCTCGACTCGGTCGATCAGCGCCTCTGCCCTGCCCCGATCGCGCCACACGTACAGCTGGAACCACCGCGGCCCGAACGGCTCGACGGCGATGAGCCTTTCGGGCGACGTGGTGCCCATCGTGGACAAGGCGTAGGGCACCCCGGCCCGCGCAGCGGCAGCAGCGACCGCGCGCTCTCCCGAGTGATGCATCATCCGTGTGAACCCGGTCGGGGCGAGGACCAGCGGAAGCGACGCCTCCTCGCCAAGGATGGTCGTAACAGGAGAGACCGCCGCCACGTCTCGGAGAACCCTGGGATGGAACTCCACGCGTGCGAACGCCCGGCGCGCGCGCGCCATGGAGAGCTCGTCGCCGGCCCCCCCGTCGACATAGTCGAACACGGCTCTCGGTGTCCGCCGTGTTGCCATCGATCGGAGGTCAGCGATCGTGTGGGCTCGCTCGAGCCGCCGATCGAGGGCGATCGCGGGTGGGGCGAGTCGGAGCAGTGGTCGCAGGTGACGCCATCGCGGGAGTCGGCGATTCGCGCGACGGTCCCGTCGCGTGCTCTCCTCGGGACGCATGCTCGGCCCCGCAGCCCGATCATCGCTTCCTAGCCTCGACACTGGCTCATGGCTCCCAGCGGCCACGGGTCGAAGCCGCGGTCGTTCTCGTCGACGAGGGTGCCGGCCGACACGATGGCGTCGATCGCGTTGAGCGTCACGGCGTCGAGCCGCAGGTCCGCCGCCGACGGCAGGTCCTGGTGCTGGTCCATCGTGCGCGGTCCGATGCCGTCCGATGTCATGGCAGTATGCGTTGCGGTGAGCGCGATCGCCGCGTGATGAAGAAGGGGAATGCCCACATCAGCGGCCACCTTGAGCAGATCCTCGACGGGAGCCGTCGAGGCTGAATCAGCGGGCCGGGCCTGCGGGCGTGATGACCGCATCGGGTGAGACTAGGCCATGGCAGTTCAACCTGCGACCTGAGACCGGATGTCGACGGCTCCAAGCAAGTGGCCGCATCCGCGGGAATCCGTCTGCCTGCTGGCGCGTTCTCCCAACCCGTTCAGCCAATCACCGAGCGGTCTCGACCCTCACTTGAGTGAAGCTCGCAGAATGGGCGTCATGGACGAAGCCCAAGATCGACTCCGGCGGAGAGTCCGCCGAGCTCGCGGGTGAACGATTTGGGTGAACCCACAGACGCCAGTCTCCCGACGCCCCATGGATTGCGGACGGGCATCATGAACTGCGAGAGCGTCTCCATCGGATGAGCACTTCAGTCCCATTCGGTCGTGACCAGTTGCTCGGTGGCCAGCATCGCGGCAGCCAATGCCAGCGCCGCTCTGGAATTGCCGCTACCGCGGGATCGTCCGGTCCGAATTCTCTTGACCGTCGTCAGGTCGTGGACCTACCGCCGAGGCGGACTCGATCTGTCGAGATGGGACGATGCAAGCCATCCGCGCCGGACCGAACTGCTCGACGCGCGTCACCACACGTCTTCCTGCCCGATCCAGTCGCGAAACTCTTCGCGGCCGCCGCGGACCTTCCAGTCGCTATCGACGGCGATCTTCGACGAGATCCCACCACGCGGCCGCGTGACAAACACCAACCGGAGCCGCACTGGATTGTAGATTTGCATCAGGTGGTCGAATACCACGTCCACGAAGCGCTCGTAGGAGACGACGACGTTGCGCCAGCTGTACAGGTACTCCTTCAACGACTTTAGCTCGATCAGGTCTCGGTCTGGGTACATGGTGATGAACAGCTCACCGAAGTCCGGCTGGTTTCGGACACCAAGGAATGTGACTTCAGGCGCCTTATGGTTTAGCTCGATGGCCCCGCCACGATGCGGGATGGTCTGGAGGGCCGTCGGATCGACATCTTCGAATGTCATCGCAGGGCCTCCCCCGCGGAGAGTTCGCGCAAACCATCCGGTTGCTTCAACGACTCACGGAACCCGCGCCATCCCGAGGTCGTCGCATATTACCCGCCCGTCGCTCTGCATTCTATGGCTCATCGGGGACATCGAGCTAGGTCAGGTGCCCCGCTCGGCGCACCCCCTGGTCCTGAGCCTCCGGCCTAAGAGCGATGCCTCGGCGCACCCTACGGTGTGACGGGCGGATTCACGGGCCCGCCAATCACCTGAGCGGTCGTCTGCACCGTGACCCGTCCCGCCGCGACCTCGACCTGGAGAAAGTCAAGGAACGCGGCGAACTTCGTCGGCTGCACCGTGTAGGCGCCGCAGTGTGCCGGGCAGTAGTGATGGAAGAACAGCTGCACCCACCTCGTCTGGCCGCTCGCCAGCGCGTCCGCCTCCGCGTTCAGGACGTACTGCTCGAGCGTCGAGAGCTTGGTGGCCTTCTTGACCGCGGGCGGCGTTCGGGTGGCGTAGGGGTCGAGCGGCGGGACCGTCTCGCCGTATGGGCCCTTGAGCGTGATGCCCGAGACGCCCCTCCCGCTGTTGTAGCCGCACGCCTGGACGACCGCCTCGCTGCCCGAGTCGAACGAGCCGAACGGATAGGCGAACGACGTGACCTGAAATCCCATCGCCAGCAGGTTGTTGCGGTCGGTACACACCTCGAAGCGGGCCTCCCCAGTCGGCAGCGGCTGGATGTTCACATGGTCGAGGGTGTGGCCGCCGATCTCGTTGCCGGCGGCCCCGAGCTGGTTGAGCTGCGCGACCGAGAGCCGGGTCGTGTCGTTGGCCAGGATGGGACCGCTGTTCACGAAGAACGTGGCCGTCATGTTGTGCGCTTGGAGGACGGGGAGCGCTTCGATCTGGTCCACGTAACCATCGTCGAACTGGATCGTCACGATCGTCATCGCGGCGGCCCGAGCCGACCGTGGATGGACGATCCACGCGACGAGCGTCGCCAGGAGCGTCGCCGCCGCGAGGAGGGCGATCGTGCGTCGTCCGGTTGTGCGCAGATCCGACTCCCGAGTTTCCGTACCGCTCATGCCTCCTCCTTCCCCTCGCCGCCAGACTGGCACTCGCGGCTTCGAACCGCAAACCGGCGGCGTGAATGCCGAGAGGGGGAACGAACGACGAGGCCCGCGCTGCGCCGGGCCTCCACGGCGATGCTTTCCGAACGGGTATGGGTTCATGACCGTGCAGGTGTACTGACCGGCGAGAGGTCGCTGAGCCTCAGCGAGCCGTCGCCCGTTTCGGCCCGGTCGACGCGCTGTCCGCGCCGCAGGTGATCGTGGAGCCCGTACCCGTCGACCTGCGAGTCGACGCATACGATGATGTCGGTGAGCGACGTGTCGTGGAGGCCGACGCCGCCCTGGTCCGCTGTCGCACGTCGCCTGGGTGACTTTAGGGACTCACGGCGGGACCTGATCGAACCTCCGTCCAGCATCGACTGACTGCGGGAAGCACCAAGACCGAGGCCTTGCGTCACCCGGGCGGCGTTCCGAACCCGGGCTCCTCTTGAGCCACGGCGTACAGCCGCCACGTGCCGGAGACACCCTTGAGTTCGTGTTCTCCGCGATCCTCGAAGACGAGGCCGGAGCCCGCGACGAGATCTTTCACTGTGCTGGAGACGAGCACCTCGCCGGGTCCCGCCAGCCCGGCGACGCGGGCTCCGATATGCACGGCGATCCCATGGACGCTCCCGTGGCCAATCTCCACCTCGCCCGTGTGCCAGCCGGCGCGGATCTCGAGCCCGAGCGGTCGGACGGCGGATCCAATCGCCTGCGCGCAACGCACCGCGCGCGCCGGGCCGCCGAAGGTGGCGAGCAGCCCGTCGCCGGTCGTGTGCACGTAGGTCCCGTGGTGGCGCTCGATGTCTGTGCTCGCTCGCTCGTCGTGCGCGGCCATGGTCTCTTTCCACGCGGCGTCCCCGATGCCAGACAGTCTCTGGGTCGAGCCGACGATGTCGGTGAACAGAATCGTCGCGAGCGCCCGGTCGAACCGAGGTTCCGGCCGGGCTCCCGTAGGAACTGCTCGATCTCTCCCAGGATCGAGTCGGCGTCGCCGACCCACGGGAGGTGATCGTCCCCGGGCGGCTCGACGAACAACGCGCCCGGGATCTCCCGGGCGAGATGTCGGCCGGCCTCGACGTCGACCGCCCGGTCTCCTGTCCGGTGCAGGACCAGGTGGGAACGCGCAAAATGGGGCAGGACCGATCGGACGTCGATCTCTGCGTTCATTCGCACGAGCGCGAGCACGGCAGCCGGACTCGCACCCAGGCGGAGGTAGCGGGCCCAGGTCTCGCGGAATCGAGGGTCGCTCGCTCTGCTCGGCGCCCGAACCTCTATGCCAACCGGGCCACCCCAATCGCGAGCGATTTCTTCCATGAACGCGGTCTGCCCCTCCGGCGACGCACCCCCTCGGTAGTCGCGGGCCCGCAGACGCCTCGCGTACCCGCCGACCAGGATCAACGCCGTCGTTCGCTCCGGGTACGTCCCGGCGAACAGGACACACAAGGGCGCTCCTTCCGAGACGCCCAGGAGCGCCGCCCGTTCCGAGCCCACGGCATCACACACCGAGCGCAAATCATCCATGCGGGTCTCGAGAGTCGGGAGCTGGTCCTCCGGGACCCGATCCGAGAGCCCGGTGCCGCGCTTGTCGAAGAGGATCAACCTGGAGAACGATGCAAGCCGCTCAAAGAAACGAGCCAGCGTCGGCTCTTCCCACGCCGCCTCCAGGTGGGAGACCCATCCCGGGACCCAGATTAGATCCCGTGCCCTCGGCCGCCCCTCACCGACCGCCTGATAGGCGATCGAGACGCCGTCCAGGGTCCGCGCGTAGCGAGTCTGAGGCATCACCGTGGGCGATCTCCCGCGGCCGCAGAAGGGGTGTCACGCCCGGGGAGCCCCTCGGCCGATGCTCGCCTCGATTCTCGGTCCAGTCCGCGGGCGGCCGCCATCCCCGATGGGGTTCGAGCCGGTAGGTCCGAACGGTACGAACCGAATGCCTTCACTGGATCCTGGTCTTCTGCCGCCGCCACCGCAGCGAGTTACCTGCCTCTACACCCGTGACCGCTCGAGTGTCCGGATGCGGCGGGAACCTTCCATTGTCTCGACGAGTCCTAGCACGCGGGACTCTACTGAGCGATCGGTCGGGAGGGAGGCGGTCATGAAGAGGCCCCTGGTGTTAGTCCTGGGTTTGTCGCTCGTGATGATGCTGGGGGCGTTCGAGGCATCCGCCCAGCCGGAGCGCTACTCCTCGAAGGGCTACAACGCGTTCTGGTACAGCCGGCACAGGATCGACCGCGATACCTACCTGAGATCGACGTGGTACGCGGGCGTCTACACGTACGAGGA
>JBKPHM010000051.1:0-7061 GCA_046729855.1 Actinomycetota bacterium | reverse complement strand
GGCATCGACAGGCTGGAATCCCATGTCGCGGCCTGTGCCGACGCAATCGCCACCTCGCTCGGCGCTCGTGCTTCGGGTCGGGTGGTGGACGAATGCGACCGCGCGGGTCCGTAATCGAATGCGAATCGCGCTGGCATCGGTACATCCATCCGGAACCGGAGGGTGGGTGACTACCTGGCCCATCGACGTTTCATCCAGCTTCGATCCGCTCGGAGACTCCCCTATTCGAGTGGTACACGCGCCAGGGTGCACCGCAGCCTGCACGGCAGCCATTCTCCGGCTTGACAACTCCGTCCCGTATCTATAAGCTTCTGGTTCTAGAAGGATATCCTTATGGTGACGCTGGAGATTGAACGAGAGGGGGAGCGGCTGGACGCCGTGTTCGGAGCCCTGGCCGACCCCACGCGCCGGACGATCCTCTCGCGGCTGGCCGACGGAGACGCCTCCGTCACCGAGCTCTGGGAGCAGTTCACCGTGTCGCAGCCGGCGATCTCCCAGCACCTCAAGGTGCTGGAGCGCGCGGGGCTCATCACGCGCAGCCGACGCGGCACCGCTCGCCTGAGCCACCTCGAGGCCGAGCCCCTTCGCGAGGCGGTGGTGTGGTTGGCGGGATACCGGGAGTACTGGGAGCAGAGCTACGAGCGGCTGGACGAGCTGCTCGCGAGGCTCCAGGAGCGCGATCGGCTGGAGAGGGCCGAACGGGAAGGAGGGAGCTCGTCATGACCGAGCTGAAGGTGAGCAAGGAAGGGACGCATGCGATCACGACTGAGCGCGAGTTCGACGCCCCCCGCGATCTGGTCTTCCGCGCGCACACCGAGCCCGACCTAGTCAAGCAATGGCTCGGTCCGCGGCGGTTCACGATGGAGATCGACCGGTATGAGGTCGGCGACGGAGGCCGGTGGCGGTACATCCATCGCGACGCCGAGGGCAACGAACACGGGTTCCACGGCGTCTTCCACGGGGACCCCACCCCCGACGCGCTGGTGCAGACCTTCGAATGGGAGGGGCTCCCGGGGCACGTCTCGCTCGACAAGGCCGTGCTCGAGGACCTCGGCGGCGCCCGGACGCTCGTCCGGACCGTCTCGGTCTACCAGTCGGAGGAGGACCGTGATGGCATGTACGAGAGCGGCATGGCCGAGGGGATGACCGAGGCCTACGACCAGCTCGAGGAGCTCCTCGCGACACTCTGAGTGGGGACGCAGTCGAGGAGGCCGCTGGTCGAGTGGGTTGACCAACGTGTAGCCATTGCGCCGTCGCTGAGTCGCAGCTCGCGTTTGGCTCAGGTAACCCGTCAGACGCACTTGAACGCCGCATATCGAAGCGGGTCCCGAAGCTCTCGCGCGACTGCTGCTCCTCCTAGCCGAGTGCTATCCGGAAGTACATTTCGAGCTCGGCCTCGATCTGCTCATGGCCGGCCTCCGCGCAAAGGCTCGCCCGCCGCTGGGCGCAGATGGCGGTCATCCCAAGGGCCTTGCGACGCGGTAGGTCGCGTGGATGAACTGCCCGCGCCGCTCGGCGCCCACCAGCGTCAGCTGCGACGCGAGCAGGCGGCGGGGAAGCAGCGGCGCGCCGGCGCCGAGCGTCACGGGGGCTGTGCTGAGCTGGACCTCGTCGAGCAGCCCCCGATCGGCAAACTGGCCCACCAGATCGCCGCCGCCGACGAGCCACACGTTCTTGCCTCGGGCCGCGTTGGCCATCGCCTGGTGAACCGGCGCCACATCGCCCTGGACGAAGCGCACATCGGCTCCGGGGATGGCCGGTAGCTCCCGGTGCGTGAACACCCAGCACGGTGTGTCGCCGTAGAACTCGCGCCACTTCTCCGGGTGCTCCAGCAGCCGCTCTTGATCGACGATCCACTCGTACGTGGTGGATCCGCTGGCCATCGCGCCGACGTCACGGAAGAACGCCGCGAACCGGTCTTCCTGCGGTTGCTCGTTGCCGACCGGAACCTCGAACAACCAGTCGAGCGAGTTGTGTTCGTCGGCGATGAACCCGTCGATGCTGGTCGCCGTGTAGTAGATCGTGTTGCCCATAGGGCAAGCTTGGCACACGACATGACATGACGAAGTTCGGGTCCGAGGTCAGCCTCGGGCTATCTTCGCTGTCACTTCTTTTACCGTGGAGACCGGCTGGCTCCGTTCCCTGTCCGTTCTTGACGATAGAGCTCGGGTCCCGCCCTGTCCGCGTCGTCGGCGCGACGACGAGCCCGGAAATCGGCCGGGGTGCCACAGCGGCTTGGAATTGAGCAAACGGCGATCTACTCGGTACGGCGGAACCCCGCGACGGCGGCGGCCAGCAGCAGGGCTGCCATGCCGACGACGATCAGCAGCTCCAGCCCGACCGGCACGACCCACGATCCCCACGCGAGGCCGGGACTAAGGCGAGCGAGCACCGGCTCGGGGACGGTGAGGTGGACGAACACCGCTCGCCGCATCGGGTCGACGGCGTACGTGAGCGGATTGGCCCGTGTGAGCAGGTGCAGCCACCCGGGGAGGTTCGACAGCGGGAAGAGGGCCCCCGACAGGAACAGCATCGGCATCAGGAACAGCTGCGTGAGCGCCATGAACGATTGGAGCTGCTTGATCCGCCCCGCGAGCACCAGGCCAAAGGCCGTCAGCACGAACGAGAGCAGGAACAGCTCGACGATGAGGATCACGAACAGGCCCGGGTCGTAGGGCACTCCGACCGTGCCCGCGATCGCGAGCAGCACGGCCCCGGGGATCGTCGCCATGGTCGCACCGCCGAAGGCCTTGCCGATCATGATCGACGCCCGGCTCACGGGGGCGACGAGCATCTCGCGCAAGAACCCGAACTCACGGTCCCACACCAGGGAGGCGGCGGAGAACATCGCGGTGAACATCGTGGACATCGCGAGCACGCCAGGGAACAGGAACGTGCGGAGCGAGACATTGCCGATCCCAATCGAGATGAGGCTCGCGAGGCCCGTGCCAAGCACGAACAGAAACAGAACCGGCTGCACCAGCGAGACGAACGCCCGGGAGCGGTCCTGCCACCACCGGATCATCTCCCGGGCGAACACGATCTTCGCCGCGCGGAACTCGTGAGCCAACCGACCTCGCTCGGCCGGAACGGTCGGGGCAGACGCGTGACTCGCGGCTTCCACGCCCATCGCTATCGCCTTCCCCGCCAGAGCCTCGCCATCGCCTTCAGCGGGTTCACGGCCTCGGCATCGCGGATCGTGCGTTCTGTGTACGACATGAACACGTGGTCGAGCGTGGGTCGCGATACTCGGACGGACTCGATCGGCAGCCCCAGCTCGGCGAAGAGCCGGGGCACGAACTGCTCCCCCGAATCGACCGAGATCGTCACGAGACCCTCGTGAACGGCGGCGTCCAGACCGAACGTGTCGCGGAGCGCCGCGATCGCGGCTCCGTTGTCGGGCGTCTGAATCTGGACGCGGTCCTTCCCGACGCTTCCCTTGAGTGCCTCCGGCGTGCCGAGCGCGACGATCGTGCCGTTGTCGATGATGGCGATGCGATCGCAGTGCTCGGCCTCGTCCATGTAGTGCGTGGTGAGGAAGATCGTGATGTCCTCGGTGCGCTTCAGCTCGTCGATATAGCTCCAGATGTGCGAACGCAGCATGTTGATCGTGGTGGTCTTGCCGGCGCCGTTGGGTCCGAGGAAGCCAAAGGTCTCCCCCCGAGCGACATCGAACTCGACGCCTCCGACGGCTTCCAGCTCGCCGTAACGCTTCCGGAGGCCGCGGACCGCGATCACCGCCCCGTCCGCATCGTCGCCGTGCGGTCCCAGTAGGGGGCTGGTGTCGCGATCCTGGGTGTGGTATACCATGGGCCCTACCAACGATAGGACCGGCCCGGAATGAATGTCAAGAGGAAGCGCAAGCCCGCCACGGGATCGCCGGCGCCGAAGCCCAGCCGTCGGTTCGCCGCGGCGATGCGCCTGGGATCGCCGGCATCGGAAGGGCCCGAGTACCCGTCGAGCCTCCTCCGCTACCCGAGCGCGGCCCTGTTCCTGTTGATGCGGGAGGCATTCCGGCTGGGGCTCGAGCGCATCGAACGCGCCTCGACCCCCGAGGAACGGATGCGGTTCCCGCACTTCGCTGTGCTCGCGTGTCTGGAGGAATTTGGGTCGGCCAGCCAGCGAGAGATCAGCGAACGCCTGCGTCTGGATGCGAGCGACCTCGTCGCCTTCGTCGACTGGCTCGAAGACCAGCGGTTCGTCGTGCGCCGGCGTGATCCGCGCGACCGGCGCCGCTACGAGGTCGACCTGACATCCGCCGGGCGACACGCCCTCCGGGTGCGCGCTCGTTCCGTAGACCGGATGAACGACGAACTCTTCCGCGGGCTCGAGCCCGAGGAGCGCGAACAGTTCCACGCACTGGTGCTCAAGGCGGTGCGTGCACGCGCGACCAACGGGCTCCATCAACGTCCCAAAGCACAGCGGTAGCGGACGTTCCGGTAGGGCTCGACTCGTGCCGGGCCTACGCGCCAGCGCCTTTCGACGTCGCGAGGCGGCGGCGTGCGGGTGGCCGGGTCGAAGTCAAAGACGGTCCTGCTCGGGACATCCTCCGTTAGCGACGGGTTCGATAGGTCCCAGAATCGTCAGCTGAGAGCGACAAAGCTGCCGGTGACACCGGAGCCACCCGCGCAGCCGAGCCGACGACCAGCTGCTAGGTGCGGCGGAACACTTCATCCAGGTCGGCAAGCACCGAACCGCGACCGTACCCGACTCCACCTCGCGCTCCTTCCCCTCGACCCGCGCTCCGCGGCCCCGGTGACCGGTCGGGGGCCGCCGGGACCGCAGCGCCGTCACTCCGTGCCGGATCAGGTCCATGTCTCTCCAGCACGGCCAGGCTCAGGGATGTGACATGGGGCGTCGCAATGTGCCGGTACGCAGCCGCTCGAGCTGCTGCCTCGGCCATGCGGCTTGCAGCGTGAAGCCTCCGACTCGTTCCAGTCGACGATCGAGCGCCACGCCTTGATCGCCTCCGCAAGCCGCCCCTCGTGCTCCAGCAGGAACGCGATGCTGTACAGGGCTCCGATGTCCTCCGGCTCGAGCTCAAGCGCCCGCCGCCAGTCGGCGAGCGCGCCGTCGGGGTCATCCAGGCCTGCCTTCGCCTCCCCGCGGAGCGCGAAGAGCGGCGCATCATCCCGCGCAAGTTCGAGCCCCGCCTCGACGACCGCGAGCGCGCGCTGGAAAGCGCGCGCCCTCACGCAGGCACTCACGAGGAAGCGATGCACGCGCAGCTCGCTCGGCGAAGCCGCCAGCCGCCGCTCGTAGATCGCCACCGATTGCTCCGGCTCGAGCAACCCGGCTCGAGCGGAGATCAGCTGCTAGTGCGGCTTGTCGGCGTCGGGGTCAAGCTCGATCGCTCGCTCGTACAGCTCGACGGCGCGTTGGAGCTCACGCCGCGCATGACACTCGAGCAAGTAGCCGTAGTCGCTCAGCAAACGCGCGTTCGGGGTCTCGACCAACGCCTGCTCGTAGAGAGGCGTTGCCGCCAGGAAATCGCTCTCCTCGCCGAGCGCCTCGTAGCGCTCTAGAAGCTCTTCCTTGTTCATCGAAGCCACCCCTCATGCTTTGCCGGGATCGTCGATTCGCCGTCCGATCCGCGCTGTTGGCGGCGACCGCGCGCGAACAGCCAAGGCGAATGGAAGCTTCGGGTGACTGCTCTCGGATGCGAGGAAACAGGCCGCGTACCAGGCGGCCCGCGAGCACTGGGGCGCTAGAGATGTCGAAGCATCAAGCCAACGCGATCATACGCCGCTCTCGCCGGTTCGGCTGGTCGAACACTAGGGCCTGGTCCCACCCGGAAGGCGCAGCTTGCGCGACCTCCACGTGATGTGGCTCGACGAGCCGACGACCGGTTCGACTCCGGTCGGCCCATCACCGTGGCGGTACAGGAAACCTCGTTGCGACTTGCCTGCCGTTCCTGACCGCGGCGTATGTCGCATCAAGATCTGCACCCAGCCGACGGGTTGCAAGCGGGGGCGTCCGTCAACACCGGACGGGCTACAGGACTACGACCGTCGCCAGCGCTGGCGCTGCCATCGAGTCTTCGGCCGTCTACTCGATGAGCGCTCTCCTGGGAAACTAGGCCCTATGTGATTTCACCCTCTGGGCCCGAGCGGGGACGCGTCGTCAAGATTTCCGGTGTCGACCGGTCGATTTCGCGGCTCGCCGTTCGTCTTACTGCGACCGATCTGGGAATGACGAGGAGGTGGCGATGAAGTACGTCATGCTGATCTATCAGGGCGACGCGCTCGAGCGACAGGCTGCACTTCCTGAGGAGGAGCAGAAGCAGGTCTACGCCGACTACCAAGGGATCAATCAGACGCCGGGCATCACTCCCGGGCTGCCGATGGGGCTACCCGAGAACGCGACAACCGTCCGCGTGGAGGGCGGCAAGACCCTAACAACCGACGGCCCGTTCGTGGGGATGAAGGAAGCCGTGGGCGGCTTGTTCGTCCTGGAGGCCGACGACCTCGACGCTGCCATCGAGGTGGCCGCCCGCGTACCGGCAGCCCGCTATGGTGGCGCCGTCGAGATCCGACCCGCGGAGACGTATTGGTAGCGACGCTCGACCAGGTCTTCCGCGAGGAATGGGGCCGCGTCCTCGCCACCCTGATCGGCCTCCTCGGCGACTTCGACCTCGCTGAGGAGGCCGCCCAGGAGGCGTTCGCCATCGCCGCCGACCGGTGGCCACTGGACGGCGTCCCCGACCATCCGCGCGCTTGGCTGATCAGGACGGCTCGGAACCGAGCCACGGACCGCATCCGCCGCGATCGAACGCTCGCCACGAAATTCGGCGTGCTGGTCGCGGACGATAACCGTGAGTCGCCGATGAACGCGACGACGTTTCCCGACGAACGCCTGGAGCTCATCTTCACCTGCTGTCACCCGGCCCTCGCGGTCGAGGCACAGGTTGCGCTCACCCTGCGCACTTTGGGCGGACTGACCACCGGCGAGATCGCCCGCGCCTTCCTGGTACCGGAGCGCACGATGGCGCAGCGGTTGATCCGGGCCAAGCGCAAGATCAAAGCGGCGGCGATCCCGTTTCGAGTGCCACCGCCTCATCT
>JBKPHM010000050.1:0-16772 GCA_046729855.1 Actinomycetota bacterium | reverse complement strand
GCCACGGACAGGTCGTCCATGTAATGCAGCGTGAGCGCCGCACGCTGCATCGCGGCGACCGACCCGAGCGCTCGGAGCACCTCCTGGCGCCATTCGGACGCTGCCAACGGGTCGTCGGCGTCGACCGGTGTGGCGTCGCGGACGAGCGCGATCGCCCTGCGCTCTTCCCTGGCCAGCCCGCGGAAGTGGTCCGCGAGCTTGTGGCGGGCGATCGCGATCACCCAGGTCATCGGGTCGGACCTTCCGTCGAACCGCCGGCGGCTCCTCACGAGCTCCACGAACGTCTCCTGCGTCAGTTCCTCGGCGATGGAGCGCGCCCGCCCCGTCCGCTCGAAGAGGTAGCCGTAGACACGGGGCAGCGCGGCCTCGTACCACGACCGGAACGCCGCCTCGTCCGCGAGCGTCGCGCGGAACGTCGCCGCGACCTCGGCCTCGGCCAGTACCGTTGCATCGCGGTCCCGCTCGGACGTCGAGTCCCTCCCGGCGCCTCGCCGCCGCGGTCGTTCGCGGCCGGCATCCGCCACATCGTGCACCCTTATGCGCCTGGTTAGTCGCTCCACAGCGGCGTTTCCCTCCGGGAACCGGAGTGACCGGCGAATGCGGCCCGCGGCGATGTGCAACCATCGGTCGGTGGAGTCGGACGACACCGAGGTTCTCGCCTATTACGACCGCGGACACGAGCGAGAACGCCTGGATCGACCGCTCGGCGTCGTGGAGTTCGAACGGACGATAGAGATCCTCACTCGACGGCTTCCGCCAGCGCCGGCCGCGGTGGCCGACGTCGGCGGCGGGCCGGGCCGGTACTCGATCTGGCTCGCCCGGCTCGGGTATGAGGTCCATCACCGTGATGTCGTACCGCTGCACGTCGAGCAGGCGGGGGCGAACGCGGCGGCTGAAGGTGTTCATATCGACACGGCCTTAGCGGACGCACGAGCGCTCGATCTGTCCGATGCATCCGTCGATGTCGTGCTGCTGCTCGGCCCGCTTTATCATCTGCCGCGGCGTGCAGACCGGATCGCAGCGCTCCGCGAAGCGGCGCGGGTCGTTCAGCCAGGTGGCATCGTGTTCGTGGCGGCCATCTCCCGGTGGGCGCCACGCCTCCACGGTCTCATCGTCGAACGGATACATGAGGAAGAACCGGTGGTCCTCGACCTGATCCATGACGCCGAGCGTTCCGGCCGGATGCCGCCCCTGCGCGAAGGGTCGTTCGCCGGCTATACCCACCGACCGGGGCAGCTTCGAGCCGAGGTACGTTCCGCGGGGCTCGAACCCGTCGACCTCGTCAGCGTCGAGGGGCTCACGTTCGCCGTTCCCGACCTGGAGGAACTCCTCGCGACCGAGGTGGGGCGTGCTCTCGTGTTCGATGCGGTCCGCGCCGTCGAACGCGCCCCGGAGCTCCTTGGTCTGGGCCCGCACCTCATTCTGACCGCTCGGGCTCGGGCGTAGGCTCGGGTATCCCATCGGAGCGAGGAGCCGGCGGAGTGGACGTGACCGAAACGCCCGAAGGCTTCGAGCTACGTGCGCCGTCCGTCGATGACGCCGTTGCCCTCGCCGATCTGTTCAACGACGTCACGATCGCCGAGATCGGGTTGCCGTGGACGACGGCCGAAGAGATGCACGACGACCTCACCTCTCCCGGCCGAGATCCCCGCCTCGACGACGCTGTCGTGACGGCAGAGGACGGCCGGATCGCGGGTTTCCTCCAGTTCTACGTGAGTGGAGACCCACTCCAGGTCGCGATGCTCGTGCTCGTCCGGCCGGACCTGTTGGGCAAGGGTCTCAGCGCCTGGCTCCTCCGCCTGGGCGAGGAGCGTGCGAGGGCCAGAGTGAGCCTCCAACCGCCGGGCAGCGGTGCGATCCTTCGCGCTTCCCGCTTCGCTGAGAACGAGCCCGCCGGCGCCCTCTTCGCCTCGTTCGGCTATCGATACGCACGGACGTTCTGGATGATGCGGATCGAGCTCGCCGGTGCCGTGCGGCCGCCCGACCTCCCCGCGGGCATCAGGATCCGCAACTTCGAGGCCGCCCGTGACGAACGACCCGTGCATGCCGCGCTGTCTGAGGCGTTCGCGGACCATTGGGGATGGCCCTTCCCTCCGTTCGAGGAATGGCGCCATCGCGAGATCGAGGGCGAGGGCGCCGAGTTCGACCCTGCCCTGTGGTTCGTGACCGTCGAGGGAGACGAGGTCGTGGGTGCTGCCTGTTGCAAGGCCAGGACCCCTCGAGCGAAGGACACGGGCTCCGTGAGCGATCTTGCCGTCCGTCGGCCCTGGCGCCGACGCGGCATCGCGCTGGCATTGCTCCTCACGGCGTTCGCGGAGTTCCAGCGCCGAGGTCTCCCGCGCGTGGAGCTCAGCGTCGACGCGGATAGTCCGACGGGTGCCACCAGGCTGTACGAGCGTGCCGGGATGCATGTGGCCTACAGCTGGGAGCACTGGGAGAAGGAGCTGGAGACATGACCGAGATCGGAACCGCGCGAGGGCGAGCGGATCGGGATCACGGGATCGGGATCATGGGCCCACCGGCGACGTTCGTGTGATCACGAGGCGGACTCGAGCAGTTTCTTGAGCACGTTCAGGTTCGGCGACCGCCGAGCGGATCCGTCCGACGCCAACACCGCCGATGAGCTTGGCCACTCCGGTGACCTCGAGCTCCACCGTGTTTGTCAGACGCGTGACGCCATAGTGCTCATCGACGGTGTAGCCGAGCCGAGCGGGGAATCGCGCGAGCGTTCCCTCGACGGTCAGGCGCTGATCGGGCTCGAACTCCGTGATCGTCAGGCGTTCGCGGCTTTGCGTCGGGATCGAACGCGTTTGCTCGAAGGTCGCACCGACGCCGATGATCCCTGGTGAGGTCTTCCTAGTCTCCGTGATCGCATAGTTCCACTTCGGCACGTTCTCGAGGTCCGCGAGGAACACGAATACGTCGTGCGCCGGCCGGTCGATCTCCACGACGTTGGTGAACGAGGCCATGAGCCTCCTCCCTCGCGCGATCAGCGCGGCAGGACTCCACCCTACGGGCCGATCATCCCGAGTAGCATCGCCCCCGGCGATGAAGGAGATCAGGACCGAGATCGAGATCGATGCGCCCGCCGAGCGTGTGTGGGAGGTGCTGACCGACGTTGCCGCGTACGACGCGTGGAACCCGTTCATCAGACACGTCGAGGGCGAGCTGCGGAAGGGTTCCAGGCTGCGGGTCACGATGGCGCCTCCGGGTGGCAGGACGATGACGTTCACGCCGTCCGTCACCGATCTTCAGCCTGGGCGGCGCCTGGCGTGGCTCGGGCATCTGGGCATCCACGGCATCTTCGACGGCGAGCACATCCACGACGTCGAGGAGCTCGAGCCCGGTCGGACGCGCTACGTGCAGCGCGAGCGGTTCACCGGCGTGCTCGTGCCCTTCGTGGGTGGGGTGCTGCGGAAGACCGAGGAGGGATTCCGTCAAATGAACGTGGAGCTCAAGGGACGCTCCGAGCGGCCAAGAAGTTAACCGAGCGGGGACGTCAGCCCGGCGGCGCGCCGAAGGCGCGGAACGGCTCGGGCTCGTACCGATCGAGGAAGCCGACCCACGCCTGAAGCTGTTCGCCGACGACCGCATCGTCCTTGACGAGCCACGCGAGATGCCGGAAGGCGTGTTCGACGACCTGCGTGACGCCGATGTCCGGCGGCGGCCCGAACGCGTCGCCGCGCGCGAGCTCCGCCCTACCGACGGGCTCGTCGGCCAGATAGTGACTCAGCTCGCTCGGCCGCTCGACGGCAGCCACGTACGTGAGGATCAGCCGCCCCGCGTCGTAGCGCCACGACGTCGAGTGGACCAGCAGGGGTGTGAGGTCGTAGCGCGCGGCCGCGTCCATCACGATGTCGCCGGGCTTGCGATCGGGCGGCCATCCAAGACGAAGCGTCTCGGCGTGGACCGGCCTCACGAGATGCGCCCCGTCATCCGCGAGGTACACGAACAGGACCTCTAGGCTCTGGGCGACGATCGCGGACGACCACGCGACGCTGGTCAACGGTGGGTCGAACTGGACGATCGGCGCGCGGTCAGAAGGCTCCGCCATCCGGCCCGGCGAGATCGACCGCAAGGGCGAGGATCTCTTCGCGGGACGGGCGCCGCCCGTGCGCCTCATCGCCGTGACGTTGGATCGCCGCAACGACCTCGTCCTCGGTTCCGCGCGTCTGCCAGCCGCACATGCAGGTAACTTCCTTGAGCACGGCCCCACCTCCGATGGTCGCGCGAGCGTAGCACGCGTGACCGGATCGGACGGACGCTTCTAACGTCGCGCCAACGATGACCCAACGTGGTTCGGCGAGGCCTATCGGGCGTAGAGCGAGCTATGGCGTCGGGAGGTTGCCGGAACGGTGCTCCCTCGCGCCGCCGCTGGCCTCGCTGGCCGTCTCCGTGCCGTCGCTCGCGCCGCCGCTGGCCTCGCTGGCCGACTCGGTTCCGGTGTCGCTCGCGCCGTCGGCGCTTCCGACCCCCGCTGCGCCGGGTGCGTCGGCCTCCGCACCCGGGCCATGCTCGCCGGCCTGACTGATGCCGCCGCTCGCCGCCTCCGAGATCTCGGCTCCCTTGTCGACGTCGCTGGCATCGGTGGTCGTGGCGATCTCAGCGATCTCCTCACCGGTCGCCGCCGGGTGATCGGACCTCCGGACCTCAGGGGCCGAGCGAGGCACCTCGATGCCCACCTGTGAGAGCACGGTCGCAACCGCGTCCTGCGCGGCGTCGGGGAGCACATTCGCCGCCGCCATCCCCGTGGTTCCGAGAAACGACGCCGACGGCGACCACGCCGGCCAGCTTGATCCGTGTCAGCTTCGAGCGCCTCGCGTACCTCCGATCGTTCGCCACGGGGGGAGCGAGATCGCGCCTGAGCCTCACCGCGGCCGCGACGTCGGCGCGCTCGCGCGGGAGCTCTTCGACCTGTGCGGCTGCGTGCAGGCCTGGATTACCTGTGCCGCCCCGCGGTTTCCGGGCGGGGCGTCATCGGGGCCCGATCCGGCCGGCCAGCATCCGCTCGGCGGTGTCGCGGTCGATCCAGGTTCGAAACATCTCGTCATGAGAATCGTTCGGGGCGGTCATCGCGTTACACGCTCCTGCGGCATCATTCGGGCGAGGGCCCGAAGGGCCCGGTGCTCCTTCGAACCGGCCGAGGGCCTGGACCACGTCGAGCCAGGTCTTCGACGCCAGTCGTCCGCATCCTGCGGCTCGAGGACCGTCAGGTATCTGAGAACCCGCGGGTGCACCGACCTATAGACGGTCGTGACGGCCTCTTCGTCGCCACGCCTCGCGGCTGCGAGCGTCTCGCGGAACGGATCCGGTGCCGGCAACGAGCGAGGAATATACGCATCAGGGCACAGGCGGGTGTCCGGCAGGCGTGCGATAGCGTCGGGCGCCATGCCGATCCCGAGAGCCGTCGGGCGCTTCAACCGCCGGTTCGTCAACCCGGTCGTCCGGCTGATCGGGGGCCCGATCCCGGGGTTCGCGATCGTCGAGCACCGCGGCCGCGTGTCCGGTCGTATCTACCGCACGCCGGTCAACGCGTTCGGAACGCCGGGGGGGCTCGTGATCCCGCTCACGTACGGCTCGGGAGCGGACTGGGTCCGAAACGTCCTAGCGGCGGGCGGGGTGAGGATCGCGACGGCCGGCCGCACGCGGCGCTACGCGAGCCCGCGGATCGTGCGCGGCGAGGAGGGGATGCGGACGGTTCCGGCATTCGTTCGACCGCCGCTGCGCCTGCTCCGCGTCGATGAGTTCCTGCTGCTGGAGGCCGAATGAGGCTCGCCGACCGGTTCGACGCGTTCTTCGTCGACCTCGACGGCGTCGTGTACGTGGGAGATGAGGCGCTTCCGGGCGCGGTCGAGACGATCGCGAAGCTCCGGGCGGACGGCAAGAGGGTCCTGTTCCTGACGAACGACCCACGCCATGCGCGGCGCGACTACGTGGCCAAGCTCGAACGCCTCGGGATTCCGGCGACCGAGGACGACGTCCTCACGTCGGGCGCGGCGACGGCGGTCTACCTGTCGCGGCACCAGGAGATCGAGGGGCGGACGGCGTACGTCATCGGGACCGATGCGCTGAAGGATGAGATGCGCGCGGTCGGCCTGTACGTGCTCGAGGGCGAGCCCGGCCGCGACGCCGACTTCGTCATCGTCGGCGGCCACGGCGGCTTCGACTACCAGGAGCTGCGGATCGCCTCGCAGGCGGTCCATCGCGGGGCGCGGCTGTACGCATGCAACCGCGACGCGACGTTCCCGATGCCTGACGGACCGTGGCCGGCCGTCGGCGCGATCCTCGCCGCCGTCGAGACCGCGACCGGGACCAAGGCAATCGCCGTCGGCAAGCCCGAGCCGGCGATGTTCGAAGCAGCGAGGGAGATCATCGGTCCGGTCGACCGGATCGCGATGATCGGCGACACCTCAGCCTCGGATATCGAGGGCGGCCGCCGAGCCGGCCTGACGACAATCCTCGTGGACCGTCCCGGGGCGCTCCCGGCCGACCCGCGCTCGGACTTCGTCGTCGTGCACCTGACCGATCTGTTCGACGACGCTGGAGAGGTCTGATGCTGCGCCATACTGAAAGTAGAGAACTCGCGGATGTCTCGCTTGGACATATCGGCTCCGCCCGTTCGCGGGGTCGAAGCTCTCGGCCAGGAGTCGCGCTGAATTGGGCTCACGCTCTTGGCGAATGAATCCCCATTAGGAGAAGGACATTCTCCGACGTCAATATTGGTCGAGCAGGTTTCCACGATGTACCTCGCGTCGTCCTTTCTCACGTGGCCCGATGACCCAGACGCCTCTTCGATAGACTTCGCGCATTCCCGGCGAAGGGCGTGATTGTGAGATGGCACGTGCTCTGTTGATCGGATGGGACGGCGCCGACTGGCGCATCCTCGACCCGCTGCTCGAGCGTGGTGACCTGCCGAACCTGCAGGCGCTGATCGGACGGGGGCAGAAGGGCGTCTTGAAGTCGACGGTGCCGACCCACTCGTGGTCGGCCTGGCCCTCCTTCCTGACGGGGGTCGACCCGGCGGATCACGGGGTCTACGACATCCTCGAGACCGTCCCGGGGACGCACAAGCAGTACCCGGTCACCTACCGCTCGATCAAGGCGCGGACGTTCGTCGAGGACCTCGCGGCCGTGGGCAAGAAGGGTCTGTACGTCGACGTGCCGTTGATGTTCCCGCCGCCGGACGTCGACGCGACCATCGTCGCCGGCGGTGTCCTGCCCAAGGGGCGGCAGTACACGCAGCCGGCCGACCTGCCCGACACGCTGGAGAAGAACGGCATGCCGTGGCAGATCAACGGCATGTCTTGGACGACCTACCACAACAAGCCTGAGCCATACCTGGACGAGGTGTTCGAGCTCACGGGCAAGCGCATCCGCGCGGCCGAGTGGCTGATGGACAACACCGACTGGGACCTGTTTGCGAGTGTCTGGGTGAGCGTCGACCGCACGCAGCACGCGCTCTCGAACTACGTCGCGCCCGACCACCCCGACTACGCCAAGAACAAGGACACGAAGCTCGCCACTCGCGTCCGAGACGTCTACAAGCAGCTCGACGACGCGATCGGCTCGTTCGTTTCACGCACGGGCGAGGACGACCTGATCCTGTTCATCTCGGACCACGGGTTCCAGTCGTGCTACCGCACGATCCACATGGACCGGCTGCTCGAGAAGTTCGGCTACCTGCAGTTCACCGCGTCTAACGTCGTTCTGGGGCCGATGCAGTGGGGGCCGATGCGCAAGGTCGCGCGCACGATCTACGACAAGCTCGGGCTGCACGGGAAGGTCTCGCTGCCGCAGCCGGTCAACTGGTCGAAGACGCGCGCGTACACGACGATCCGTTCGACGGGCGAGGGGGTCTCGATCAATCTCGCCGGTCGCGAGCCCGATGGCATCGTCGAGCCTGGCGACTTCGAGAGCGTCCGCGACGAAGTGATGGACCGGCTGGCGTCGTTCGTCGATCCGAAGACCGGGAAGAAGCCGGTCAAGGCGATCTACAAGCGCGAGGAGATCTTCAAGGGGACGTACGCCGACAAGGCGCCCGACATCCTGATGGAGCCGGCCGAGGGCTACTCCCTCACGCACGCTAAGAGCGCCATCGAGGACGCGGACTGGGTGAGCGGCGATCACCGTCTGGAGGGAACGATCGTGGCCGTCGGCCCGAAGGTCCAGCCGTTCAGCGAGACTCCGATGCTCGTCGACATGGCCCCCACATTGCTGGCGGCGCTCGACGCACCAGCCTCGATCAAGCACACCGGCCGCGTCCTGCACGAGGTCGTCGGAACCGAGGCCGCCGTCCGCGCAGGGGAGCAGGTCGAGTTCGCCGACGGCTCGGGCGCAGAGCCGACCGTCACCGACACCGAGGCCGACGAGATGGAGGAGCATCTCCGCGGCCTCGGCTACCTCGAATGACGCCCTTCTAGCATGTCGTACCCGGTTCGATTCGCTCGACGGTAGCCTCGACGCGCTCAGCGCGCGACTCGACGCGCATATCGACCGTCACGCGGTCTGATCAGTGCGCGCCGTCCTCGGCGATAGGCGGCGTCGACACCGCGGATATCCTCAGGATCGTGAGGGTCGCCTTCCTCGGGCTCGGGCAGATGGGTGATCCCATGGCGCGTCGGCTCCTCCATGCAGGCCACGAGGTCTCCGCCTGGAATCGCACGCGCTCACGCGCCGAGGCTCTCGCGGACGAGGGCGCCCGTGTGGCGGCGACGCCCGCAGATTCGGTCGCCGACGCCGAGGTCGCGATCACGATGCTGGCGACGCCCGAAGCGGTCGACGAGGTCGTCTTCGGTCCGGACGGCCTCGCGGCGGGCATGCAGGACGGGCAGACGCTGATCGAGATGTCCACGATCGGGCCCGATGCCGTTCGCGACATCCGTGCCCGTCTCGCCGAGGGGGTCGAGCTCGTCGACGCGCCGGTGCTCGGCAGCGTCCCGCAGGCGCGCGATGGCACGCTGCGCATCTTCGTGGGCGGGGACGACGACGCGCTCGAGCGCATCCGGTCGGTCCTCGAGCCGATGGGGACCGTGGTCCACATGGGTGGCCTGGGAGCCGGGGCGTCGATGAAGCTCGTGGCGAACTCGACGATCGGCGCCGCGGCGTCTGCGATGACCGAGGCGCTCTCGCTGACGGACGCATTCGATCTTCGCCGCGAACAGGTCCTCGAGATCCTCTCGAATTCGCACATCGGCCCGATCGTCAGCGGGAAGCGTGGCAACGTCGAGTCGCACGAGTACCCACCGAACTTCAAGTTGCGCCTGGCGGTGAAGGACCTCCGACTCGTCAACGAGGCGGCGGCGCGGGCCGGGCGCGATCTCCCCGGCGCGCGGGCGGCGCTTGCGTGGCTCGAGCGGGCCGAGGCGGCCGGCTACGGCGACCAGGATTACTCGGCCGTCGTCGAGGCGATCACGGACGACGCCTGACCGCGTTCACAGCTCCCCAGTGCCAGCCACGGGGTTCCGAAGCGGCCGCTCCCTCGGGCGGCTGTGAGCGCACAACAAGCAGCTTGCCGGGACGCAGCTGTTGCCCGCCCGAGTCGGATCGTCTCGGGTCGCGGCGAATGCGGAAACGGCCGGATGGTGCGCGAGCCGTAGGACCATGGACCCTCTTCGGCCTCGTGCTCCTCCCGTACAAGGGTTGTCAGATCCCGCCGACGCGCGGCGACTGCCGCGGCGGTGCGGGGAGGGAGGGGCAATGATTACCCGACGCGATTTCCTGAAGGCCGGCGCCTACGCCGGCGGCTCACTGATCCTGCTACGCGACGCCGCGTTCCGGCGCGCCCTGGCGGCGATCCCGGGTGGGACGCTCGATCCGAGCAGCGTTCCGAAGTACGTGACGCCGCTGGTCGTCCCGCCGGTGATGCCACGGACGACTACGCTCCAGAACGGCGCGATCGACGCTTATAACATCGCCGTCCGGCAGTTCACGCAGCAGATCCTGCCCGCCGGCCTCCCGCGCACGACGGTCTGGGGGTACGGACGGATCGGCAAGTCGGCCACGTTCAACTATCCGGCCTTCACGATCGAGGCGCAGGTCGACCGGCCCGTTCGGGTCACGTGGGCCAACCAGCTCGTGGACGCGGGGGGCAATTACCTGCCGCACCTCCTGCGGGTCGACCCGACGCTCCACTGGGCGAACCCGCCGGGCGGGACGGAGATGCGCGACATGCGCCCAGGGTTCGACGCAACGCCCGGTCCGTATACAGGGCCGGTGCCCATCGTCGTGCACCTTCACGGCGGACACAACGCCGAGGAGAGCGATGGCTACCCGGAGGCGTGGTACCTGCCGCTCGCGAACGACATCCCATCGGGGTACGCGCCGGTCGGGAGCTTCTACGAGCGGTTCGGGGAGCAGTTCGCCGCGAAGTGGGGCTCCCCATGGGACCCGGGCTCGGCGATCTTCCAGTACGAGAACGACCAGCGCGCCTCGACGCTGTGGTTCCACGACCACACACTCGGGATGACCCGCCTGAACGTATACGCAGGCCCGGCCGGCTTCTACCTGCTGCGCGGCGGATCGTCCGACCTCCCGGCCGGGATCCTTCCCGGGCCGGCGCCGCGGCTCGGCGATGCGCCTGGCACCAGGTACTACGAGATCCCGATCGCGATCCAGGACCGCTCGTTCAACGCGGACGGCTCGCTGTTCTACCCGGCCAGCCGCGCGTTCTTCGACGGCTTCGAGGGACCGTACGTCGGGACCGAGGTCGCGCCCGGCGTTCAGAGCGACATCTCACCGATCTTCAACCCCGAGTTCTTCGGCAACGCGATGGTCGTGAACGGACGCACGTGGCCGGTCCTGCGGGTCGAGCCTCGGCGATACCGCTTCCGGCTGCTGAACGGCTGCAACTCACGGTTCCTGATCCTGAAGGTCGCGAGCAACCCGCTTGCCCGACGGCCCGCGCGGGCGGCGCTGCCGATGTGGGCGATCGGGACGGAGGGCGGCTTCCTGGCAGCCCCGGTGAAGCTCGAGTCGCTACTGATGGGCCTGGCGGAGCGGTACGACGTGATCGTCGACTTCACGGGCATCCCCGTCGGAACGTCGCTTTACCTGATCAACGAGGCGCCGGACGAACCGTTCGGCGGCGGCCGTCCCGGGCGCGACTTCGAGCCGGCCGATCCGTACACGACGGGACAGGTTTTGAAGTTCGAGGTGGTGCCGCTGACCTCGCCCGACGCGAGTGTGCCGCCGTCACAGCTGACGCTGCCGACGCTCCCAAGGATCGGCGCGGCGACGGTCACCCGTCACGTCCTGCTCAGCGAGGCCGACTCGGACGTGCTTCCCGGCGTGGGGCCGCGGGCCGCGTTCCTCGGAGTGATCGAGTCGAACGGCGAGGCGTCTCCGCTCGGGTGGGACGACCCGATCACCGAGAACCCGGCCCTCGGCGCGATCGAGAACTGGGTGATCCACAACCAGACCGAGGACGCGCACCCGATCCACATCCACGAGATCATGTTCGAGGTGAGCGATCGCGAGGGCGGGAACGAGCAACACGAGCCGGCGGGTCCCGAGATCTGGGAGACGGGTCTCAAGGACACCGTGATCGCGTACCCGGGTGAGCTCACGACGGTCAAGGCACACTTCGATCAGGCCGGACTCTTCGTCTGGCACTGCCACATCGTCGAACACGAGGACAACGAGATGATGCGCCCCTACCGGATCGGTCGCTAGCTCGACCCGGTCGATCCGCGCTCGAGGCGCATCTCCGCATCCGACCTAATGGCCGGTTCCGTCAGTCTGAGCCGCGGGATCCGGCGTAGGAGTTCGCGGAGGGCGTGCCGTCGCGACCGCGGCTGCCACGTCTGACGTCCCCGCGGATCCATACGCTCAGAGAGCAATTTTTGGCTTGTCGGTGTGATGAGAATCCTCATGGTAATCGCCTGACCTCGTGTACTTCTTTCTCCAGCAGAATGCTCGTGTCCGGTCATCCAAGTCACGCAGCGGCAGGCCGCGGACGTGCGCGGATGCTCGCGGGCATATGGCGCCAGCCTCCGACTGTCAAGAGGCCTTACGGAACGTGAAGGACCGGGACGGTCTTACGAACCGAAGGAGGCCATGAACGTCTGGATCGTGACGATCGCGTCGAGCGGGTTACTCGTCATCCATGCCTCCTTCCTTCCGATCCGAGGAACCGTTGACGTTACGCGTCTGGGGTCATCGGGTCAAGACGTTCGAACGAACTCCCCCGAAGAACCTGCTCACGACGTGGTACCCATCGTCCCGCCAGTCGCGCTTGCACCGTCGCCACACGAGCCACCCAGATCTCCATTCGGCCCCCTCGCGTGTTCTCCCGCGTGGGGGAGCGCCGTTGGGTGGTGTCTGGCGGCGGGGGCGTCCGTTCGGCGAGCAGTTGCACGATCGTTGGTGTGATCGGGATCCTCACGATGATCACCTGACCTTTCGTCCGGAGGCTCCATCGCATACTGCGTCTGGTGGTGAGGCGTAACCGCGGACGGAACGATCGTTCCGCGTCACTTCGCCGGGCCTCACGCATGAAGATCCCGTCCGGGCCTGGACTCGCACGGACGCCGGAGCGAAACTGACGCACCCGTGGGCGCCCCATCGACGGCAGGTCCGCCCGGCGAAGGCCCGAGCGTCGGGACGGCGAACGTCCGACCGTTCGTCGGTCGCGCCCGGGAGCTGCAGGACCTGACGTGGGCGCTCGACGCCGCTCGGTCGGGACGCGGTTCACTCGTCCTGGTCTCCGGCGAGCCCGGCATCGGCAAGAGTCGGCTCATGGAGGAGCTCGCGGACGCGGCCCGAGACCGTGGCTGTCGCGTGCTGATCGGACGTTGCTGGGATGGCGGCGGTGCGCCCGCGTATTGGCCGTGGGTCCAGGTCATCCGTGCGTCCGGCGGGACATTCGAGGATCTCGGTACTCGTGCCGAGGCGGGTCGAGGGCGCCGCTCGTTGGTCGCGGATGTCATCGATCCGGCCGCCGCACGGTTCCTCCTGTTCGAGCAGGTCGCTGCGTTCCTGTCTCAAGAGGCGAGCGTTGATCCGTTGCTCGTCTTACTCGACGATCTTCACGCCGCGGACGAGCCGTCGATGCTGCTCCTTCGGTTCCTGGCAACGTTGGTAGCCGAACAGCGGATGCTGCTCGTCGCGGCGTACCGCGATTTCGATCCGCGGATCCGCGAGGCGGCCGAGCTGTTCGGGGAGCTCTCGCGTCTGGGCCGTCGGGTCCCGCTCACGGGTCTCACCCGGCCGGAGATCGCGCGATACATCGAGGTCGTCACCGGCTCGGCGCCACTGCCCGTTCTGGTCGAACGCGTGCACGAGCTCACCGTCGGCAACCCGTTCTTCGTCGGGGAGGTCGTCCGCATGCAGGCAGAACAGCGCTCGGAAGGGGACCGGCACCGGCTCCCGGAGGAGGTTCGGGCGCTGATCCGCCGACGCGTGTCCGGTCTATCTCCGGAGACGGGCAGCTTGCTGCACGCCGCCTCCGTCCTCGGCCGGGAGTTCGAGCTCCGTGTGCTCGCCGAGATCTCGACGTTGTCGAGGGAGCGACTCATCGACGTGCTTGGCGAGGCAGAGGTCGCCGGGATCATCTCGGCCGACGCCGACGCCCCCGGCTCGTACGCGTTCGCCCACGACCTTCTCCGTGAGGCGATGTACGAGGACCTTCCTCCGACGCGGCGCATGGAACTGCACCGTACGGCGGGACACGCGCTTGAGCATGTCTTTGCCGCCGATCTCGAACCGCAGCTGACGGCGATCGCGCATCATTTCACGCGATCAGCGCCTATCGGCGACGCCGAGGCTGGCGTCGAGTACTCGATGCGGGCCGGCGACCGTGCCGCCCGGTTGCTCGCGTACGAGGACGCCGCCAGGCATTACGAGCACGCGCTCCAGTTGCTGGTCCCGGGAGAAGCCTCGTTCGAGCGACGAGGCGAGATCCTGTTGCGGCTGGGTGATGCGTACGCACGCGCAGCGGATACCGACACAGCGAAGCGCATCTTCAAAGAGGCTGCCGAGATCGCGCACCGCATCGCGACGCCGGAGACGCTAGCGCGGGCCGCGTTCGGGTTCGTTACCAGCGACGAGCCGGTACGATTGGGGTTCGGAGGGCTGCTCGTCACCGCGATGTTCGCCGAGGGGTCGACGGGGATCGCGCTGCTCGAAGATGCGCTGGCGGCGCTTCCCGACGAGGACAGCCCGATGCGCGCCCGCGTCCTGGCGCGGCTTGCGACCGCGCTGTACCCGACGCCGCAGAACGAGCGACGACTCGGCATCGCACAGGAGGCGATCGACATGGCGCTGCGCCTCGGCGAGCCCGAAGCTCTGGTCGAAGCGCTCCACGCGCAGCACTGGGCGACGCTCAGGCCGGACTCGGTCCGCGACCGGCTCGAGAACGCACACCAGACGCTCCTGGTCGCGACCGGCGCCGCAGAGCAGGAGGCCGCGTTCTTGGCTCGCCACGCACGACTTCACTGTTTCCTCGAACTGTTCGATGCCGAGGGGTTCGACACCGAGCTCGCGGCGATGGAGCAGCTGGCTGATCGGATACGCCAGCCCTTCTACACCTGGCATGTGACGTGTCTCCGGGCGATCCGCACCCTGCTGCAGGGCAGCCCGGCCGACGCGGAGCGACAGGTTCGCGAGTCATCCGACATCGGTCGGCTGCGCAGCAGTGAGTACGTCACCTACATGCTCGAGTATGCGCAGATGGTTGGCATCCGCTGGACGCAGGGGCGGATCGAAGAGATACGGGACCGCGTGAAAGAGCACGGCGGGCGTTTCCGCAGCATCCCTCGGTGGCGCGACGCGCTCTTCGCGGCCGAGATCGGAGACCAGGCGTCGGCGCGCGCCGAGATCGAGCGCCATGCCCGGAACGACTTCGCGGACGTACCGCGCGACGGGCTGTGGTTGCTGCATCTGAGCGCGTTGGCACAGGCCTGCATCGTCGTGGGCGATCGGAGGCGAGCGGAAGCCCTGTACGAGCTGCTGCTCCCGTACGCCGATCGGAACGCGATCTCGATCTCGACCGTGCCCTTCGGCCCGGTCGCGATGCGGCTGGGCATGCTCGCCGGCTTCCTCGAACGCTGGGACGAGGCCGAGCCGCACTTCGCGACGGCTCTCGAGCGCTGCGACGCACTCGGTGCAGGAGCGATCAAGGCACGGGTGTTTCTCGAGCAGGCTCGTGTCGCGCTTGCACGCGATCGAAACGGCGATCGCGGGCACGCCGCTCGCCTGTTGGACGAGGCCGGGCGGCTGTGTGAGCAGCTCGACCTGCCGGGGATCGGGGAACGGGTCTGGGAGGCGCTCCGCGAGGCGGATTCCGGATCGGCTACCACTCCGGCCCCAGCCACGTTCCGACGCGAAGGACAGTTCTGGACGATGACGTTCGCTGGGCGGACGGCGCGGTTGCATGACTTGCGGGGTTTCAGGTACATCGCGGACCTGCTCGCGTCGCCCGGCCGCGACGTCCCCGTGCTGGACCTGTTGACTGCGCACGCCGCGGCGCCTGGGGTCGAGGCGCACGAGGCGGGGCTCGAGCGATCGGGGTCGTCTCCATCCGAGCCGATCCTCGACCCGCGGGCCAAGGAGGAGTACCGGCGTCGGCTCCACGACCTCGCAGAAGACCTCGAGGAGGCGCGTTCGTGGCACGACCCGGAGCGCGCCGCGAAGCTCGAGGCCGAGATCGATGCGATCACCGACGAGCTTGGACGTGCCGTCGGGCTGGGTGGGCGTGACCGGCAGATGTTCTCGCCGGCCGAGCGCGCCAGGGTGAGCGTGACGAAGGCGATCAAGGTCGCCATCAGGGCGATCGCGAAGGAGTGTCCGGCGATGGGCGAGCACCTCCAGGCGTCGATCCGGACCGGCCGGTTCTGCTCGTACGCGCCGCCCGGGCAGGCGCCGCCCATATGGTCGCTGTGACCTGCCGGCCGGACGGAACGATCGTTCCGTCCGGGGTCACGCCTATTGCGTAGTGGCAGCTCGGCGGCGCCGAGCCGAGCGGAGGGGAGGGGAGATGGCCAAGACGGAGGAGAAGATGCAGGCCACCCGCGAGGTCTACTCGCTCCGGGGGACATTGCTGGAGGCCTGTTCCTGCAGCGTCTTGTGTCCGTGCTGGATCGGCGAGGATCCCGATCACGGGGACTGTCATGCGTTCCTGTCGTACCACTTCGATGTCGGCAGGATCGAGGGCCTCGACGTCTCGGGTCTGACCGTCGTCGCCGCGACGTACATCCCGGGCAACGTTCTGGACGGCAACTGGGAGCAGGTCGTCTTCATCGACGACAGCGCGACGCCAGAGCAACGAAACGCCATCCTCGCCGCGTTGAGCGGCGAGCTGGGCGGACCGTTGGCGGACCTCGCTCAGCTGGTCGGGACCGTGAGGGGCGTGGAGAGCCTTCCGATCTCGCACGAGGTCGTCGGAGGGACCGGCACCGTGTCGATCCCGGGCGTCCTCGAGTCGTCGATGGAGCCGTACCGCGGTCCGAGTGGCGACGTGACGACGCTGCGCGAGTCGATCTTCTCGACGGTGCCCGGCTCGCCCGCGTGGGTCTCGAAGGCCTCGAAGAACAAGCTGACGCTGGAGCGGTACGGGATGTCGTGGGAGTTCGAGGGCCGCAACGCGATCCAGTCGGAGTGGAAGATGGAGCACTTCGAGTGATCGGTGCGGTCCCGGCCGAGCGGCTCGGTCGGCGGGGGGCACCGAAGGTCATCGTCGCGGGGGGGGGGGGGGGCGGGGGCCCCGCCCGGCCCGCCCGCCCCCCCCCCCCCCCCCGCCCCCCCCCCCCCCCACCCCCCCGCGGCGGGGGGGGGGC
>JBKPHM010000049.1:0-8016 GCA_046729855.1 Actinomycetota bacterium | reverse complement strand
TGAGATCCGATGGCGAGCGTTGTCGACGCACGGTCCACTCGCCGAACGGTCTTTGCCGGAGCCGTGACGCTGCTCGTGCTCGCGGTCGCCGTGATCGCCGGGCTCACGTCGCCCACGACCGGTGGCGCGCCGGTGATCTTCGTCGAGCGGATCTCCTCGGCGATCAGCAACACCGCCTCGCGAGCGGGCGACGCCTGGTGGGTGTACGCGTTCGCACTCGGGGCCGTTGCGGCGTTCAACCCGTGCGGGTTCGCCTTGCTCCCCGCGTACCTCGGCCTGTATCTACGCGACGGCGTGACGGGCTCGGGGATCGGTGCGCGCCTGTCTCGCTCGATCAGGGTCGCCGCTACGGTGGGAGCCACCTTCACCCTGCTCTTCGGGGTGGTGGGGGCCGTCTTCGAGAGGGCGTCTGCTCTCATCGTCCGATCGCTGCCTTGGGTTGGGCTCGGGGTCGGTGTGCTGCTGGTTCTCATCGGGGGCCTGGCCCTGTCGGGAAGGCACATCGCCACGAACGCCCCTCAGCGCCTCGCGTCAAGGATCGGCAGGCGAGCGGGCGCTTCTGGCACGCGGGGGTACGCGGCCTTTGGGTTCGCCTACGCGGCCGCGTCGTTAGGGTGCACTCTCCCGCTGTTCCTGGCGCTCATGGGGACCGCCGCCGCTACGAGCAGGCTCTACGGAGCCGCCGTCCTCGCCTTCGTCTTGTACGGAGCGGGGATGGCCGCCGCGTTGGGTGTCCTCACGGTCGTCGCTGGCGTGGCGAGCTTCGGCATTCTTCAGCGCGTCGGAGGATTCGTCCGGATCGTCACGACGCTCAGCACCGGCCTGTTGCTGCTCTCGGGCGCGTACGTCATCTACTACTGGTTGACGGCGGGGAGGCTGCTTCTCACATGAGCCACACACCGGATCCTGGCGCATCTGAGGCGACCGAGTCCGCCGTTGACCCGCGCGAACCCCCTCCGTACGCTGCGCGGCGTGGTGAGCAACGCACCTCCCACCTCAAGCGTCGATCGCGAGCCCACGAGCTTCGTGGGCCGGCGCCGGGAGCTACGCGAGCTGAAAGAGGCGCTGTCCTCGACGTCGCTCCTCACCCTGACGGGGCCGGCGGGCGTGGGGAAGACGCGGCTGGCGCGCCGGCTCGGGGCCGACCTCCGACGCGCGCTTCCGGACGGCGTGTGGATCGCGGAGCTCGCGGACCTGCGCGATGCCGGCCTGCTCACCGACACGGTCGCAGCGGCGCTGGGCCTTCGCGACCACTCCACCCGATGGCTGGTCGGCGCAATCGCCGACCTCCTCTCGACGAAGCGGTCCCTGCTCATCCTCGACAACTGCGAGCATGTGGTGGACGCTGCCGCCGTTCTGGTCGACGCGCTGCTGCGCTCGTGTCCGAACCTCAAGGTCCTCGCGACGAGCCGCGAGCCGCTCATGATCGCAGGCGAGGTCGTGCACCAGGTCGCTCCGCTGTCGGTCCCTCCGCCGGAGGCCGTGAGCGGAGCTACCAGCGTCAGGGTGTTCGAGGCCGTCGCGCTGTTCGTCGATCGTGCCGCGGCGGCAGCTCCCGGCTTCGAGCTGACGGACGAGAACACCCGGCCCGTCGCGGAGCTCTGCGCGCGGCTCGACGGCATCCCGCTCGCGATCGAGCTGGCCGCCGTTCGGCTGCGCGCGCTCAGCATCGAGCAGATCCTCGGACAGATGGACGACCGATTCCGCCTCCTGACGAGCGGGAACCGGCTGGCCAGCCCTCGGCAGCAGACGCTGCAAGGCGCGATCGACTGGAGCCATGACCTCCTGTCGGAAGAGGAACGCGTCCTGTGGCGACGGCTATCGGTGTTCGTGGGCGGCTTCGGGATGGAGGCGGCCCACGACGTCTGCGCGGGGGGTGGCCTCGCCGCCGAGCGGATCCTCGAGCTCGTCGCAGCGCTGGTCGACCGGTCGATCGTGCTCAAGGTGGACGCGGACCAAGAGGCGCGCTACCGGATGCTGGAGACGATCCGCCAGTTCGGCCGGGGGCGGCTGGTCGCGTCGGGTGAGGAGCCGGCGCTCCGGCGCCGCCATCGGGATTGGTGCCTGGCGTTCGCCCGGGCCGTTCGTGCGCGCAGCTGGGGACCGGACCAGGTCGGGTGGTGGCAGCGCGCGTCGAGGGAGCTGCCGAACGTCCGGGAGGCGCTCGGGTTCTGCGTCTCGACGCCCGGCGAGGGGCGGGCCGGGCTCGAGCTCGCCGCCGACATCTTCTACTGGGGGTTGGACGTCCGCGAAGGCCGCCGGTGGCTCGACGAGCTTCTCGAGCTCGACCCCGACCCATCGCCCGAGCGAGCGCTCGCGCTCGCGGTGACTGCGCACATGGCCTTCCATCAGGGGGACGTCGACGCCGGGAGCGAGCGGGGCGAAGCCGCGCGCCGGCTCGCCGACGAGCTCGACGACGACCCCCTCCGGTGTTTCGCCCGGTGGGTGCTGGGGCACGGCGGCCTTCTGCAGGAGCGGCCCGCAGAGGCTGAGCGGATGCTCGAGGAGGCGCACGAGCTGGCCGAGCGGCTGGAGGATCGCCGGTACCTCGCGATGGTCCTGAACACGCTCGCGGCGGTGCGCGCCGCCCGTGGCGATACATCCGCCGCGATCGAGCGCGCGCAGGCGTCCGGGGCGATCAGCAAGGAGATCGGGGACCGGTATTTCCTGGCGGCCGCGTCGTTCACCGAGGGAGTCGAGCGGTGGAAGCTCGGCGAGCTCGAGGACGCGACCGAGCTCGTGACGGAGTGCCTCCGGCTGCACCGCGCGTCGGGCGACGCGTTCCTGCTCGGGCTGTCGATCGCCGCGCTCGCGTGGATCGCGTGCTCCGATGGCGAGTGGGCGCGCGCCGCACGCCTGATGGGCGCCGCCGAACGGCTCTTCGAGGAGTCGGGCACCGCGATCCCGCCTCCCTGGGACCAGCATCAGCGCGACGGCCTCGGCCGCATCCGAGACGCACTGGGCGAGGATCGGTTCGGGCGCGAGCGGCGCGCGGGTCGGGCCGGCGGCACCGGAGAGCTCGTCGCGTTCGCGCTTGGCGAGGAGGCGTCGCGAGGCCCACGGCCGCCAAAAACAGCCCAGGCGCTCACCGCTCGCGAACGGGAGATCGCTGCGCTGGTCGCCGACGGCCTCAGCAACCGGGACATTGCGTCCAGGCTCGTCATCTCGCCGCGGACCGCCGAGACGCACGTCGAGCACATCCTCACGAAGCTCGGGTACACGTCCCGGGCTCAAATCGCAGTGTGGGTCGTCGAGGAGGCCGCCGAGGCGGGGTCCCTTGCCGAGTGAGATCCGTGGATCAGCTCGGGGCGCGTCCCGGCGCCTCGACGTGCAGCGCCTCGGCGATCGCATCGAACGGCACCTGCGCCAGCTCGTTCACCCGACGCACGATCTCCTCGGTGCTCGCCTCGAACATGCACAGGCACCGGCCGTCGGCTGGCACGAACGTGCAGCGGAGGTAGCGAACGATCTCGTCATCGGACGAGATCCGCCTGGCGATCTCTGCGAGCGCCCGCTGGACGGCGGCGAGGTGCGCCGGGGTAAGCCGCGTGAGCCTTCGTTCGACGATATAGATCGGCACCCGCCGATTGTCGTGCGCGCGCCGAGCCAGCGACATCGGGAGGAACCCGTAGAGGAGTGCGTATGTCACGCCCGGGTCGCTTGGAGATACGTGATCCCGTACGTGGTTGTCCCGATGCGTCGCGGCGGAGACGACGGGACGATCGTAGTCGTCGATGAAGGAGGCCGAG
Organism: Actinomycetota bacterium; assembly: GCA_046729855.1. Taxonomy (GTDB): domain Bacteria; phylum Actinomycetota; class UBA4738; order UBA4738; family HRBIN12; genus DATHSY01. Next base: position 4,267 of record JBKPHM010000049.1, on the reverse strand, counting down.
CGATGGATGGACCGGGACGGCGGACGCTCGTGCTCTGGGGGTGCTCTCGTTGAATGAGCCGATGGAAGAGCGGGACCGCATCATGGATGGACGGCGGCGCGACCGGCGGGCTGTCCTGGGCGCCGCCGCCGCCGCACTGACCGGATTGGTCGTGGGCGGCGCCGCGAGCCCGGCCGGCGCCGCCGATGGCGACGCCGTTCGGCTGGGCCGGCGCAACGATGCCACGTCGCCGACCACCATCGTGAACCACGCGGAGGGAGAGACGGTCGTTCGTGCCCGTGCGTCAGGCTCGGGAGCGATCGCCCTCGACGGGGTGAGCGATCACGGCACGGGGATCCACGGGCTGAGCCAGGACGGCAACGGCGTGAGCGGCGAGTCCGTCCTCGGGACCGGTGTCTCCGGTCATAGCATCGAGCCGGGAAGCTCCGCTGTATCGGGGATCAGCACCGACGGCGTCGGCGTTGTGGGCGGGAGTCACGGTGGCGTCGGCGTCCAGGGGGACAGCCAATACGGCGTGGCGGTGCGCGGCGGCAACGTCTCCGAAACCGAGCCCGCGATCCAGGGGTGGGCCCAGAACGGACAGACCGGCGTGATGGGCCGCAGCGGTCACCTCGACGACTTCGAGCCGATCCCAAGCCCCACGCACGTCGGCGTGTTTGGCGTCGCGGACGGCGCGGATGGTACGGGTGTGGTCGCGCGGAGTCGGAACGGCCGTGCCCTGCGCGCGAGCGGCCGCCTCCGGTTCAGCACCTCAGGGATCGCGGTCGTTCCGGCGGGCGCGGCCGAGGTGACGATCGCTCCGACGTTTCGCGTGATGCCCTCTGCGAAGGTCCTCGTGACGCCGCAGGGTGACCCCGGCAACGGAGCCACCGTGGGATTCGTCGACATCGATCGGGACGCGAACGCGTTCACGGTGCACATGACGGCTGCTGTCACCGCCGAGACGGCCGTGGCGTGGTTCGTGCTCGATTGATCGCGACGACGAGGCCACGACTATACGGGGCGGATCTGACTCTGCGTTCGCAGCAGTCGGATCGTAGTCGCTCGCCAAAGGTCCGGTCCACGAAGCATCGTCACCCCCGCCGCCCGCGACGACATCGCGTGGAACCAGTAGCGGGCTGCATAACCGCGCCCTGCTGGAGCACGACCGAGAAATACGTGTGGTTCTACGTACATGTCCCGACGAAACCGGCCCGGGCCGAACGGAGAATCGCCCAAACGGTCGAGAAGAAGCGCCATGAAGCGGATCTGGAAGGAACGGCAGAGAGTTCGGCGGGAGCGGAAATGGATCGAGGTCCTTCCAGCCGACCCACGTGACGCAGATGTGGTACGCGCCAAGGCCTTGATGAGAAGAAAGGAGGCCTAGCCGTGGATGGGGCCCTTGGCTACGCGAGGCGACTGGACGTCGGGCGTCGCAGCACTGACGAGAAGGGAGAAGAGATGAACGACGTGCGAATGCGTGGCGCAGGTGCCGTTGCGAGGCGCGGCTGGCGTTTGCGGGAGACGATTGTGGCGGTAACTTGTTTGGGGATCATCGCGGGAGCGAGCATCGCGCAGGCGCAGGTCGACACCGAACTCCGGACGAGGCGCGTGAGCGTGGCGAACGACGGCTCGCAGCTGGGTCGCCGAAGCCTAAGCGGGAGCATCAGCGCCGACGGTCGCCTCGTGGCCTTCGAATCGAAGTCGTCAAAGGTGGTCCCGGGAGACGACAACGGGGTCACGGACGTCTTCGTGCGCGACCGGCTGAACGGCACGACCGAGCTCGTCAGCGTGAGCACCAGCGGCGAGCTCGGCAACGACGGGAGTTTCGGACCGTCGATTTCGCCGGCCGGACGCTACGTCGCGTTCGGATCGGTGGCGTCGAACCTGGCGCCTGGCGACGACAACGGCTTGCTCGACGTCTATCTCCGTGACCTCCAGACCGGTACGACGGAATTGATCAGCGTGAGCTCGAGCGGGGAGGTCGGCAACGCGGAGAGCTTCTCCGCCGATGTCTCGGTCGACGGTCGGTACGTGGCCTTCGCGTCGTGGTCCAGCAACCTCGACCCCTCCGACGGTTTCGACGGGTCGGACATCTTCGTCCGCGATCGGGTGACAGGCACGACCGAGATCGTCAGCATCACGTCGACCGAGGAGCCGGCGAACCTCACTAGCTTCGCCCCGTCGATCTCGGGCGATGGTCGGTTCGTGGCGTTCGATTCGGACGCCGACAACCTCGACGAGGACGATGACAACCTGTGGGCGGACGTCTTCGTTCGTGACCGGTCGCTCGGAACGACGGAGCTCGTCAGCGTGAACTCGGCCGGCGTGACAGGCCGCAAGGGCGGGGTCGACCCCGAGATCACGCCCGACGGCCGTTATGTCGCCTTCTCGACCCAGTCGAAGCTGGTTCCCGAGGACACGAACCGTGTTATCGACGCGTACGTCCACGATCTCCAGACGGGCGAGACGACGCTCGCCAGCTTCGGGTTCGCTGCTCCGGGAGACGGCGAGAGCTTCGCGACCGGGATCTCAGACGATGGCCGATTCATAAGCATCTCGTCTTCCGCGACGAACCTCGTCCGCCATGACACAAACGCCGACTGGGACTACTTCCGCGTCGATGTCCAAGCCGGCAGGACCCTTCGCGCCTCGGTCAGCTCCGCCGCTGAGCAGGCGGAGGGCGACAAGGGCGTGTACATTCGGAGCTCGATCTCCGGAGACGGTCGTTTCGTCGTGTTCGAGTCGTCGGCGTCGAACCTCGTTCGCATGGACACGAACGGCGTCTACGACGTCTTCGTGAGGGGCCCATACCAGGTGGTCGCGTGAGCGTCTGGGGGAGGATCAAGATCAGGATCTCGACAGCCTTCGTTCTCGCTGCGGTCATCCTGGTTCCGGTCTCAGCCGGCGTCTCCGCTGGGAGCCAGCCGTCAAGATGCATGGGTAGGATCGCGACGATCGTCGGGGACCAGCGCTCGGAGGAGATCGTCGGGACGCCGGGCGACGACGTAATCGTTGGCCGGGGAGGCGACGATCGGATCGACGGTCGCGTCGGCGCCGACGTCATCTGCGCCGGAGGAGGGTTCGACTTCGTGCGTGGAGGGCTCGGTCAGGACCGCATCGACGGCGACGCCGGCGACGACTCACTCGACGGCGGTCCGGGACCCGATCGGCTCCGGGGTCTCGGCGGAATCGACGCGTTGTTCGGCGGGGAGGGGGGCGACAGGCTCCTTGGTGGTCCGAACGTCGGGCTCGGCGCCGAGGGGCTCGTGGGCGGCCCGGGCGACGACCGCCTCGTCGGAGGAACGGGGCTCGACTCCGCTCAGTTCTTCGACGCCAGCAATGGAATCCAGGCCGACCTGACGACCGGCGTCGCAACCGGCCTCGGCTCGGACGCACTCGTCGACATCGAAGGTCTCGTCGGCTCGAACTTCGACGACGTGCTGATCGGAGATGACGGCACGAACGGTCTGTTCGGGCAGGAGGGCGACGACGTGATCCGAGGCCTCGGGTCGGGCACCCTCGAGTCCCGTGAGTTCGACGTGCTCGCCGGCGACGACGGCGCCGATCGGATCGACGGTAGTGAGGGCTTCGACTTGGCTACGTACGGGCGGATCCCGGTGGCGGTGAGCGTCGATCTGGCCGCCGGGACGGCCAGCGGTCAAGGCGACGACGTGCTCACGTCGATCGAGGGAGCGATCGGATCGGTGCTAGATGACATCCTCGTCGGTGACGCGTTGGACAACGCCTTTGCGGGGGGACTCGGCGATGACGCGATCGACGGCGCAGCCGGGATCGACACCGCGATCTTCGCCGACGTGACCGGTCCAGTCACGGTCGATCTCGCGTCCGGTACGGCGACGGGGGCCGGAGCAGATGCACTCGTCGGAGTCGAGAACGTGTGGGGCTCGAGCGAGAGTGACATCCTGCTCGGCAACGATCTCGATAACGCGCTGTTCGGCTTCCGGGGCGACGACCAGATATCCGGGGCCGCGGGCGACGACCTGCTCGTCGGTGGCCCTCAGGTGGACAGCCTGGACGGCGGCGACGGGTCGGACACGTGCTTGAGCGGAGCCGTCACGATCAACTGTGAGGCGGAGGAGACGGAGTCCTTCGACCCGTCTGTCCGACGTACGGCGGTCGGGACGTGGATGTCCGACGGGTGGCTCCTCCGGCGATTCTGTCTGCTCACGTGTTTGCCGTCGTCCTGACCCGAGCAAGCGCCACGAGGCGCTTTCAGTTGACTCCCCATAGGATCGCTTCTGTGGACGCGTCGATGGCGGCGAAA
>JBKPHM010000048.1:0-8235 GCA_046729855.1 Actinomycetota bacterium | reverse complement strand
CGAGGGCGACGTCGTTTTCCTCACCTACGAGCGCGTTCGGGACGCCACTTGAAATCCGAGAGTTCGAGCACGATCAGGAAGACGAGGTGGGACACTCGAGCAAGCAGGCGAACCTCGGATCGGACCGACTCCTTTCGGGCCTAGCCGGTGTCATAAGTGGTATGCGAACGAACAGGACGTACGCCGGGAAGTGTCCATGGAGGACGTAGTGCTCACGCGCGCTCGGGCCGGGGACGCGGATGCGTTCCGCGAGCTCACCGACCCCTTCCGCCGCGAGCTGCAGCTCCACTGCTACCGGATCGTCGGCTCGGTCCAGGACGCCGAAGACGGGGTGCAGGAGACGCTGCTTGCCGCCTGGCGCGGACTCGAGCAGTTCGAAGGGAGAGCATCGGTTCGCGCCTGGCTCTACCGGATCGCGACAAACCGGTGCCTAAACGTCCTGCGCGGCCGGCGTCGCCGCCCGAGGGAGGTTCCAGCCATGGTCGAACCGCCTGAGCCGACTCGCCGGAGCGAGCCGGTCTGGCTCGAGCCGTACCCGGACGTGCTGCTCGACGACCTGGTGGACTCGGCGCCGGGACCGCACGCACGCTACGAGACGCGTGAGACGGTCGGATTGGCCTTCGTGACCGCGCTGCAGCACCTCCCGCCCCGGCAGCGGGCCGTGCTCGTGCTCCGCGACGCGCTCGGCTTCAGCAGCGCCGAGGTGGCCAGCATGCTCGACACCACCGAGGCGGCGGTCAAAGGCGCACTCCAGCGTGCGCGAGCGACGCTCGACGAGCACGTGTCGGCAGGCGAGCTGGAGGGCGCCCCCGCGGCTGGTTCCCGGCACGAGCGCGAGCTCGTCGGCCGCTTCGCCGCCGCCTACGAACGCGGCGATGTCGACGCCGTCGTCTCCCTCCTCACCGACGACGCCTGGGTGAGAATGCCGCCCCAACCCTACGAGTACCAGGGCCACACGACAATCGCCGCGCTCCTGCGCGACCGAGCAATCCGCCGCGACGCACCGCTCAGGCTCGTCCCCACCCGAGCCAACGGACAGCCCGCCTTCGGCGCCTACCTCCCAGACGCGCACGCAGCGATCAGCCGCGCATACGCGCTCATCGTGCTCACGCTCGAAGGCGACCGCATCTCCGCGATGACCTGGTTCGGCGACCTTAGCGTCTTCCCCCACTTCGGGCTTCCACGAATCCTCTCCGGCTAGGCGGTTGGGGCGAGGTCTGGGGACCGGTTCGAGACTTCCGGGCCGGCTCGGGGACCTGCGCGAGTTGCAGCCGAAGCTTGCGTCGCTTGGGAGCGGATCGCCGAGCTCATCCACCCCGGAAGGCGAAGGCGGCGAGGAGAACGCGGGCGACGCGACGCCCGGGTCGACATCAGCGCGGCGGAGACCTACGTAAACCGGCTGGTCTCTCGCGCGAGTCAGCGCCGGCCCGAGGCCGAGGGAGCCGCGGCCGGCGTACGTATCCGCCGGGCTTGAACACTCCGAGCGTGGCGGCTCCGAGCAGAATCGTGACCTGCACTCCTGCGCCGGCGATCAGCGTCCATCGTGCGCCGCTCTCGCCGGGATCGCCGGCTTCGGTGACGTTGAGCATGGTGTCGATGCTGGGACTGATGAGCGCGAGGCCGAGGATGAGGGTCGCTGCGAAGATCGCCAGCTTGGTAACCACCCACCAGTAGCGGAAGATCCCCCAGCTCGAGGTCAGCGCGAGCAGCACGCCGCTGAGCAGCGCGATGGCTGCAAGTGGTAGATCCAGGCTGACGGTCAGAAGCCGCAGGAGCGCGTAGATCGCGTGCGCCTCCTGTGCGTCGTCGCGGCTCGCAGCTCGTAGGCCCGCGACCAGCATCACCGTCGACGCGCCCAGCAGCGCAAGCGCTGCCACGACGTGAGCGGTCAGGGCGAGGTTGCGGCGGCGTGCGGTCAGTCCACGACGCCGATGAGGCTGCGACTCGGTCACGCTGACGTCACCGGCGCGGGAGCCTCGACAGCCGCGTGGGGCCGGTGGCGGAGGAGCGGTGTGAGAGTGATTCCGGCGCCGGCTGCGGCGATGGCCATGAAGAGCCAGGCGCCGTCGAAGTCACTCTTGCTCGCGAGCGTGCTGCTTCCGACGATCGCGACGAAGGAGGCGAGCCCGAGCGCGGCTCCGATCTGGCGGAAGGCGGTCTGGACGCCGATCCCGGTCGCAAGTCGTGCCGGTGGCAGTGTCGAGGCGGCGAGGGCCGTGAACGCCGGAAGCATCAGGCCGACGCCGATACCACCGAGCAACTGTCCGGGCAGGTACTCGCTCAGGTAGTGCGGTTGGTCGCCGAGCGCGGTCAGGAACCAGAGGCTGGCGAGGGCGAAGATGATTCCGCCCGGTGCGCCGACGCGCGCGCTGCCGTAGCGGCCGCCGAGCCGCCCGGAGAGGGCAGCGACGATGGCGGCGATCAGCGGGCCGGGGAAGAAGGCGAGGCCAGCCTTGGTGACCGAGTACTGCCAGACGTCGGTCAGGAAGAGGACGTTTGCGAGCAGCAGCACCGCGAAGGCGGCGAAGAAGAGCAGCGTCGACAGCGCAGAGAGCGCGAACGCCGGCGGGCGTAGTAGAGGAAGCTCGACGACCGGGGCCGGGTGCCGGGCCGACCTGAGCGTGAAGAGGACAAGCAGGACGGCGGCCGCGGCGAAGGCGCCGAGCGAGCGGCCGTCCCAGCTCCAGTCTGGTCCCTTCACCAGGCCGAGCGTGAGCGTCCCGATCGCGATGATCAGCAGCAGGCTGCCGAGGAGGTCGGGGAAGCGGCCGTGTTCGGGGTCGCGGATCTCGGGGATGATCTGGGCGCTGCGGATGAGGGCGAAGAGGCCGAGTGGGAGGTTGATCAGGAAGATCCAGCGCCAGCTCGCCTCGACGAGCAGGCCGCCGATCGGCGGGCCGGCGGCGGCGCCGACCCCGGCGATCGCTGCCCAGAGGCCGATCACCGTGGCCCGCTTGGCTGCCGGGAACAGTGGCAGGATCAGCCCGAGCGAGGTCGGGATCAGCGCGGCGCCGCCGACGGCTTGGATCAAGCGGGCGCCGATCAGGAAGTCGACCGAGGGTGCGGCCGCGCAGAGGGCGGAGCCGGTCAGGAAGATCAGCAGGCCGGCGAGGAAGACGCGCTTGCGGCCGACGATGTCGGCGAGCTTGCCGGCGGGGACGAGCACGGCGGCGAAGACGATCGCGTAGGCGCTGAGGATCCAGGAGAGGCTGGAGAGGCTCGCCGACGAGAAGCTGCGTTGGATGTCGGGGAAGGCGATGTTGACGATGAACAGGTCGAGCACCGCCAGGAAGACGCCGATCGCGAGCACGCCGAACGCCCGCCAGGGCGACCTGGCTTCGCGCCTGCCAGCCGTGACGCCTCCCTCGGCCGCTGTTTCGACCGCGCTCATGCGGTCGGGGCGCTGCGAGAACCCGATCGCCGTGTCGGGGTCGGCCGCAGGGCGCGGCCCATCATCCGCCGCAGGACGGCGCGCGGCGCGAATCGGCCGGCGAAGGTCAGGAAGCTGTAGAGGGCGCCGACGACCTTGACCGTGCGACCACGGTCGTGAGCGCGGAGGGCGGACTCGACCACACGCCGTGGCTGCAGATGGGGGAAGCGGCGCTCGGGCTCGTGGCTGCCGGCGACCTGCGCGAACTCGGTGCTGACGAAGCCTGGTGCAATCGTGGTGACGCGCACGCCTGTGCCGCGCAGCTCCTCGGCGAGCGCCTCGGAGAAGCTGAGTACGAACGCCTTGCTCGCCGCGTAGGCGGCGAAATAGGGCATCGGCTGAAAGGCCATCTGCGAGGCGACGTTGATCACGCCGCCGCGGCCGCGCTCGAGCATGGTCGGTAGCAGCCCGCGGGTGAGCACGACGATTGCCTCCACGTTCAGGCGCACGAGCTCGAGCTCGCGCTCCGCCGGTATCGAGCTGAACGGACCGTACGCCGCGACGCCGGCGTTGTTGACGAGCAGCTCGACCGGGAGCGAAGCCGCCCTCGCGAGCAAGACCTCGATCCCGCCGCCGGTCGAGAGATCGGCGACCAGCGGCTCAAGCTGACCACCCCTTGGACCCACCTCGTCGGCGAGGGCGCGCAGGCGCTCGCCACGGCGCGCCACCGCAAGCACCGGATGGCCACGCGCTGTGAGCGCAAGCGCAAACTCTCTGCCGAGGCCGGACGAGGCGCCAGTGACCACCGCCCAGCCGGGTTCCGTGCTCGTACTCAGTTGCTTCACGAAACGAACCTAGCAGAACTGAGTTTTATCATGCAACTCAATTGCTAAGCTGGGCGCATGCTCAAGCGAACCTACGAAGGGCAGAACTGCTCGATCGCGCGAGCGCTCGAACTGGTCGGCGAGCGCTGGACGCTGCTGATCGTCAGGGACGCCTTCCTCGGCCTGCGCCGCTTCGACGAGTTCCAGGACAGCCTCGGCGTGGCACGAAACGTCCTCGCCGAGCGGCTCAACCGCCTCGTCGGGGCAGGAATCCTCGAACGAAACGCCTACAGCGAGCGGCCGCCGCGGTTCGAGTACCGGCTGACCGAGAAAGGCCGCGACCTCGCCATCCCCCTGCTCGCGCTCATGCAATGGGGCGACCGCCACCTCTCTGACAAACCGCCACGCATCGCCCGCCGACGCAGTGACCGCAGCAGGGTCAAAGCCGTACTAGTTGCCCGTGACGACAACGGCGTTGACCCCGCCGAGGTGGAGATCGTGCCCGGCTCGGGACCGCATCTGGTGGACGCAGGTTGATCCCAGAGTGCGGTCTCCGCGGCCGCAGCGCCGCCAGCAGCACCGCGAGCCCGAGGGCGAACTCCGTCGCATATACGGTGATCACGACCGTGCTCGAGTCGCCCGACAGGCCCCAGCCGGGCACGATGCGCACGAGCGTCGGGGTTACGCCCGTCCGGGTCGAGCGCGCTTCCTGGCCCGAGCGCGCTCAGAAGGATCAGCACGACTGGCTCCGCCATCAGCAACGCGCTGGCGAGGAACGACGCGCAGGAGGCGTGCTTCATCCACGGTGCGCTCACGCGGCCCGTGGAGGTCAAGACGTCGCTGTCCCTGAACGGCGCGTCGATCTCGTAACCGCCCCGGCGTGGGCCCGCTGACGATCCGCCGCGCCCGTCCTCGATCAGGCCGCGGGATTCGACGATCCCGATTCACGGGCCACGCAGATCCGTTGTGTGTTCTGCGAATGGACAACCGGTCGCGGGTACGAGACGGGTACATCAGGCTGACCACGCGGGGGGACGCGCGGACACGGCCGACAGGTCGATCAGCTCGCGCCGCGTGACCCTGTGTCTGCGATTCGGCAACTGTTGTCTCTTGAGACAAGTTTTCGTGGCCCACTCGTGGCCCAAACGTCGATTGGTCGCGGAGAACGCCTCGCGAGCGGTTCTGAGGCGCACGAACGGCGATGAGCTCGGTCGCTACTCGGACAGCCCGACGAGGCGCGCGAGCAGCCGATGGAGCTCCTGCCGCTCGGGCTCGGAGAGCCGCCCGAAGAACTCCAGGGCGTGGGCGTCGACCGCCTGCTCGGCCCGCGCCTGCGCCTTCCTCCCAGCCGTGGTGAGCGTGATTACGTAAGCACGTCGGTCGTCGGGGTTCCGCTCGCGTTTCACGTTGCCCGCCCGCTCGAGATCGTCGATCAGGGACACCATCGTCGTGCGGTCGATGCGGAGCCGCTCTCCGATCGCCTGCTGGGAGAGTGAGCCGCCCTCGCCGTGCTCCAGCTCCTGGCGGAGGAAGGTCATGACGCCGAAGTGCTTGACGGTGAGCCCGAGCGGCACGAGCGCCTGGTTGGCGACCTCCTGAGCGCTCTGGGACGCCCAGCCGAGGACGGCGCCGAGACGACGTTGCAGCGACGCCGGCATAGGCGGAAGTTCGGTGTGTTGATGCTCCATATGACTGATCGTCAGCTTACCTGATAGTCTTGGGGACTGATCGCAAGTCTAGCTGACGGAGGTGACAGCAATGGCACGGAAATGGTGGACGCTCATGACCGTCTCGATCGCGACGTTCATGCTCCTGCTCGACGTCACGATCGTGAACGTGGCGCTGCCTGAGATCGAGCGCGACCTCGGGGCAAGCCTGACCGACCTGCAGTGGGTGGTCGACTCCTATGTCCTCGCCCTCGCCGCGCTCACGCTGATGGCCGGCTCGCTCGCCGACCGGCTCGGTCGCAAGCTCGTCTTCACCGTCGGGCTCGCCGCCTTCACGGCCGCCTCGCTCTTCGCCGGGTTCGCCGGCGACCCGCTCACCCTCAACTTGGCCCGCGGCCTGCAGGGAATCGGCGGCGCGGCGATGTTCGGAACGGTGCTCGCACTGATCGCGCAGGAGTTCGCTCCTCGCGAGCGCAAGACCGCGCTCGGGATCTGGGGAGCAAGCGTGGGGGTGGGGGTCGCCGTGGGGCCACTGGTCGGCGGCTTGCTCGTCGACTCCCTCGGCTGGGAGTGGATCTTCTTCGTCAACGTGCCGGTCGGTCTGCTGACGATCGCCCTCGCGCTCGCGAAGCTACGCGAGGAGCGCGATCCGACCCCGGGACCGCTCGATTGGGCCGGGCTCATGACCTTCTCGAGCGCGCTCTTTCTGCTCGTCTTCGGGGTCCTCCGGGGCAACGGAGAGGGTTGGTCGAGTCCCGAGATCGTGGGCAGCCTCGCGGGCGGCGCCGCATTGCTCGCGGCCTTCGCCGCGATCGAGCTCCGCTCCAGCAGCCCGATGCTCGACCTCCGGCTCTTCCGCGTCCCCGCCTTCACCGGGGCCTCGATCGCGTCCTTCGCGGTCGCCGCCTCGGTGTTCTCGATGCTCCTCTATGTCGTCCTCTACCTCCAGAACGTCCTCGGCCTCTCCCCGCTCGAGGCGGGGGTGCGGCTCCTTCCGATCACGGCCATGGCGTTCGTCTTCTCACCGCTTGCGGCGAGGCTCTCGGAACGTGTTCCGCTCCGCGCGCTGATCGGCGTCGGCCTCGGAGTCGCGGGAGTCGGCCTCCTCCTCGCAGGTGGCCTCGACGCCGGCTCCGAGTGGACGGCGCTCCTCTCCGGGATGCTCCTCATGGGCGCCGGGATCGGCCTCGTCAACCCGACCGTCTCCGAGGCCGCGATCGGCGTCGTTCCAGCTGCCAAGGCGGCGACGGGAGCGGCGATCAACAACACCTTCCGCCAGGTCGGGGTCGCGGTCGGGATCGCCGCACTCGGCGCCGTCTTCCAGGGACGGGTCGAGTCCAAGCTCGGCGATCTCCTCGCAAGCGGGCCACCCGCATTGCAGGGACAGGCGGGCGAGCTCGCGCCCGCGATCTCATCGGGGAACGCCGAGGGGGCGATCGCGGCGGCACCGCCCGAGGCGCAGGCGTTCCTGGCCGATGCGGCCCAGGAGGCGTTCCTCTCCGGGCTGAACGAGATCTTCGTGATCGGCGGGGTCACGGCCCTCGTCGGCGCCGCCATCTCGCTCGCCCTCATCAGAGCGCGAGACCTCCATCTCGACGCCCACGAGGAGAGCGCGGTCGTGCCCGAGCCGCCTGCAGGCGACGAACAACCGGCCCTCGCCGCCTGAACCACTTGGGGGAGCCCCACCGGGCTCCCCCACAAACGACCTCCGTCCAAGGTCCGTCTCCAAAGGAGGAAGAAACGATGACCACCCGCGACGTGAGCCCATACGAGCCGCGTGCCCGCGAGCGAGGTGAAGCCGTTCGGCTCGTGCGGCGGATCCAGGCGCTCTTTCTCGAGCTCGAGGAGCCCCGGCGGCGTGAAGAAAGTACCCCGGAGCTGCGCGCCAAGGAGCGCGCGCTCGAGCAGCTGCGCTGGCGGCTGGCGTCCGTCGCCCGACGTTCCGCAAGCGACGACCTGGACGCTGCCGCGTGACGACCGCCGCGGCGCCGAGGTCCGCACGGACAGCCGTCCGGCTCGGAAGCTGGCTGTCCGTGCGACGTCAGCGACGCCCTTCCCCGCCCCGACGGGGTGCGTTGTCTACGAAGGCAAGATTTCGTGGCCCACTCGTGGCCCAAACGTCGATTGAACGATTGGCTCAACCATGCGGCGCCGGGCTGACTCCCAGGTCAAAAGGCCCTGCAAATGAGGCCGTTCAGAGGAGTTCGTCGCCAAGCGTCGTCGTGCCCGACTCGGCCTGTCACGCCGGAGGTCGCGGGTTCGAGTCCCGTCGCTCCCGTAAAATCCCTGCAAAGCGCGACCTTTTTTGTCGCCGGGCTCGGCGTAAACGACCGCCGGCTTCTTTTCATCCCGCTCATCCCGCGCCGGAAATAGC
>JBKPHM010000047.1:0-153065 GCA_046729855.1 Actinomycetota bacterium | reverse complement strand
TTATCCTCTCGGCCCGCGACGACCGGGCCGTCGACACCAAGACACCGCGCGCCCTTCGGCGGGGGGGCGCGCGCGTCGCGACCGCGACCCCCGGTCCATCTGAAGGGGGAACCGCATGGCCACCAAGCTGTTGAAGTTCGGCGAGGACGCCCGCCGGTCGATTGAGGCGGGCGTCAACAAGCTCGCGGACGCGGTCGCGCTCACCCTCGGGCCGAAGGGCCACAACGTGGTCCTCGACAAGAAGTGGGGAGCGCCGACGATCACGAACGACGGCGTCACGATCGCCAAGGAGATCGAGCTCGAGGACGCGTGGGAGAACATGGGCGCCCAGTTCGCGAAGGAGGTCGCGACCAAGACCAACGACATCGCCGGCGACGGAACGACGACCGCGACGGTGCTCGCTCGGGCGATGGTCCGCCACGGCATGCGCAACGTGGCCGCCGGCGCCAACCCGATGGCGCTGAAGCGCGGGATCGAGAAGGGCGTCACAGCGGCCGTCGACGAGATCAAGGCGCAGTCCAAGGAGGTCGAGTCGCGCGACGAGATCGCGCAGATCGCGGCGATCTCCGCGGCCGACCCGGCGATCGGCGACGTGCTCGCCGAGGCGCTCGACAAGGTCGGTAAGGACGGCGTGGTCACGGTCGAGGAGTCGAACACGTTCGGCATGGAGCTCGAGTTCGTCGAGGGCATGCAGTTCGACAAGGGCTACATCTCGCCATACTTCGTCTCCGATCAGGAGAGGATGGAGGCCGTCCTCGAGGAGCCGTACGTCGCGCTCGTCAACAAGAAGGTCAGCTCGGTCCAGGAGCTGCTGCCGCTGCTGGAGAAGGTCCTGCAGTCGGGCAAGCCGCTGCTCGTCGTTGCCGAGGACGTGGAGGGCGAAGCCCTCGCCACGCTCGTCGTCAACAAGATTCGCGGCACCTTCAACGCGGCGGCGGTAAAGGCGCCGGGGTTCGGTGAGCGACGCAAGGCGATGCTCCAGGACATGGCGATCCTTACGGGTAGTCAGGTCGTCTCCGAGGAGGTCGGCCTCAAGCTCGAGAACGTCGGGCTCGACCTGCTCGGCAAGGCTCGGCGCGTGGTCGTGACGAAGGACGACACCACGATCGTCGAGGGCGCGGGGTCGGCCGAGGAGGTGCAGGGCCGGATCAACCAGATCAAAGCCGAGATCGACAAGACGGACTCGGACTGGGACCGGGAGAAGCTCCAGGAGCGCCTGGCCAAGCTCGCGGGCGGCGTCGCGATCGTACGGGTCGGCGCCGCGACCGAGGTGGAGCTCAAGGAGAAGAAGCACCGAATCGAGGATGCCCTGTCGGCCACGCGGGCCGCGATCGAGGAGGGCATCGTCCCGGGCGGGGGCGTCGCGCTGATCCGCGCGGAGGCGGCGCTCGGAAAGCTCGACCTCACGGGCGACGAGGCGACGGGGGCCAGGATCGTGCTGGACTCGCTCGCGGAGCCGGCGCGGCTGATCGCGGCCAACGCCGGGTTCGAGGGCGCCGTGATCGTCGAGCGACTGCGCACCCAGGGCGACTCGCAGGGCTTCGATGCGCAGAAGGGCGAGTGGGTCGACATGGTCAAGGCTGGGATCATCGACCCGGCCAAGGTCACTCGCTCGGCGCTGCAGAACGCGGCGTCGATCGCCGCGCTCGTGCTCACGACCGAGAGCGCGGTCGTGGAGAAGCCCGAAGAGGAAGAGCCCGCCGCCGCCGGAGCCGGCGGCCACGGACACATGCACTAGACGGGTGTGTATCCGGCCCCGGCCTCGCGATGGGGCCGGGGCCCGTTCATCCGTCGGCAGCGCCGAGGCCTCGGGCGTGACGTGCGTGCGTCACACGATCGGGCGCTCGGTGCCTGTCTTGGCGAGGCCGACGAGCAGCGCCGCCGCGAACCCCACACCGCTTGCCGCGAGCAACCACCACAGGAGCGAACCGGATCCCTCCGGCCGGCCCCACACCGCGTTCGCCAGCGCGACGACGGCGATCCCGGCCTCCGCGAACACGAACGCCCAGCAGAACACCCACATGTTCTCGAGGCGCTGCGCCGTGATCGTCATCAGCATCGCGAGCACGAATGAGCAGACGCCCGCGATCCGGACCATCGCGTAGTCGGGATACGGCACCTGGGCGAACACGTCGACGAAGACCCAGCGCGGGGCGGCGATCAGCGCGATCCCGGTCCCAGCCCAGACGGCGGCCATCGCGTAGAGCGTCCGGCGGAGGAGGCGCATCGTTCGGCTATCCTCGCAAACCGGCGCGCCCGAACGGCAAGCGATCCGCGAGTTCCCCCGGTACCCTCTCTCTACCCTGACGGCGCCGTCGTCGAGGGCACCGTCGGATCGTCGAAGAGCGCCGTGACCGTGCGATCCGACTCCATCGTCAGCTGACACGACCCGGTCCCCGAGCATGCCCCGCTCCACCCGACGAAGGTGGAGGGTGCGGTCGGCGTCGCCGTCAAGGTGACGGCCGTCCCGGCGTCGTACGTCGCGGTGCAGTCCGGCGGGCAGGCGATCCCGGTTCCGGTCACGGTGCCGGTCCCATCGCCGCCCAGGACGACCTCGAGCGTGGAGACGTCCTCGAACGTGGCCGTGACCGACTTCGAGGAATCCATGTCGACCACGCAAGTGGTGCCGGTCCCCGAGCACCCGCCTCCGCTCCAACCGACGAACGCAGAGCCCGCGCTCGCCGTCGCGGTCAGCGTCACATCCGTTCCGGTGCCGTACGCCTCGCTGCAATCGGTACCGCAGTTGATGCCTGCCGGTGAGCTCGTGACGACCCCGCCACCGATTACCGTCACGCTGAGCACGGGCTTGATCGAGAACGTCGCGGTCACGGACAGAGAAGCGTTCATCGTCACCGTGCACGTTGGCCTGTGGCCCGAACACGCGCCACCCCACCCTGCGAACGCCGATGCGTCGTCGGCGCGCGCCGTGAGCGTCACCTCCGTCCCAGGGTCGAACGATCCGCTGCAGTCCGACCCGCAGTCGATCCCGATGGGCGAGCTCGTCACGGTGCCGGTTCCGCTGCCGTTCAACGTCACGGCAAGTTCGAAGTGCATAGGGTCGATCATCTGCCAGATGTCCGAGGATGCAGCCTGACCGCAGGCGTAGTGATCGTAGAGCAGCGTCTGGCGGCCATCCGCGTTCTCGTACAGGTGCGTGCTGCTGACGTTGTCCCCGCTCGGAAGGCGCCACAGCTTCGTCGCCGTCCCCGTGGGCGGTTGACCGTAGAGGCGAACCGCCTGACCGCATCCGCCTCGGGAACGTGCGTAGAAGACGGTGCCGTCGGGGGCCACCGATGGCGCGTACTGCGCGGATCCGGCGTCACCGATCACGCGTCTCGTACCGCTCGCGATGTCGTAACGGAGGACGTCGCATGATGTCTCGCGCCGGCATCGCGACCACACGGCGAAGTTCCCGTTGACCTGACCGGGCGCCATGAATCCGTCAGCGGAAGAGACCTGATCGAGTCTCGTCGATGTATGGGCCTCGAGGTTGTACAGGATGATCTGACGCGCCCGGGTGTTCGTGTTCAGTCGGCCGAAGAGCAACCACTGTCCGTCCATCTTCGGCCAGTACTCCCATTGTTCGGAGTTGACGTCGCTGGGCGCCGAGGTCCGAGATCGAGTGCCCAGGTCGAAGAACTTGACGTCGGAGCGACCCCCAGCCCACTGCTGGTACACGAGGACGTCTCCGTCCACGGCGCCGTTCGCGGCGTTCGTGCCGTCGGGGTTCACCTTGAACACCTCACCGCCGGTGGGGCGCGCGAACACGTCGTAGTGGCGGGGTGTCTGCGCGGAGTTTTGTTGCCAAGCCAGCACGTCGCCGGACTGGATTGGCTGGTACTCGCCCAAGCGAGATCTTCCGAGGAGGACCTCGGGCGCATCCGCGACGGCGCGTGGTGCCGTCGCGACGAGCCCGCCGAGCATCGTCACCGAAGCGCACACCGAGATCAGCACGCGCCTCATCGAGCAGGCGCTCGGCGGTACACGCCGATCGGGGCGTCGACGTCGAGCAAGGGGCTCACCACGAACATCTGGCTGGTAGCGGCAGGGCGTCGGCGGGTCAGCCGCCCCCACCCCCCCCACCGCCCGAACCGCCACCGGTGTCGGTCCCACTCGTATCTCCGCCACCGCCGCCACCGCCGCCACCGCCACCCGTGGCGGTCCCGCCGTCGGAATCACCGCCGGTGCCACCGCTCGTCGAACCGCCCGAGCTCGAGCCGGCCGAGTCCCCGGAGCCCGTCGAACCGGTCGAGGATCCTGCACTGATCCCGGTTGTGGAGCCGCTGCTCTCCGACGGGGCGTCCGCGGTCAGCGTGCCCGCAGAGCGGTTGGCCGGCCCAGCATTGTCCATGTCGGTAGCCGGGCGATCCCGTCCATCGTGCGGCGCCGCGTGCGCCGGCCAAACGAATGGCCGAAGAGATGCTGAGACCTTGAGCGTTCCCCCAAGGGGATCCCCGAGCACGTCCCCCGACCCGCCGGCGGACGCGGGGCCGAGCTCGGGCCCGCGGCCGAGCTCGAGGATCCCGATCACGAGCACCACGTCGACCACAAGCAACGCCACGAAGGCGATCGTGCCGGCGATCCCGTTGCGGAATTGTCGCTTCAGGCGCGCGGATGCATCGATGCGCCACCAATGCCACCGGTTGTACAGACTGTGCGAGCGCCAGCGGCGAAAGCCCCACCGCGTGGCGTCGAGCCGGTCGTGCGGAAGAATGTCTCTCTCTCTGAGATTCGGCGCTCGCATGTCTTCCCCTGGACTTGCGGACCGACTATGTGACTACCGATCCGTGGACACGTCAGTTATACAGCTTCGCTGTGCGTCAGACACCCGCCCGCGATCGGCTTGCGACGCACCGGAAGTCGCGACCGGCGGGATGGCGATACGGCCGAAAGCTCTCGGCCCCTCTTCGGGAGCTGTCGCTTCGAACAGCAGGTCGGGTGGCTCCGTCTCGCCTGCTAGGATGGGCTGCTCGGAGCTTGGGCGGCTGCGTCCGAGCTCCGCTTCACGTCGAACCCCGACCCGCGAGGCAGACATGACAGCGAGCAGCAACGCCCCGAGGGTGGCGGTGATCGGGCTGGACTGCGGGACCCCCCAGCTCCTGTTCCGCGACCTCGCCGACGAGGTGCCGAACATCCTCAAGCTCATCGACGGCGGAATGTACGGCGACCTCGCCAGCATCACGCCGCCGATCACCGTGCCCGCGTGGGCGTGCGCGATGACCGGCAAGACGCCGGGGCAGCTCGGCATCTACGGGTTCCGCAACCGTAAGGACAACACGTACGAGGGCCTGTCGATCGCGACGGCCGACGCCGTGAGGGAGCCGACCGTCTGGGACGAGCTGGGCAGGCGCGGGATGAGGTCGTTGTTGATCGGCGTGCCGCCCTCGTACCCGCCCAAGCCGATCGAGGGCTGGCGCGTCGGATGCTTCCTGACGCCGCCGTCGGCCAAGAGCTTCGCGTCGCCGAGCGAGCTCGAGGCCGAGATCGAGGAGGAGCTCGGTGGACCGGGGCGGTACATCTTCGACATCCCGAACTTCCGCGAGCAGGGGATGGAGTTCGTCCTCCAGCAGGTGTTCGCGATGACCGAGCGCCGGTTCCAGCTGGCGCGAAGGCTGATCAGGAACAAGCCGTGGGACTACTTCATGATGGTCGAGATGGGACCGGACCGGCTCCATCACGTGTTCTGGCAGCACTTCGACCCGCGCCATCCGCTGTACGAACCGGGCAACCCGTTCGAGACGGCGTTCCAGGGCTACTACCGGTTCCTCGACAAGGAGGTGGGCGCGCTCCTCGAGGTGATCCCCGAGGACGCGATCACGATCGTGATGAGCGACCACGGCGCGCGGCCAATGATGGGCGGCCTGTGCTTCAACGACTGGTTGATGCGGGAGGGCTACCTCGCGATGAGCGAGCCGCTCGCCGGCCCGACGCCGATCGCCAAGGCGCCGATCGACTGGGGCCGCACGGTCGCCTGGGGCGACGGTGGGTACTACGGCCGACTGTTCCTGAACGTGAGGGACCGTGAGCCGCAGGGCGTCGTCGAGCCGTCGCGGTACGAGGACGTTCGCGACGAGCTGATCGCCAAGCTCGAGGCGGCGCCGGGCCCGGACGGTCAGCGGCTCGGCACCAAGGTGTTCAGGCCACAGGACGTCTATCCGGACGTCCGGGGCGTCGCGCCCGACCTGATCGTCTACTTCGGCGACCTCGAGTGGCGCTCGGTGGGCTCGGTCGGCAACCCGTCGATCTACACCTATGAGAACGACACGGGCCCCGACGGCGCCAACCACGACCGGGCGGGGGTGTTCGCGTTGTCGAACGTGCCCGGGCAGCGCACCGGGCAGGTCGACGGGCTCCGGCTCGTGGACGTGGGACCGTCGATCCTGTCGCTGTACGGCATCGACGCGCCCGAGGGCGCCGTCGGAAAGAGCTTCCTGTGACCCACCATTCGGAGCAGAGGGGCTTCACGGTCTGGTTCACCGGCCTCTCGGGAGCGGGGAAGTCGACGATCGCCGAGATGCTGTACCACGAGCTCCGGGCGCGGCAGATGAAGGTCGAGATCCTCGACGGCGACGTGGTGAGGCAGAATCTGAGCAAGGGTCTCGGGTTCTCGAAGGAGGACCGGGACACGAACATCCGCCGGATCGGGTTCGTCGCGGACCTGCTGACGCGCAACGGCGTCGCCACGATCTGCTGCCCGATCTCCCCGTACAAGGCGATCCGCGACGAGGTGCGGGCCAAGATCGGCGCGTTCGTCGAGGTGTACGTCCACGCGACCCTCGAGGAGCTCGCGACGAACCGCGACCCCAAGGGTTTATACAAGAAGGCGCTCGCCGGGGAGATCACCGGGTTCACGGGCGTCGACGACCCGTACGAGCCGCCGGACGAGCCGGAGCTCATGCTCGACACGATGGTCGAGACGCCGGAGGAGTCGCTGCGCAAGGTGCTCGGTACCCTCGCCGACCTCGGCTACATCGAAGATCCGACGCCGTTCGTCGAGGGCGACCGCGTCCACTCAGGCCTGACGGATCTGCGCGTAACGGACGCGGGTCATGTGGCGCAGGGCCGCTAACCGGCGAAGCAGGACGCGTCGTACGGGCCCGACCGTACGGGCCGGGTCGCGATCCTGAAGGACCGCTCCCGCCCGCGGAGCGTCGCGAACCCGACCGCGGCGAGCTCGCCCTCGCCGTCGAACAGCGCGCACCCGATCCGGACCCCGGGGCCCGATGTGCGCACGTCCACGCGGCCGGTGACAGAGCGCCCGTCGGACATCGACCGGACGTCGACGATCCGGACCTCCGGCTCTCGAGTGGATCGCGCGCGCGCGACCGATCGGTCCATGAGCTTGGCCTCGATCGTCACGGGCCCTGCATCGCCCACGTCGATCCGCTCCGCGACCACGGTGGTGCTGCGCGCCGGATCCAGCGACACCACCGCGGCGTGCCGCCCGACGACCTCGCCGGTCGCGTCGTGCGCGACGAACACCAGCTGCGTCGGTGGCAGTGGCTCGTGTCGGCTCTGGTTCACCACGATCGCGGCCGCCGAAAGGCTCGAACCGTGGCGGATCGCGACCGGCGGCTTGACGACGACCTCTCCGGCTCCCTCGCCGCCGAACGGCGACGCGAATGGGTCGCGGCCCACGACCTCCTCCGAGACCGATACGAGCTCGCCGCCCGCCGGCGCGGGGACGTCCGTCCGCGGGCTCCGGTCGGTCTCGATCCAGCCGGGACCGAGGACCGCGACGACGGCGCCGCCCACGACGGCGAGCACGGCCACCATCGCCAGGACGACGCGCCCCGTCCGGAACCGGCGGCGATGCCCGGCGCGGGTGCGTCGGCGTTCCGGGAGCGCCTCCACGGGCGGCCGGGCCGGTATACGTCGCGGTGTCGAATCCTGTGTTGGCCTGCGCTGGGCGCGGCGCTCCGCCTCGTCCATCACGTCGATCGTCCGCACCAGGATCGCGGCGCGGCGTCCGACCGGTCGCTGTTCGACGCGCCCACTCTCGACCCACGTGCGAACGTCGTCCAACGGCACGCGCGCGAGGAACGACGCCTCGACAGGCGTGACCCATCCGGGCGCGGCGACGGCTCGTTGCGTTCGGGAGGCGGCGTCTACGTCGTGGTCCATCGTGGTGTGGTCGGCCATGCTGGTGTGTCCAGCGGTGACCCCCGTCCATCGGCGCACCCGCGGAACGGCTTGACCCCGGGACCCGACGCCGTTAGCGCCAGCCCTCGCCTGCCTCCCTCGCCGGCGGTCCTTCGGGAACCGCCGGCTGAGCGGCCTCGGCCGTTGAGGCGCCTGCCTGGTCGCGCTCGTGCGACACCAGATCCACTCGGTCGGCCGACCGTTCGTTCTGGTTGGCGCTGCCGCCGGCCGCACGCTCGAGGTCATCGAGGTTACGCTCGAGCGTCGCGATCGCCTCCGTCATCGGGCGCAGGGCCTCGCCGACGCGGGCGCCTACCTGCATGACCTGGGCCTGCGCGCGGCCGATCTCCCCGCGGAGCACGTCGATCAGCGGCGCCACGTGATCGTGCCATGCCGATGCTCGCTCGATCTCGGACCGCAGCTCCTCGCGCGTCCGTTGCACGTCCGCGAGCTGGTCCTCGGCAGAGCGGCGAGCGCCGGCCATGATCCGCTCGACGGCGTCGCGCGTGGCGTCGAGGACGGCGGTCAGCTCGCCGACACGCGCCACGGGGGTCGCCCGCGCCTCGTCCAGTTCGGCCTCCAACGCGGCGATCCGCTCGAAGAGCGACGTCTCGTGGGCGTGCAGCCGCTGCTCGGCGTCGCGCGCACGCTGGCTGTGCTCGGCGAGCTGCGAGGTCGCCGTCTCGAGAGCGGCCTCGAGCTGTCCGACCCGAGCCTGCGTCGACCCGAGCTCCGACGTTCGCGCCTCGAGCTCCCCGCGCGCCGCGTAGAGCTGGGCCCTCAGCTCGTCCAGCTTACGGCCCGTGGTCGCGAGACGCTCTTCGGCCTCGCGGGCCTCCTCGGAGACGCCCACGAACATTCGCTCGCGGTCGGCCAGGACCGCCTGGACGTCGTTCCTGCGGTAGCCCAGCAATCCTCGCTTGAGCTCAGGTGCGTCTGCCATCGTCCCCCCAGAGAGCCCTCGGATGACGGGTCATGGTTCCACGGGCACGATAACCCGGACAACCGGGCAGCGAACATCGCCTTCGGGCACGACGGTGCTGGTAGCTTTCCCTGCATGGCAGACGTTGAGATCGGGATCGGGAGGTCGGCCAGGCGGGCGTACGGGTTCGACGAGGTGGCGATCGTCCCGTCCCGTCGTACACGTGACCCCGACGACGTGGACATCTCGTGGGAGATCGACGCATTCCGGCTCGACCTGCCGATGATGGCCGCGGCGATGGACGCGGCGGTGTCGCCGGCGACGGCCATCCGGATCGGCCGCCTGGGCGGGCTGGCCGTGCTCAACCTCGAGGGCGTCCAGACCCGGTACGAGGACCCCGATCCGGTGTTCGAGGAGATCGCGTCGCTCTCCGACGACAAGGCGACGCGCCGGATGCAGGAGATCTACCGGGAGCCGATCAAGGACGAGCTGATCGTGCGCCGGATCCGCGAGATCAAGGACGCCGGCGTCGTCGCGGCCGCGTCCCTCACGCCGCAGCGGGTCGCCGGGTACCAGCACCTGGTCCTCGAGGCGGAGCTCGACATGCTCGTGATCCAGGGGACCGTGGTGTCGGCGGAGCACGTGTCGACGCGCAGCGAGCCACTCAACCTCAAGGAGTTCATCCGGACGTTCGACCTGCCGGTGATCGTCGGCGGGTGCGCGTCGTACCAGGCCGCGCTCCACCTGATGCGGACGGGCGCCGTCGGCGTGCTCGTCGGCGTGGGTCCGGGCAACGCATGCACCACCCGCGGCGTGATCGGCGTCGGCGTGCCGCAGGCGACGGCGATCGCGGACGCGGCCGCGGCGCGCGGGGAGCACCTGCGCGAGACCGGGCGCTACTGCCACGTGATCGGGGACGGCGGGATGCGCACCGGCGGCGACATCGCCAAGGCGATCGCGTGCGGCGCCGACGCGGTGATGATCGGCTCGCCGCTCACACGCGCGTACGAGGCGCCGGGCCGCGGCTATCACTGGGGGATGGCGACGTTCCATCCCACGCTGCCGCGCGGGGCTCGCGTGAAGACGAAGCAGGTCGCCTCGCTCGAGGAGATCCTCGTCGGGCCGGCGCACGAGAACGATGGGACGTTCAACCTGTTCGGCGCGCTCGCGACGTCTATGGCGACGACGGGCTACGCCACGACCCGCGAGTTCCAGAAGGCCGAGCTGGTGGTCGCCCCGTCGATCAAGACGGAGGGCAAGACCTACCAGACAGAGCAGCGCGTGGGGATGGGGCACTGAGGCGGTGACGCACGATCCCCCGGATCCGCGTCCGGTCCTGGTCGTCGACCTCGGGGCGCAGTACGCGCAGCTGATCGCCCGCCGGATCCGTGAGTGCCGCGTGTACTCAGAGATCGTTCCGCACGACCTACCCGCCGACCTACTACGGTCCAGACGACCGGCCGGCGTCGTCCTGTCCGGCGGCCCCGCGTCGGTGTACGAGCCCGGCGCGCCCACCGTTGATGCCGAGGTCTTCAGCCTCGGCGTGCCGGTGCTCGGGATCTGCTACGGCCACCAGTTGATGAGCCGCGCCCTCGGGGGCGAGGTCGCGGCCACGGGCCAGCGCGAGTACGGACGGACGACGCTCTCGGTGGACGAGCCGGGCATCCTGCTTCAGGACGTCCCGGACGAGGACGTCGTCTGGATGAGCCACGGCGACGCCGTGAGCCGGCAACCCGACGGGTTCCGAATCACCGCGCACACCGGCTCGACGCCGGTCGCCGCGATGGAGGATCGCGAGCGCGGTCTATTCGGCGTGCAGTTCCACCCGGAGGTCGCCCACACGCCGCGCGGAAGGGACGTGATGAAGCGGTTCCTGTACGACGGCTGCGGCCTGCTGCCCGAGTGGACGGCCGCCAACGTGATCGAGCGCTCGGTCGCGCGGATCCGCTCGCAGGTCGGTGCCGCGCAGGTCGTGTGCGCGCTGTCCGGCGGCGTGGACTCCAGCGTCGCCGCCCTGCTCGTGCACAAGGCCGTCGGCGACCGGCTGACCTGCGTCTTCGTCGACACGGGGCTGCTGCGTGACGGGGAGCCGGAGCAGGTCGAGGAGATGTTCGCGCGGCACTTCCACGTGCCGCTCGTGCACGTGAAGGCGGCCGACAGGTTTCTCGCGAAGCTCGCCGGCTTGACGGATCCCGAGGACAAGCGCAGGCAGATCGGCGAGGAGTTCATCCGCGTGTTCGAGGAGGCGGCAGAGCCGGTCGGAGCGAGGTTCCTCGTCCAGGGCACGCTCTACCCGGACGTGATCGAGTCGGGCTCGCGGACGGCGGCGAAGATCAAGAGCCACCACAACGTCGGCGGCCTGCCGGAGGACATGGACTTCGAGCTCGTCGAACCGCTCCGCGACCTGTTCAAGGACGAGGTCCGGCAGGTGGGACGCGAGCTGGGGCTCCCCGAGGAGATCGTCGCGCGTCAGCCGTTCCCCGGTCCGGGGCTCGCCGTTCGGATCGTCGGCGAGGTGACCGCCGAGCGCCTCGAGCTCGTCCGTGCCGCCGATCGAATCGTGGGCGAGGAGGTGCGACGGGCCGGGCTCCAGGACGAGCTCTGGCAGTGGTTCGCGGTGCTGCTCGGCGACGTGCGCACCGTCGGCGTGATGGGAGACGGGCGGACCTACCAGCATCCGGTCGTGATCCGTGCGGTGACGAGCGACGACGCAATGACGGCCGATTGGTCGCGCCTGCCCGCCGAGGTCCTGGAGCGGATCGCCGGGCGGATCATCGGCGAGGTCCCCGGCGTGAACCGCGTCGCGTACGACGTCACGTCCAAGCCGCCCGGCACGATCGAGTGGGAGTGAGTCCGACAGGCAGCGCTACTCAACGCGCCGGGCGAAGACGACCAGGCGTTGCGCTGCCGAGTACCGCGGGTTGCACGTGGTCAGGACGAGCGTCGGTCGCGTGGTCGGGTCGAGCACCGAGTCGCCCGACGGCAACAGGCCGCTCGGCGGTGTGATCGCGAGGCCGGTCACCTCGTAGTCGAACGTGCCGTACTCGGTCGCGAGCACGATCGTGTCTCCGCGTCGCAGTCTGTCGAGCGAGAAGAACGGTGCCCCGTAGGTCGTCCGGTGACCCGCGATCGCCACCTTGCCGTCGTGCTCCCAGGGGTAGACCGAGTCCTCGTAGTGTCCCGGGCCCTTTTTCAGGGACTCGGTGTCCGTCCCCTCGACGACCACCATGTCGAGTTCGATCCGCGGGATCCGGATGATCGCGACGGCGTCGCCCGGGACCTTCGCCACGGCCGGCGGCGCCGCGACCGGCTGCTCATGGACGCGTCGCTCGAACCCCGGACGAAGATCCGACTGCCACCGCTTGGTGGTGAGCGACGTCCCGAACTGCTGCCACGCGACGTAGCCGCCGATCGCGAACGCCGCCAGGATGCAGACGATCCCGACGGTCCGAAGCACCAGGCGCAGGCGCCCGCGGCCGCGAGCCGGACGGCGGAACGCGGGAGCGTCGACCTGCACACCGGCCATGCGCCAAAGTGTGCCAGGTTCGCCTGGCGCGTTCGGGCGTCCGAGGCGCGCCTAGGATACGGGTGATGTCCGAGGTGTCTGTAGCCCCCCTGCTCCTGTCGCTGAACCCGGTGCAGCGTCAGGCCGTGCTGCACACCGAGGGTCCGGTGCTGATCGTCGCGGGCGCGGGCTCGGGGAAGACGCGCGCGCTGACCCACAGGATCGCCCACCTGATCCGCGAGCATGAGGTCTCGCCGTACGCGTTGCTCGCGATCACGTTCACGAACAAGGCCGCCCGCGAGATGGCGGATCGTGTCGAGCAACTGCTCGGCCAACGCGTGGCTCGCGGGATGTGGATCCTCACGTTCCACGCAGCCTGCGCCCGCATCCTCCGCCGCGAGCACGACCGGCTCGGGCTACCGTCCAGCTTCACGATCTACGACGAGGGCGACACCGAGCGGCTGATCGCCGGCGTCCTGAAGGACCTCAACGTGGACGTCAAGCGGTTTCCGCCCCGGGCGATGGCAACCGCGATCGGCAGGGCGAAGGATCACGTGATCTCGGCCGAGGAGTACTCGAACGGTGCCGGCAACGTCTACGAGCAGACGATCGCGAAGACCTACGTCGAGTACGAACGTCGCAAGAAGGCCGCCGGGGCGCTCGACTTCGACGACCTGATCGCCCAGACGGTCACGTTGTTCCGGGACAACCCGCGCGTGCTCGAGCACTACCAGGAACGGTTCCGATACATCCTGATCGACGAGTACCAGGACACGAACCGAGCGCAGTACCAGCTGGTCAACCTGCTCGCCGCGAAGTACCGGAACATCTGCGTCGTGGGCGATGCCGACCAGGGCGTGTACTCGTGGCGTGGCGCGACGATCCAGAACCTGCTCGACTTCGAGCGCGACTACCCTGACGCGCAGGTCTTCCTCATGGAGCAGAACTACCGCTCCACGCAGAACATCCTGTCGATCGCGAACGCGTTGATCGAGCACAACATCCAGCGCAAGCCGAAGTCGCTGTGGACGGAGACCGCCAGCGGTGAGCTCGCCGTTCGCTTCCGTGCCGACAACGAGCACGAGGAGGCGCTGTTCGTCGCCGAGGAGATCCACCGCCTCGTCGAGGACGAGGGGCACCGGTACGCGGACGTCGCCGTGTTCTACCGAACCAACGCCCAGTCCCGGGTGCTCGAGGACGTCTTCATGCGAACCGGTCTGCCGTACAAGGTCGTCGGCGGCGTTCGGTTCTACCAGCGCAAGGAGATCAAGGACGTCCTCGCGTACCTGCGGCTGCTGCTCAACCCGCAAGACGTGATCAGCGCGCGGCGCGTGATCAACACGCCCAAGCGCGGGATCGGCGAGGCGACCGTCGCTGCCCTCGAGTCGTTCGCGCGTGACATGGAGCTGCCCTTCCTCGAGGCGTGCCGACGGGCGGACGAGATCGGAACTCTCGGGTCGCGGGCCAAGGGCGCGGTGTTCGGGTTCGTGCAGGTGATGGACCGGTTGCGGCAGGCGCTCGACTCGGGCGCCGGCCCAGCTCGAATGGTCGACGCCGCGGCGCTCGAGTCCGGGTACCTGCTCGAGCTGGAGAGCGAGCGGACGATCGAGGCGCAGGGGCGGATCGAGAACCTGCGCGAGCTCTCGGGCGTCGCGGCCGAGTTCGAGGCCCGTTCCGACGAGGGGCTCGACGGGTTCCTCGAGCAGGTGGCCCTGGTGAGCGAGCAGGACGAGTACGAGGAAGCGGCCTCGAGCGTCACGTTGATGACGCTCCACAACGCGAAGGGCCTCGAGTTCCCCGTCGTGTTCATGATCGGGATGGAGGACGGCGTTTTCCCGCATTACCGGTCGATGGGGGACTCTGCGCAGCTCGAGGAGGAGCGGCGGCTCGCGTACGTCGGCATCACGCGGGCGCGCGAACGCCTGTACCTCACCTATGCCTGGTCTCGATCGCTCTTCGGGACCACCTCGTACAATCCGCCGTCACGCTTCCTCGGCGAGATCCCGAGCGACCTGCTGCGCGCCATCGAGGAGGACGAGATCGCGGCCGCGCCGGAGGGCGCGTCCACGCTCCGGCAGGCGATCGAGCGGAACACGCGCCCTCGCGTCGACGTGGCCGCCGGCGACACGGTCGTGCACGACAAGTGGGGCGAGGGCGTGGTGCTCACGGTGAGCGGGTCGGGCGGCGACGCGGAGGCCACCATCGTGTTCGAGGACGTCGGCCAGAAACGCGTGCTCCTCGCGTACGCGCCGCTCCGCAAGGCAGGCTGATCCGGGGCTGTGCTGCCATCGGCCGACTGTGAGGCAGTCGTCGACGGAGCGCTCGCGCAGCCCACGAACGCGCTCTCGAGCGTCGTTTTCGTTGCCGCGGCGGCGTGGGTCGCATGGCGAGCACGCCGAACGGCCGTCCGGCGGACCGAGATGCTCGTCTTCGCCACCGCGATCGCTGCGAACGCGGTGGGCGGCGTCCTCTACCACGGGGTCGGGACGGAGTTCGGGCGCGTGGTCCACGACGTCGCGATCGTCGCAGTGCTGCTGTTCATCGCGACGTTCGGCCTCGCGCGCTTCCGCGACCGGCGATGGGCAGCCGATCCGTTCCTCGCGGCCGTGGCGACCGTCGCGGTGCTCCTCGCCGCGTTGCCCGGGGCTGCATACACGGTCTTCGCGCTGCTGGGGCTGGCCATTGGGTGGTGGGAGCTCGGCGAGTACCGACAGGAACTTTCTGCGCTCCGTCGCGAGCCGCTCACGTTACGACGGCTGGCCCGCTCGGCCGTCCTTCTGGCGCTGCTGCTCGCCGCGACGGCCTTCTTCGTCGGGCGGACCGGCGCGCCGCTGTGCCGACCGGAAAGCGCGATGCAGTGGCACGCGATCTGGCACGCGCTCGCCGCCGTTGCGATGGCGCTGTACGCGTACTCTGCCATCGAAGAGCACCCGCCGCTCGAGGGAGCTACTGCAGCTCGAGCCGCCGCAGCCCTCGCACGGGATCCCACGCCAGCGCGTGAGACCCCTTCCCGAACACCGTGTAGCCGGCCGCCTCCACGTCGAGCGAGAAGAGATGAAAGTTCGGTTCGTCCGGCGCCCAGTCGATCCGAGCCTTGATCGCGTCGCGGAACGCCGCCCTCACCTCGGGATCCGACTCGTCTACCACCTGCCCGTACAGCTTGACGTCCCCGCCCGGGTTCATCCGGTCGCTCGGGACGCTGTGAACCGCGACGTGCGGGACCCGCAGGAGGTCCAGGGCCTTCTTCGACCGCCACATCATCCCCAGGAACAGGCGCCCGGCCGCGAAGTCGACCTCGCACGGGCTGATCCGCGGCGACCCGTCCGAACGCAGTGTTCCGAGCAAGACGAGCTCGTCCTTCGCGAACCGCTCGCGGGCGAGCGAGGCGATCTCGGAGCACGCTCGTTCGAACGCATCCCAGCGCATCTAGCCGCGAACCTCGTTCGGGAGCGACTGGCCGCGTTCGAACGCCGTGATGTTCTCGAGTGTCGTCTCGGCGATGTTCCGGAGCGCCTCCTTCGTGAAGAACGCCTGATGCGCGGTCACGAGGACGTTCGGGAAGGTGAGGAGTCGCGCGAGCACGTCGTCCTGGATGATCCGCCAGGACAGGTCCTCGAAGAACAACCCGGCCTCCTCCTCGTAGACGTCGAGCCCGAGCGCGCCGATCCGCTCCGACTTGAGTCCCTCGATCACGGCCGACGTGTCGATGAGGCCGCCGCGGCTCGTGTTGATGAGCATCACGCCCGGCTTCATCGCGCCGAGGGCGCGGTCGTCGACCAGGTGGTGCGTCGCCGGTGTCAGCGGCGCGTGCAGGGAGACGATGTCGGAGCTTCGAAACAGCATCTGCAGCTCGACGTACTCGACGCCGAGGGCGCGCGTCTCCTCGTTCGGAACCGGATCGAACGCGACGACCCGGCATCCGAAGCCGAGCATGATCCGCGCGAACACCCGCCCGATCGCGCCCGTCCCGACGACCCCGACGGTCCGTGCGTACAGGTCGAACCCGAGGAGTCCGTCGAGCGAGAAGTTCCCCTCTCGCACCCGCGCGTACGCCCGGTGCAGCTTCCGGTCGAGCGCCAGGATCAGGCCAACGGTGTGCTCGGCGACCGCATGCGGCGAGTACGCGGGAACGCGCGCAACCGCGATCCCGAGATCCATCGCCGCCGCCACGTCGACGTGGCTGAAGCCGGCCGAGCGGAGCGCCAGCAGGCCCACGCCGAACTTCGCGAGCCGCTCGAGGACGGGCGGGCCGAGCTCGTCGTTCACGAACGGGCACACCACGGGGTATCCGTCGGCCAGCGCGACCGTCTCGAGCGTGAGCCTGGGCTCGAGGAACGTCAGTTCGTGACCGTGGTCTTCGTTCGCCGCCTCGAGCGATGTCAGGTCGTGCGGCTTGGTGCTGAACACGACGACACGCACGAGAGCTCCTTCCCCAGCACCGCCCTTCAGCGCAGCAACGCGATCGCGCCGGCCACCAGGATCACCACGCCGGCGACGAGCGGCGCGATCACCCACGCCAGCCCGAGCCGACCTCGGTACGGCCCGAGCGTTCCCACCTTCGTCGTCGGCTTCAGGCCCGGCGGGCGGAACCGCAAGCGCTTCCTCGCCATGGTTCGAGTATGTCAGCCACCGTCCGCAGGGGCGCCAACGGACGCTCGCTAGACTGGGCGCCGCATGGCGCAGACGAAGCAACCCAAGCAGGGCAAGCACCGCATCGTGGTCGCGAAGCCCGGCCTCGACGGCCACGACCGGGGCGCCAAGGTCGTGGCTCGGGCGCTCCGCGACGCCGGGTTCGAGGTCATCTACACCGGCCTGCACCAGACGCCCGAGCAGATCGCGGAGGCCGCGATCCAGGAGGACGCCGACGCCGTCGGCCTCTCGTGCCACTCGGGCGCCCACATGACGCTCTTTCCCAAGGTCGTCCGCTTGCTTCACGAACGCGGAGCGAGCGACGTGGTCGTGTTCGGCGGTGGGATCATCCCCCGCGACGACGTCCCCAAGCTCGCCGAAGCGGGCGTCGAGCGGATCTTCACGCCGGGCGCCACCACCGGCGAGATCGTCGCCTGGCTGAACGACCGACTGGGTGCGGAGCCGGCCTCGTAGTGGATCTCTACGAGTACCAGGGCAAGGAGCTCTTCGGCAGACGCGGAATCCCGGTCCCCAGAGGGATCGTCGCGGCATCCGCCGACGCAGCGCGCGCAGCGTGTCAGGACCTCGGCGGCTCCGCGGTGGTCAAGGTCCAGGTCCAGGTCGGCGGGCGGGGCAAGGGCGGCGGGATCGTCCTGGTCGACTCCCCCGACGCGGCCGAGGAGGCCGCGACGCGGATGCTCGCCGAGGGCTTCAAGGGCCGCACCGTCAACCGCGTCCTCGTGGAGGAGCGGCTGCCGATCCGGCGCGAGTTCTATGCCGCGATCCTGCTCGACCGGTCGACGGGCACCGACCTGGCGATGGTGGCCGCCGAGGGCGGGGTCGACGTCGAGGAGCTCGCGCGAACGAAGCCCGAGGCACTCCGGCGCCTGCACATCGACCCGCAGATCGGCCTGCGCCCGTACCACCTCCGCCGGCTGACCGGCGGGCTTCCGCCGGAGACGCGCGATGCCGCCCAGGACGTGCTCGCCCGGCTGTACGAGGTGCTCACCGAGGAGGACGCGACGCTCGTCGAGGTGAACCCGCTCGTCGAGCTCGAGGACGGCCGGGTCGTGGCGCTCGACGCGAAGGTCGCGATCGACGACAACGCCCTGTTCCGCCGGCCCGAGATCGAGATGCTGAGGTCCTCGTTCCCGATCGACCCGGTCGAGTCCCGAGCGCGCGAGGCCGGTCTGCAGTACGTCAAGCTCGACGGCGAGGTCGGCGTCATCGGCAACGGCGCTGGGCTGGTGATGGCCACGTTGGACGTCGTGCAGCAGGCCGGCGCGCGCGCCGCGAATTTCCTCGACGTCGGCGGCGGGGCGAGCGCGGACCTGATGGCGACCTCGCTCGAGGTGATCCTCTCCGACCCGAGCGTGCGCTCGGTGCTCGTGAACATCTTCGGCGGCATCACGCGATGCGACCTGGTCGCGGAGGGCATGCTCGCGGCGCTCGAGCGGGTCACGCCGACCGTCGACATCGTCGTGCGGCTCGACGGGACGAACGCCGCGGAAGGGCGGAAAATCCTCGAGGAGGCGCGCCACCCGAGGATCGTGTCGACGACCACGATGCTCCAGGCCGCGCAGCGCGCCGCGCAGCTCGCGCACGACGGAGCCGCCTGATGGCGGTCTTCGTCGACGGCACGACGAAGGTCGTCGTCTCGGGCATCACGGGCCGTGAGGGGGCCTTCCACGGCCTGCGCAATCGCGCGTACGGCACGCAGGTCGTCGCCGGCGTGACGCCAGGCAAGGCCGGGCAGGACGTCGAGGGGATCCCCGTGTTCGACACGATCGCCGACGCCGTCGAGGCGACGGACGCGAACACGTCGCTGATCTTCGTGCCGGCTCGGTTCGCGCCCGAGGCGATCTACGAGGCCGCCGACTCGGAGCTGCGCGTGATCGTCTGTATCACCGAGGGCATCCCCGTACGCGACATGGCGCGCGTGGCGAGCTACCTGCGAGGCAAACCGTCGACGCTGATCGGCCCGAACTGCCCCGGCGTCATCTCGCCGGGGACGTCGAACGTCGGGATCATCCCCGGTGAGATCTGCGCGTCGGGTCGGGTCGGTCTGGTCTCGCGTTCCGGCACGCTCACGTACCAGATCGTGCACGAGCTGACACAGCGCGGCATCGGGCAGTCGACGTGCGTCGGCATGGGCGGCGATCCGGTCCACGGTGTCGGCTTCGTCGACGCGCTCGAGCGGTTCGAACGCGATCCCGAAACGGATCTCGTGGTCATGATCGGCGAGATCGGTGGCGACGACGAAGAGCGTGCGGCCGCGTTCGTCCGCGAGCGCGTCTCGAAGCCCGTGATCGGGTATATCGCGGGGTTCACGGCACCGCCTGGCAAGCGGATGGGCCACGCGGGCGCGATCGTCACGGGCTCGTCGGGAACCGCGCAGGCGAAGTCGGAAGCGCTCGAGGGCGCCGGCGTGCCGGTCGGCCGCACGCCGACCGACGTCGCCGAGCTCGTCGGGGCGGCGCTCACGTGAACATCGGGCTACGCCCGCGTCGCTCGGCCACCGTCCACGCGCTGCGGCTCGGCGCGTTCGTGTTCGTCGTCGTGCTCGCGATCGGGGAGCTGATCGCCCTGGCGATCTTCGTCGCGCGTGGCGGCGAGGGCTCGATCCTCGAGCACGCGCAGCTCGGGTGGCTCTACGTCGCCTCGTTCCACGCGATCCCGCTGGACGTCGCCGTCGCCGAGCCCGGCATCGCGGCTGCGAGCCGCGTGACGGTCCCGCTCCTGCTTCCGACGCTCGCGGCGGTCTGGTGGCTGTACGGCGCCGGCCGTGCGGTGGCACGCGAGGCGTTGGGATCGGACGCACGGAGGGTCGCCGTCGCGGTCCTGGTTGCCGTCCCGTACGCCGCGCTGTCGTATCTGCTCTCGCTCGTCGTCCAGACTCACGTCGCGCTGGCCCCCGCGGCGGTGATCTTTGGGGGACCCGTCGACGTGTCCGCGGACGAGGGCGCGACCCTGATCCTGACGTTCGCGATCGCCGTCGTGCCGGTGATCGTCGGCGCGGTGGCCGCCGTCCGGCGTCCCGAGCTGCGCGCCGTCCGGCGCCTCTACGCCGCCGTCGCGGGGGGCGTGCGCGCGTTTTGGGTCGCGCTGCTCCTCGCCTTCGTCGGCCTGTTGGTGAACGCGGGCGCCGACCCGGCGGCCGCACGCGCGTACTTCGATGCGGTCGCACAGCCGAGCTACACCGGCACGGCGATCCTGATCGGGCACCACGTCCTCGCGTTACCGAACCAATCGATCTGGGTGCTCGTCCCCGCGATGGGCGGCTCGGACGAGTTGCGGTTCGACGGGAGTGAGCAGACGCTCGTGAGTTACGGCGAGACGGTCACCGAGATCGGTGTCGGGGTCCCGAGCGGCGCGGCCGGTGCGCCGCTCGTGCGCGCGGAACCGTTGCCGCGCTGGTACGTGCTGTTCCTGCTCGTGCCGGGCCTCGCGACGCTGTTTGGCGGACGGCGCGCAGCCGAGATTGCGCGGTCCCTCGTCGAGGCGCTCGCGCTCGGGTCGGCGACCGGGATCGCCTTCGCGGGGCTCGTCGTCGCCGGCGCGTTTCTGTCGACGATCGCGTGGGAGGCCTCGGCCGCGACCGGTGAGGGGATCTCGCTCGCGGCGGGACCCGACCTGTCGGGTGCGACTCTCCTCGCGCTCGCGTGGGGCATCGTGGGCGGCGCGCTCGGGGCCCTGTGGCGGTTCAGGGCGAGGTGAGCGACGCATACGGCAGGATGACGAGCAGGGAGCCCACGACGGTGATCGCGACCCCCAAGATCAGCATCCAACGCGCCGTCTGCGGATCGTCATCGCGGACGACGAGCCAGGCGATCAACCCGCCGAGCCATCCCATGACGATCGGCAGGATCCACCACCACCCGCTCACGGTGCCGCGCGTGCGCGTGCGCGTCGGCCACCCCGGTGGCGGTCGCGGCACATCCCCCGTGGGGTGCGTCGCGACGGTCGCTCCGGCTCCGGGGACGCCCACGCCGAGCCCCACGTCGACGTTCGTCGGCTCGAGCGCGGAGTACCGGAGCCAGGCGGCGCGCCAGCCCTCATCCGTTCGGGGGAACGTCTCGACGGGAGCCTCCGGTCGCTCGCGGTCCCAGATCCCGAACGAGGACGGGGTGTAGCCGAGCAGGTACCGGACGCCGGAGTGCGTGTACTGCTGCAAGGGCCCCGCCCAGCCGGGCGGCGCCGGGAGGGGTGCATCCTTCGATGCCGCTCCCGGCTCCGTCGCCGGCAGCGTCGCGCCGCACCACTGGCACGACACCGATCCGTCGCCGTTGGCGCTGCCACAGCTCGTACAGGTCTTCATCGATCGCTCAGCGTGGCCGCGCGACGTGGAACCGGTCGCAGCGGATCAGGTGCTGGCCCCGTCGTTGATCGCGGGCGGCGGGGGCGGCGGGGCTGCCGCCGCGGGTTCCTGGAACCGCATCCAGGCGCCGTACCCGATCGCGAGCGTGAGGAGCAGCCCGAGCCACGACCACAGCGTCGTGTCGGGCAACACGAAGATGAACTTCACGAAGGCGAGGATCAGGACACCGAACCCGAGGAACGCGCTCAGCTTGGACGCGTCCATCGCGATGTTCACCGCGACCCCGGCGACCTGCAGCCCCTCCCACGCGAGCATGAGCACGAGCACGAGCCCCGCGAGGATCCCGAAGAACTGACCCGAGCCGCCCCACATGTTGGCGCTGTCGACGCACTCCAGCTCGAGGCCGGCGAGCTCGGGACAGACACGCTCCCACGTGAAAAACGAGTCGATCAGCAGGAGGCTCCCGGCGCCGAGGAGGATCCTGCTCGCGGTCGACATCCGGGACATGCCGAACGCGGGAGTCTGCGCCATCCGTTCCCCTTTCGCGAGACGCGAGGTCGCAAGCCTCGGCTATCGAATACCTGGGGTGGGGGGGAGTCAACTACGTGCGGGAGCGTGTTTGCGCAGCTCGAGGGCGTAGCTCGAGGGCCGCAGAGATCGCGGCCACGGCCCCCGCCGCCGCCGCGGCCCAAGGGGTCAGGACCGAGTCCGCCGGGAACGGCGGCCGGAACCACGCGAGCACCGAGCCAACGACGACGGCGAGGCCGAGGATCGCAAACGCGACGGCAGAGACGCGGCCCTCGAGGGCGAACCGCCGGCCGGCGGCGGCGATGACCAGCCCGACGATCGCCGCGACCGCCGCGAGCAGCGACCACCGCGGGGACGTGCTCCACGCGCCGAACGGCCCCGACCCGCGACCGAGGGTCGTCCACGGCGGGAGCGTCGCGAGCGACGCCACGACGAAGGCGAACGTCGTCGTACCCACCCGCTTGGTGGTCGTAGGCTCGTCGGGTGGTGCCTCCTCCCCAAGGACCTGCGCGAGGCACTCGGATCCCAGGACAAGGCCGCGGACCGGGATCGCGCAGGCGAGGCACAGTGCACGGCCGCACCCGTCGCAGCTCGCGACGGACACCGTCCCGGCGTGCTGCGTGCATCGGTCGGCTCGGCCACTCCGTTCCTCCACGGGCACGGCGCGCAGCTTATCGCCGAGCCGCGGCCGTCCCGTCACAAACACCCCCTCGTCACGGAGCGACGGCCGTACGTCGAAGCGACGCACGAACGCGTCGAAGATCCTCCTGTCCGGCTTGGCGACGCCCGCGTCGGCCGAGATCAGGATCCCGTCGAGCGACACCAGGACGCCGCCGAGGTCGAACACCACGGCGTGGACGCGTTCCGTCGTCGGTTCCGTCGGCCGTTCCACGTCCCCACCGTAGCCGGCGGAAGCACGTCTGGTACGGTGCGCGCGATGGATGCGCGGATCGCGGTCCTCGCGTCGGGCAACGGTACGAACCTCCAAGCGCTCCTCGACGACCCAACGGTCCGACCGTGGATCGCGCTCGCGGTCTCGGACCGGCCGGACGCGTTCGCCCTCGAACGCGCGCGCCGCGCCGCGGTCCCGACGATCACGCTGTACGACGCGTCCTCCCCAAGGGCGATGGACGAGCCGCTCGCCGAGCTGCTCCGCGAGCACGGCATCGACACGGTCGTCCTGGCCGGCTTCATGCGGATCGTGGGGCCGAGGTTCGTGCGGACGTTCGAGGACCGGATCCTGAACGTCCATCCGTCGCTGCTGCCGGCCTTCCCCGGCGGTCGGGCGGTGGCCGATGCGCTCGCGCATGGCGCGAAGGTCACCGGCGTCACGGTGCATCTGGTCGACGAGCAGGTCGACCACGGCCCGATCGTGTACCAGGAGCCGGTCGCGATCCGCGACGACGACGTCTGGGACACGCTCGAGCCGAGGATCCACGAGGTCGAGCATCGACTGCTGCCGACGGCCGTGATCGCCCTCGTGGAGGGGCGGATCAAGGTCGACGGCCGCACCGTGCACGTGATCGGCGACCCGGGTGGCTGACCGCCAGCCTGTCGATCGGCCCGTCCGCCGAGCGCTGCTCGCCGTGTACGACAAGACGGGCGTCGTCGACCTGGCCCGGGCGCTCCTCGATCTCGGTGTGTCGCTCGTTTCCTCCGGCGGGACAGCCCGCACGCTGCGTGACGCCGGACTCGACGTCACGCCCGTCGAGGACGTGACCGGCTTCCCCGAGATACTCGACGGTCGCGTGAAGACGCTCCATCCAAGGATCCATGCCGGGATTCTCGCCGATCGTCGCAAGGCCGAACACGTCGAGCAGCTCACGGCTCACGCGATCGAGCCGTTCGACCTCGTGGTCGTGAACCTGTACCCGTTCCGCATGACCGTCGCCGCCGGCGCGGCGTTCGACGACGTGATCGAAAAGATCGACATCGGCGGGCCCGCGATGGTTCGAGCGGCGGCCAAGAACTTCGAGTCGGTCGCGGTCGTCGTCGACCCGGGCCGGTACGGCTTCGTGGTTGAGGAGCTGCGCCGGGGCGGCGGGCTCTCGCGCAGCACACGGCTGGAGCTCGCGGCCGAGGCGTTCGCACACACGACGGCGTACGACGCGGCGGTCGCGGCGTGGTTCGCCGAGCGCGCGACGGGCCCCGACGCGTTCCCCCGCTTCGTCGGCCTGGCGCTGTCCTACGCCGGTCCGCTGCGGTACGGCGAGAACCCGCACCAGCGCGCGGCGCTGTTCGAGGAGATCTCCGACGGCGGCGTCCTGGGAGGAGCCCGTGTGCTCCAGGGCAAGGAGATGTCCTTCAACAACTGGCTCGACGCCGACTCGGCGTACGGGCTGGTCGCCGAGCTGAGGGCGACGGCTGCGGTGATCGTGAAACACAACAACCCGTGCGGGGTGGCGCTCGGGTCCTCGCTCGCCGACGCCTACGGGCGGGCGTTCGAGTGCGACACCGTCTCGGCCTTCGGAGGCATCGTCGCGTTCAATGCGGAGGCGGAGCGCGCGGCCGCGGAGGCGATGGCGGACGTCTTCACGGAGGTCGTGATCGCGCCCTCGTTCACGGACGAGGCGCTCGAGGCGTTCGCCGCCCGCACGAACCTCCGCGTCGTGCAGGCACCGCTGGCGCTGCCGACCGGCATCGAGATCCGCCCGATCCGCGGCGGCGCGCTCGTGCAGGAGCGCGACGTCGTGACCGAGCGCCCCGAGGACTGGCGGGTCGTTTCATCGCGCGCGCCGGACGAGCGCGAGTGGCGGGATCTGACGCTCGCCTGGTCCGTTGCGGCACGGATCCGATCGAATGCGATCGTCCTGGCGCGCGACGGAGCGACGGTCGGGATCGGCGCGGGACAGATGTCTCGTGTCGACGCCGCGTTCCTCGCGGCCCACAAGGCGGGCGACAGGGCCAAGGGCGCCGTGGCCGCCAGCGACGCGTTCTTCCCGTTCCCCGATGCCGTGGAGGTCGCCGCCGACGCCGGCGTTACGGCCATCGTCCATCCGGGCGGTTCGGTCCGCGACGACGAGGTCCTGGCCGTGGCCGAGTCGCGGGGGATGGCGGTCATCGTCACCGGGCGCCGCCACTTCCGTCATTGAGTCGCCGACCTGCGCGTTTCCGCGCGCGCCGGCATCTTCGCAGGTAGGATGCGCGCGTGACGGGCACCGTGATCGACGGCAAAGCCATCGCCTCGCAGATCCGGGCCGAGGTTGCCGATCGCGTCAAGGCGCTGTGCGAGCGCGGCGTGACCCCCGGCCTCGCCGCGGTGCTCGTCGGGGACGACGAGGGGAGCCGAATCTACCTCGGAGCCAAGCACAAGGCGTGTGCGGACGTCGGAATGCGGTCCGAGCAGATCGACCTGCCGGGGTACGTCACCGAGGGCGAGCTGCTCGCGATCCTCAGGCGGTTGAACCGGGACCCGGAGATCCACGGGATCATCGTCCAGCTGCCGATCCCCAAGCACATCTCGGAGCTGGCGGTTCAGACGACGATCGACCCGGCGAAGGACGTCGACGGGCTCCACCCGCTGAACGTCGGCCTGATGGTCCGCGGCGACCCGGCGTTCCCGCCGGCGACGGCGTACGGCATCGTCGAGCTCCTGCTGCGGTCCGGTGTGCAGCTCGATGGAGCGGAGGTCGTCGTGGTCGGCTACGGGGAGCTGGTCGGCGCGCCGCTGTCGATCATGCTCGCGCAGGACTCGATCCGGGGGAACGCGACCGTGACGATCTGCCACGTCCGCACCCGCGACCTCGCCGCGCACACACGGCAGGCCGACGTCCTGATCGCCGCCGCCGGCGTCCCGGAGCTCGTGACGGCCGACATGGTGAAGCCCGGCGCAGTCGTGATCGACGTGGGCGTCCATCGCACGGACAGCGGGCTCGTGGGCGACGTTCGCTTCGACGAGGTGAAGGAGGTCGCCGGTGCGATCACGCCCGTCCCCGGTGGCGTGGGCCCGATGACCACCGCAATGCTGTTGCTCAACACCGTCACCGCGGCCGAGGCGCTCGCCGACCGCCGTTGAGCGAGCCGGTCGGTCGGCTCGAGCGGATCCTTGCGTCCGGGGCGTTCTGCGTCACCGCCGAGATCGTACCGCCGCGGTCCGCCGACGTCGACGCGGTGTTCCGCCAGGCCAGGGAGCTGGTCGGCTACGCCGACGCGGTCAACGTCACCGACAACCCGGCGGCCTCCGCGCACATGTCGCCGCTCGCGGGCGTCGCCGCGGCGGCCCGCGCCGGCGTCGAGCCCACGCTGCAGCTCACCGTCCGCGACCGGAACCGGCTCGCGCTCACGTCCGACCTGCTCGGCGCGTGGGCACTCGGCGCCCGGAACGTGCTCTGCCTCACGGGCGACCCCGTCGCGCGGGGCGACCATCCGGACGCCGCCGAGATCCGGGATCTCGGCGTCCTCGAACTCGTCCGGTTGGCGGCCCGCCTGCGGGCGGAGGGCCGGCTCCTGTCCGGCCGCGAGGTGGACGCGGCGCCGCGCTACCTCGTCGGGGTCGCGG
Source organism: Actinomycetota bacterium (assembly GCA_046729855.1). Classification (GTDB taxonomy): domain Bacteria; phylum Actinomycetota; class UBA4738; order UBA4738; family HRBIN12; genus DATHSY01. The sequence continues at coordinate 126,523 of JBKPHM010000047.1, read as the reverse complement.
ATTCGCCGCTCGCGGAGCCGTACGACCCAGGCCGGCTCGAGGCGAAGCTCGACGCCGGCGCCGCATTCGTCCAGACCCAGATCGTGTACGACGTCAAGGCGTTCGCCACGTGGGCCGAGGCCGTCCGCGCCCGAGGGATCCACGAGCGCGCCGCGCTGATCGCCGGCGTCGCGCCGCTCACGAGCGCGGAACAGGCCCGGTTCGTGAACGACCACCTACCGGGCGTGGTCGTGCCGTCCGAGATCGTCGACGAGCTCGGGTCCGCCGGGCCCGACGCGCCCGCCGTCGGCGTCCGGATCGCCGTCGAGGTGGTCCGCGCCCTCGCTGCGACCGAGGGAGTCGCGGGGGTCCACGTCATGGGGCTCGGGAGGGAAGCGAGCGTCCGTCGCGTTCTGGACCAGGCCGGTCTCATGCCCCGCCCGAGCACAGCGTAAGCTTCGCCCGAATCCGACGGGGAGGCCAGAGGGGGAGGCCAGAGGGGGAGGAAGGGGACATGGCCGAGACCGTGACGATCAGCGGGCAGTCGTATCTGAAGCGCGATCCACTCGTCGTGCTGCTGCTCTCGTTCATCACGCTTGGGATCTACGCGCTGTACTGGTACTACAAGGTGAACGAGGAGATCCAGCGGTACACCGGCGATATGACGATCAGCCCCGTGCGATCGCTGATGGCCGTCCTGTTCGGCTGGATCATCATCGTCCCGCCGTTCATCGCCGTCTGGAACACCGCGAACCACGTCGTAGCAATGGAGCGGGGTGTCGAGATCCAGCAGGAGCTGTCGCCTGCGATCGCGATCGTGCTGCTGCTGGTGATCGCGGTCGCGCTCGGGCTGTACGTCCAAGAGCACCTGAACCGCGTGTGGGATCGCGCGGCGGGGCTCCCGATCGCCTCGCCCCCGCCGGCACCACCACCGGCGGGCTGATCTCAGCCGCGCTCGTCGATCGGGACGTAGCGCTGGTCGCGCGGCCCGACGTACTCGGACTCGGGTCGGATCAAGCGGTTGTCCGCGTACTGCTCTCGGACGTGCGCCGTCCAGCCGCACATCCGCGCCAGCGCGAACACCGGCGTCATGAGGTCCGTGGGAATCCCCAGGTATCGGTAGACGCTGGCCGCGTAGAAGTCGACGTTGGCGTGCAGACCCTTCTCGGCGTTGACGACGCGCTCGACCTCGGCCGAGATCTCATACCAGCGTGTGTCCTCCTTGCGCTCGGCCGTCTCCTTCGACAGGCGGCGCAGCGCCGTCGCGCGCGGGTCCTCGGACTTGTACACGCGGTGCCCAAATCCCATGATCCGTTCCTTGCGCGCGAGGCGGTCCTTCACGTACGCCTCCGCCGTGGAGGGGTCGCCGATGTCCTCGAGCATCTTCATGGCTTCCTCGTTGGCGCCGCCGTGGAGCGGTCCTTTGAGCGCCGCGATCGCGCCCGTGATCGCCGAGAACATGTCGGCGAGCGTGGAGGCGATCACGCGCGCGGTGAACGTGGAGGCATTCATCGTGTGGTCGGCGTACAGGATCAGCGTGGTATCGAGGGCCGCCGCGTCCTCCTGCTCCGGCTCCTGCCCCGAGAGCATGGCGAGGAAGTTGGCGGCGTGCGGCAGCTTGGGGTTGGGGACCACGACCTCCTGACCGGTGCGGAGCCGGTGGTACATCGCGATCAGCGTGGCCGTCTTGGCGATCAGTCGCATCGCCTTGCGCTCGTTGGCCTCGAGGCTGTTGTCCCACCCGTCGGGGTCGTAGGCCGAGGCCGCCGACACGCTGGTCCTGAGCATCGACATCGGCGAGGTCTGCTGCGCGAGCGTCGGCATGATCCCCGCCAGGAACGGCGAGATCTCCCGCTCGCCGATCAGGCGCTCGTTCAGCTCGTCGAGCTCCGCCTCGGTGGGGAGCCGCAGGTTGTGGAGCAGGTAGACGACCTCTTCGAAGGTGGAGCGGTCCGCGAGGTCCTGGATCGGATACCCCACGTACCAGAGCCGTCCGGCGCGGCCGTCGACGTCGGAGAGGCTGGTCGATGCGGCGATGACTTCCTCGAGGCCCTTCACCGGACGTCAGCCTCCTGTGTCGTGTGCCTGTGGCCCCGGGCCAGCGGGTCGCCCCTAGGCGGTTTCCGAGACAATCTCAGCGTACCGCGCCGGCACGACACGGACCGGAGAGGCTGCCTGGGCGCGGGCCGAGACGAGGGGGAAGCCCATGGCGCACCGAGTGACTTTCATCCCGGGCGACGGCGTCGGGCCGGAGCTGTCCGAGGCGACGAGGCGCGTCATCGAGGGGACGGGGGTCGAGTTCGAGTGGGACATCCAGGAGGCCGGCGCCGACGTCGTCGAGACGTACGGCACGCCGTTGCCCCAGCACGTCCTCGACTCGATCCGGGAGACGAGGGTCGCGATCAAGGGACCGATCACCACGCCGGTCGGCAGCGGCTTCCGAAGCGTCAACGTCGCGCTCCGCAAGGAGCTCGACCTGTACGCGTGCCTGCGGCCCTGCAAGTGGTACCCGGGTGTGCGCTCGCGCTACCAGGACGTCGACATCGTGATCGTCCGTGAGAACACGGAGGATCTCTACGCCGGGATCGAGTTCGAGCAGGGCACGCCCGAGGCCAAGGAGCTGATCGGGTTCATCGCCGACAAGACCGGCAAGAGGATCCGCGACGATGCCGGCATCTCGGTCAAACCGATCTCGGTGACCGCGACGAGGCGGATCGTCCGCTTCGCGTTCGAACACGCGCGGGCGAACGGCCGGAAGAAGGTCACGACCGTCCACAAGGCGAACATCATGAAGTTCAGCGACGGCCTGTTCCTCGCGACCGCCCGTGAGGTCGCCGAGGAGTATCCCGACGTCGCGTTCGACGATCGGATCGTCGACAACCTGTCGATGCAGCTCGTACAGCGGCCCGAGGAGTACGACGTCCTCGTGCTGCCCAACCTGTACGGCGACATCGTGTCCGACCTCTGCGCCGGGCTGGTCGGCGGGCTCGGCGTCGCACCGGGCGCGAACATCGGCGACGAGGCGGCCGTCTTCGAGGCCACGCACGGCAGCGCACCGAAGTACAAGGGCCAGAACAAGGTGAACCCGATGGCGATGATGCTGTCGGGCGTCCTGATGCTGCGACACCTGAACGAGTCCGAGGCCGCCGACCGGCTGGAGGCAGCGATCGCGGCCGTGATCGCGGGGGGCAAGGACGTGACCTACGACATGAAGCCGACCCGCGACGATCCGACCGCGGTCGGAACATCGGGCGTCGCCGACGCCGTGATCGAGCAGCTCCAGGCCTAGCTCGAGGTACGGGAGGGGGCACCAGATGCGCGTGACCGTCGTCGGCAGCGGCTTCGTCGGACAGACGACCGCGATGCGGATTCTCGAGCGGGGCCTCGCGGACGTCGTCCTGATCGACATCATCGAGGGTCTGCCCCATGGCCTGGCACTCGACATGCGACAGGCGGCGCCCGTCGTCGGGTACGAACCGGCGATCGTCGGGACCAACGACTACGCGGACACGGCGGGCTCGGACGTCGTCGTGATCACGGCGGGGTTCGCGCGACAGCCGGGAATGAGCCGAATGGACCTGCTGGGCAAGAACGCCGCAGTCGTTCGCGAGGTCGTCGAGCGGATCGTGCCGGGCTCGCCGAACGCGATCCTGATCGTCGTGACGAACCCGCTCGACGAGATGACGTTTCTCGCATCCGAGGTGGCTGGGTTCCCGAAGCGACGTGTGATGGGCATGGCGGGCGTCCTTGACTCGGCCCGCCTTCGTTACTTCGTGGCCGAGGAGCTCGACGTGTCCCCGCTCGACGTCGATGCGATGACGCTCGGGTCGCACGGCGAGTCGATGGTGCCGCTGCCGCGGCACGCGACCGTCGCTGGCAAGCCGCTCACGGAGCTCGTGGACGACGCGACCCTCGAACGGCTGTACGCGCGCACGCGCGACGCCGGCGCGGAGATCGTCGGGCTGCTCAAGAAAGGGAGCGCGTACTACGCGCCGTCGGCCTCGGCGACGAAGATGATCGAGGGGATCGCCGGCCGGACCGACGAGGCGCTGCCGGTCTGCGCCTGGTGCACGGGCCAGTACGGGATCGACGGCGTCTACGTCGGCGTTCCGGCCCGACTCTCGGCGGATGGCGTCGGGGAGATCGTCGAGCTCGAGCTGTCGGAGGAGGAGCTGCGGGCGCTCAGGGGTGCGGCGGAGGGGATCCGGGCAAAGTGCGCGGATCTCGGCTCGCTGTAGCCGACGAGCGCGCCCACGCCGCGCTGACGGCCGCGCCGCCGCCCGCGATGACGCCGCCCGCGACCGCCAGCCAGATCGCGGGACGAGCCTCGACGGGGAACCTCGCGTCGTGCTCGCGCTCGAGCAGGTCCCGGACCTGCTCGTACGGGGCGCCGGTCTGGGCCGCGATCTGCCGCGCGAGGCGATCGCGCTGGTCCGCTCCCGAGAAGCGGTCCTTCGCGAAGGTGGCGTCGGCGGCCGCGGCGACCGCCGCCGCGAGCGCGCCGGCCATCACGACCACGGCGATCGCGGTCCGGATGCCAGTCGACGTCGCCAGCCGCATCGCGAGCATGCCGACGAGCGCGGCGACGCCGGCGACGAGCGCGAGCCAGCCCTCCCAGACGTCGATCCCGTTCGTCGTCGTCGCGTCGAACGGCGGGATGGACGCCCACGGCATGAGCGCCCCGACGGCCAGGAGCGTTCCCCCGACGGTCAGGCCGACGAAGCTCCACAACCGGAGTGCGGACGGGCGAGCGGTCGAAAGGATCTCGGGGCGCATGGCGCGTGGAGTGTGGCACGCCGCGGGGCCATCGGTCGGACCCGGGCGCCGTAGTATCGGACGGTGAGCGGCCGCGATGGCATCGGGCACCGCGTGGCATGGTTCTTCACGAACTGGCGCGAGTACGACGCCCCCCTCGCGACGAAGGTGCGCCTGACGATCCGGAACCGTGCCCGGGCCCTGACCCGGGGGTGCTGCGGGCACCACGGCGAACCGGGCTGCTGACAGCTCCCCGTGGGGCCCGGTCGGGCTCCGGGTTCGGGCGATGTACCGGGCTGCTAGCTCGTGCGGCCGCGCCTGCCGGAGGTCGTCGGAACGATCCGGGCGCTCCCGCCGCTCGGCGTGAAGATCGAATCGTGCCCGTCCATCCAGCGGACGCGGTACCGGACCCCGACCTGGCCAGAGATCACCTCGAGGATCTCGCCCTCCCGGGTGGGCTGGCCAACGCTCTCAGACTCCACCACGATTCGGTCGCCGATCTTCGCCGTCATGCCACTCCCTCCTCAAAGCCGTCAAGCTGCCTCCCTGATGTTGTAGCGCGACCGCGTCCCGGCGACCAGTCCCCCGGACCAGGGCGGCGCAGGCCTCCGCAACCGCGCCCGCGACCTCGTCCGTCGACGCCGTCCCGCCGAGATCAGGGGTGCGGGGCCGTCCCGTCGTCAGGACCTCGTCCACGGCCCGCCCGAGCGCCGCCGCCGCGTCCGTCTCGTGCAGGTGAACGAGCATCATCTGCGCCGACAGGATCATCGCGAGCGGGTTCGCGCTGCCGCGCCCCGCGATGTCCGGCGCGCTGCCGTGGACCGGCTCGAACACGGCGTACTCCCATCCAAGGTTCGCACCCGCGGCGAGCCCGAGGCCGCCGACGAGCCCGGCGCACAGGTCGGACAGGATGTCCCCGTAGAGGTTCGGCAGTAGCAGCACGTCGAACGTCTCCGGGTCGTGCGTCAGCCGCATCGACAGCTGGTCGATCTGCATCTCCTCGAAGACGACGTCGCTGAACGCCGACGCCTCGTCGAGCGCGACGTTCAGGAACAGCCCGTCCGAGAACCACATGATGTTGGCCTTGTGCCCGAGGGTGACCTGGCGCCGTCCGTTCGCCCTCGCGAACTCGAAGGCGAAGCGGACGATCCTGCGCGCGCCGGTCACGGAGATCGGCTTGACCGTGATGCCCGCGTCGTGGGGGACGTCGGCGCCGGTCAGGCTGTGCAGTTCCTCCAGAAGCTCGAGGGTCTCGGGAGTTCCCGCCTCGAACTCGATCCCCGCGTACAGGTCCTCGGTGTTCTCCCGGATCACGACGAGGTCGATGTCCTTGTATCTGGTCGCGACGCCCGGCAGCGTGCGGGACGGCCGAACCGCGGCGAACAGGTCGAGCTCGTGCCGCAGCGTCACGTTCACGCTTCGGAACCCCGTGCCGACGGGGGTCGTGATCGGCCCCTTCAGCGCGACGCGCGTTCGCCGGACCGACTCGAGCACGCGATCGGGTAGGACCGTCCCCTCGCGTTCGAGGGTGGTCACCCCCGCGTCCTCGACGACCCACTCGATCCGGACGCCGGTCGCCTCGATGACGCGCAGCGTCGCCTCGGCGATCTCCGGACCGATCCCGTCCCCGGGAATGAGCGTGATCTGGTGGGTCACGGCCGCACCATAGCGCCCACCCCGTCACGCACGTTCCGGCAAGTGCGCGCGCTGCGCGAGGGCTTCTAGAAGCGGTCGAACAGGATGGAACGCTTCACGTCCTGGATCGCCTTCGTGACCTCGATGCCGCGCGGGCACGCCTCGGTGCAGTTGAAGGTCGTGCGGCAGCGGAAGACGCCGGTCTTCTCGGACAGGATCTTGAGCCGCTCGCGGCCGCCCTGGTCGCGCGAGTCGTAGATGAACCGGTGCGCGTTCACGATCGCAGCGGGCCCGACGTACTCGTCGTCGCCCCAGAAGATCGGGCACGCGGTGGTGCAGCAGGCGCACAGGATGCACTTGGTCGTGTCGTCGAACCGATGCCGGTCCTCCGGCGACTGGTACCGCTCCGCGTCGGGCTCCGAGCCGTCATCGATCAGGTAGGGAAGCACTGAGCGATACCCGGCGAAGAACGGCTCCATGTCGACGATCAGGTCCTTGAGCACCGGCAGCCCACGGATCGGCTCGACCGTCGCGCGCGGCATCACGTCTCGGACCAGGATCTTGCAGGCGAGCCGGTTCTGCCCGTTCACCATCACCGCGTCCGAGCCGCAGATGCCGTGCGCGCACGAACGCCGCAGGGCGAGCGTGCCGTCGTGGTACCACTTCACGATGTGCAATGCGTCGAGGAGCCGGTCGTTCGGCTCGGCCTGGATCGTGAACTCGTCCCACCACGAGTCGGCGCGGACCTCGGGGTTATAGCGCCGGATCTTCAGCGTGAGCGACACCTTGTCGCTCGCGCCGGCACGGCGTCCGTCCGAGCCGTCGAGGACCTCGCCGAGCGTCTCGCCGGGCATCAGTACTTGCGCTCCATCGGGACGTAGGGACCCATCTTCACCGGCTTGAACTCGAGCGAGAGCGTCCCGTCGGCCGCCCTGTATACGAGCGAGTGCTTCAGCCAGTTTGCGTCGTCACGCATCGGGTGGTCCTCGCGGTAGTGACCTCCGCGGCTCTCGTCCCGGGCGAGCGCCGCCGCGATTAGCGCCTCGGCGTTGTCGAGCAGGAACCCGAGCTCGACGGCCTCGGTCAGCTCGGTGTTGTAGAGCTTGCCTTTGTCCTGGACGAAGACGTGGTCGTAGCGCTCCCGGAGCCCCGCCAGGATCCCCTGCATCTTCTTGAGGCCGGTCTCGGTGCGAACCACGAACGCCAGGTCGAACATCGAGTCCTGCAGCTCGATGCGGATGTCGGCCGCGTTCGCGCCCTCAGGCCGGCTCATCAGCCCACCGACCATCTCCTCGACGAACGTCGCCGGCCGCTCAGGCGGCGCCGGAAGGTCGGCCTGGAGCGCGTACTCGGCCATGTCCTTGCCGCCCCGGCGTCCGAACACGACGATGTCGAGCAACGAGTTCGTGCCCAGCCGATTGGCGCCGTGGACCGAGACGCACGCGCACTCGCCGGCGGCGTAGAGCCCCGGGACCGGCGTCTCATCCGGGCCGGTCACGACCCGTCCGTCCACGTCGGTCGGGATCCCGCCCATCACGTAGTGCGCTGTCGGCTGGATCGGGACCAGCTCGCGCGTGGGCTCCACGTTGAGGTAGACGCGCGCGAACTCGGTCACGTCCGGCAGCTTCTCGTCGATCACGTCGCGCGGCAGGTGTCGCACGTCGAGCCAGACCGCGTCCCTGTGCGGACCGGCGCCGCGCCCCTCCTTGATCTCCTGATAGATCGCGCGGCTCACCATGTCTCGGGGCGCGAGGTCCTTCACGGTCGGCGCGTAGCGCTCCATGAACCGCTCGCCCTCACCGTTCAAGATGATGCCGCCCTCGCCGCGGACGGCTTCGGACAGCAGGATCCCCATCTTGTAGACGCCGGTCGGATGGAACTGGAAGAACTCCATGTCCTCGAGCGGGACCCCCCGGCGCCAGACGACAGCCTGACCGTCGCCCGTCAGCGTGTGCGCGTTCGACGAGACCCTGAACGTGCGCCCGGAGCCGCCCGTCGCGAAGAGCACCGCCTTGGAACGGAACACGTGCAGCTCGCCCGTCGCGAGCTGGTACGCGACGACTCCGGCCGTCGCCCCGTCGTCCGCGCGCAGCAGGTCGAAGACGTAGAACTCGTTGAAGAAGCGCACGTCGCGCTTGACGCACTGCTGGTAGAGCGTCTGGAGGATCATGTGGCCGGTCCTGTCGGCCGCATAGCACGCGCGTTTCACGGCCGCCTCGCCGTGGTTGCGCGTGTGGCCGCCGAACCGCCGCTGGTCGATCTTGCCGTCCGGCGTGCGGTTGAAGGGCAGCCCCCAGTGCTCGAGCTGGTAGATCGCGTCGACGGCCTCCTCGCACATCAGCAGTGCCGCCGGCTGATCGACCAGGTAGTCGCCGCCCTTCACGGTGTCGAACGCGTGCCACTCGGGGTAGTCCTCCTCGACATTGGCGAGCGCCGCGCACACACCGCCCTGGGCGGTCCCGGTGTGCGAGCGCGTGGGATAGAGCTTCGAGATCACCGCGGTCTTCACGCGGTCGGACGCTTCGATCGCCGCGCGCAGGCCCGCGCCCCCCGCGCCGACGATCACGGCGTCGTACGTGTGCGTGACGGTCACGATGCCCCCGGCCACCGGGTCGGGTCGAACGTGAACACGACGACCGTCCCGAGCACGAACAGGATGAAGCCGACGACGTAGAAGAACATGTTGGCGACGAACCGCCAGCCGATCGGGCGGATGTAGTCCTGCACGACGACGCGGAACCCGTTCACGCCGTGGAGGAGCGCGAGCGACAGCAGCGCCCAGTCCCAGGTCCTCCAGAAGGGGTTGCCCCATCGCGCCGCCACGAACCCGAAGTCCACGCGATCCACGCCCGCGTCGAGCACGTGCATGATCAGTACGTGGCCGACCGCGAGGAACAGCAGGACGACGCCGCTGATCCGCATGAACAGCCAGGTCCAGAGCTCCCACCCGCCGGCCGGCCGCTCCCGTCCCCCCGGTCCGAGCGCTCCACGACGGTCGCGTGCGGGCCGTTGTTCGGCGCGACGTGTCTCGATCGTCGCCATCAGAGGTTCCACCCGAACGCCAGATTCAGGATGTCATCGCCCATCACCAGCGTGACGGCCGCGATCGACACGAGGAACAGGCCCGTGCTGACCAGCGACATCGGCTTGTAGTACCGCGTCGTCGACGGCCAGAAGTCGATGATCATGATCTTGACGCCGTTGATCGCGTGATACAGGACGGCCGCCACAAGACCGAGCTCGAGCAGCCTGACCACCCAGTTGTGATAGACGGCCGTGACCTTCTCGTAGGCCTCTGGGCCCCACCCGACCACGGCCGTGTCCACGATGTGGGCGAACAGGAACAGGGTGACGGCGATGCCGGTGATGCGGTGGGCGATCCAGGACCACTGTCCCGGACTGCCCTTGTAGAGCGTGCCGAAGTCAGCCTTGCGCTTGGCCACGATGCTTCCCCGAAAGCCTATCGTGCGGCGAGCGATTCCCCCTGGACTCGATGGCCGACGCGCTGAGCTTCGCCCCTCGAGCCTCCGGCGGGCTCCGTCAAGGAAATCGAGGTGCCGCGGACATCGGGTAGCCGGACCGAGGTCCCAGGTCAGCGCAGGCGCAAGGCGACGAGGTCGCCCTCGCGCGTGGGGACGATCGTGCTGACCCACCCCTCGTCGGCGGCGATCAGCGCGTTGTGCTTGCGGATGAAGCCGGCGGTTTCGTCGTCACGCAGCACGTTCGTGCTTCCGGTGCCGAGGCTGTTGTCGGCGATGTAGACGCCGCCCACGCGGACCCGCGGGCTCGCGGCTCGCCACGCGTCGGGGTACTCGCGCTTGTCGATGTCGACGAACACGACGTCGAACTCGCCTTCGACGTCGGCGAACGAGGTCAGCGCGTCGCCCACGTGCCAGAGGACCCGGTCCCCGAGGCCGGCCCGGTCGAGCCACGCCCGGCCGGCATCGACGTTCGCGGGGTCGCCCTCCGTGCAGTGCACCTCGCCGCCGTCGCCGACCGCGCGGGCCAACCAGTACGCGCTGTAGCCAAAGCCCGAGCCGAGCTCGAACACGCGTCGCGCGCCGATCGAGCGTGCGAGGACCTCGAGCGTCACGCCGATGATCCGTCCGACGGCCGGGAACCGGCGTCGCTCCGCCTCGGCCTCCATCTCGAGGAGCACTGGGTCGTCGTAGCGGTCGAGGAGACCCCGCATGTAGGCCTCGACCTCCGGGTTCACGATGTCCATCGCGTGATGCTAACCCGTTACCCTTAGCCGCATGGCGCGGGATCCCGATCGCTCGGGCGTGCGGCGCACCGATTCCGAGATCGAGATCCGGCCGCTGTACACCCCCGCCGACCTCGAGGGCTTTGACGTCGAGCGCGACCTCGGCGAGCCTGGCTCGCCGCCGTTCACCCGCGGGCCGTATCGCACGATGTACCGAGGTCGTCCTTGGACGATGCGGCAGTACGCGGGAATGGCGACGGCGGACGAGACGAATCGCCGGTTCCGGTACCTCCTCGAGCACGGCCAGACCGGCCTGTCGGTCGCGTTCGACCTGCCGACCCAGATGGGGCTCGACTCCGACCACCCGCGCGCCGAGGGCGAGGTCGGCAAGACCGGCGTGGCGATCGACTCGGTCGAGGACATGGCACGTCTGTTCGACGGCATCCCGCTCGACGAGGTCTCCACGTCGATGACGATCAACGCGACGGCGCCGATCCTTCTCCTGCTGTACGAACTCGTCGCAGAGGAACGAGGGATCGACGCGTCGAAGCTCTCGGGCACCGTGCAGAACGACCTGCTGAAGGAGTACGCCGCGCGGGGCACGTACATCTACCCCCCGAAGCCCTCGATGCGGCTGATCACCGACCTCTTCGCGTACTGCGGCGAACGGATCCCGCGGTGGAACACGATCTCGATCAGCGGCTACCACATGCGCGAGGCCGGCGCGACCGCCGTGCAGGAGATCGCCTTCACGCTCGCGAACGGCATCGCCTACGTCCGAGCGGCGCTCGACGCCGGCCTCGCGGTTGACGCGTTCGCGCCACGACTGTCGTTCTTCTTCGCGTGCCACATGAATCTGTTCGAGGAGGTCGCCAAGTTCCGAGCCGCGCGCCGGATGTGGGCGCGGATCATGACCGAGCGTTTCGGCGCCGAGGACCCGCGGAGCGAGATGCTACGGTTCCACACGCAAACCGGCGGCGCCACGCTCACTGCGCAGCAGCCCGAGAACAACATCGTGCGGACCTCGTACGAGGCGCTCGCGGCGGTGCTGGGCGGCACGCAGTCGCTGCACACCAACTCCTTCGACGAGGCGCTGGCGCTGCCGACGGAGCGCGCGGCGAAGATCGCGCTGCGCACGCAGCAGATCCTGGCGACCGAGACGGGCGTCGCCGACGCGGTGGATCCGCTCGCGGGGTCGTACTTCGTCGAGACGCTGACGAACGAGGTGGAGCAGCGCGCGTGGCGGTACCTGGAGAAGATCGACGGGATGGGCGGCGCCGTCGCGGCGATCGAGGCAGGGTTCGTGCAGGACGAGATCCACGAGGCTGCCTACCGGATCCAGCGAGGGATCGAGACGGGGGAGCGGGTCGTCGTCGGCGTGAACCGGTTCCGGGATGCCGACGAGGCGTCGGTCGAGATCCAGCGGATCGGCGAGGAGGAGGTCGTACGGCAGATCGAGCGCGTCCGCGCGCTGCGCGCGTCGCGGGACCAAGCGGCCGTCGAGCGCGCGCTCATGTCCATCGAGGACGCCGCGAGGGGCGACGCGAACCTGCTGCCGGCGATGAGGGAGGCCCTCCGCTCACGCGCGACGCTCGGCGAGGTCTCGGACGCGCTACGGCGGGTCTTCGGCGAGTACTTGCCGCGGCACTGACCCGGTCCACCGCCCGCCGCCGGCCGGCTTGTCTCGGGTGTCCTTCGCTAAGCTCGCCCGCATGGACATCGCGGTGATCGGCGGAACGGGCGAGGAGGGCTTCGGCCTCTCGCTCCGCCTTGGCATGGCCGGGCGGGGCGTCATCATCGGCTCCCGCTCGGAGGAGAAGGGCGCCGCGTCGGCTGAGCGGGCGCGTGAGCTGAGCGGCGGCAACATCGACGGCACGACGAACGAGAAGGCCGCCGAGACGGCGGACGTGATCTTCGTAACGGTGCCGTACGCCGGCCAGTCCGACATCTACCGAGCGATCAAGGAACGCGTGGCCGTCGGGAAGATCGTCGTGGACTGCACCAGCCCGCTCGCCACGGCCGTCGGCGGGCGTGCCTGGCAGGTGATCCGGCCCTGGCACGGTTCGGCGGCGGAGCAGGCGAAGGCGCTGCTCGAGCCCGGCGTGCGGATGATCGGCGCGTTCCACACGGTCTCGGGTGAGCAGCTGCAAGACATCGAGCGTCCGGTCGAGAGCGACGTCTTCGTCTGCGGCAAGGACGCCGAGGCCAAGGCGACGGTCGGCGAGCTCATTGACTCGATCCCGAATCTCCGCTGGGTGGACGCGGGCGACCTGTCGATGGCTCGGATCGTCGAGCCGATGACGGCGCTGCTCATCTCCGTGAACCGCGCGTACAAGATCCACGACGCCGGGTTCCGCGTCACGGGTCGCGACGCGTGGGGCAAGCCGCAGCGCTGAGCAACAGGCGCACGCAGTGGACAGCTCGGCCACACGCAAGGTGGGCGGCACGGGGCTGGGTCTGTACATCTGCCGGAAGATGGCGGAGGCGATCGGCGGACGCGTGTGGCTGGAGCGGTCGAGCCCGGCCGGTTCGGTGTTCTGCGCGTTCCTCCCCGCCGTGCCGCCGGCCGACGACGAGAGCGAGGCCGGGGCCGTCGAGCCCGACGACCGGATCGAACCGCCTCAGTCGATCACGGCGAGCGTCTGACCCCGCTGCACGACCTGGCCGTCCTCGATCGGCAGCTCGGTCACGACCCCTTCGCGCGGCGCGGGGATCGCGTTCTCCATCTTCATCGCCTCGAGGATGCAGATCACGTCGCCGGCCTCGATCTCCTGCCCGGGCTCGACGAGCACCCGCAAGATCGTCCCCTGCATCGGCGCGGAGATCACGCTGTGGACGTGCTCGGCGTGGTGCCTGCCGTGGCGCACGGGTGCCTTTGGCGCGGTCGGGCGGCGGCGGTCGAAGATCCGAACCGGGACGCGTCGGCCGGCGAGCTCGACCAGCATCTCCGCGGGCACGGGCCCGCCGGACTCGGACGCTGCGACCGAGGCGCGCGCCGGCGGCAGCTCGGCGTCGCGGAGGGCCGCCTCGAGCCAGGTCGTCGTGTGCGTCCCCGAACGGAACGGCTCGCTCGTGAGGATCCATCGGTGCAGCGGGATCGTGGTCGGAACGCCATCGATCGCGAACTCGGAGAGCGCCCGCAGCATCCGGCGACGGGCGCGCTCGCGGTCCTCGGCCGACACGATCACCTTGGCGAACATCGAGTCGTAGTCGGGCGGGACCACCTTGCCCCCGACGACGCCGGCGTCGACGCGGACGAACGGCCCCGACGGCTCGCGGTACGCCGTGATCCGGCCGGGCCCGGGCAGGAAATTGCGCGACGGGTCCTCCGCGTTGATCCGGCACTGGATCGCGTGGCCGCTCGGCCGGACGCTCGACAGGTCGATCCGCTCGCCGAGCGCGACGGCGATTTGGAGGGCTACGAGGTCCAGGCCGGTGACCATCTCCGTGACCGTGTGCTCGACCTGGAGCCGCGTGTTCATCTCGAGGAAGTAGTAGCTGCCGTCCTCGTCGACGATGAACTCGACCGTGCCGGCGTTGGTGTAGCCGGCCTCCTTGGCGAGCGACATCGCGGCCTGGCCGATCCGCGATCGAAGCTCGGCGTCCACCACGGGCGACGGCGTCTCCTCGATCAGCTTCTGGTGACGCCGCTGGACGCTGCAATCTCGCTCGCCCACGAAGAACACGTTGCCGTGTGTGTCGGCCAGGATCTGCGCCTCCACATGGTGGGCGCGGTCGAGGTACCGCTCGAGGAAGACGTCCGGTCGCCCGAAGTACGCCTGCGCCTCGCGGGCGGCGCGCCTGAGCGCGCCGGCGAGCTCCTTGGGTGAGCGGACGACGTGCATCCCGCGGCCGCCGCCGCCGAACGCGGCCTTGACCAGCACGGGATAGCCGATGCGGTCGGCCTCGGCGGGCGCGTCCTCGACGTTCACCGATTCCGGCGTCCCGGGGACGATCGGAACGCCGACGCGATCGGCCGCCTGCCTGGCGGCCGACTTGTCGCCCATCATCTCGATCGCATCCGCGGGCGGACCGACGAACGTGAAGCCCGACCCCTCGACGGCTCGCGCGAAATGCGCGCGCTCGGAGAGGAATCCGTAGCCGGGATGGACGGCGCTCGCCTTCGCGCGCCGCGCCGCGTCGAGGATCGAGCTGATCGACAGGTACGAATCGGCAGCGAGGGCCGGCCCGATACGGAAGGCAGTATCCGCCATCTCGACGTGGAGCGCCTCGCGGTCGGCATCGGAGTACACCGCGATCGACCGGAGCCCGAGCTCGCGGATCGTGCGGATGATGCGAACGGCGATCTCGCCTCGGTTCGCGACCAGGATGCTGGTTGTCGGCACGCGCTCTCCGGTCCGCCGTCGTCCTGCCCGCCGTTCTTCTGGGCGTCGTTCCGCCTGGCCCATCGCCGGCCGCCTGTGGGACGATCGAGCCCGATGGTGACAGAACGCGCGCTCCGCCGCGCGCTCGAGCGGGCCGGACTCGATGCCCCTGTCCGGTTCGACGAGGTTACCGGTTCGACCCAGGAGACGGCGCGGCGCAGGGCCGAGGAGGGGGCGCCGGAGTGGACGCTGGTGGCCGCCGGCCACCAGACGGCGGGGCGCGGGCGCCTGGGTCGCTCGTGGAACGACGTGCCCGGACAGGCCCTCATGTTCTCCCTGGTCCTGCGGCCGGAGCTGCACCCGGAGCGGGCCGGGCTCCTCACGCTTCTCGTCGGCTGGGCGATGGCGACCGCCGCGCGGGACCGCGGCCGCGGCGTGGGCTGCAAGTGGCCGAACGACCTGATGCTGGGTGACGCCAAGGTCGGTGGCATCCTCGCGGAGTCGGTCGTGGAGGGCGACCGGCTCGCGTATGTGTCGATCGGCGTCGGCGTGAACGTCGGAGCGGCGCCCGCCGACGTCGCGGGGGCGGGCTCGCTGGACGAACCCGACCCGGCCGCGCTGCTCGAGGGGTTCCTCGGACACCTCGCGCATCGCTACGAGCCGGGGCATCCAGCGTTCGCCGGTGCGGTGCTCGAGGGCTACCGCGACGTCTGCGTGACGCTCGGACGCACGGTTCGGGTCCTGACGGCCGGCGGCGGCCTGGGTCCCGAGGGCGAGGCCGTAGACGTCGACGACACGGGCGCGCTCGTCCTGCGGACCGGGCGCGGTCTCGTGCCCGTGCGGTCCGGCGAGGTCGAGCACCTCGCGGTGTAGGCTGCCTTCGTGGGCTTCCCCCGACGCCTGCTGATCGAGGGCGAGGAGCTGATCCTCGACCTTCGGCCCCATTGGATCGCGCTCGTCGGGCCCGTGGTCGTCACGCTCGCCGTGATCGTCGCGTGGATCGTCGTCGTGCCGCAGCTCCCCGAGGGCGACGCGAACGCGCCACTGTTCTGGGCCGTCATCGCGATCGGTCTGGCGATCTTCGCGTGGTACCCGCTCCGAGAGCTCGTCGCATGGGCGACGTCGCACTTCGTCGTCACGAGCGATCGGATCATCCATCGCCAGGGCCTGATCGCGAAGTCATCGATGGAGATCCCGCTCGAGGCGATCAACGACGTGCGGTTCAGCCAGGGCGTGTTCGAGCGCGCGATCGGAGCGGGGGACCTCATCATCGAGTCGGCGGGCGAACGCGGCCGTCAGGTGTTCAGCAACATCCGCGATCCCGAGGACGTGCAGCGGACGATCTACCACCACGGCGAGCTCAACCAGCAGCGGATGTACCAAGGCGGGCCGGCGCGCGGCGCCCCGTCCACGACCTCGGAGCTGGAGCGCCTGGCCGACCTGCGCGACCGCGGCGTCCTCACCGCCGAGGAGTTCGAGGCGCAGAAGCGAAGGATCCTCGGCGGCTAGGGCGGCGCCGCCCCGCCGTCGCCGTGCGCCGGTCCACCGGGTATAACGGGCAGCGTGGAGCGTGTCGCGATCGTCGGAGTCGGCCACGCGGGGTTCGCGCCGATCACGGCGGGTGTGTCCTACAAGGAGCTGATGTTCGAGGCGGCGCAGCGTGCCTACGCCGACTCCGGCCTCGACCCCAGGACCGACGTCGACTCGTTCGTTTGCTGCTCCGAGGACTACCTCGAGGGGACCAGCATCTTCGACGAGTACGTGCCCGACCAGCTGGGCGCCGTCCAGCGGCCCGTGCAGACGGTGGCCGGCGACGGCCTGTTCGGACTGGCGACGGCCGTGATGCTGATTCGCTCCGGCGCCGCCGGCGTCGTCGCGGTCGAGGCACACAGCAAGGCGTCCGACGTGCGGACGCTCGGCGCGATCGAAGCGTTCGCGCTCGATCCCGTCCTGAACCGGCCGCTCGGCGTCCCGACGCTCGCGATCGCAGGCCTGGAGATGAACGCGTTCCTCGATCGGAGCGGGCTCACCGACGAGCACTGCGCGATCGTCGCGGCGACCAACCGGACGAACGCGCTCGACAACCCCCGCGCCGCGTACCCGGCGGCGCTCGAGGTCGACGACATCGACGACTCGTCGCCGCTGTGGTGGCCGCTGCGGCGCCTCGAGGTCGCGGACCGGGCGGACGGCTGCGTCGTGGTGGTGCTGGCCGGCGACGAGCGCGCACGGGAGATCGCCGAGGCGCCCATCTGGATCCTCGGGATCGGGTGGGCGTCCGGGAGCCCCACGCTCGAGAGCCGGACGTGGGGCGAGGCCGACACGGTGCGACTCGCGGCGGAGATGGCCTATGCGAAGGCCGAGATCGATGATCCGGGCGAGGAGGTCGACCTGGCAGAGGTCGACGACCGGTACGCGTTCAGGGAGCTGCAGGCCATCGAGGCGCTCGGTCTTGCGGACGCGCCCGACCTCGCGGACCTGCTCGAGGAGGGGGAGCTCGAGACGGACGGCGATCTGCCGGTCAACGCGTCCGGCGGCTCGCTCGGGCAGGGCGATCTGTTCGAGGCCAACGGGCTCGTCCGCGTGCTCGAGTGCGTGGAACAGCTCCGCGAGGAAGCCGGCGAGCGCCAGGTCGACGAGGCATACCTGGCCGTCGCGCAATCCTCTCGAGCGGTGCCGAGCACGTCCGCGGCCGTCGTCGTCCTGGCGAACGACGAGGGCGCGGGCGGATGAGACGGGTGAGCGGATGAGCGTCGGGGCGATCGATCACGTCTGGGTGTGGACGCGCGACATGGACGCCGCCGTCCGGTTCTACGGCGACATCCTCGGGCTGCGTCTCGTCCAGCGGTTCGGGAACGAGTGGAGCGAGTTGGACGCGGGCGCGATCAGGATCGGCCTGCACGGCGCCGGCGACGCGGCACACGTCCCGCACGCCGGGACGATCGTCTTCCGTGTCGAGGACCTCGACCGGGCGAAGCTCTCGCTCGGAGGACGAGGCGTCGTGTTCGATCCGCACGACGGCGAGGTCCCGGGCGTAGGCCGCTACGTCTCGTTCGCCGATCCCGACGGCAACTCCCTCCAGCTTTTCGAATACCTGGGGGGTCCGGGGGGCTCAAGGAGCGAACGCGAACGCGCGAGCGATAGCCCCCCGGAAGGGGGTGGGACCGAGTGACCGGCCGCAAGGTCGCCGTGGTCGGTGCCGGGATGACCAGGTTCGTGCGGCGCGCGCAGGAGACGGGCAAGGAGCTGGCGTGGGAGGCGGCGAAGGCGGCGCTCGACTCCTGCGAGCTGTCGCTCCCCGACGTCGACGCCGTCTGCCTGACGAGCGCGCCCGACGCCTTCGACGGCGTGCACATGAAGGGCGAGTACTTGTCGGACGGCGCGGGCGCATACGGCAAGCCGTTCATCAGGACCTACGTTGGAGGCGGGAGCGGCGTGTTCACCGCGATCCAGGGCTGGTACACGGTCGCGAGCGGCATGTTCGATGTCGCGCTGCTGGTCGCAGAGGAAAAGATGTCCTCGACGCAGCCGCACCCGCAGGGTGCCTTCCTCACGATCTTCGACAACGTCCTCGAGCGCCCGCTCGGACCGAACCTGCTGTGGATCTTCGCGCTCGAGATGAACCGCTACATGAACGCCTACGGCCTCGACAAGCGCGACATCGCGGCGGTTGCCGTCAAGAACAAGCGCAACGCCGCGGACCACCCGGCCGCGCTCCTCGGTCAGGCCGACGTCTCCGTCGACGACGTGCTCGACAGCGAGACGCTCGCCTGGCCGGTCCAGCGGCTCGACGTCTCGCCGATCAGCGACGGCGCCGTGGCCGTCGTCGTCGCGTCGGAGGATGCAGCCCGTCGCCTTACCGATCGACCGGTCTGGATCGACGGCGTCGGCTGGAACCTGGACACGACCTACTGGACGAACCGCGACCTCGTCTTCCCCGAGTACGTTCAGAACGCGGCACGCATGGCCTACGACATGGCCGGCATCACCGAGCCGCGCAAGCAGATCCACGTGGTCGAGCCGTACGACCCGTTCGACTACAAGGAGCTCCACCACCTCGAGGGGCTCATGCTCTTCGACCGAGGCAAGGCCCCCGAGGCGGCCCGCGACGGCGTCCTCGACCGCGACGGCGACCTCCCGAGCTGTCCCAGCGGCGGCCTCCTCGGCGTCGGCAACCCGATCGCCGCCGCGGGGCTCATGAAGATCGCCGAGATCTTCTGGCAGCTTCGCGGGGAGGCCGGAGCCCGGCAGGTGCCCGGGACGCCCGAACGCGGCGTCGCGCAGGCCTGGGGCGACCTGATGCAGGTCGGGACTGTGGTCGTGATGGGGCGGGACGGTGGAGGCGTCGCGGTCGGTCGCCGGCCCGCCGGGGCGACTCGGCCCGCTTCGCCGCCCTCCCAGCCCCCGGCGACTCCCGCGCCCGGCCCCGCGGCCTCGTTGCCCGTCATACAGACGCCGCCGTACGCGGTCGGCGGGCATGCGCTGTCCGAGACCGAGTTCCGTTCGGTGGTCGGCGCGGTCGACTACAACCTCGATCCGCGGTACTCGTGGGACGTCGGTGTGGCGATCTCGCGGTTCCTCTCCGAGCTGAAGGCTGGGCGGATCGTGGGACGCGAGTGCAGGGCCTGCGGACGAGTGCTCGTGCCGCCACGGATGTTCTGTGAGCGGTGCTTCAGGGCGACCGATGACTGGGTCGAGGTGGAGGAGACGGGCGTCGTCGAGACGTACTCGATCTGTCACGTGTCGTGGGACATGCGGCCGTTGGATCGTCCGGAGTTGCCCGCCGTGATCCGGATCGACGGGTCAAGCGAAGGGGGGTTCCTGCACAAGCTCGTTGGAGTGGAGCCGGAGGCCGTGCGGATCGGGATGCGGGTCCGTGCGTCGTGGAGGCCCGACGCCGAGCGGACGGGGTCGATCCTGGACATCGAGGGGTTCCGGCCCGTCGCGGGGGATTGAGGTGCTCGAGAGGATCTCGGATCCGGCGGAGGTGCGACGGTGGGACGGGGGGATGCCGGTCGCGCACCGGTACACGCCGGGTGTGGCCGGCGAGGCCTTCTTCACCGCTCTGCGCGACCGCGGCGTGTTCGTGGGGTCGCGTTGTGACTCCTGTGCGTACACGTATGTGCCGGCGCGGCTGTTCTGCGAGCGGTGCTTCGCGGAGCTGGCCGCGGACACGGAGGTCGGGCCCGGTGGCATCGTGCGGTCGTTCACGATCGGGTTCACGGACGTGGAGGGGGGCGCGCTCGACGAGCCCGTGACCCTCGGGCTGGTACAGCTCGATCGGGCCGACGCCGTTCTGTTGCACCGCGTAGTCGACATGCGCGACGAGCCGCTCGAGATCGGCGAGCGGGTCGAGGCGGTCCTGCGGCCCGACGGCGAGCGGACCGGGTCGATCCACGACATCGTCGGGTTCCGCGTCGTCGACGCCGGAGACGGCGGCTAGGGGCGCCGCCGCCCGTATCCTGGCTTGGTGAGCCAGGCGACCTGTCCGCGATGCAGCCAGCCGCTGCCCCCGGGAGCGCGGTTCTGCCCTAATTGCGGCCTGCCCGTCGGCGCGCCGGCGCCGGAGGAGCGCAAGGTGGTCACCGTCGTGTTCACGGACCTCGTCGGCTCGACGCGGCTGTCCAGCGCGATCGATCCGGAGGCGTACCGCGAGGTGATCGCGGCGTACTACCAGCTCGTCACCGAGGAGCTCGCGGCGCTCGGGGGACAGGCGTACAACTTCGCGGGCGACGCGGTGGTCGGCGTGTTCGGGCTGCCGCAGACGCACGCCGACGATGCCTTTCGCGCGGTCCGGGCCGGGCTGCGCGTCGTCGAGCGCGTCGGACGGATCGGCGGCGCGCTCGGTCTCCCCCTCGCGCTCCCTGTCCGCGTCGGCGTCAATACCGGGCCGGTCGCAATCGGGTCCGAGGCCGCCGAGCGCGGCCTGCTGTTCGGCGCCGTCGTGAACGCCGCCGCGCGACTCCAGCAGGCGGCGGATCCCGACACGGTCGTCGTCGGCGAGACGACGTGGATGCTCACGCGAGATGTCGTGGAGTTCGGCGAGCGACGGGACGTCGAGGCGGAGGGCTTCGACGAGGCGCTCCGGCTCTACGCGGTGACGTCGCTGTCGGCGCGAGACAAGGGCCGCACGATCGCGTTCGTCGACCGGCGGCGCGAGCTACGAATGCTGACCGAGACGCTCGAACGCGCGGCCGAGTCGCGGCGGGGTCACGTCGTGACGCTCGTCGGCGAACCTGGGATCGGCAAGAGCCGGCTGGTCGAGGAATTCGTCGGAGGGCTGCCGGAGGCGACGCGGGTCCTGCAGGGGCGGGCGAGCGCATTCGAGGAGGACGTCACATTCGCGGCGATCGGGCAGATGCTGCTCCAGGAGATGGGCGTCCAGCCCGACGCCCCGCCCAGCGAGCTGCGTGACCGTCTGGACGAGCTGGTGAACGCGTGCTGTCCGGTCGACGAAGCGAAGCTCGTCGCGGCGCGCCTCGGCCTCGTCGTCGGACTGGGCAGCGAAACGCGGGAGGACCGCCGCTATCGCGTGGCCGAGATCCGGGCCGGCCTCCTGCGGCTCCTCGAAGGGCTCGCTCGCACGGGGACGGTCGTGCTGATCTTCGAGGACATGCATCTGGCTGATCCGCCGCTGCTGGACGTGGTCGAGCAGGTCGTGCGGGAGGCGAAGGACGTGCCGCTCGTGGTGCTCGTCGTCGCGCGGTTCGACCTGCTCGACGAACGCCCCGAGTGGGGCGGCGGGCTCGGCGACTCCGTGAACCTGTACCTCGAGCCGATGTCAGTCGACGACGCGGTCATGTTGGCGAGGGAGGCTGGCGAGCACCTCGACGAGCGCACGGCCGAGCGCATCGCGCGACACGCCGGCGGCAACCCGTTCTTCATTGTCGAGACGACCAGCATGCTGCTGCATCGCCAGGCGGAGCTGCCGCCTGACGCGGCGCCGCTGACCGAGCTGCTGCTGCCGCCTACGGTGCAGGCCGTGATCGCCTCCCGGATCGACCACCTCCCGAGCGACGCTCGCGACGTCGTCAGGAAGGCATCGGTGTTCGCTCGCTCGAGCTTCGATCTGTCGGAGCTCGCGCTGATCTGCGAGCCCGACGAGCAGGTGCTCAAGCTCCTGGAGGAGGAGGAGCTGCTCGCGCGCGACGACGAGCGGCCGGAGGTGTGGCGGTTCCGGCACGGGCTGGTGCGCGACGTCGCGTACGACAGCCTCCCCAAGCGCGAGCGCCTGCGGCTGCACAATGTGGTGGCGGACGGCCTCGAGGGCGACCCCGGGACGGCCGCGCGCTATCCGCGCGCGATCGCGTATCACAGGGAGCGTGCGGCCCGCGAGTCGCTCGACCTCGATCCCCGCGACCGGACGCTCGCGGAACGCGCGATCACGGCGCTCGTGCGTGCCGCCGACGTCGCGATGGACAACTCGGAGCCACGCCCCGCCGCCGACCTCTACGAGCGCGCGCTGACGCTCTCGGGTCCCGAACGCGGGTGGGGGATCGAGCAGGCCCGCGTTCTGTCGCGGCTGGGCGAGGCGCGCTACTGGCTGGGCGAGTTCGAAGCTGCCGTGGCGCCGCTCCGGCGAGCGCTCGAGATCGGGAGCGAGGACCCGGTGATCCGTGCGCACGCGTCGCGGTTCCTTGGTGACATCGAGCTGTCGGTCCGTGGCAACCCGGACAAGGCGTTCGAGGACTTCGACAGCGCCCTGGCGGCGGCGAGACAACACGGTGACGGACGGATCCTGTTGCGGACGCTGCTCCAGGCGGCGTGGGCCCCCTACTGGCGGGACGACCTCCCGACGGCTCGCGCGATGGTCGAGGAGGCGCTCGAGATCGCGCGGGCCGCGCCCGGGTCCGACCCGTGGGGCGAGTCGCGCGCGCTGATCACCCTGGCTGGGTTCGTCGAGCCGGTCGGCGACCAGGAGGACGTGCTGCTGCTCGGCTCGCAGGCCCTCGAGATCGCCGCGTCGAAGGGCGACCGCTTCTCCGAGGCGACGGCGCGGGAGGTCGTCGGCAACGCCCTGCGCCGGATGATGCGGTTGGACGAGGCGCTCCCGCACCTGGACGTAGCCGTGGCCACGCTGCGCGACCTCGGCGCGCGGTGGGAGCTGGCGAGCGCCCTCACCTCCCGCGGCAATCTGCACCGGCTCGCGGGCAGGACCGATGCGGCGCTGCGCGACCTGCGGGAGGCGTTCCGGCTGTTCCGCGACGTGCAGGACCGGAGCATGATCTCGTGGACGGCCAGTTCGCTCGCTCACGTCCTCGTGATGGCGAGCGACACGGCCGCCGCGCGCCAGGTGATCGGCGAGGCCTCCGGCGTCGCGATGGAGAACCCCGACCGGCAGTCTGACCTGCTGACCGCGGAGTCCGTCGTGTTCCTCGCCGAGGGGGATCGCGAGGGCGCGCTGGAACGGGCCATGGCCGCGCTCGCGATCGAGCGCGACCGGGGCCTCGAGGGGACGATCGCGGCCGCCGAGTGGTGGGTCGGTCGGCTCTTCGGCGCCGATGTCGTGGGCGGCGACGAGCATCTCGAGCGTGTCCGCGAGCTCCTCGCGAGCGGCCACCAGGAGCAGGCGCTCCGCGAGCCCGACCTGATCGCCAACGCCTCGACCGTTTAGGTCGGGGCCGGCCCAGTATCCGCCGGGGGGACGGCTACCCTTTCGCCCGTGGACTTCGACCTCACGCCGGAGCAGCGCGACCTGCGCGCCGCGGTCCGCGCGTTCGCCGACGAGGTCGTCGCGCCGCAGGCCGAGCGGCTCGATCGCGATCACGAGTTCCCCCTCGAGATCGTCCGGCAGATGGGCGAGCTCGGGCTCTTCGGGGTGCCGTTCCCCGAGGAGGACGGGGGGCTCGGGGCGGACCTCGTCACGCTGTGCCTGTGCATCGAGGAGCTCGCGCGCGTCGATTCGTCGGTCGCGATCACGCTGGAGGCCGCGGTCGGGCTCGGCGCCAACCCGATCCACCGGTTCGGCACACCCGAGCAGCGCGCGAGGTGGCTCCCACCGATGTGCCGCGGCGAGGTCCTGGGTTGTTTCGCCCTGACGGAGCCAGGAGGCGGCACGGACGTGCGGTCGCTCTCGACCCGGGCCCGCCTCGACGGCGATCAGTGGGTGATCGACGGAAGCAAGGCGTTCATCACGAACTCGGGAACCCCGCTGTCGAAGGTGTGCACGGTCGCGGCGATCGACGAGGAGGCGGGAGGGCTGAGCGCGATCCTCGTCCCGACGGACACGCCCGGGCTCCGGGTGGGGCCGCCGTACCGCAAGCTCGGCTGGCACGCGAGCGACACGCACGAGCTCTCGTTCGGCGGCGTCCGCGTCCCGAGGGAGAACCTGCTCGGAGAGCGCGGCCACGGCTACGCGCAGTTCCTCGAGGTCCTCGACGACGGCCGAGTCGCCATCGCCGCTCTCGCGACCGGGCTGGCGCAGGGGTGCCTCGACGAGAGCGTGCGGTATGCGACCGAGCGCGAGGCGTTCGGCCGTCCGATCGGCGGCTTCGAGGGGCTCCAGTTCAAGATCGCCGATATGAAGGTGGCCGTCGAGAACGCGCGGCTGGCCTACCTGCGGGCCGCGTGGCTGCGCGATCGGCAGCGGCCATTCAAGACCGAGGCCGCGATGGCCAAGCTGTACTCGAGCGAGATCGCGGTCGACTGCGCCCGCGAGGCCGTCCAGATCCACGGGGGCTACGGCTTCATCGAGGAGTTCCCGGTCGCGCGGTTCTACCGCGACGCCAAGGTGCTCGAGATCGGCGAGGGGACCAGCGAGATCCAGCGCGTCCTGATTGCGCGGTCGCTGGGGCTGCCCGAGACGGAGCTCTAGGCCCGCTCGGCTCAAGCGCGGGCGGCGTTCGGCCGACCTGGTGTTTGAACCGCGCCAATCGGGGGGGTCCACGCTGGGAGTTTCAGGTTGACAGCACCGCAACTCGTCCGGTACAGAAGGGCCTTCCCCATGGCCGAACCGCGGGAGCGATCCGGGGTCCTCGCGCGCCGCCTGCTCGGCGTCGTTTCGGCCATCGCCCTGCTGGGCCTCT
The DNA here is from genome assembly GCA_046729855.1 of Actinomycetota bacterium. Lineage (GTDB taxonomy): Bacteria > Actinomycetota > UBA4738 > UBA4738 > HRBIN12 > DATHSY01. The sequence goes on along the minus strand of JBKPHM010000047.1, from coordinate 101,603 downwards.
TCGCTCCGGCCGCGATCGCGAGGTCGCCGAAGGAGGCCTACGCCGACGCGAAGGCGGAGGTCGCGCGCCTCGAGAAGCAGATCGCCGCCACGCGGCGTCGGCTCGACGCTCGGTCCGCCGAGGCCGCCAGGCTCTGGGAGAGGGTCCAGATTGCCGAGGCACGGTTCGAGCTGATCGTGTCGGCCCTTCGCGAGACCAGGTCCGCGCTCGCCGAGGCGCAGGACGAGTACGCCGAGCTCGAGGCGCGCCTCAACGACCGTGCCCGCGAGACGTTCATGGCTGGACCCGCGAGCAACCTCGAGTTCGTGCTGGGGGCGACGTCGTTCGCGGACCTGTCCGCGAGGATGGAGTACGTCGACGCGCTCACGCGTTCGGATGCCGACCTAGCGAACCAGTACCAGAACCTGAAGAACGAGCTCTCGGCCAAGCTGCGCGACCAGGAGCGCCTCGCCAAAAAGCAGGCCGAGGCGCTCCAGGCCGTGAACAAGGACAGGGCCGAGCTCGCGGCTCGGCTCGAGGAACAGCAACGTCTGTACGACGACCTCCGGTCGAAGATGGCGCGTGCCGAGAGGATCGCCAAGGAGAAGCTGCGGGAGAAGGAGCAGTGGGAGCGGCGGCTCGCCGCCGCGGCCGGGCTGGGCCCGGCCGCGAGCGGCGTTTTCAAATACTGCCCCGTCGACCAGCCCCGGGCGCTCTACGACGGCTTCGGCGCGCCGCGCTACGCGGGCGGCTACCACCCGCACGCCGGGAACGACATCATCGCGCCGATGGGCACGAACGTCCGCGCGCCCTTCGACGGCTACGCGAGATCCTCGTACAACACGCTCGGCGGCAGCGCCGTGTACGTGTACGGGGCGCACGGCTACGTGTACAACGCGCATCTGTCTGGGTACTCGGCGAAGTCCGACGGTCCGGTCAAGGCCGGCGACGTGATCGGGTACGTCGGCGAGACGGGGGACACGAACACGCCGCACGATCACTTCGAGTGGCATCCGAAGGTCACACCGGATCCCAACGAGTGGCCGGCGAGCCCCTATGGGTACTCGGTGATCGATACCGGCTCGTCCCCGGCGGTCAACCCCTGGCCGCTGCTCCAGGCCGTCTGCTGACCGTCGGAGCCCACCGTCTCCCGGTAGGTAGGGAGCCAGTAGGCTTCGGCTTCGCATGAGGACCCTCGTCACGGAGCGGCCGTGAGGGCCGAGGACGTCGAGCGCGTCGGCGTGATCGGGTGCGGCGTCATGGGCGCCGGCATCGTCGAGGTGACCGCCGGCGCCGGGCTCGACGTGGTCTACCTCGAGGCGAGGCCAGACCTCGTCGAACGCGGCCGTCAGCGCCTGGAGGTGTCTCTGGACCGCGCGGTCGGACGCGGAACGATCACCGCCCCGGACCGCGAGGCGGCGCTCGGCCGCGTCCGCGGGACGACGTCGATCGACGATCTGTCCGACGTGGACCTCGTGCTCGAGGCGGCCACCGAGGACCCCGGGATCAAGGCTGGCCTCTTCCGCGACCTCGACCGCGTCGTACGTCCGGAGGTCGTGCTCGGCAGCAACACGTCGTCGATCCCGATCGTCGACCTGGGCGCGGCAACCGGGCGGCCGGACCGCGTGGTCGGGATGCATTGGTTCAACCCGGTCCCAATGATGGCGCTGATCGAGATCGTCCGATCGATCACGACGTCGGACGAGACGGTCGCGTTCGCGTGTGCGTTCGGCGAGAGGCTCGGCAAGACCGTGGTGCTCTCCCGCGATCGCGCGGGGTTCATCGTGAACGCGCTGCTGATCCCGTACCTGAACGATGCGATCCGCATGATCGAGGAAGGGTTCGCCACTCGCGAGGACGTCGACACGGCGATCCACCTCGGGCTGAACCACCCGATGGGCCCGCTGCGGTTGGCGGACCTGATCGGGCTCGACACGTGCCTGCAGATCGCGAACGTGCTGTACGAGGAGTTTCGGGACGCCCGGTTCGCGCCGCCGCCGTTGTTGAAGCGGATGGTGACGGCCGGCCACCTCGGACGGAAGACGGGCAAGGGGTTCTACGACTACGCGTGAGCGCCTTCACCGGACGCCGAGGGCGCGCCGGTAGCTCCCGACGGTGCCGTCGGCGGTCCGGCTCCAGTCGAACGAGCGCGCCCGCGCGAGCCCGCGTTCGATCAGCGTCGCGCGCGTGCCGGCGTCGTTCAGGACCCGCTCGAGCGCGGCGGCGAGCTGCGCCGCGTCGCGGGGCCGCACGAGGAGTACGGCGTCGGCCCCCACCTCCTCGGGCGCCGAGCCGGTCGTCGTCACCACCGGACAGCCGGCGGCCATCGCCTCGACGACCTGAATCCCGAAGCCCTCGGCAATCGACGGATAGGCCAGGACGTCGGCGCCACGGTACAGCGCGAGCTTTTGTTCCTCGGTCACGTACCCGATGCGCACGATACGTTCGCGCGTCCCGCTGCGCTCGAGCGCCGTCTCGAATGCGTCCACGCCCCACCCCGGCTGCCCGGCGATCACCAGCCGATGCCCGGTATTGGCAGCGAGCGAGGCGAACGCCTCGACCAGCGTTGGCAGGTCCTTCCGCGGCTCGATCGTCCCGATCCACAGCACGTACGGCAGCGCGACGCCGAGCGCCGACCTGAGCCGTTCGTCGGCGTCGGGGTCGCCCTCCGTCGCGTACCGCTGCACGTCGACGCCGAGGTACACGGTGTCGATCCGGCCGGGGTCCGCGTGCGAGAAGCGCTCGGCCGCGGCCCGCGCGTACTGCGACACGGCGATCACTCGGGCGGCCCGACGCGTCGCGAGCCTGGTCATCGCCCGGAAGTACGCGACCTTCGAGCGCTCGTGCAACTCTGGATCGGTGAAGAACGTCGGATCGTGGAACGTCACGACCGCTGCCGGACCCGGCAGCAGCGGGAGCGTGTAGTGCGGGCCGTGCACGAGGTCGGCGCCTATGCGTCGCGCCAGTTGCGGCAACACCGTCTGCTCCCACGCCAGGCGCAGGGGGCGGGCGATGATCGCCGTCTCGTGCAGCGTGGCGCCCGGCGCGGCTCGGGCGACCAACTGAACGTCTGCGCGCTTGACGGCTACGTGCAGATCGAGGTCCTCGGGGCGCCGCGCGAGGTGGGCGAGCAGGTTCAGGATGTACTGGCCGACGCCGGCCGGCCTCGGCGGCAGCGACGTCGCGTCGAACAGGACCCGGGGCGTCACGACGGTCCCCCCGCCGGCTCGTGTCGGCGTACCTCGGCGAACTGTCGATACAGGTCCTCGGCTCGCTCTCGCAGCGAGGCGAGCGCCGGGCCGCGATAGACCTCGCGGCGCTCCTCCTTCAGGCGGTTCCGCTCCTCGGACGGTCTGGCGACCTTGCGTTCGAGCTGTGGGCCGGTGCCCACCTGAACCTTGAAGTGCTCCTCGATCTCGTCGAAGACGGCCTGCACGTTCTCGGGCGTGTGCTCGAACTCGACGAACGACGTGCCGGACCGGCGGTTGAGGCGCCGCACGACCAGGCCGAAGTCCGCGACGACCTCGTCGAACGTCGCGATTAGCACATCGTGAGCGTATGGAACGAGCGGCTCGTGGAACCGGACGTAGCCGCGGAGCGCCTGTTCGACGGTGACCTCGGGGTTCCAGATCGTGTACCCGAGGACGGGATCCTCGGGTGCGCGGATCACGACCATCGCGGGAACGCCCAGGCCGATCGCCGCGATCACGTGGGCCGGCGCGTGGACGTGGTGCGCGACGCGCACGGGCGAGGGCTGTGCCCGTTGCAGCGCCACGACCGCGAAGGTGTTCCCCGACCGCGGATAGCCCTCGATCAGGATGTCGGAGTCCCTCGACACGACGACGCCGTGTCCGCGGATCCGCGCGACAGGCAGGGCGAGCGCCGGGTGCCGCGCCACTCGCGTCTTGATCGCGTACACGGCGCGGCGGACCAGGTCGCCTGACACGGTCCGGGATTATCCGGACGCACCGCCACGTGTGTCCACGGCGTGCCCGTCGGGCGGCCCATCGGGCCGACGGCGGCCCGATCGCGCGGCCGTGTGCTAGGAACTGGCCGTGGTCGACGACCCGCTGCCGGTCGCGTTCGACGTCACGCCGCTCGCCGACGTGCGGACGGGCATCGGCAACGCGGTCGCCGAGCTCTTCGGCGCGCTCGGCGAGACCGGTTCCGTGCGCCTGCTGCCGTACGCGATCGGCACGCGGCTCCTTCGTGCCGATGCCTCGCTTCCCCCGGGAACGCGCCGGCTGCCGGTACCGACGAGGGCGCTGCTCGCGGCGTGGGCTTCCGCGGATCGCCCGCGGGTCGACCCGCTCGTCCGCCCCGCTCGGGTGATCCATGGGACGGCGTTCGTCGTCCCGCCGAGCGCGCTTCCGTCGATCGTGACGGTCCACGACGCGACGTTCGCGTCCCCCGATAGCGGAGCCCCGCCCGCGGTCCGACGGTTCGGGGCGATCCTCCGGCGCGCCGTCGCGCGCGGCTCGTGGGTGCACTGCACGACCCGGACCGTCGCGGACGAGGTCCGGCGGTCCCTGCCCGGGTTGCCGGCGGACCGAGTCGTGGTCGTGCCCTTCGGCGTGCCCAGACTGAGCCTCGCCCGGCCGCTCCCTTCCGCGCTGGAGGCGTCGCTCGATCGCGGGCGCTACGTCCTCGCGCTCGGCACGCTGGAACGGCGCAAGAACCTGCCGATGCTGGTTCGGGCCTTCGACGCGGTGGCGGACGACGATGCCGACCTGCGGCTCGTGATCGCGGGACGCGACGGGCCGGACCGACCCAACGTCGAGCGCACGATCGCCGCGACGCACGCCCGCGACCGCATCGTGCTCGCGGGGTACGTCGACGCCGGCGCGCGCCGCGCGCTGCTCGAGGGAGCCGCCGTCCTCGCGTACCCGTCGTTGTACGAGGGGTTCGGCTTCCCCATGCTGGAGGCGATGACGCTCGGGGTACCCGTCGTGGCGTCGACCGGCGGTGCGCTGCCGGAGGTCGCGGCGGACGCGGCGCTCCTGCCCGACCCCACCGACGAGGCGGCGATCGCCGGTGCCCTGCGTGGCACGTTGTGGGACGAACCCAGACGGGCCGCCCTGATCGAGGCCGGCCGGCGGCGAGCGGCGGCATTCACGTGGTCGGCGACCGCCCGCCGGCTCGTGGAGGCCTACGGCGAGGTCGCCGCGAGCACCTCGTCGTAGACGGCGGCGTAGGCCGCCGCCACCGCACCGGGCTCGAACCGTTCGACGTTGCGCCGGCCGCCCTCGACCAGCCGCTCGCGGAACCCGGCGTCGTCGAGCACCCGGCGCACGCCGGCGCGGATCGAGGCGACGTCGAACGGGTCCACGAGGCACGCGCCATCCGCGGCCACCTCCCGCATCGGCGAGAGATCCGACGTCACGACCGGCAGGCCGCTCGCCTGCGCCTCCACGATCGGCACGCCGAAGCCCTCCTTGGTCGACGGGAACAGCAGGAGGTCGGCGCCGCGGTACAGGTCGACGACGCGGTCGCCCGGCACGTCGACGTGCTCCTCGTGCTCCACGCCGCGCTCGGCGAGCAGTCGTCGCTGCGCCGCGCCGAGCGGCCCCAGCACGACGAGCCGCACCCCCAACCCCTCGAGCGCCGCGATCGACCGTTCCAGGTTCTTGTTCGAGCGCGTCCCGACGACCAGGATCCGGGGGGCCGACGCCCCGGGCCGTCGCTCGGGCTCCGGGTCTGCGAACGCCGGCGAGACCGGATCGGGGATCACCCGGAGCTTCGCGGCCGAGACACGCACGTACCGCTGGAGGTCGTCGACGACCGCGGCCGTCGGCATGACCACGACGCGCGACCTTCGGATGGGTAGCCGCAGCCACAGCCACCGGTACAGCCACCCCTTGAGCGTGCTCGCGCGCTCCATGAACTCGGCGTCGTGGATCGTCAGGACGGTCCGGGCCGGGTCGAGGCCGAGCGCCAGGAAATGCACGTCGCCGACAATGTGGTTCACGTCGCCTTGGCGCCTACGGGCGTCGACGATCGACACGATCCGGTTCATGACGCCCGTGCTGTACCGTGCGGCGACGACCTTGTGTACCTCGAATCGGTCCGGCAGGTGATTCCGGACGAGGTCGAAGACCTGCTCGATGCTGTACTGGTGCGGGAACGGTCGCCGTTCGAACATCACGACGCGCGGACACACGTCGTTACCCGCCGGGCTCGGACGCCGGACCCGGCTCGGGGCGCAGCGGCAGGATCAGGGGCGGCAGCGGCTCCTGCTTGAAGTCGAACAGCGTGCGGAGGTCTCCGAGGATCTTCACCTCTTCCCGGACGATCGGCCGGGAGTCGGGCCGTCCGTCGGTCTTCGGGTCGAGCCGCTGACCGTCCAGGTACAGGTCCTCGATGAACCTGAGGTACGCGTCGAACGACAGCGTCTGGTGATCGATCGTCCCGGGCCTCACCCACGGGCTGATCACGAGTGCGGGGACGCGGATCCCGTATCCGGCCTCGTCGACGCGCGGCGGCTCGACGTGGTCGTAGAACCCGCCCCAGTCGTCCCACGTCAGGAAGATCGCCGTCCGCTCCCAGTAGTCCGAGCGCATGATCGCGTTGATCAGGCCGGTGACGTACGCCTGCCCTCGCGTGATCGGCGCGCCGGTGCCGGGGTGCTCGCTGATTCCGCCGCGCCCCGGGACGACCCAGGACACCGTCGGCAGCGTGCCGTCCTCGATCGCCTCGAAGTAGGCGTCGTGCGGCTGGATGTTGCGGAGCTGCCGGTTCTCGCGCACGGTCGTGAACCAGGGGAGCGGCGTCTGGATGAAGCTGGCGGGCTCGTCCTCGCACGGACGGCCCTCGAAGCAGATCGCGCCACCCGCGTAGTACGCCCAGCTCACGCCCGCCTCGTGCAGCAGGTGCGTGATGTCGGTCCACGCGTAGAGCGGCCGTCTGAGTCCCTCGCGCAGCCGATCCCAGACCCCGCTCAGCCCGACGTCCGTCGTGCAGCTCATCGGGTCACGCGGATCGGTGCACCGTGCCGACCAGGCCGACACGAGGTAGAGGTGCGCCGGCAGCGTCCACGAGTCTGCGGGCGCGAACATCCGGTCCTGCAAGACGAACTCCTCGGCGTACCGCCAGTAGTTGGGGATCTCGCGCGCGTCGTGGTAGCCCATCACGTCGGGCTGTCCCTGCGGGCCGTTGCGTTCTCTGCAGAGCGGCGTGTTCCGCTCGGACGCCGCGGCGCACCGGTTCGAGCTCCGGACCGCCATCTCGACGAAGCCATCCATCCTGCCGTCGTTGATGTCGACGACCGACGCCCACTGCACGTGCGGACCACCCGCGTCCTTGGGCGTGTCGTCGTAGTACGGCCGCGCGCAGACGCCGGTCACGGGGTCGGGGTTGCATGCCGTGAACCGCCCCTTCGCATCGGTGGGGATCCCGTCCGCGCCCGGGAACGTGCCGAAGTAGTGATCGAACGACCGGTTCTCCTGCACGATGAAGATCACGTGCTGGATGTTCTCGAACCCGCGCAGCCGGGGTTCCGGTGAGCCGGTGGGTGACGACGCCGTCGAACCGGTCGGAGCGGGCGAGGTCGGGTCGGGGTCGTTCGACGCCTCCGCCGTACACGCCGACGCCACGGCCGACGACACAACGGCCACGGCGACGGCGCGGGTGGCCCACGCGGTTCTCATGCGGCGCGAACGGTAGCAGAGCCGGGCCCGCGGCCCGCTCAGCGTTCGGCCTCCACGCAGCGGACGCCGGACGGGCCCACCGTCGCTGCGTGCTCCGCGCCCGGAGGCAGGTCCAGCCGGTCGCCGGCCTCGAGGGCAACATCGCCGTCGCGCGTGTGGAACACGATCGATCCGTCGAGGCAGAACAGCACCTTGTGGTAGCCGTGCGCGTGCCAGCCGTAGGTGTCGCCCGGCCCGTTTCCCCACACGCGCGGCGGGCCGCACCGCTCGGCGGCCAGCGCCCGTCGCGCCGTGTCGATCCCGTCCACCGCGCCGGACGTCTTGGTCGCGTCCAAGGCCCATTCCTCCGTTACCCGTCCGCTCGAGCAACCCGCGGCCGCCCAGCGTCGTTCCTCACATGACGGTAGCCGAGGAGGGACGTCTGGACGAGCACGAGATCCGCCGGTTCGTCGCATCGGACTACGTCCGCCTCGTGAACGCGATGACGCTCCTGGGGGGCAGCGTGCAGGCGGCCGAGGACGCCGTCCAGGAGGCCCTCGCTCGGGCCTGGGAGGCGTCGGAGCGCGGTCACCGGATCGAGTCGCTTCCGGCCTGGGTCGCGGCGGTCGCACGAAACCTGCTCCGCGACCGTCTTCGACGGCTCCTGCGTGAGGTCTCGGCGCGCCGGCGCCTCGGCGCGGAGCTGTCCGAGCGGGCGCCGATCGCCGAGGCCGAGGATCGTGCAGACGTCGTGGGGGCCCTGCGCGCGCTTCCCCCACGGCGCCGCGAGGTCGCCGTGTTCCACTACTACCTCGACATGGACGTCGCCGACATCGCCCGTGCGCTCGGGATCTCGGAGGGCACCGTCAAGAGCTCGCTCCACCGGGCTCGGGAGGCGCTCGCGGCCACGCTCGCCGACGATGAGGAGGTGAACGATGTCGCGCACCGATGAACGCATCAGGTCCCGCGTCCGCGGGGCGACGCTGCCGGTTGGGACCGACGGCGTCGTCGAGCGCATCGTCCGGCGGCGCGCCCGTCGACGGGTCGTCCGTCGCGCGGGCGTCGTGACGATCGTCGTCGTTGCGTTCGCGGCGTCCGGCGCGACCGTCTATGGGTTGTCGCGTGTGATCGGTCCGGCGGCCGAGCCGGCGCCGGGCGATACAGGTGTGCCGACCCCGTCGCCCACCGGCTCACCTGGCGGCGACGTTATGCCCTCGTGGGTCTGCGACCTGACGGACATAGATGCCGACGTCGACGGTGACGGCGTCGCCGATCGGGTGGTCGTCGACACCGTGGAGCCGTGCGCCGAGAACGAGCCGGGGCGATACGAGCTCCGCGTACAGCTCGGCGGGAAGAATGGCGTCGTCAGGCGCGCCATCCCCGAGTGTGAGACGCCGTGGCTCTGTCACGTGTTCGCCGCTCCGGACGTGGACGCGGACGGTCGCGCAGAGATCGCCGTGCAGACGGGGTGGGCGTCTCCCTCCGATCTCCCGCTCAGCCTCTATCGGTTCGACGAGACCGACGGGTTCCAGCGGCTCGAGGTGGGGGCGCCGGGTGACGACTGGGACCCCGAGCTCGGCCTTCGCGCAGGGACGAACGTCTTCGACTGGGGGTTCGCCGACGAGGGTGTCGTGCGGTGGATGTCGTGCGGGGAGGACCCGCTCCGTCGCCTCGCCGTCATGACGGCGGTCCGCAGCGAAGCCGATCCCAACCGGTACGACGTCCATGGGACGATCCTCGAGCTCGACCGCGTCACGCTCGTGCCGGCGTTCAGCTGGGACGAGGAGATCGAGGCGTCGCGGCTCGACCTCCTCCCGACGACGTTCTGCGGATCGTCGGCGGGCGCCGAGTACGAGGGCTAGGTCGCGGCGCGGCGGCCGCCGGTCACGCCGCCGCCATCCGTCCTGCCTACACCTCGATGTGCAGGATGCGGCCGGCGTCGTGGAATCGGTCCGGCCGGACCCGGAGCTCGGCCTGGCGGACCGAGGACGCTCCGGAGCGGTCGACCACGATCCGCACGTCGATCCCCGCCTCGGCGAGCCGTTCGGCGCCGGCCCGCGCATCCGCCGCAAAGAACGACGCCACGGGGACGAAGGGATCAGCATCGACGGGCGCCGCTCCGTCGGCGTCGCCGGTGGCATCGGCATCGTCGCCGGCGCCCCAGACGCGCCGGTTCGTCCGAGCCCACGCGTCCTCGGGGAGCTCCTCTTGCTCGTCCGGATCGTCCTCCTCGTCGATCGTGTCGGCCGCGCCGAGCCCCATCTCCGCGAGGATCGCCTGTGCCTCGGGCAGGCATGTGTCGTGGATCACGACAGATGCCCACCCGTTCTCGTCCGGCGCCGCACCGCGCGCGCCGATTCCGGCCTTCTCCAGTCGCTCCGCGACGTCCGCGGCGTCGAGCGGATCGACCCGCGCGAGCACGATCCGAACGGGATGCTCCTCGGCGTAGAACAGGTCTGACGGGTCGTCGTCCGCGTCGACCGCGTCGGGTGCGTCGGCGGGCGCGTCCTCGGCATCCCCGGCAACGGCATCGGCCCGCTCGACGACCTCGATCGTGCCGCGACGGACGTTCTCGGTCCCACCCGCGCCCTCATCGAGCGGCTTGAGTGCGACGCCGCAGTCGCGGCACGTGTCGAACCCGGCTCGGTACTCAGCTCCGCAGCTCGGGCACGAGGCCACTGCCCGGTTGGCGTCGGCGGATACATCCACCGACGTCAGCGCGCGTCGCCGCGGCCGTGAAGTGCCGGGGTGCCGCGTCGCGCGTACGGTGCGTAGGGGTTCGCTCGCCACGGCTCGTCGGTGAACCGGCGCGCTTGCAGCGCCCCCTGCCCGGTCGACTCGACGCGGCCGGCCAGCACCCACGGGTCTGGGTGCGGGCTCTCCTTCACGAAGTACCGCTCGAGGGCGACGAGCACGGCGCGTGCTTCCTCAGGGGTCAGACCCTCGGGGAGCTCGAAGCGGCGCTCGTCGCTCACAGCGGGATGTTCCCGTGCTTGCGGGCCGGGACCGCCTCGCGCTTGGTCGCGAGCATGCGGAGCGCGTGTACCAGCCGCGGGCGCGTCTCGGCGGGCTCGATCACGTCGTCGATGAAGCCGCGCTCCGCGGCGACGTACGGCGTCGCGAACGTCCGTTGGTATTCGGCGATCAGCTCGGCTCGCCGGCGTTCCGCGTCCTCGGCCGCCTCCAGCTCCTTGCGGTTCACGATGTTGACGGCGCCCTCGGGACCCATGACGGCGATCTCGGCGGTCGGCCACGCGTACGCGACGTCGGCGCGCAGGTGCTTCGAGTTCATCACGAGGTAGGCGCCGCCGTAGGCCTTGCGCGTGATCACGGTCAGGCGCGGCACCGTCGACTCGGCGAACGCGTAAAGCAGCTTGGCCCCGTGACGGATGATGCCGCCGTACTCCTGCGCCGTCCCGGGCAGGAACCCCGGCACGTCGACGAACGTCACCAGCGGCACATTGAACGCGTCGCAGAACCGGACGAACCGCGACGCCTTCTCGCTGGACTCGATGTCGAGCGTCCCGGCGAGCACCTTCGGCTGGTTCGCCACGACCCCGACCGTCCGCCCGTCGAGCCGCGCGAACCCGACGACGATGTTCATCGCCCAGAACGGGAAGACCTCGAAGAAGTCGCCGTCGTCGACGATGCGCCGGATCACCTCGTGCATGTCGTACGGCTCCCTCGCCGAATCCGGCACGAGGAGTGTGAGGCCCTCGTCGCGGCGCTCCGGGTCGTCGACGGGCGCGTAGGAGGGCGCGTCCTCCAGGTTGTTCGACGGCAGATACGACAGGAGGTGCCGGACCATCGCCAAGCACTCCTCCTCGTCGCCGGCCACGAGCGACGAGACGCCGCTCTTGGACGCGTGCGTCTGCGCGCCACCGAGCGCCTCGAAGGTGACGTCTTCGCCCGTCACGGCCTTGATCACGTCCGGACCCGTGATGAACATGTGCGAGGTCTCACGGACCATGAACGTGAAATCGGTGATGGCGGGGGAGTAAACGGCGCCGCCGGCGCAAGGCCCCATGATCACGCTGATCTGCGGGATCACGCCGCTCGCGCGCACGTTGCGTTCGAAGACGTAGCCGTACCCCGCGAGCGACGCGGCACCCTCCTGGATCCTGGCGCCGCCAGAGTCATTGATCTGGATGAACGGCGCGCCCGTCGACATCGCGAGGTCGAGCACCTTGCAGATCTTCTGGGCGTGCACCTCACCGAGCGAACCGCCGAACACCGTGAAGTCCTGCGACGCGACGAATACCTTCCGCCCGTCGATCGTGCCGAACCCGGTGACGACGCCGTCGCCGGGCGGGTGGCTGCGGCCGACGCCGAAGTCGCGCGAACGGTGCACGGCGAACGGATCGGTCTCGGAGAACGAGCCACGGTCGAGGAGCAGCTCGATCCGCTCGCGCGCCGTCTGCTTGCCGCGCTCGTGCTGCTTGCGGACCGCGCCCTCGCGCGCGGCGTCTAGGAGCGCGGCCTTGCGACGTCTGAGCTCCTCGATCCGTTCATCGACGGAGACGATCGGCGGGCCGTCCTCGGACCGCGGGAGCTCCTCGTCGGTCGTGGCCATTGCCCCGCAGTCTATCGTCGCCGGCGTGCCCGCCGGTCGCGTGCGCGTCGGACTCCGCGGCGACCCGCCTCACACCTCGACGCGGCCGCCTGTCCGCCAGTACCGACCGCGTTCGCGGGTGAGGAAGCCCTCGTCCACCAGGTACCGGCGGAGCGCCGCGTGGTCGTGGAAGAACCGGCCGACGATCGCGTTGACCTCCCGCTCGTCGTACCGCACGCCCGGGTCGAACTCGATCGCGATGCGCTCGAGCACGATGCGTCGCTTCGACTCCCTCGCGGGGATCTCGGTGAGGCGGCCCTTGCGGAAGAACGTCCGAAGGACCGCCTGCTCGTCCTCGTTCGCGGCGCCGAGGGCGAGGCCGGCCTCGCGCGGCGGCCCCACCTGCGCCGCAACGCGGCGGAGCGTCTCGGGGTCGAGCCGGTACGTGCGCCGGTCCGGCTCGAGCCGCGCGAGGCCGCTCGCGGTGAGACGATTCAGATGTTTGCGCAGCCGGGCGAGCGGCAGTGCGAGCTCCTCGGCGAGCACCGTGGCCGTGCACGACCCACGTGCGAGCAGGCCGGCGATCGCGAGTCGCTCGGGGTCCGCGAGCGCGCGGAGGACGTCGTCCGTCTCTTCGGTCACGCTCTATCCGTAGCACCGCGCGCCGCGGCGCGACCCGCGTGTCGGCGGTGGACGTGTCGGTGGTCCTCCATACGATCGCGACGTGGACGTCACGGCCGTTCAGCAGCGGACGCTCGACCGGCTCATCGGCAAAGAGCCGCGGCCCGTGTTCCCGGCCGACGTCGCGCAGGGCCTGCGCGATCGGATCGAGGACGCGGTCCGCGGGCTGGACCTGTCCGAACCGCTGTGGCTCGGCAAGGACCGGTTGAACGACCTGACGCGATGCGAGGGCAAGCTCGCGGCCGCCGTGCTCGGCGAGACGGAGCCGTTCGCGCACTCCCGCACCAGCGCGATCGGGACGCTGCTCCACCGCGCGATCGAGCTCGAGGTCGGGGCGCGCAACGAGACCGGCGCGCAGGCGGTCGCCGCCAAGGCCGCCGAGCGCCTGTCCGAGGACGATCCGCGCTTCGCAACGTACTGGCGCCGGCTCGACCAGCTCGACCAGGACGACCACCTGCTCCACGTCCTGCGGCGACTCACGCATTTCCGCGGCTCGTTCCCACCGCTGCGCGAGATCCGGACGATGCTGGCGCCGGTCGCCGAGCTTCGGGTCCGCGCCGAGCTCCTCGGCGGCGCGCTCGTGCTGTCGGGCCAGGTCGACCTGGTCCTCGGGCGTCCCGATCCGCTCGCGCCGGGCCGGGCCTCGCGGCTGGTGATCGATCTGAAGAGCGGCGGCGCGTACCCGGAGTATCCCGAGGACATGCGGTTCTACGCGCTCCTCATGACGCTTCGGTTCGGCGTGCCGCCGTACCGGGTCGCCTCGTTCTTCCTCGAGTCGGGGGAGTGGCAGTCCGAGGACGTCGACGAACGGACGCTCCATCACGCGGCCGACCGTGTGATGGCCGCGACGCGTTCGTCGGCGGCCCTGCGCGGCGGCCGCCCGCCCGAGCTGCGGCCGGGACGACACTGCGCGTGGTGCGGCCGTGCGGCGACGTGCCCCGAGAGCCTCGCCCTCGTCGAGACCTCGTGACCGAGTCCGGCGGACGTTTGTCGGTCCACCCGACCTCGCCTATCGTGCCGAGCGCTCCGCTTGCGACGCGACAGGGGTGAGGCCGTGGGCAAGGACCTGTTCGAGGTGGGCGATGTCCCGCCGATCGGTGCGGTTCCGCGCAGGATGCACGCCCAGCTCGTCCGGCCCGACCGCTACGGCGAGCCCACGGACGCGATCCGCGACGAGGTGATCGACGTCCCCGAGTTCGGGCCGCACGACGCGCTCGTGATGGTCATGGCGGCCGGGGTCAACTTCAACAACGTGTGGGCCGCCCGGGGCGTCCCCGTCGACGTCACGAAGACGCAGGCCCGGTGGGGCGAGCCGACGGACTTCCATATCGTCGGGTCGGACGCGTCGGGGGTCGTCTACGCCGTCGGCGACCGGGTCACGAACGTGGGCGTCGGCGACCACGTGGTGATCCACGCCGGGCAGTGGGACCTCGACGATCCGTGGGTCACGGCGGGCAACGACCCGGGCCTCGCGGCGTCGTTCCGCGTTTGGGGCTACGACACGTGCTGGGGTTCGTTCGCGCAGTTCTGCAAGGTCCAGGCGCACCAGTGCTTGCCCAAAGCCGAGCAGCTGACGTGGGAGGAGGCGGCCGCGCCGACGCTCACCGGCGCGACCGCGTATCGAATGCTCTACGGGTGGCCGCCGCACATCGTTCGGCAGGGCGACGTCGTCCTTGTCTGGGGAGCCTCGGGCGGGCTCGGGTCGCTCGCCGTCCAGCTCGTCACGCTCGCCGGCGGCCGCGCGGTGGCGGTCGTGTCGAGCGATGAGAAAGGCGCCTACGCGACGTCCCGCGGCGCGGTCGGCTACGTCAACCGCAGGGACTTCTCGCACTGGGGCGTGCCGCCGAGGTGGGATTCGCCCGATTGGAAGGCCTGGTTCGACGGCGCGAAGGCGTTCGGCAAGGCGATCTGGGACGTGCTCGGCGACAGGACGAGTCCCAGGATCGTCTTCGAGCACCCGGGCCAGGACACGATCCCGACCTCGATCTTCGTGTGCGACCGAGGGGGGATGGTCGTGATCTGCGCCGGCACGAGCGGCTACGACACGATGGTGGACGTCCGCTACCTCTGGTATCTGCAGAAGCGGTACCAAGGGTCGCACCTGTTCAACGACGAGCAGGCCGCCGCGTTCAATGACCTCGTCCGCGAGGGCAAGGTGGCGACCACGCTCGGGCACACCTACCGGTACGAGGAGACCGGTCACGTCCACCAGCTCATGGGCGATGGCGCCCTCCCCGAGGGAAACGTGGCCGTGCTGGTCAACGCACCCGGGCCAGGGATGACCGACCTGTCCGGCTAGGAGCGGCGTCCGGACGCCGTCTCCGCGCTCCGTTACAGTCGCACCTCCGACGTGCCGAACGAGTGGGGGGAACCGGGCAGATCGGCCAGGAGATCGATGGGGAAACGGGGAGGCAACGTGCGACGCGTGTACCGCAGCCGGGAGTGGGCCAAGGGACTGCTGCTGACGGGTTCCGGGGTAACGCTCATGCTGCTGACGAAGGTCCTGACGACACCGCTGGCCTCGCACGAGTACCTGATCGCCTATCCCCTCGTCGCCGTGGTCGGCTACTTCTTGATCTTCCGCATCGCCGGCTCGGCGATCATCGCCGTGGAGCGAGGGCTCCTCGTTCGCAACCCCCTGACGACGCGGTTCGTTCCGTGGCATGACGTTAGGCGGTTCACGATCGAGCAGTGGGCGGTGTTTCCCGGCATCGGCACGATCGAGCTGCACCGCGGCAGTCCGATCCGCGTCTTCGGGGTCCAGATCCCCGACATCCGGTTCGGCAAGGTCGACCGCCAGACCGAGGCCGCGATCGACGAGCTGAATCACCTCCTGCGGGACCGCGGCCACTACGGCCGGCCCGTCTCCTGAACCAGCTCGACCAGCACGCCTCCCATCCCCGCGGGGTGTACGAACGCGATCGATGTGCCGCGTGAGCCCGGACGAGGCGCGTCGTCTACGAGCGGGACGCCCTGCGCCCGCAGCCGATCGAGCTCGCTCGAGACGTCGGCGACGCGGTAGCCGACGTGGTGCACGCCCGGCCCGCGCCGCTCGAGGAACCGCCCGACCGGCGTGTCGGGGCCGAGCGCCCCGAGCAGCTGGACGTACGACGCGCCCGCCGCCAGCAGGACCTCCTCGACGCCCTGCGCGGCAACCGTCTCGCGGTGCACCGGTTCGAGGCCGAGGACGCTCGCGTACAGCTCGACTGCGGCGTCGAGGTCCTCCACCGCGATCCCGACGTGGTCGAGGGCCGTCATCGCGACCGGGCGGCGGGCGGCGAGTCGGGCTGCAGCCTCGCCATGAGCCGCATCGCCCCGGTGACGTGATACACGGGAAGCGACATCGCCTTGACGATGGCGGCAACGGCCTGGGAGCGGAGGTCGTCGATCGGCTTGGCGTCCGCCCCCGGCTCGGCCTTCAGGGCGTAGAACTCGACGAGCTCCAGGAACTGCGCCAGGGACGGCGTCAGGCCGCCGCGCTCGTAGGCGTAGATCGTCTGCCGAGCCGCCGGGCATCCGGGCGCCTCGGCGGCGTCCTGGACGGCCCGGAAGCCGGCGCCACGGCGAAGCGCCCGAAGGAGCGCGCCCACCGTCCGGGCGTCCTCGGCCGCAACCGGCGGGAGCTTCTTCCTGGCCATGCGTCCTCCACGCGCCGTTCACCCAGCGCGATCGGCCGGTGGACCAGACGATAGCGGCTCGGCGGCGGCCCGCGCATGGCGCGGCGCCCTAGACCTTCGAGCGAGGACGTAGGACGAAGGGCCGATGCAGGCGTCCCCCGGTATGGGGTAGATAGAGAGGGCGCTGGGTGACTTGCCCGGCCTGGAGGCAGCGTGAAGCAGGACGAGTCGACGGCCGCCACCATCCTCGCCGGGTCGAAGTTGCTGCAGCAGGGGAAGGCCGACGTCTTCCGGATCCGCGAGCGCACCCGGCGACGGAGGATCTGGAAACTCCTCGCGGTGCTCGGCGGGATCGACGCGTACGTCTGGTATCGCTACGCCACCCACAACCCGTTCGACCTCCCGACGGTTGGCCCCGAGACCCTGCTCTGGGTGCCGATCCTGTTGATCCTGCTGCTGGCCGTCGTGATGCTCGCGCCGTTGCTGAGCGGCCGGTCCCCGCACATGGTGGTTCACCCCGAGCAGATCGAGATCGGATTGACCAACGTCCGCGGTCTGGACACGCAGGTGGACGAGGTTGTGAGGACGCTGGACGTGTTCCTCGGGTACGCGACGTTCCGGGACGAGCTGGGCGGAACCCCGCGTCGGGGGATCCTCTTCGAAGGACCGCCGGGGACGGGGAAGACGTACCTCGCTAAGGCGATGGCCAAGCAGGCGGGCGTTCCGTTCCTGTTCGCCTCGTCTACGTCGTTCCAGTCGGTCTGGTTCGGCATGAGCGCCGCACGCGTGCGCTCCTTCTTCCGGCGGCTGCGCAAGCTGGCGCGCAGAGAAGGTGGGGCGATCGGGTTCATCGATGAGATCGATGCGATCGGTGGTCACCGCAGAGGCGTCGCCGCGTCTCCTCCCGGGACCCGACTCGACCGTACGGTCTCGCCGATGTTCGGTGCGAGCGACGCCGGACTCGTGAACGAGCTCCTCATACAGATGCAGTCGATCGACAAGCCCCCTGCGACCAGGCGGTTGCGCCACCGCGCGATCGAGTTCGTCAATCGATTCCTCCGTCCTGAGAACCGCATCGCCGTCGGGAAGCCGGAGTACAACAACATCCTGCTGATCGCAGCGACGAACCGAGCCGACGACCTGGACGGCGCGCTCCTGCGACCGGGACGCTTCGATCAGCGCCTGTATTTCGATCTGCCGACCAAACAGGGCAGGCGCGACCTGATCGACTTCTTTCTCGACCGCAAGGTGCATCACATGCAGCTCGAGGACTACGTCGCCCGCGAGCGGCTCGCGCACGACACGTTCGGGTACACCCCGGTGATGATCGAGCACACGTTCGACGAGGCGCTACTGATCGCGCTGCGCAACGGCCGGCGCGAGATGACGCTCGACGACGTGTACGGGGCGAAGCTCACCGAGGAGATCGGGCTCAAGCAGCCGGTCGCGTACACCGACGGCGAGTGGGCCGCGATCGCCACGCACGAGGCCGGTCACGCGACGGTCGCGTACTTCCTCGGGAAGGGCCGGCGCCTCGAGGTCCTTTCGATCATCAAGCGGCGGCAGGCGCTGGGGCTCCTCGCGCACGGCGATATCGAGGAACGGTTCACCCGGTCTCGTTCCGAGGTCGAGTCGCACGTCGCGATCGCGCTCGGTGGGATGGTCGCCGAGGAGACGTTCCTCGGCGAATCGGGGACGGGGCCGGCGTCCGACCTGGCCGTCGCGACGACCCTCGTCGCGCAGATGGTCGGCTCGTTCGGCATGGCGGGGTCCCTGATCTCGTACGACGCCGTCAGCGAGGGGCCGATCGGCAGCAAGAACCTGGTCGGCAAGGTCCTCGGCGACGCCGACGCGAAGCAGCGGGTCGAGGACATCCTCACCCGCCAGAAGGAGCGCGTCGCCGAGCTGCTCGACGCGAACCGCGACGTCGTCGTGGAGCTGCGCGAGGCGTTGATTGAACGCGACGAGCTCGTCGGCGACGACATTCTCGTCGTGATCGAGAAGGCCCTCGCGAACCGCAACTAGGCAGCGGCCGCGGGATACGCTCCAACCGAACGCGTTGTGGGCCGGTTCGTCGAGGAGCTCGTCGAGGTCGTGGACGATGACGACGTCGTCATCGCGGTCGTCCCGCGCCGCGAGATGCGCCATCGAAAGCTTCTCCACCGCTGCACCTATGTGGTCGTGCTGGACGCCGTAGGACGCGTCTACGTGCACCGGCGCACGGAGACGAAGGACGTCTATCCCGGGATGTACGACGTCACGGCCGGCGGCGTGAACGCGCCGGGGGAGACCTACGACGAGGCCGCGGCGCGAGAGGTCGAGGAGGAGCTCGGCGTGACGGCCCGGCCGACGTTCCGGTTCCGTCACCGATACGACGGGCCGGACGGGCACGTGTTGGGCGGCGTCTACGACGTCGTCTGGGATGGTCCGATCCGGCACCAGGCCGCCGAGGTGGCGTGGGGAGCGTTCCTGTCGCTTGGGGACGTCGACGGGCTGATCGGGCGAGTGCAGTTCTGTCCCGACGGCCTCGAGGTGTTCCGACGCTGGCGCGTAGACTCGGCATAGCTCCGGGTACGGAAAGGACGGCCATGGCTTCGTCGGTGATCATCGGCGGCGCGCGGACACCGATCGGGAAGTTCGGGGCATCGCTCGCGCCCTTCTCCGCGGTCGAGCTCGGGACGATCGCGGTGCGCGAGGCGCTCGCGCGAGCGGGCGTGCCGGCCGATCGCGTCGACTACGTGATCATGGGCCAGGTCCTTCGCGCCGGGACCGGGCAGACGACGGCACGTCAGGTGTCCATCGCATCCGGGATCCCTCGCGAGGTGCCAGGGGTGAACGTGGACAAGGTTTGTCTGTCCGGAATCAACGCGATCGCGCTCGCCGATCAGCTGATCCGGGTGGGCGAGGTCGACGTCGTCGTCGCGGGCGGGATGGAGTCGATGACGAACGCGCCCTACGTGCTCCCGAGGGCACGGGAGGGCTCACGACTCGGGAACACCGAGCTGATCGACTCGATGCAGCACGACGGCCTGTGGTCGACGTTCACGCGCATGACGATGGGCGAGGCCTCCGACGAGGTGAACGCCGAGATCGGCATCACCCGCCAGGAACAGGACGACTGGGCCGCACGCAGCCACGCGCTCGCGCACGCCGCCTGGGAGGACGGCCGCCTCGCCGAGGAGGTCGTCGCCGTCGAGATCCCGAAGCGCACCGGTGACCCGGTCGTGTTCGCGCGCGACGAGGGCATCCGACCCGACACCACCGAGGAGACGCTGGCCGCGCTTCGTCCGGCGTTCAGAGACGGCGGAACGATCACGGCGGGAAACGCCTCGCAGCTCTCCGACGGCGCAGCCGCCGTGGTCGTCGCGCGCACGGAGCTCGCCCGCGAGCGAGGGTGGACCCCGCTCGCCGAGATCGTCTCGCACGGGATGTCGGCCGACCGGTTCGCCTACCTTCACACGGTGCCGGCGACGGCGCTCCACGCAGCGCTGAAGAAGGCCGGGCTCGACGTGCATGATCTGGGGCTGCTCGAAGTGAACGAGGCCTTCGCCGCCGTCGCGCTGAACGTCACGAAGATCCTCGGCATCGACCGGGAGATGGTGAACGTGAACGGCGGCGCGGTCGCGCTGGGCCATCCGATCGGGATGAGCGGGACCCGGCTCGTCCTCACGCTCGCGTACGAGCTGCGTCGTCGCGGTCTGCCGTTGGGTGGCGCGACCGTGTGTGGCGGCGGGGGGCAGGGCGACGCGCTCGTCATCCGCAACCCGGCCGCGGCCTGACCCAGGGCGGATGGAGACGGGCGACCGCTTCGACCTGCCCGAGGAGCTGGAGGCGTTCCGCGCGCTCGTCCGGCAGATCGCCGAAGAGAAGATCGGGCCCCGTGCCGCCGAGATCGACGAGACCGACGAGTGGCCCGATGACCTGTACCGGGTGCTCGTCGACAACGAGCTGACCGGCGTGGGGTTCCCCGAGGAGTACGGCGGCTCGGGCGGCGGCGCGCTCGCCTTCGGCGTGATGGTCGAGGAGCTGTCGCGCGTGTCGGCGGGCCTGGCTCTGGCACCGGCCGTCACCAAGCTCGGTGTGGTGCCGCTGATGCTCGCGGGAAGCGAGGAGCAGCGCCGCTCGACGATCGAGGCGATCGTCCGAGGGGACGTGTTGATGTCCTACGCGCTCACCGAGCCAGGTGCCGGCTCCGACGCCGCGTCCCTGCGGACGCGGTACGCCGGCGCCGGCGACGGTTTCACCCTGAACGGAACGAAGCGCTTCATCACGGGCGCCGGTGTGTCCCAGGCCTACGTGGTCTTCGCGACAAAGGACCCGGAGCTGCGCTCGAAAGGGATCTCGGCGTTCCTAGTGATGAGGGACGACCCGGGCGTCTCGTTCGGCCGCAAGGAGGACAAGATGGGGATCCGCGGCTCGCCGACGCGCGAGGTCGTCCTCGACGACGCGAAGATCCCGAGGGACCGGCTGATCGGCGACGAGGGTGAGGGATTCCAGATCGCGATGCGCACCCTCGATTACTCGCGGCCGCTGATCGGCGCGCAGGCCCTGGGGATCGCCCAGGGCGCGTTCGACGAGGCGGCTCGGTACGCGACCGAGCGCAGGCAGTTCGGGCGGGCGATCGCGGAGTTCGAGGCGATCCAGTTCATGCTCGCCGACATGGCGATGCGGATCGAGGCGTCGCGGTTGCTCGTCTACAAGGCGCTCGCGCTGTGCGACGCGGAGGACCACGAACGGATGACCAAGATGTCCGCGATGGCCAAGTGCTTCGCGTCGGACACCGCGATGGCGGTTACGACCGACGCCGTGCAGATCCTCGGCGGCTACGGCTACGTCCGCGAGTACCCGGTCGAACGGATGATGCGGGACGCCAAGATCACGCAGATCTACGAGGGGACCAACCAGATCCAGCGCGTCGTGATCGCGCGCGAGCTCCTGCGCGCGCTGGACGCGTAACTCCCGACGAAGACGGGACCGCGGGCCTCCGGCCCGCGCGGTCGGGGGGATCTCCACCGCCGCGGTTCGGAGCGGGCATATGCTCCGGCGAGCGGCCCGCGGTCCCGGTCCTGCCGGCGCTCAGATCGCGATCGTGCCGCCCAGATCGCGACCGGGCCCTGGAGCGCCCGATATCCGTGTTCGGCCGGAGCGGCGGCGCCTCCCTCGCCGGGGCGCGACCGTGGTCGCATCCAGGGCATCCGGGAGGAACACGCCGAAGGAAGCACCGCCCTCCGGACGTTCCTCGATCGTGTCCGGTTCGATCCCTGCCGATCCCCCCTCGTCGGGCCAGTCCGGCTCAACCGCCGCTGGCGAGTCGGTCGTGTGCGATCTCGTTCAGCTGCGCCACCAGCCCTCCCGGCGGCGCGAGCGGGTTCTCCAGCTCGCTCACGCGGATCCTGAGCGCGCGGTTCTCCTCCTCCGTGCGGTACAGGCGCTCGGCAGTGTCGCGGATCTGGTCGCGCAGCGCCTGGACGTCTTCCTGCGAGTGCAGCGGCCCGTCCGCCGCGGCGATCAGGCGCGCCTCGAGCGCGGCCACCTGCTCGAGCGCGGCGCGCTGCTGCGTCCGCAGCCCGTCGAGCACGCGCTCGGCGGCCTCCGCGCGCGCCATGGCCTCGTCCCGCTCGCGCTCCAGTCGCTTGGCCGCGGCGTCGTCGCGGGTCGGCTCGTGGCTCGCGAGCGCGTGACCGCCGCGAAGCGACGGCGCCTGTGACGGAGCCGCCCGATGCTCAGGGGCCGACTTGGCGCTCGACGCGAGCGGCTTGACTACCTCGACACCGCTCGATGCGGCCGGAGCGGGGCTCGTTCCCGTAGGCGGTCCCGCGACGGGAGCCATCGGGGTCGCCGGCGGCGCGGGCCGCTCCATCGGTCGCGGACCGACGCGGACGCCGGTCCCGTCGAGCGGGACCCGCGGCCGGACTCGCTGACCCTTGCCCTTCACCGCGCCGACGACAAGTCGGACGAACACCAGGAGCGAGAGGGCGCCGAGGACCCCAGCGGCGGTCCTCCAGAGTGTCGCGCTCGCCCGTATCGGTCCAAGTTGCTGGTCCAGCTGCGCGACGGCGATCGTCCCGCCGGGTTCGACCCAGACCGGGACGAAGGTCTTGAGCAGCGCCGCCTCCACCTTCGTCTCCGTCGAGCCGCGCGCGACATCGCCCAGGAACTCGCGCGGGTAGGTCGGCCGGGTGCCGATCCTGGCCTGGTCGTCGTGGTACAGGATCCGGCCGGTCGGCGACCACAGGGTAACCGCGTCGATCTCCGCGGGCATCACGCGCGCGATCGCATCGTGCAACGTCGTGTACCGATCGCCCTCGGCGGGCTCCTCGAGGTCCCGCTCACCGAGGACGCTGGCGAGCTTGATCTGTGCCGCCAGCCTGGCGCGCTTCGCGGCGTCGCGCATCGCGGCCTTCTCCGCCGACGACGAATAAACGAAGGCGCCGATGGCCGCGCCGACCAGCAGCACGGCGAGCACCGCGTGGAGCGACCGACGCCCGCGGATCCCCGCGCCCATGTGCCCTCCGGATGCCTGTTCCCCGCTTCCTATCGGCACGTCGGGCATCCGGGTGAAGCCCCCCGGGCGGCGGATGGCCGCGGCGTGGCAGTCTCGCACGGGGGGATGGCGGACATATGTTCCGACGGGTCCTTGGGCGTGTCCGGGGCCATGGCTAAGCTTCGCGCCGTGATGGGACGGGACCCAGGCGCCGACGTGGGGACGCCGCTCTTGACGCTCGACCTCGTCGGCGACGGCGACCTCGCCGCCGCCGCCTCGTTCGTCCTGGACCTGATGGAGCATCCGGCCGCCGAGATCCGGGTGCTCGAGGGCCAGCTCGGGCTCGAAGACGACGTCGTCGTGCCGGGACACCCGGACGACTTCGAGCTGACCCGGGTCGCGCCGGCGGACGCCGGCACGATATGGGCGATCGACGGCGGGTCCACCGTGGTCGCGGACGGACGGTCGTTCCAGGTCGCTGCGTACCGGGTCGCGCGCGTGCGCTTCGCCAATGGCGCGACGGAAGTCGTGGCGTCGCCGCCGCTAACCGTCCGAGCGGTGTCCGGTCGCGACATGGCGCGCCTGGCGACCGAGATCCTGACCGGGCTGTGCGGAACCGAACCCGAGAAGCTGCCGGAGCTGCCGCGCCCGGTCGACGCGCTCCGCGAGTGGGCGGAGTGGTCCGAGGTGCTCCGGACGATCGACGAGGTCGAGCCCGGGGACGTGGTCCTCGTGGACGGCTCGCTCCACGGCGGTCCGCTGGTGCCCCCGTCGGCCGTTCGCCGCGCCCACGACGCCGCCACCTCGCGAGGCGTCGCGCTCGTGGGCGTCGTGAAGGCGTCGACGCTGTTCTGGGGGCGGAGCGTCCCGCTCGTCTCGCTGCTCAAGCGTCGGGGCGACCGCGAGGTCGGCCCTGTCCGCTGGGCGGCGCGCATCTCGACCGACCCGCGGTTCGGACGGCTGTACCCCGGCGAGATCTTCGTCGCCCATCTCGCGCCGACGGCGCCGCACGCCTTTCGGGTGGACGTCGCGCGCGGTCCGATCTCGGCCGAGCAAGTGCTTGGGCGGCTCGCCTCCGTCGCGGACGACGCGGCGTTCGTCGGGTATCCGTATCCGCTCGCGCGGGTCCACCAGGCGGCCAGGGTCACGGGCTACGCTGTCGTCGACGTCCGGCGGGCGTTCCGCGAGGCGCTGTCGCGGCACGGGATGTCGGAGGACGACATCGAGACGCTCTTCCAGGACTTCCACGAGGTCCTCAACCGGAGCTGATGCGAGGGGTGAGCGACTACAAGGGCCGGATCTTCGGCAAGGACGTCCTCGAGGCGACGTTCCGCTCGTTCCACGGCATCGACCTGTTCCTGGGGGAGCTGCTCGTGGCCGAGGACCCGGAGCGGGCGCGCCGGTTCCTGTTCCGCGTGATCCAGGTGACGTATGGCTCGGACTCGTCCGATCCGTCGTGGCCCGAGCGAACGGCCGGCGCCTACATGTCGGGCGATGCGGCCGGCACGCCGTACACGCTGCGCGATCCAGAGCAGCGCCTCTACAAGGTGGCGACCTGCCAGCCGCTCGGGTACATCGACACGTCCGGCGAGTTCCGCAAGCCCAAGTCCTTGCCGTCGCAGTTCGCCCGCGTGACGGCGCCGGCCCCCGAGGACTTCGCGTTCCTTCGCGACCGGATGGGCGACCTGCGCGTCGGGCTGCTCCGCTCGGGCGAGGACACGATCGACCTCGAGGTCGGGATCAAGGGGGAGACGCTCACGTCGCACGTCGGCGTCTTCGCGACGACCGGCATGGGCAAGTCGAACCTGATGAAGGTGCTCGCGGGGCAGATCCTGTCGTCGCAGGGGCGGTACGCGTGCCTGGTCTTCGACCCGCACGGCGAGTACCACGAGGGCGGCAGCGGTGTTCGCAAGGGGCTGCGCGACCACCCGTGGGCGGGGGACCGGCTGAAGGTGTACGCGACGCGCGCGAGCGGCGCGGGGGCGACGGGCCTGCGCCTGTCGCTCGGCGAGCTCACGATGGGCGACCTGCAGACCGCGTACGAGTGGACGCACGCGCAGGAGGACGCGCTGTATCGGCTGATCCGGTACTTCCACGAGGACTGGTTGGTGCGCGTCGGCGAGGAGGACGACGTGCAGTCGCTCGCGGAGCAGCTCGGCGTCGCGACCAGCACCTTGCAGGTGATCCAGCGGCGCGCCCAGCGCATCCTCGACATGCCGTGCATCAGCCGCGACCCGTCGCAGCCGTCGCTGTCCGGCCGGATCGTCGACGAGCTCACGGACGGCTACTCGATCCTGGTCGAGACCTCGGGGCTCTCGTCGATGGAGGAGATCCTCGTCGCGTCCGTGATCACGCGGCGGCTGATCGAGACCTATGCGCAGACGTTCCTGGACGACCGCGACCGGTTCGCGTCGCTGCCACCCACGCTGGTCGCGCTCGAGGAGGCGCAACGGGTCCTTTCCAAGGTCAAGCGCTCCGACGAGAACGTCTTCCCGCGCGTCGCGCGGGAGGGGCGCAAGTTCAAGGTCGGGCTGTGCGCGGTGAGCCAGCAGCCCAAGCTCATCGACGACGAGCTGCTGTCCCAGATCAACACGTTCTTCGTCCTCGGTCTGGCCGACGAGAAGGACCGGAACATCCTGCGCGGCTCGTCCAAGCAGGACGTCTCGGATCTGGGTCCCGAGATCCAGACCCTGATGCCCGGGGAGGCGATCGTCACGAGCCTCGAGGCGCCGTTCGCGCTGCCCGCGCAGGTCTTCCTGTACGAGGACTACCTCAAGTCGGTCCACGGGCCCTCACCGCTGCCCCCGCGCCCCGTTGACGCGGGCAGAGGCTTCGTCGAGTAATGGCGCGGCTCGTCGCGCTCGGCGACGCACACCTGGGACGCACCCACCTGGCGCACCTCCGCGACGACGAGGGACGCAATCGCCGTGAGGAGGACTTCCTCCGCTCGTTCGCATGGGCCGTCGAGACGACGATCGAGCTCGAGCCCGACGGGTTCATGTGGCTGGGCGACGTGTTCGACCACGCGCGGCCGACCTACCGGACGTTCGCCCACGTCCTCGCGGGGCTCCAGCGGCTCGCGGACGCCGGGCTCTCGGGCGTCGCGATCAGCGGCAACCACGACACCCCCCGCGTCCGCGGGACGGGCTCGCCGTACGACGCGCTCGAGCGCGTCTTCCCGAACGTCGCGTTCGCGTGGCGGATGCAGTCCGTGAGGACCGAGCTCGCGGGCGTCGCTGTACACGCCGTGCCGCAGACGCTGTCCGAGGACGAGCTGCGTGTCGAGCTCCAAGCGGCGTCCGAGCGCATCCGGGCCGAGGCCACGAACGTGCTGATCGCCCACGTCGCGCTCACGTCGCTGCCGGCACGGGCATACCCGGACATCAACGAACTCGAGATCGAGGAGTCCGCGTTCGACCGCCGGTTCGACCTCGTCGTGCTCGGTCACTACCACGCGTACCAGAAGGTCTCCAAACAGACGTGGTACGCGGGGTCGACGGACACGTTCTCGTTCGCAGACTCCCCGGAGGCCGCCAAGGGGATCGCAGTCGTCGATACCGACGCCGGCACGTTCAAGCACGTCGCGAACCCGCATGCTCGGCCGCTCGCCACCGTGGCGGTCGAGGCCGCGTCGTTGTCGGCCGGCGAGCTGGTCGACGCCGTCGAGGTTGCTGCGAGTGGAACGCCCGAGGGGGCGATCGTGCGCGTGTACTTGAACGACGTCGACCCCGCGGCGCTCCGCCAGGTGTCGAACGAGCGGTTTCAGGAGGCCGTGCCCGGCGCGCTCTGGGTCCAGGTCGAGCCCGACTACGGCGCGACGGCGATGGCCGTGCAGGGCGGCCCGCAGATCGGCTCACTCGAGCAGGAGTGGGCCGCCTACGTCGAGCCCCAGGACCTGTCCGGGCTCGATCGAGAGCGAGTCGTCGCGCTCGGGACGCGATTCCTGCAGGACGCGAAGGACGACACGCTATGAGGATCCTGGAGCTGTCGCTGCGCAATTACCGCGTCTTCGAGGAGGTCGACCTCGAGCTGCCGGCGCGAGTGATCGGGGTGTTCGGCGAGAACGGGGCCGGCAAGACGACGCTGATGGAGTCGATCGCGTTTGCATGCTTCGGTGTGGACGCCGCGCGGACGAAGAAGCAGGAGATCCGGACGCAGGGCGTCCTGACCGACTGCTCCGTGCGGGTGGTCTTCGAACACGGCGGCCGGCAGTACGAGGTGCGGCGGACGCTGCGCGGGCGCGGTTCGATGCCCGAGGCCGAGCTGTTCGTCGGTGACCTGCTGCTCGCGTCGGGAACGTCGGAGGTCGACGCCGAGATCCGGCGCGTGCTGCACATGGACCTGCGCGTGTTCCGTTCGTCGGTGTTCGCGGAGCAGAAGCAGCTCGACGCGCTGTCGTCGATGCGCCCCGGCGAACGCAAGGAGATGGCACTGCGGCTGCTCGGGATCAAGCCGGTGGACGACGCGCGAACGAACGCGCGGCGCGAGTCGCGTGCGGCCAGGCAGTCCGCCGACCAGCTGACGGGCGCGATCCCCGACATCGCCGAGCTCGAGGCGGCGGTGAAGGAGGAGAGGGACGCCGCGGACGAGCTCGAAGGCGAGGCAGCCGCTCGTACCTCGGCCGTCGAGGGGGCCGAGGAGGCGCACGCCGCCGCGAAGGCGGCCTTCGAGGCGTCGGACCGGGCGCGACAGGAAGCGGAGAAGCTGCTCGTCGGGATCCGCTCCGCCCGGTCGGAGCACGAGCGAGAGACGGCTCGATACGAGCAGCTCTGCGCCCGAGTCGACGCGCTGACGGCGGCGCTCGAGGAGCTGCCCGCGCTCGAGCGCGAGCTGGCCGAGCTCGCCGGCGCGCCCGAACGCCTGCGTGCCGCGGAACGCCTGACCGAGACGATGACGAAGACGCGTCAGATCGAGGAGGAGATCGCTCGGCTCGCCGGGATCGACGTCGACGGGGCGATCGCCAGAGCGAGGGAGGCGTCCGAGGGGTTCCGCGCCGCGGAACGCCAGAGCGCGGCCGCCGCCGCGGCGCTCGAACACGAACGGGAGCGGCTCGACCTCGCCACGGAGCGCTTCGAGCGCGCGTCGGAGGCCGACCCAAGTGAGCCGTGCCCGACGTGCGGCCGCCCGCTCGGCGAAGACTTCGCCGGATACCTGAAGCACTGCCGGTCCGAGGTCACCGCCGCCAAACGGGCCGTGTCCGCCGCGACGAAGGCGGTCTCCCAGGTGGAGCGTTCGCTGGCGCAGGCATCGAGGCAGGCCCACGCAGCCGAGGTGGCGGGTGGCGCGGCCCGCGAGGCCGCGGCGCGCCGCGACGAGCTGGTCCGGCAGCTCGAGACGCTGACGTCGGACGCGGCGACGCTCGCGGAGCCCTTCGGCGGCGAGGTCCCGGACCTCGACGTCCTCCGGCGGGACCTGGGCCGGACGAGCGAGCTGGCCGAGCTCGTCGCCACGCGCCGAGCGGACGTGCCGCACCTCGAGGCCGCGCAGAGGGACGCCGCGGAGGCGACGGAGCGGGTCGCGTCCCTCGAGCGGATGCTCGCGGACCTCGTCGAGCAGGCCGAGGCGATCGAGTACGACGACGAGGATCACCGAGCTCGCGCCCAAGCGCTCGCTTCGGCCGAGGCGAGCCTCGTCTCCGCTCGTCAGCACGAACGCGCGGCAAGCCAGCGCCTCGCCGAGGTCCGGCAGCGTCTCGCGCGACTGGACGGCGAGCTCGCGCAGGCCCGCGAGACCGCGGCGCGGGTCGACGACCTCCGCTCGGCGGCCCGGCACGTCGAGCGCGTCGCGATGCTCCTCGATGGGTTCAGAGACCACCTGGTCGGCCGCATCGGTCCGGAGCTGTCGCGCGAGGCCGAGGCGCTGTTCCGCGAGCTGACCGACCGCGAGTACGACGACCTCCGCGTCGACGAGGAAACGCTGTCGATCGAGATCGCGGACGGGGACACGTATCACCCAATCGAGCGGTTCTCGGGATCGGAGACCGATCTCGCCAACCTCGCGCTGCGCGTGGCGATCTCGTCGCACCTGTCCGCCGTGTCGCGTTCGGACGTCGGCCTTATGGTGCTCGACGAGGTGCTCGCGTCGCTCGACGAGGAGCGCAAGGA
Organism: Actinomycetota bacterium; assembly: GCA_046729855.1. Classification (GTDB taxonomy): domain Bacteria; phylum Actinomycetota; class UBA4738; order UBA4738; family HRBIN12; genus DATHSY01. Next base: position 72,561 of record JBKPHM010000047.1, on the reverse strand, counting down.
CTTGATGGTGACGACGCTCGGGCGTCTCGCCGTGCGGTTCCACCAGCTGTTCGTAATCACGCACGCCGAACGGGTGAAGGATCAGTTCCCGGCGGCGATCCAGGTCCGCAAGACCGGACGCCGACGAAGCGACGCGGCCCTGCTCTGAGGCGGCGGTCCCGCCGACTCGGAACCCGGCCACGCCAGCCGGCTCAGCCGGCGTCGGCGATTGGGGAGACCGTCGATCGGACCGTTGCGAGCGTCGCGCCGTCCCACGACAGGCGTGAGATCCGGTACGCACTCGGGCAGCAGTGGGCGTCGCCCGGCCTGAAGACGGCCTCGCGGACCTCGAGCCCGCCGCGCGAGAAGCGAACCTGTGTGTCGCACCCGCGCAGGCGCCAGATCTCCTCGGCAACGCCGGCGCCGGTGGCGACGACGCGCCAGAGCCCGCAGGCGCCGCTGCCGCCGAGGTCCTCGAGGCTCAACACGTCGTCGACGCCGTCGCGGGTCGCGTCGCCGGGCTCGATGCGGATCCCGAGCACGCCGCGCGACGGCGGGTCGGTGAACGCGTAGACGACCCGCCACGCTGGCGCCTCGTCGAACCACTCCCATACCACCAGACCGTGCTCGGCCGCGAACGGATCGTCGCCGCGCAGCCAGACGAGCGCAAGCGCCGGCGGCGCGGACTCGGCCCCCTCGAGGACGTGCGACGCCGTCACGACGGCGCCGGGCGGCACCAGGGCCTCGGGAGGCAAGGCGTCGATGGACACGTCGTCGGCGAACGTCGTGGGCGCGTCCTTCGTCAGCTGGATCGACCGGATCGACGGCTCCACCGACGTCGGCGGCGACGGCGAGGTCGGAGGCGGCGGGCTCGGCGACGGGGAGACCGGCGAGGACGCGGTGACCGATGCGCTCGGCGTCGAGACCTCCTGTCCGCCGCACGAGGCGAGTCCCGCCGCGGCCGCGAGCACGGCGACGACGGCGCGGGCGCTGGGCACGTCGCCATCGTACGGCCCGCGGAGGTCCCTCCGAGAGGGCGATCGCTCAGGCGTTCGCGCTCGCTCCTTGGAGCCCCGAGCCCTCGGGGCCGCGGTAAGGTGCGCGCGTGACGGACCGGGACCTCACACCCAAGCCGGTGGGCGTTTCCCAGATCACCCTCGTGCAGCTGATGGAGATCACGGACACGAACCTGATGGGGATCGTTCACGGCGGCGTGATCATGAAGCTCGTCGACACCGCGGCGGGGCTCGCAGCCTTGAAGCACATCGGCGGGCTCGCGGTGACCGTCTCGGTGGACGAGATGTCGTTCCTCGCGCCGGTCCGGATCGGCGACACGGTGACGGTGAAGGCCTCGGTGAACGACGTCGGTGAGACCTCGCTCGAGGTCGGCGTGCGCGTCGAGGCCGAGAACGTGCTGAGCGGCGACCGCCGTCATGTTTCAAGCGCATACCTCGTGTTCGTGGCGCTCGACGAGAACGGCAAGCCTCGGCCCGTCCCGCCGATCGTCGCCGAGACGCCGCCGGAGCTGCGCCGCCAGCGGGAGGCCAAGATCCGCCGCAGGACCCGCCTCGCTCACAAGGAGGCGATCGCGGAGCACCGTCGGGTCGACGACGACGCCGCCCGTGCCCGTGACGTGTGGGACGATGAAGGTATGAGGGACGCAGACCCACGATGACGGCGTCCTCGGACGGCGCGCGCGGCCGTCTCGATACGGCCGCCGGGCAGGTCGGCCTGTTCCGCCTCGGATGGCTCGACGAGCAGGGCGTCGCGGACATGTCCCGGCTGCCACACACCGTTCGGATCCTGCTCGAGAACCTGCTGCGGCGGTCCGGGACGCGAGACGTCTCACCCGCCGACGTCGAGGCCCTCGCCCGATGGCCGCAGCCCGCGTCCGACGCGGCCGTCGCGTTCATGCCGTCGCGCGTCTTGATGCAGGACTTCACCGGCGTGCCGGCGGTCGTGGACATGGCGGCGATGCGCTCGGCGATCGCGCGCGCGGGCGGCGATCCAGCCCGCGTCGACCCACACGTCGCGGTCGACCTGATCATCGACCACTCCGTTCAGGTCGACGTCTTCCGGTCTCCGGAGGCGTACGCCGCGAACATCGAGTGGGAGTACCGGCGCAACGGCGAACGGTACGCGCTGCTCCGATGGGCGCAGCAGGCGTTCAACGGGCTGCGCGTCGTGCCGCCGGGCGCCGGGATCTGCCATCAAGTGAACCTCGAGTATCTGGGCAGAGTCGTCGACGTGCGCAACGGGGTCGCGATGCCGGACACGCTCGTCGGCACGGACTCGCACACGACGATGATCAACGGTCTCGGCGTGCTGGGCTGGGGCGTCGGCGGGATCGAGGCCGAGGCGGCGATGCTCGGCCAGCCGATGTTCCTGTCCCAGCCGCGGGTCGTGGGTATCCGGGTCTCGGGCGCCCTGCCCGCCGGCACGACAGCGACCGACCTGGTTCTCACGCTCACGCAGATGCTGCGCACCCACGGGGTGGTCGGGTCGTTCGTCGAGTTCTGCGGCGATGGCCTGTCGACGCTTGAGCTCGCGGACCGCGCCACGCTGTCGAACATGTGTCCCGAGTACGGCGCGACCGCCTCGTTCTTCCCCGTGGACGACGAGACGCTTCGGTACCTGCGGATGACGGGACGCGGCGACCGCGTCGACCTGGTCGAGCGCTATACGAAAGAGCAAGGGCTGTTCCGCCGCGACGGCGACGACGAGCCGGTCTTCACCGAGATCCTCCATCTCGATCTCTCGTCACTGGAGCCGAGCCTGGCCGGGCCGAGGCGCCCTCAGGACCGCGTGGCGTTGAGCGCCGTGCCGGCGTCGTTCCGCGATGCGTTCTCGCCGACCGAGGTCGCCGACGGGGACGCGGACGTCCGAGACGGAAGCGTCGTCATCGCGGCGATCACGAGCTGCACGAACACGTCCAACCCGTCGGTGATGCTCGCTGCAGGTCTGCTCGCCAAGAAGGCGGTCGATGCCGGCCTGGAGACCAGGCCGTGGGTCAAGACGTCGCTTGCGCCGGGCAGCCGCGTCGTGACCGACTACCTCGACGCGTCCGGCCTCACGCCGTACCTCGACAAGCTCGGGTTCTCGCTCGTCGGGTTCGGCTGCACGACGTGCATCGGCAACTCGGGGCCGCTGCCGGACGACGTGGCGGCCGCCGTGCAGGAGGGTGACCTCTCCGTCGTTGCGGTGCTCTCCGGCAACCGGAACTTCGAGGGGCGGATCCACCCGCTCGTGCGGGCGAGCTACCTCGCGTCCCCGCCACTGGTCGTCGCCTATGCCCTCGCGGGCCACGTCGGGATCGACCTGACGAGCCAGCCGCTCGGCACCGGCCACGGCGGCGAGCCGGTCTACCTGCATCAGATCTGGCCCACGCCCGAAGAGGTGCGCGAGGCGATCGAGGCATCTGTCTCGCCCGAACAGTTCACGCGAGAATACGCACGGATCTTCGACGGCGACGACGCGTGGTGGTCGCTGCCTTCGCCCGAGGGACCGATGTATGGATGGGATCCCGCGTCGACGTACGTGCAGGAGCCGCCGTTCTTCGAGGACTTGGAGGCGGGCGGCGGCGGCGACATCGGGGGTGCGCGCTGCCTCGTGATGGTCGGGGACTCGATCACGACCGACCACATCTCTCCGGCGGGATCGATCAAGCCAGATTCGCCGGCCGGGCGGCACCTGATCGACCGCGGCGTCCAGCAGCGCGACTTCAACAGCTACGGCGCGAGGCGCGGCAACCACGAGGTGATGCTGCGGGGTACGTTCGCGAACATCCGCCTGCGGAACGCGCTCGCCCCTGGGACGGAGGGGCCCTGGACCACGCACCTGCCGAGCAGCGACGTCATGACGATCTACGACGCCGCGCTGAGGTACCGCGACGAAGGCGTGCCGCTCGTCGTGCTGGCGGGCAAGGAGTACGGATCCGGCTCGTCACGGGACTGGGCCGCGAAGGGACCGTCGCTGCTCGGGATCCGCGCCGTGATCGCGGAGAGCTACGAGCGGATCCACCGCAGCAACCTGGTCGGCATGGGCGTCCTGCCGCTCCAGTACGCCGACGGCGCGTCGGCCGCTTCGCTGGGCCTCACCGGCCGCGAGCAGTTCGACGTGCGGGGGCTCGCCGACGTCCGGCCGGGCCAGCGGCTGCGCGTCGACGCGCGGGACGACGACGGCAGGAACGTCTCGTTCGAGACGATCGTCCGGATCGACGGGGCCGCCGAGCTCGAGTACTACCGCGCCGGCGGGATCCTGCGGATGGTCCTGCGCCAGCTCCTCGCCCGCTGACGGCAAGCCAGGCGCCGGCGCGTCGGTTCGGCCCCGGCCGTACGGGTCGTACGGCCCGGGTGCGCTCGCGGGCGCCGCACTAGCGTCGATCCGTGGGGTATTCGGTCGGCCTCCCCAGGATGCACAAGGAGCGGGGCGAGCGTCGGGACTTCATGCCGGCGTTTGCCGCGTTCCTGGTGCGTGCCGGCGCCTCGGCCGTCGTGGCGGAGGAGGGATACGGCGCGGGGCTCGGCCTCGGGCCGCGGGACTACGTCCGCGCGACACCGTCGCTGCGGTTCGGCCCGTACGAGGAGTGCCTGTCGCAGGACGTCGTGATCGTGATCCGGTGCCCGGACGAGGCGGGCCTGCTCGACGTGCGGCCGGGCGCCGTGCTGCTGTCGATGCTGCACTTCTCCACGCGCCCCGAACGGGTCCGAATGCTCTTCGAACGCGGGATCGTCGGCGTCGCGATGGACGCGATCGTCGACGACGCGGGTCTGCGGCTCGTGGAGGACCTCGAGGGCGTGGCGTGGAACGGCACGCGAGAAGCGTTCCGCCGTATCCGCCGCACGCACCCGCGGTTCGACCACCCCGAGCGCCGACCGCTGCACGTGACCTGCCTGGGCTCGGGTCGGGTGGGCGGCTGGGCCGTCCACGCGTCGACGCGGTACGGCGAGCCCGAGCTCCGCGAGGAGCTCGCGGTGCGGCAGGTGCCGGGCGTAGAGGTCACGGTCGTCGACTTCGACCTCACCTGGCACGAGGACTACATGCGGGCGCGGCTCGGAGCGACCGATCTGCTCATCGACGCGACGCACCGCCGGGATCCGACGCGCCCAGTCGTCCCCAACGCCTGGCTCGAGGAGCTTCCCGACGACGCGGTGATCCTCGACCTCGCCGCCGATCCGTACGACTTCGGGTTCGAGCCGCCGTACGTGAAGGGGATCGAGGGAACGCCGCACGGCGACCTCGATCAGTGGGCGTTCGAACCGGACGACCCTGCGTACGACGCGCTCGACGGTCACGTCGAAACGAAGAACCGCCGCTTCGTGCTGTCGTGCTACTCGTGGCCGGGGCTCGATCCGGCGCGCTGCATGCGGCGGTACGGCGAGCAGCTGGAGGAGGTCGTGGAGCTGATCCTGAAGGTGCCCGCGGACGAGTGGGACGCGACGGAGGGCTCGCACATCGAGCGAGCCGTCGGGAGGGCGGAGGTGGCGAGATGGGTATCGAGCGCCTGAGCTTCGGGTTCCCGCGCATGCACCGAGAGGCCGGAGAGCGCCGGGACTTCCTTCCCACGCTCGTTCGCTCGCTCGCGTCGCTCGGGTGCGACGTGGTGGTTGAGCGCGGCATCGGGTCTGGGATGGGTCTCTCCGAACTGGACTACGTCGCCGCCGGCGCCCGGATCGCCACGGCGGACGTCGCCTACGGGCAGGACGTCGTGGTCGTTCTCCGCGCACCGTCGCGGCTGGGCCAGCTGCACCGCGGTGCCACGCTGATCTCGATGCTGCACCTGCCAACGCGCCCGGAGCGCGTGCGTGAGCTCGCCGAACGCGGCATCGACGCGATCAGCATGGACACGATCGAGGACGACGAGTGCCGACGGCTGGTCGTAAACGGCCGCGCCGTCGCGTGGAACGGCCTCGAGGTGGCGTTCGACGCGCTCGCGGAGACGTGGCCCGCGCTCGAGCGGCCCGGCCGCCGACCCGTCCGGGTGCTCGTGATGGGCGCGGGCGACATCGGCAAGCACGCGGTGGAGGCCGCGACGAAGTACGGGAGCTTCGCGCGCACCGCGCGGCTCGCCGCCCGCGGCATCGCCGGCGTCGAGGTCATGACGATCGGCCGGAACCTCACATCGTCCGAGCGATACCTCGCGTCGACGCTGCCGACGGCCGACGTCCTCGTCGACGCAGCGAAGCGTGACGACCCCTCGCGTCCGCTGATTCGGAACGAGCTGATCGGCGCGCTCCCCGAGCACGGCGTGATCTGCGACCTGGTCGTCGACCCCTACCTGCTCGACGGGCGGCCCCCGACCGTACGTGGCATCGAGGGGATCCCGCAGGGCGACCTGGACCGGTACGTGCTCGGCGTCGACGACCCCGCGTGGGACGCCGTCCCGGCCGGGGTCCCGACCCGTCACCGGCGGACCGTCGTCTCGTGCTATTCCTGGCCCGGCGTGCATCCGAGGGTGTGCATGGAGCTGTACGAGACGCAGCTCCGGCCGTTGCTGAGGGCGCTCGTCGAGCGCGGCGGGATCGCTCACGTCCGACCCCACGGCGGGTTCGAGGAGCGTGCCCTCTGGCGCGGCTCGCTCCGCGCGTGGCTCGCGCGCGAGGAGCTGGTCGTCGCCTGAGGCTCGCTCTATCGGCTCCTACCGCGTCGCCCGCCCACGAGGGCCCAACACACCTCGTTCCCGGAGGATGCAACCCGGACGACTTTCTCGGTGTTCTTCATGGTTGAGACGTCGAGGATCCGGTCGAGGCGTGCGCCACGACCGCGAGGTCGTGCGCCGCCTGGACAGAGGAGGACGCGAGCCTCGCCTGCGTTCTTGCCTTCCATCTCGTTGACCCGTCCAGTCAAGCGATCCGCCTGTTCGAAGACCTCGCGCCCCTGATCACCTTGCCGGGCGCCCATGGTGTTCCGAAGGCCGGCAGCGCCCAGCGGTCCAGCCCGATGTAGCCGGCATTGCGCCAGGCGAGCACGCACAGCACCTCGAACAGGAAGAAGACCGGGTTCACGCCGGCGGCACCCGCGAGACCGAACGACATCGTGAGCGCGCCGCCTGTGAACGCGGCGATCCCGGTGAATAGCCCGAGGATCAGCAGGATCCCGATGGTCGTCTCGGCGAGCGCGACGAGCTTGGCGATCCACGGGTAGCCGTCGGACGCCACCCAACGCAGGAAGTCGGCGTACCACCCGTATGCGACGCCGGGGCGCTCGCCCTGGGTCATCTCCGTCGAGGCGCGCTGGGCAAACGCCTGGAGCGCGTAGCCGCCGGACATCCACCGAGGGTCGCCGAGCTTTTCCCAGCCAGCCGACAGCCATTGCCAGCCGAAGTACAGCCTCGCGGCCAGCCAGATCCACGCCGCGGCGGTCGAGGTGAACAGCCACTTCGCGAACCGGGGCTCCCTGAGCGGGACGGCGTCCCTTGCCATCGTGCCTCCTGACCGGAACCTCGCTTCCCGACGAGCCAGCATGCAGCGCTGCCGGATCACGCGCACGGGTACGACGCCCCCACGCGGGATAGGACTTCGGTGCTCCTGAGAGGGACCTTGGTCCCGTGGGGCGGCCCCGAGGGCCGCCTCCGAACCGTGGCGGGCCGTCAGGCCTGCGCGCCGGGCGTGGTGGTGTGGCGCGCCAGGTAGGCGGCTGCCTCCGCGCGGCGGGCGACCTCCAGCTTTGACAGGATGCTGGAGACGTAGTTCTTGACCGTCTTCTCCGCCAGGTGCAGCTCGTCCCCGATCTCCTTGTTGGTTCTGCCGTCGGCGACGAGCGAGAGGATCCGTTCCTCCTGCGGGGACAGCCGGGCGAGCCTCTCGTCCTTGAGCAGGTGCTTGCCCTTGCGCAGACGGTCGAGAACCGCTTTGGTGACGGCGGGGTCGAGCAGGCTTTCGCCACGCCCAACCGTGCGGATCGCCCGGACGAGCTCGCCCCCCTTCACCTGCTTGAGCACGTAGCCAGACGCTCCGGCCATGATCGACGCGAACAACGCCTCGTCGTCCGCGAACGACGTCAGCATCACGACCGCGGTCTTGGGGTGCTTGGCCCTGATCTCCCTGGTCGCCTCGATCCCGCTGCCGTCCGCCAGCCGAACGTCCATTACGACGACGTCGGGTCGCGCGCGGTCGGCCTCGTCGATCGCCTCGCGGACCGACCCGGCCTCGGCCGTGACGATGATGTCCTCGGTCGCCTGCAGCAGCGCCTTCACGCCGCCGCGGACGACCTCGTGGTCGTCGACGAGCAACACCCGCAGCGGCGGCGACTTGGGCGACCCCGACACGCCGGTCATCCTAGTGCCTGCGACCCTCCGGGACCCCGAGCGCGGGCCCGGTGCCTTCTGCGCCACCGTCACGTCGGCTCCTTCCGCAGCGCCTCGGCGACGTGATCGAGGAAGTCCTTGACGGTCGCCTCCGCGACGCGATGCATCACGGCGCGGTCGAGCGCACGACCGACCGGGCCGAGCGGAGGACGGTATCGGGCGCTGATCGACAGCTGGGTCCGTTCCGAGCCCAGACGGGCCACGTCCACGTCGGCGTCGAGCGACGGGAACAACGAGCCGGTGCCCGGCGCGGTCCAGCTGAGCGGGAGCGACGTCCTGATGGACGAGCGGTACGGCTCCCCCACAGTGATCTCCACGTCCTTGGCGAGCCGGCGCTCTGCGCCGAGTGGGAATCCGACCTCGGCGAGCAGGCGGCCGCCACGGTCCTCGGCCTTCCGGAGGATCCCCGGGACCCACCGATCCGGTGGTCAGCAACCGTTCCTCGACCTCGTCGAACGGAAGGTCGAGCTCGACGTAGTAGCGGACGAACATCGGCGCTCAGGATGGGGCGGGCGACGTCAGCCACTCAAGGTCCTTCGGCCCCTCCGGCTCGGGACGTCCGGCAGAGCCGCCGTTCGCACGGGCTCCGCAGACTCGGCACATGGGTGGGGATACCGGGGCGGTCGGTACGGTCCTGCTGGTCGTCGCGGACCGGGACGAACGCGAGGCGTTCGGATCGGGCCTGGAGGTCGCGGGCTTCGAGGTGCTGTCGTGTCCGGGGCCGACAGAACCGGACTACACGTGCGTGGGCGCGCGCGAGGGCGTCTGCCCGCTCGTGCGCGACGCGGACGCGATCGTCCTCGACATGAGCCTCGACAGCGAGGCGGTCGTGTCGGGGACCTCCGCGGAAGAGCTGCTCGCCCTCTACCTCGACAGCGAGCGGCCGGTGATCGCGCTCGGGTCGCGCCCGGGCGACGAGATCCCCGGAAGGCTCGCCCGGCTACACCGGCACCCGCCGATGGACCGGGTGGTCGACGCGATCCGTTCGAGCATCTCGTCCTGAGGAAGTCGAGAAGCGGACCGGGGAACGGACCACGGAACGGAACGGAGCGGAGCGAGATGACGCACATGCGCAAGACGGCGATCGTCGCGCTGGGACTGACGCTGACTGTGCTGGCGGCGGCGTGTACGAGCGATCGCATCGCTGGCGGAGGGACGGGCTTCGCGGCAGCCGCGGGAGACACCTCGATCCACGTGTCCCTGTCCGAGTTCACGATCACGCCCGACGTGATCGACGCGCCGGCCGGCACGCCGATCGTGTTCGAGGTCGTGAACGAGGGGACGGCGCCGCACACGTTCGCCGTCAGCACGACCGGGAAGGTCTACGAGACCGAGCAGATCCAGGCGGGCGGCTCGACGACGCTGCGCGTCGATGCCCTTGAGGCGGGGACCTACAAGACCTACTGCACGATCTCGGGTCACCAGGACCTCGGCATGGTCGGGCAGCTCCAGGTCGGCGGCGAGGGGGCCGCAGGCGGCGGCAGCGGGATGGCGCACGAGGTCGCGATGACGGCCGAGGACATGGCCCAAGGGCACAAGGAAGGCGTCGACGCCTTTCCGGCCGAGACCGAGGGGACGGGCAACCAGCCGCTCGAGCCGACGATCGAGGACGGCGTCAAGGTCTTCGAGCTGACGGCCACCGAGTTGGAGTGGGAGACCGAGCCCGGCAGGTCCTTCCAGGGGATGGCGTTCAACGGCCAGATCCCCGGCCCCGAGCTCCGCGTGCAACCCGGCGACGACGTCCGGATCGTCCTGAACAACCAGATGAGCCAGCCGACGACGCTGCACCTGCACGGCGTCACGGTGCCGAACGCGGCCGATGGCGTGCCGTACATCACGCAGGATCCGATCATGCCGGGCGGTTACTTCGTGTACGACTTCACCGTTACGGACACGCCCGGGATGTACGTCTACCACTCGCACTTCAACTCGACCGAGCAGGTCGGCAGGGGTCTGTACGGCGCGCTGATCGTCGAGCCGAAGCGCAACGACTGGTCGAGGATCTACGGCGTCGGTGTCGACGTCGAGGCCGACCTGTTCCTCGGCGACGGGCCGCTCGGCTACGTCCTGAACGGCAAGGGGTTCCCCGCGACGACGCCGATCGTCGCGAAGAAGGGCGACACGGCCCTGATCCACATCGCGAACGACGGCGCGATGATCCACCCGATGCATCTGCACGGGTACCACTTCGACGTAGTGTCGAAGGACGGGTTCCCACTCGACGATCCGTACAGGGCCGACACGCTGATGATCGCGCCCGGCGAGCGCTACGACGTGATGGTCGACGCGAGGTTCCCGGGGGCGTGGGCCTTCCATTGCCACATCCTTCCGCACGTCGAGGGGCCCGCCGGGATGTTCGGGATGGTCACCGCGCTCGTCGTCGAGTGACAGAGCGTGCCGGCCGTCGACCGAGGCAGCGGTCAGAGTGGAAGCTCCAGGCGGACGGTGGTCCCCTGGGCGGGGATGCTCTCGATCGTGGCCTTCCCGCCCAGGGCATCCGCCCGCTTCTCGAGGTTCGTGAGCCCCTCGCCCCGCCTGGCGATGTTCGGGTCGAAGCCGCGGCCGTCGTCGTCGATCTCGACGACCGCGTGCTCGTTCTCGCGGAACAGTGACACGCGGCAGGTCGACGCGTCGGCATGGCGGCCGACGTTGGACAGCGACTCCCGGACGAGCTGGACCACCTCGGCAGCGCGGTCCGACAGCAGTGCCGCGACGCTCTGGTCGACGTCGACGATCGTGACGACGCCCGAGCGCTGCTGGAACTCCTCTCCGAGATGTCGCAGGGCCTGGTCGAGCTGCCGGTCGGCTAGGATCCCCGGCCGCAGCCCGAAGATGTAGTTGCGCAGGTCGCGGATCACGCGGTCGAGCTCCGCGACGGCTCCCTCGATCCGCTCTGTGAGCTCCTCGTCGCCGCTCATCAGCGCCGTTCCCTGCAGGCCCATGCCGACCGCGAAGAGCGCCTGGATGACCCCGTCGTGCAGCTCCTTCGCGATCCGCTCGCGGTCCTCGAGAACAAGCAGCCGCTCGACCTCTGCCCGCGCTCCGGCGTACTCGAGCGCGAGCGCGGCCTGATCCGCGAACGTCTCGAGCAGCTCGACGTCGCCGGCCGTGAACGGGCGCCTGCCCCGCTCGTTGGCGGCCGCCAGGGTTCCGAACGCCTTGCCCTGCGACGTCAGCGGCACGAAGACCGCCGGCCCCATGTGCTGTAGCCGGACGAGCGGCTGGTACGCCCGCGGGTCCTTTGTCGCGTCCTCGACGACGACCACGCGCCCGGCCCGGATGACCTCGCCGGAGATCGAGCCCTCGATCGGGAACCGCTCGCCCCGGACGGCGTCGGCGTACGCACCGTCGGCGGCCTCGACGTGTAGCACGCGCTGCCCGGGGATCGGCACGTGCACCGATGCCAGGTCGGCGCCGACGAGCTCCCGGGCACGCCGGGCGATCAGCTCGAGCGCCTCGTTCGACTCGCCCCGGGCGAGGATCGAGTTGGAGATCTCTCGGATCGCTTCGAGCATCCGCTGCCGACGGCCGGCCTCCTGGTACAGACGGGCATTCTCGATCGCGACGCCGGCCTGTGCGGCGAGCAGTTCGATCGCGCGCTCGTCGTCCTCGGAGAACTCGTCGGAACTCCGCTTCTCGGCCAGGTAGATGTTGCCGAAGACCTCGCCGCGAGACTCGATCGGCGCGCCGAGGAACGACCGCATCGGCGGGTGGTTCGGTGGGAAGCCGAACGAGTGCGGGTGCTTGGTGATGTCGGGGATCCGAACGATCTTCGCTTCGCGGATCAGCACGCCGAGGATCCCGTGGCCGACCGGCGGGTCTCCGATCGCCTCGCGCTGCTCGGGCGTGATCCCGGTCGTGACGAACTCGACCAGCCGCCCCCGCGGTCCCAGCACGCCGACGGCGCCATACCTCGCGTCGGTGATCTCCGCCGCGAGCTCGATGATCCTCTGGAGCACCGCCGGCAGCGACAGCTCGGCGTGGAGCGCGAGCGCGGCTTCGATCAGCTTGTCGCGTCGATCCATCTGGTGTTCCGAGCGTACCGCGCCGCCAGGGTCCTCTGGCCCTACGAGGTCCGGCGTCGCCGCCCTAGCGTTCCGGTGAGGCCAGGGGAGTAGGTGAGGCGAGTAGGCCTAAGGAGCCGCGCGAGGAGGTGACGGCACGAAGCGGACGGTGCAGGACGTGATGAGCAGGGATGTCGTCGTCGCTATCGAATCGACGCCGTTCAAGGAACTCGTCCTGCGGATGCAGGAGCACCGCGTGAGCGCCATCCCCGTCGTCGACGCGGACGGACGGCTCGTGGGCATCGTCTCCGAGGCCGACCTCCTGCTGAAGGAGGACACGCACCTCGAGGGCGAAGGGCGACTGTTCGAGGGGCGGCAGCGGCGTACCGAGCGTGAGAAGCATGTGGCCGTCGTCGCGGCGCAGCTAATGACGTCGCCTCCCGTCACGATCGGCCCAGACGCCACGCTTCCGGAGGCCGCCCGGCTGATGCACCGGCACGGCATCAAGCGGCTCGCCGTCGCCTCGGCCGAGGGGCGGGTGCTCGGCATCGTGTCGCGTGCCGACCTGTTGAAGGTCTTCCTGCGCGACGACGGCGAGATCGCCCGCGAGATTTCGCGGGATATCGTCCGCAGGACGCTATGGATCGATCCGGCTACGATCCGCGTCATCGTGCACGACGGCGTGGTCAGGCTGGACGGCCAGATCGAGCGACGGAGCCTCGTCCCGGTGCTCGCCGGGCTCGTCCTGGCCGTCGAGGGCGTGGTCGGGATCGACAGCCATCTGTCCTATCTGGTGGACGACACCGTACCTCCGGCCGAGCTGCCGCTTCCGTGGACGGCGATCACGCCGGGACGGGGGCGGTGACGGCGGCGCAGCCGGCGCCATTCCACAAGGTCCTCGCGGGGACGGACGGCTCAGAGCGCTCGCGCGAGGCCGTCGCACGGGGCGGTCGGCTCGCGGTCGCGTGCGGGGCGGCCCTCGACGTGGTCTTCGTGATCGACACGCATCACGCGCACGTCGGCGACGTGGAGCGCGAGGCCGAGGCGGCGCTGGCGCGAGCCGTCGAGGCGGCGAGCGCGGTGGGGGCGGCCGCCGACACGAGGATCGTCGCGGGCGAGCCAGGCGCGGCGCTGCTCCAGGAGGCGGCGGAGCACGGAGCCGACCTCGTCGCGGTCGGACCCGACGCGGGCGTGCTCGGCGGCGCGATCCGCGTCGGGCGCGTCGCGGCGGAGGTCCTGCGCGATGCGCCGACGTCCGTGCTCATTGGGCGTGAGGCCCAGCCCGGGTTCCCGCGCCGGATCCGATGCGGCGTGGACGGGTCCGAACGCTCGATCGCGACGGCGGCGCTCGCCGCGCGGATCGCCGCGGCCACGGACGCCGAGCTGCGCCTGCAGCACGTCATCCCGGTCTTCCGTGGAGACAGCGCCGAATGGACCATCGGACGCGACGATGCGATGCCGCCCGAGCTCGAGCCCGCCGTGATCGCCGCGCGCGACCTCGGCGTCGACCCCCTCGCCGAGATGGCGATGGGGCGGCCGGAGCACGCGTTGGACGAGACGGCGCGCCGCGACGACGTGGACCTGTTGGTCGTCGGGCACCGCGGGACGTCGGGCGTCGCGCGGATCCTCCTCGGGAGCGTCAGCGAGCACGTCGCGCGCCACGCGCACTGCTCGGTCTTGATCGCCAGGCCCGCCGCACCGAGCGAGCCCACGGAGCAACCCTAGCCCGCGGACCGCTACGAGCCGACCGCGACCGCCCGCGCGGCGAGCGGCTTTTCATGGGGCACGGCCTCGACCCGAATCCTCGCGTCCACGATCACGGCGCCCGTGGTCAGGACCATGACCGGGTTGCAGTCCATCTCGGCGATGGAGGGATGCGCGTCGGCGAGGGCCCCCACGCGCAGGATCAAGTCCTCCAGCGCGCCGACGTCGGCCTTCGGGGCGCCGCGGAAACCGGTCAGGAGCGGGAAGGTCCGCAGCGACGCGACCATCTCCGAAGCATCGAGGTCGGTGATGGGCGTGACGCGAACGGCGACGTCGCGCACCAGCTCGACCGCGGTGCCGCCGGCGCTGCAGGCCACCACCGGCCCGAACAGGCGGTCGTGCGCCACGCCGACGAGCATCTCGATGCCTCCGTCGACCATCTCTTGGATCAGGAACCCCTCCACCGCGACGCCGGCGGCGGCGATCCGGTCGGCCATCGCTCGCGCCGCGTCGCGGACGGCGTCGGGTCCTTCCAGTCCCAGCGCGACGGCGCCGACCTCGGTCTTGTGGACGATCTGCGCCCCGAGGGCCTTCAGTGCGACCGGACGCGCGATCCGTGCGGCCGCGTCGCCGGCCTCCTCCGGCGTCGTTCCGCGTTCAGACCGGACGAGCGGCAGGCCGTAGCACGTCAGCAGCCGCTGGACCTCCGCCTCGCTGAGCCACACAGCACCGCGCCCGAGCGCCGAGGCGATGATCCCGATGGCCTCGTCGGTCCGCGCGTCGGGGAACTCTGGGACCACGCCCTCCGGGCGCGTGCGCCACCGGCCGTAGGCGCACGCGTGCGCCATCGCGATCGCCGCCCCCTCGGGGAACGCGAAGGTGGGGATCCAAACCCCCCCGGCCTGCATCTGGCCCGCGCCGGTCTTGCTCGACAGATAGGTCATCGCCACGGGGATCGACCCCTCGAGCGAGCGGATCGCCTCCGCGATCGCGGCGGTGATCGCGGGCGCCTTCGAGGCCTGCGGCGGGATGTAGATCACGATCATCGCGTCGACGTCGGGGTCGTCGGCGACGATCCGGATGGCCCGCGCGTAGTCCTCGGCCGTGGCCGACGCGATCATGTCGACGGGGTTGCCGACGGCGGCCTCGCCCGGGAGGAACTCGCGCAGCTTCGCCGCCGTCCCGTCCGAGAGCGGTGGGACGCGCAGGCCGTTCGCCTCACACGTGTCGGCGCACAGGATCCCGAGACCGCCGGCATTCGTGACGATCGCGATGCGATCACCCTTCGGGACCGGCTGGTCCGCGAGGAGCGTCGCCACGTCGAACATCTCCTCGAGCGTGTCGGTCCGGATCACGCCCGACTGATGGAACAGCGCGTCCACCGTGACGTCGGACGAGGCGAGCAGGGCGCCCGTGTGGGACGCGGCGGCACGCGCGCCCGCCGGGCTCCGACCGGACTTCACGGCGACGATCGGCTTGCGGCGCCCCACGTCCCGCGCGAGGCGAGCGAATCGCCGGGGGTTCCCGAAGCCCTCGAGGTACAGCAGAATCACGTCGGTGCCCTCGTCCTGGCTCCAGTACGCGATGAGGTCGTTGCCCGAGATGTCGACCTTGTTCCCCACCGACACGAACGACGACAGGCCGAGCGCCAGGTCCTTCGCGTATCGCATCACGGCCAGGCCGAGTGCCCCGCTCTGCGAGAGGAACCCGACGCGGCCCGTGGGCGGGTAGACGGTCGCGAACGTCCCGTTCAGCCGGACGTCGGATGCGGTGTTCACGATCCCCATGCAGTTCGGGCCGATGATCCGCATCCCGTACGAGCGCGTGACATCGACCAGCTCGCGCTGCAGCGCCTGGCCTTCCGGCCCGATCTCGCTGAAGCCCGACGAGATCACAACCAGCGCGCGCACGCCCTTCTCGCCGCACTCCCGCGTGACGTGCAGGACGAGCGAGGCCGGCACGACGATGAACGCGAGCTCGACGTCGCCGGGCACCTGCTCGATCGACGGGTACGCGGGGACGCCGTGGACGAAGTCGGCCTTCGGGTTCACCGGGTAGACGGGACCGTTGAAATCGGTCATCAGCAGGTTGTGGAACAGCTCGCCACCGATCGTGGTCGTGTCGCGAGACGCGCCGATCACCGCGACGGAGCGCGGCATCAGGAAGGTCCTCATCGCGTTCACCGACGCGATCGTCTCTCGCTCTTCGAAGCGCGACTCCGCCTCGTCGGTCAGCCCGATCGGGAACTCGACCTCGATGCTGCCCGGCGTCGCGCGCATCGACACGCGGAAACCGCTGTTGCGGAAGACGTCGATCATGCCGAAGTTCTCGGGCAGCACCTCCGCGACGAACGTGATGATTCCGCGCTCCCCAGCGGCCTGGGCGAGCTGCCCGAGCAGGATCGACCCGATGCCCTGGCCCTGCCACGCGTCGGTCACGGAGAAGCTGATCTCGGCCCGGCCGCCGTCGATCCGCGCGTACTGCGCACCGCCGATCATCTCGCCGTCGTCGCCGCCGCGCAGGACGAGCAGCGCGAGGTGGTCGTGGTAGTCGGCCTCGGCGATCCTGGTCGCGAGGGAGCTGATGTCGATCGATTGGGACCAGAAGCGCAGGCGCCGCGTCTCGGGCGAGAGACCGATCAGGTAGTTCTCGACGCGGCGACGGTCCTCGGGCCGCGCCGGCCGGATGCGGACCGTCGAGCCATCGCGCAGGACGACGTCCGACGCGAGGTACTCGGGGTACCCCTTCACGGCCTCAGGGGTCACCCGGGCATGCTAGCCCGCGTCGCACGCAGGGCCCCTTTTTCCCGGGCCCCTGCTCGCGCCGCCGCCGGTCCCACCCTCGGTCGGCGAGGTCGGCGGCCGGGCGGGCGACGAGCGGTAGCCAGGAGTGACTACTGAGATTTCGGCAGCACCGATATTGAGCGCCGGGTCCGATGCGCCGATACAGCGGGCGATGGACGCGGGGGTCGGCGCGAGATCGGTGGGCGTCGAGGGTCTCATCGACGAGATCCCGGCAGTCGTGTGGGCGACCGACGTCGACCTGGTCTTCACGGCGTCGCGTGGGAGGGGGCTGCAGGAGCTCGGGCTCGAGCCCGACCAGATCGTCGGCCGCACGGTCCAGGAGTACTTCGGGACCGACGACCCTGAGTACACGGCGGTGACGGCCCACCTGGCCGCGCTTCGGGGCGAGACGCACGCGTTCGAGCAGAACTGGCAGGGACAACGGTTCGAGGTCCGCGTCAGGCCAGTGTCCGCCGCCGGCGAGGTCGTCGGCACGCTTGGTGTCGCCGTCGACGTCACGGAGCGGATGTGGCAACGCGGGTCGCTGTTCGAGACCGAGGCGAAGTATCAGGGCCTGGTCGAGGCGATCCCGGCCGTGACGTACGTCGATCCTCTCGACGAGTGGGCGGACAGCCTGTACGTGAGCCCGCAGGTCGAGCAGCTCCTCGGCTGCACGCAGGAGGACTGGCTCACCGACCCCGGGTTCTGGCGCAAGCACCTGCACCCCGACGACCGGCAGATCGCGTGGAGTGCGTGGGAGCGCGCCCGCGACCATGGCGAGTCCTACGACCACGAGTACCGGATGCTGCACGACGATGGGCACGAGGTCTGGGTCAACGACCGGGCCGTCGTCCTGCGCGATCCGGCCGGGACACCATGGCTCGTCCAGGGCGTCCTGATCGACATCACCGAGCGGAAGCGGGCCGAGCAGGCGCTCGAGCGCGCGCTCGAGCGCGAACGCGAGATCACCGACCACCTGCGCAGGATCGACGAGCTGCGCACGCTCCAGCTGCACGCCGTCTCGCACGACCTTCGGGCACCGATCACCGCGATCCTCGGATCCGCGCTCGTCCTCGCCGACGAGAACCGCGACCTCGACCCCGAGCGTCGGACCGAGCTCCTCCAGGGGGTCGTGGTGGGCGGGCGCAAGCTGCACCGGCTCGTCAACGACCTGCTCGACCTCGACCGCCTCGAGCGCGGCATCGTCGAGCCCGACCGGCGCCCTACGGAGGTCGGCGCGATCGCGAGCCGAGTCGCCGACGAGCTCCGCCAGGAGACTCACCCGGTCGTGGTCGATGCCGAGGGCGGGCTGGCCGAGGTTGATCCGGTCCACGTCGAGCGGATCGTCGAGAACCTCGTCGCGAACGCGATCCGCCACACGCCGAAGGGAACACCCGTCCGGGTCGGCGTCCGCTACGAGGGCCACGACGTCGTGATCACGGTCGCCGACGAAGGCCCGGGCGTCCCGGCCGACCAGCGAGACGTGATCTTCGAACCGTTCCGGCACGGCGGCCGCGGCAACGGCCTCGGGATCGGGCTCTCGCTCGTCGCGCGGTTCGCAGGGCTCCACGGCGGGACCGCGACGGTCGCCGATCGCGGTGGTGGCGGGGCGGTGTTCACCGTCCGTCTTCCCTGGACGGCGGGCTCCTAGGTCTAGGTCGCCCCGGGCACGCGTTCGCGGATCGCGTCGATCGCCGCCGGATTCTCCAGGCTCGACAAGTCGCCCGCGTCCTCGCCGGTGACGGTGGCGCGGATCGCGCGCCGAAGAATCTTCGCGGACCGCGTCCTCGGCAGCTCCGGGACGAACACGAGCCGCGATGGCCGGAACGCCTTGCCGAGGTGCTCGGCGACGAGCCGGTCGAGCTCCGCGGCCAGCTCGTCGCCCGCCTCGACCCCGGGCTTGAGAACGACGAAGCACCAGATCGCCTCGCCCTTCATCTCGTCGGGGACGCCGACGACGGCCGACTCGGCGACCTGCGGGTGCAGCGTCAGGATGCTCTCGATCTCCGCCGGTCCGAGCCGCTTGCCGGCCACGTTCATCGTGTCGTCGCTGCGCCCGTGCAGGTACCAGAAGCCGTCCTCGTCCACGCTCGCCCAGTCGCCGTGGACCCAGACGCTTGGGAACCGTCGCCAATATGCGTCGAGGTAGCGCTCCGGGTCGCCCCATATGCCGCGCGTCATCGCGGGCCACGGCTGCCGGCACACGAGCTCGCCGACCTCGCCACGGCCGACCCGCGCCCCATCGGAGCCGACGACGTCCATGTCCATCGCAAGGGCCGGACCGCCGAGGGAGCATTCGGCGATGGGCGTCACGGGATGCGGAGACAGGAAGCACGCACCGACCTCGGTGCCACCCGAGAGGTTGATGATGGGCAGCTCCCCGTCGCCGACCACGTCGCCGTACCAGCGGTACGGCGCCGGGTTCCAGGGTTCGCCGGTCGAGGCAAGGATCCGCAAGCTCGACAGATCGTGTCGCCGCACCTGCTCCTCGCCCGCCGGGATCAGCGCCCGGATCAGCGTCGGCGAGACCCCGAGGTGCGTCACGCCGTGCCGCTCGATGAGCGACCAGATTCGGTCCGGGCCGGGATGGTTCGGCGCGCCGTCGTACAGCACCACGGTCGCGCCGAGCGCGGTGGCGCCCACGATCTCCCACGGCCCCATGATCCAGCCGAGGTCGCTCACCCAGAAGAGTCGGTCGCCCTGGTGCACGTCAGTCTGGTACGCGACCTCCTCGGCGATCTTGACGACGAAGCCGCCGTGGACGTGGACGGCGCCCTTCGGCCGGCCGGTCGTCCCGCTCGTGTACGCGATGAACAGCGGGTGCTCGCTGTCGACATCGAGCGTCTTGAAGCGATCGGGTTGCGCCGCGAGCAGCTCCGCGGCCCGCACGTCGCGGCCATCGGCCCACGGCAGGGTGGTGCGGTTGCCCCGATCGAACACGACCACGTGCCGCACGGTCGGCGACGCCTCGACGGCCCGGTCGGCTGTCTCCTTCATCGGGACGGGCGAACCGCGGCGCGGGAAGCCGTCCGCCGTTATCAGCGCGACGGCGCCGGCGTCCCGCAGCCGGGTTGCGACGGCGTCGGCCGCGTAGCCGGAGAAGATCGGCAGCCAGATCGCACCCAGCTTGGCGCACGCCATGACGGCGGCGACGGCTTCCGGCGACATCGGCAGGAAGATGCCGACCGTGTCGAGCGAGCTGACGCCCAGCGACGCGAGGCCGTTCGCCAGGCGATCCGACGACTCGCGCAGCTCCGCGTACGTGACGGCGCGGGTCGTGCCCTCTTCGCCCTCCCACAGGACGGCGATCGCGTCGGGGGTGCGCTCCGCCCACCGGTCCACGCAGTTGTGCGCCAGGTTCAGCGTCCCGTTCAGGAACCACAGCGCCCACTCGGGCCCGCGGCGCATGTCCAGGACGTGCTGGTATGGAGTCGAGAACTCGATCCCGAGGTCCCCGACAACGGCGTCCCAGAACCACTCGATGTCCTCGACCGACCGCGCGCGGAGCTCGTCGAAGGTTCCGATCCCGTGCGCGCGCATCAGCCGGGTCACGTTCGCGCGCTCGATGTACTCGGCGGACGGGCGCCACACGATCGTCACGAGCCCCTCCTATCCGTGCGGGCACCGGTCCCGGCGGTACGGGTACGCTTCCGTCCGAAGCGTATGTCCGGGCAACCACCCATGCAGCCAACCTCGCCGCGCCACCGGCTCCGACGAGCGGTGGTCGCAGCGAGCGCGAGCCTGTCGGCGCTGGTCGCGATCCTCGCGACTGTGGGCATGGTCGCCGTCGTCTGGGGACAGAGCCGGATCTCGGTGATCCCGGACGAGCCGCCGCCGGTCGGCGGCGCATCCGCGAGCGCCACGCCGCCGCCGTTCACCGGCAGGTGCGCCGAGCGGTCCTGCAACTACCTTCTGCTTGGCAGCGACAGCCGCGAGGGACTCACCGCGGAGGAGAGGGAGTACACCGGCAGCAACGAGGACATCGGAGGCGTGTTCCGCTCGGACACGATCGTGCTCGTGCACGTGACGCCCGACGACAAACAGGCCACCTTCCTATCGTTCCCACGCGACCTCTGGGTGGAGATCCCCGGGCACGGGCCCGGCAAGATCAATTCGGCGTTCGAGGGCGGCATCGAGGGAGGCGGCGCGCAGCGCGTTGCACGTACGGTGACGAACCTCACCGGCATCCGGATCGACCACGTCCTCTACGTCGACCTGAACGGCTTCTCGGACATCGTCGATGCGCTCGGCGGCGTGGAGATGTGCGTCCCCTACCCGATGCAGGACGAGCTCACGGGGTTGGACATCGCCGCGGGCTGCCAGACGTTCGATGGGTATACCGCACTCGCGTACGTCCGGACGCGGCACCAGCCGTGCGACCGGATCCCCGACTTCGCCCGGATCGCGCGGCAGCAGCAGTTCCTCCGCGCCGTGATCTCGAAGATGCTCTCTCCCTCGCAGGTGTGGCGGCTCCCGCGCCTCGTGGGACCGGTCCTCGAAGGCCTGAGGCCCGACGAAGGTCTGTCGATCGCGGAGCTGGTGTACCTGGCCGGCCAGCTGAGGGGCGTCTCGACGGGCGCCGCCGACTTCCGGACGGTCCCGACCGCCCCGGGGTGGGAGGGCGAGCTCTCGGTCGTGCATCTCCAACCGGAGGCGCAGCGCCTCTTCCGCCGGCTGCGCGAGGACCGCACTCTCGGTGACCTCGGGAAGACGGTGGGCGAGACGCCGCCCTCGCCGGCGGTGATCGGCAGCGCGGTGGTCGACCGCAGATCACTCGGTGCAGCCGACGATGTGTTCGACCTGCTCGTGAAAGGCGGGTTCAACACGGGCGACGCGCTCGGGCCGAGCCCGTTGTCCGAGCTGACCGGAGAGCTCTCGGTGAAGGGGTCGGCGATCCTGTACGACCCGGGGTCCGCCGATGGCGAGGCGATGGCGCAGGTCGTCCGCGGCTACCTACCGAACCTCGACGTGATGCCGGCGACGCGGCACCTGTTGCCCGAGAATGTCGAGGTGGCCGTGGTGATCGGAGCCAACTACCAGATCCCGCCGCCGCCCGAAGAGGGACCGGCGTCGACGGTGGACTGTCCGCCAGCGACATGAGGGCGCTCGTCCTGTCCGGCGGACATGGGTCGCGGCTTCGCCCGATCACGCACACGAACGCGAAGCAGCTGATCCCCGTCGCGAACACGCCGATCCTGTTTCACGTGCTGCGCTCGATCGCCGAGGCTGGCATCCGCGAGGTAGGGGTCGTCGTCGGCGAGACGGCCGACGAGGTGCGCGCCGCCGTCGGCGACGGCTCGGCATGGGACCTCGACGTCACCTACATCCCCCAGGAGGCGCCGCTCGGGCTCGCGCACGCCGTGCTGACGGCGCGTGACTTCGTGGCCGGGCAACCGTTCGTGATGTACCTCGGCGACAACGTGATCGTCGAGGGCATCACGTCGTTCGTGCGCGGCTTCGAGCAGCATCGACCCGACGCGCAGATCTTCCTTGCCCGCGTGCCGGAGCCCGAACTGTTCGGCGTCGTCGTGATGGATGGCGACCGCGTGGTCCGGCTCGTCGAGAAGCCGAAGGAGCACGTCTCTGACCTCGCCCTCGTCGGCGTGTACCTGTTCGACGACTCGATCCTCGAGGCGTGCGAGCAATTGCATCCGTCGTGGCGCGGCGAGCTCGAGATCACCGAGGCGATCCAGTGGCTCGTCGAGCACGGCAAGACCGTCCGCGCGGAGATTCTGAGCGGGTTCTGGAAGGACACCGGCCGTCCGGAGACCTTGCTCGAGGCGAACCGCATGATGCTGTCCATCATGGAGCACAGGATCGAGGGCGAGGTCGACGCCGACTCCTCGTTCGAGGGCCTCGTCGTCGTCGAACGTGGCGCGAAGGTGACGCGCTCGCGGATCCTGGGTCCCGCGATCGTCGGCGAGGGGAGCGTCGTCGAGGACTCGGTGATCGGCCCGGACGCGTCGATCGGACCGTCTTGCGCGATCGTAGGCAGCGAGCTGACCGACTCGATCGTCCTGGAGGGCTGCCAGGTCCGCGGCGTGCGCCGGATCGAAGGCTCGATCTTGGGGCGCTCGGTGGAGGTCGCGCACTCCGGCTCGCACGGTGTGCATCGGATCGTGGCCGGCGACCAGAGCCGCATCGAGGTGGACTAGGCTCTCGCCTCGTGCGGGTCCTGATCGACGCTCGCCCGGCTGTCCACCCGCGTCGGACGGGCGTTGGGCACTACGCCGACCAGATCACACGGCATCTCCCAGGTGCCGCCCCGGACGACGAGTTCGTCGCCTGGTACGTGCACCTTCGGCGTTTGTTCCGACCGGGTCGGTTCTTCGCCGACGAGGAGGCGCCGAACCTCATCGAGCGCGGCATGCGGTTCCCGGCGCGGGTTCATCAGCCGCTCTCGCTGAAGTACCGGCTTCCGCTGATCGAATGGACCTCGCGGTTCGATGTGCTGTTCGCCACGAACTACTTTCCGCCGCCGACGAATCGTCGGGAGCTGGCGACGGTCGTGCACGATCTCGGGTTCGAGCGGTTCCCCGAAACGGCGCCGCACGTCGACGAGGGGTGGCGGGCGCTGCTGAGGCGCGCGATCGAACGATCGGCCGCGCTGATCGTCCCATCCCGCGCGACCGCCGTGGACCTGCAGGAGTTCCACGGCGTCGACGAGCGGCGCATCACGGTGATCCCGCACGGGGTCAACGCGGACCAGATCCGTTCCGTGCCGCAGCGCGCCGGCCAGGCCGTCCGGCGACGGTTCGGGATCGAGGGGCGATTCGTGCTGTTCGTCGGAGGGCTCGAGCCGCGCAAGAACCTCGAAGCGCTCGCGCGAGCGTTTGCGGACGTGGACACGGACGCGATGCTCGTGATCGCAGGCGGGCCGGTGCCGTGGTACCCGGAGACGCCGCAGCGACTGCGTTCGCAGATCGACGCGCTCCCCGCGGCGATCCGGCGCCGGATCGTCCTGATCGGCTTCGTCGGGTTCTCCGAGAAGCGGGCGCTGCTCTCGCAGGCGACCATCGTCGCGTACCCGTCGCTGTACGAGGGCTTCGGGTTCCCGGTGCTCGAGGGCATGGCCGCACGCGTGCCGGTGCTGACGTCGAACGTCGCGTCCCTACCCGAGGTCGCCGGCCAGGCCGCGTATCTCGTCGACCCGAACGACGAGAAGCAGATCACGACCGGGCTCCAGGAGTTGCTCGACGACGAGGGATTACGCGACCGGCTGATCGGGGCGGGCCTCGCCCGCGCGGCCCGGTTCACCTGGCACGAGACGGCCCGGCGGACGGTCGCCGTGCTGAGGCAGGCCGCGGCGGGCGGCCGGTAGACTGCGCCGCACCGATGGGGGACGCGCGACACGTGCTGGTCACGGGCGGTGCCGGCTTCATCGGCTCGCACGTGGTGGACGTGCTCCTCGAACGCGACGACACCCGTGTCACGGTGCTCGATCGCCTGTCGATCGGCGGCCGCCGCGAGAACCTGGCGCAGCACGAGGGCGACGGCCGGTTCCGGTTCGTCGTCGCGGACGTCAACGACGCCGAAACGCTCGATGGACTCGTTCGCGACGCCGACGCGGTGATCCACGCGGCGGCGGAGGCGCACGTCGACCGGAGCATCGCCGGCCCACGGGAGTTCGTCGTCTCGAACGTCCTCGGGACGCAGACGGTGCTCGAGGCCGTTCGCGAACGCCGAACGCGACTGCTGATGGTCTCGACCGACGAGGTCTACGGGCAAGGCCCGATCGACGGCGGGCTGTTCGCCGAGGACGATCCGGTCCGCCCGCGGAGCCCATATGCGGCGAGCAAGGCGGCGGCCGACCTTCTGTCTCAGGCGTACCGCCAGACCTACGGGATCGACGTGACGGTCGTCCGCGGCACCAACGCGTTCGGCCCGCGGCAGCTCGAGCGCGTCGTGCCGACCTACACGCTTGCGGCGCTCGACGGCCGCCCGATCCCGGTGTACGGCCGGGGCGAGCAGCGACGGGAGTATCTGTACGTCACCGAGTGGGCGCGCGCCGCCGTCGCGGTGCTCGAGCGCGGCGACCCCGACGTGATCTACAACATCGGCGAGGGGTTCGAGCTGTCGAACCTCGAGCTCGCGCAACGGATCTGCGCACTGGCCGGCGTGGACGAATCGCTGATCACGTTCGTCGAGGACCGGCCGGGCCACGACTTCCGGTACGGCGTTCGCGCCGACCGCGTGCACGCGCTGGGATGGACGCCGCGGATCGGGTTCGACGATGGGCTCGCGATGACGGTCGATTGGTACCGCGAGCACGTCGATGAGATCCGACAGGCGATGCCGGAACCCGCGCGATGAGGATCGTCGTCACCGGCGCCGGCGGCGGGCTGGCGCGCGCGTTCCTGGCGCAGGTGCCGTCCCATCACGACGTGCACGAGTTCGACCACGCGGCGCTCGACGTGGGCGACTTCGACGCGGTGATGCGGGCGGTCGTGCCGCTCGAACCCGAGCTGGTCCTCAACCTGGCCGCGTTCACCAAGGTGGACGCGTGCGAGGCGGAACCCGAGCGCGCGTTCCGCGACAACGCCGTCGGTCCGCACAACCTCGCGCTCGCCGCGAGGGAGACCGACTCAGTGTTCCTGCACGTCTCGACGGACTACGTCTTCGACGGTGAGAAGCGAGCGCCGTACGACGAGACGGATGCGCCGAACCCGCTGTCGGTGTACGCGCGGAGCAAGCTGCTCGGCGAACAGCTCGTCATGCATGCGGGCGCGGCGCACCTGATCGTGCGGACCGGCTACGTGTTCGGCGGCGGATCGGACTTCCTGACCGGCGCACTAAGCCGACTGATCGCCGGCGAGGAGGTCGGCGGGCTGGCCGACCGGGTCGGGTCGCCGACCGACGTGACGGAGCTGGCCGCTCGCTTGATCCCACTCGCGCTGGTGCGGCGGTTTGGGACGTACCACTTGGCCGGACCCGAGCCGACGACCTGGTTCGAGGTCCTGGAGCGGGCCAAGCGGATCGGCGACCTGCCCGGAGCCGTGATCCCACAGAAGGCGGACGAGCTCAACCTCTCGGCCCCGCGCCCGCGCGACTCAGCGCTGGTCAGCGTCCTCGTGCCGCACCTGCGGCTCGAGCCGATGCCCGTCCTGGACCGTTCGCTCGTGGGCCTCCTGTCCCGGCTCGGCGTTCGGGCACCCCGCTAGACTCCCGCGCGATGGGGGCGCCGCGTCGCGCATCGGCACGCCCGATGGCTGCCACGGCCTGGCTCACCGTCTTCGCCACCGTCGCGGCGGCGTGCAGCAGGACGGCCGCCGGCTCGGGCGAGAGACCGTCGCCGAGGTGGACGCCGTTCGTGATCACGACGGGCGCGCCCGAGAGCGGGTTCGACGCGACGGCGCTCGAGACGAAGTTCCCGATCAAGCACGTGGTGTTCCTGATCAAGGAGAACCGGACATTCGACCACCTGTTTGGCACGTTCCCTGGCGCGAACGGTGTGACGGTCGGGATGGACAACGGTGTCGAACGACCGCTGCGGCGCGGGACCGACGGTCGAGTGCCGACCGACATCCCGCACTCGTACCAGGCGGCGCTGTATGCATGGCACAAGGGCGAGATGGACCGGTTCGACCAGGGCCCGAGCGGCGACTGGGCGTACACGCAGCTGCGGAGGAACCAGCTGCCGAACTACTGGCGGTGGGCGAAGGAGTTCGTGCTGTTCGACAACTTCTTCGCGAGCGCGCACGGGCCGTCGTTCCCAAACCATCTGTACGCGATCGCGGCGACCTCGGGCGGCGCGATCGACAACCCGCGGCGGACCGGGTTCTTCTCGCTGACGTTCGGGTGCGACGCGCCCGAGCAGCAGCTCGTCGAGGTGAGGGACTCCGAGGGCATCGTGAGGAAGGTTCGGCCCTGCTTCGACTTCCTGACCGAGGGCGACTTGCTGAACCGCAAGGAGATCCCGTGGTCGTACTACGCGGCCAGCGAGAATCAGCGCGGGTACATCTGGTCGGCGTATTCGGCGATCCGGCGTTACCGAGAGCACCCCGAGCGGTGGCAGGAGCACATGTTCCCGGTGGACAGGGTGCTCGAGGACATCCGGGCAGGCTCGTTGCCACCGGTGACGTGGATCACGCCGCGGTTCGAGCTGTCCGAGCACCCGGAGTACAACTTCTGTCACGGCGAGAACTGGTCCACGAAGGTGATCGACGCGATCATGAACTCGCCGATGTGGCCGACCACGGCGATCTTCGTCACGTGGGACGACTATGGGGGGTTCTACGATCACGTACCGCCGCCGCAGGTGGACGACTTCGGCTTCGGGATCCGCGTGCCGCTGCTCGTGCTGAGCCCGTACGCGAAGGAAGCGGTGGTGAGCTCCGAGCTGGGTGAGTTCTCGAGCGTGCTCCGGTTCATCGAGGACAACTGGAGCCTACGGCAGCTCACGGACCGGGACCGAGAGGCGACACCACTGCTCAGCGCGTTCGACTTCGACCAGGAGCCGCGCGACCCGGTGCCGCTACCGCTTCGAGACGACTGCGAGGGTCCGATCTGGACGGACGCGGTTCAGGGGTGATCCGAAACGGACGCAAACACCGTCGCCGATCGGCACCTATTTTCGGGGAGCTATCGCTTCCGGGCCTTCCAGACCTCGACGCTCGGCCAGCGGCGAGACCACTCCCACTCGACGTACCACCTCGTCGTTTCCTTCGGCTTCTCCTCGGGCGCCCGCATCTCCACGAGCTCTTCGATCTCGAAGCCGCTCGAGCGTAGAAGCCGGATCATGTCGCCGTGGGTCAGGTGGAACTCGATCGCGTCAATGTGGCCGTCCTCGGCGCGCCACTCGAACCGGTGCATGCCGAAGTAGTCCCGGTGCAGCCTCGTATCTGCGGGCGCCTCGTCGTCGTCGGTCGGGTAGCAGCACATCATGATCGCCCCGCCGACGATGAACAGCAGCCGCCCGCCCTGCCGGAGGATTCGCGCCGCCTCCGGGATCCATCGGTACGGGTCGCACCAGATCGACGCGCCGTACTCGGAGATCGCGAAGTCGAAGCTCTCGTCCCTGAACGGCGGGCGCTCGCCGTCGGCGTGCACCAGCGGGAACCGGATCCCGAACTCCTCTTGGAACCGCCTCGCGGTCGCCAGCTGACGCGACGAGTTGTCGAGACCGACGGGGCGCGCTCCCCGGCGCGCGAGCCAGGCCGAGATGTACGCGGTCCCGCAGCCCAGCTCGACGACGTCGGACCCGTCGACCTCCGGGAGCAGCCCGACCTCGGACTCGGGTACGGGCCATATGCCCCACGACGGCTCGTCTTGGGCCCACGCCTCGCGGCCCCGCTCGACCCAGTTGTCTGCGTCCGCGTCCCATTCGCGGCGGTTCAGGAGCACGTGGTCGTCGATCACTCACGCACCATACCTGGGCGCCCTTGTGGCGGTTCCGTTGCAGGTCCGAGGCGCGACCAGGCCCGATGCTAGGCTCCCCGCACGATGGAAACGCAGGTCACGGGGCCCGACGAGGGTGGCACGCGCGCTTCGCTGGAACGCGAGCTGTACTGGGCCGAGGAGGCCACGCCGCGCTCGCGGATGGACATCGCAGCCGTCCGAGACGCGCTGCATGACTTCGCCGCCCTGTTGCGTGAGGACCAGAAGCGCGCCCTCCCGCGCGGTGAGCCGAACCTGACGCACTCGGTCCGTTGGCGGCGGCAGCTCAAGCTCCGCCTGTTTCGCTTCCTCCGGCCGATCTCCAAGCGCTACGACCGCCTGCTCGCCGACCTGGCTGAGCTGAACGCGGCGCTCGCCGATCGCGTGGCCGAGCTCGAGGCCGAGGTCGCGCGTCTCGATCGCCAGAAAGGCGGTGGCGACGGGTGAGGATCGCCGTCTGTCATGCGCAGACGCCGTTCGTCCGCGGCGGCGCCGAGACGCACACCGAGTCCGTCGTGCGCGCCCTGCGCGAGGCCGGCCACGACGCCGAGATGGTGACCGTCGCAGGCAAGTGGTACCCGGCGACCGAGCTGCTCCACCAGATGGCCGTGTGGCGTTCGCTCGACATCGCAGAGTCGAACGGTCTGAAGATCGACGCGGCCATCGCGCTGAAGTTCCCCGCGTACCTCGTCCCGCACGAGCGCAAGATCGTTTGGCTGATCCACCAACACCGTTCCGCCTACGAGCTGTGGGACCACCCGGAATTCGCGGACCTCTCGCGCCAGGACGACGGGCCAGCGGTCCGCGAGATGGTCTGGAAGAGCGACCGGATCGCACTCGGCGAGGCCAAGCGGATCTACACGAACTCGCGCAACGTTCAGGAGCGGCTATGGAAGACGCGCCGTCTCTCGAGCGAAGTCCTGTACCACCCGTCGCCGATCAGCGAGGCGCTTCTGCCGCGCGAGCCCGGCCCGTACGGCGACACGATCGTCTTCCCGAGCCGGCTCGAGCCGCTGAAGCGGCAGTCGCTCGCCGTCGAGGCCATGCGGCACGTCGAGACGGAAGTCAACCTCTCGCTCGTCGGCGAAGGTCCCGACGGACCGGCGCTCCGCGAGCAGGCGAGGAAGCACGGCGTGGCCGATCGGGTCGAGTTCGTAGGACGGCTCCCCGACGAACAGCTCTACGAGCGATACCTGAACGCCCTCGGCGTCTACTACGGACCGTTCGACGAGGACTACGGGTACGTCACGCTCGAGGGGTTCGCGGCGCACCGCCCCGTTGTGACGGTCACGGACTGCGGCGGGCCGCTCGAGTTCGTCGACGACGGGCGCACGGGCCTGGTGGCCACGCCCGAGCCGCGGGCGATCGCCGAGGCCTTTGACCGGCTGTACGCGGACCGCGAGCTCGCCCGGCGGCTGGGCGAGGCGGGCAACGAGAAGCTCCGCGCGACGGTCCCTGGCTGGGCCGACATCGTCGCGCGATTGCTGGAGTGAGCCGTGCTGCGCTTCGTCGCCCGCGCCGCACGCCGCGCCATCCGACCCGCCCGCCGGCTCGACCACAAGGTCGCGTGGCTGTCACCGCTGCCGCCGGCGCGCACGGGCATCGCCACGTACGCGCAGGCGATCCTGGCCGGCCTGGAGCTGCTCGGGTACGAGCGGCCGATCGACCGGATGTGGCCGGTCACGCCGGTCCACGAGGGGCTGATCCCGTGGTACGGGCTCGGCGTCTACCACCTGGGCAACAACGTCGAGTTCCATCACGACATCTACCGGCACGCGATCCAGACGCCGGGGCTGGTCGTGGTCCACGACCTGGCGCTCGACGACTTCGTGCACGGGCTCACCGCGGCCAGCGATGCGCACGGCTTCCAGGCGATCCGCGAGGGGCTAGCGAACGCGGAGCGGCTACGCTCGGACGACGCGCTCGCCAACCCGCCGCTGCGCGTGCCGTTCGTCGCGCACGTCGCGCGGCGCGCCCGCGGCATAGTGGTGCACTCGGCGTTCGTCGAACGCTACGTGCGCGAGTTCGGGTGCCGGACGCCGGTGTTCGTCGTCCCGCATCCGCCGGTCGAACGGCCGGAGGTACTCCGTCGCGCGGCGTCGCGGCGGAACCTGCTGCGCGGCCCGCTGGAGGCGCAGGGGATGGGGTTCCTGGTCGGCGTGTTCGGGGATCTCAACGCCGCCAAGCAGATCGATGCGGTGCTCGAGGCGGTTCGACGGTTGCCGGAGGACGTCCACGTCGTGCTGGTCGGGCGGCGGATCGACGGGTTCGACGCCGACGCGGTCGTCCGCGCGTCCGGCCTGGGCGGTCGAGCGACGCTGCTGACCGACGTGAGCGATGAGGACTTCCTCGAGTGGATGCACGCCGCCGACGTCGGCGTCGACTTGCGGTTCCCGCACCGGGGCGAGGTGAGCGGCTCGCTGTCGCGCGCAATGCAGTCCGGCCTTACGACGATCGTCTCGGCGACCGGCACGTACCTCGACGTCCCCGACGCGATGGTCGTCCGCGTCTCGCCGGGACGGCCCGACGCCGCCGAGCTCGAGCAGGCGATCGCCGGGCTGCGCGACGACGTCGACCGTCGCGTGCGGATCGGTAGCCAGGCGAAGGCGCACATGGAGCGGCTCGCGTCGACGAACGCGTCCGCGCGCGGATACGCCGATGCGATCGAGGGGACGCTCGCGCTCCTTCACGACCCGTCGCGGCGCGCGCTTGCTCGGTGGGCCGGCGCGCTGGCCGACCTCGGTGTAACCGAGGAGCGGCTCGCGCAGGGTTACGGCGCGTCCTACGCCCGGGCGCTCGAGGAGCTGTCGACGCCGCGATGAACGCGACCACGGTCGACGGCATCGAACGGACCTCCGAGCCGCCTCGGCTGAACGTCCGCCGGCGGATCCGAGTGCTACTCGCGCACCGCGAGGTCCTGATGAACCTCGTCCGCAAGGAGCTGAAGGTCAAGTACGCCGCCTCGGTCCTGGGTGCGATCTGGTCGCTCCTGAACCCGCTCGTGTTCCTCGCGGTGTTCAGCTTCGTCATCCGCGTCACGCGGGGGCGGTTCCCGGACTACCCCGTGTACCTGCTGTCCGGCCTGCTCGCGTGGAACCTGTTCTCGGTCTCGCTCACGACCGGCGCGAGGTCGGTGATCGACAACTCGAACCTCGTCAAGAAGGTGGCGTTTCCGCACGAGGTCCTGCCGCTGTCGGCGATCGGGGTCGCGCTCGTCGACTTCGTGCTCCAGACGGCCGTGTTCCTGCTGTTCGTCCTGGTATCGGGCTACGGCCTGCGGTGGCCGGAGATCGCGCTGTACCCGCTGGCGTTCGCGACGCTGTTGGTCTTCACCCTCGCGGTGACGCTGTGGCTGTCGGCCCTGAACGTGCGGTACCGCGACATCCAGCACCTCCTCACGCTCGCGCTGCTCGTGTGGTTCTGGTTCACGCCGATCGTGTACGCGGGGTACCTCGTTTACTACGAGCTCATCGAGCGCGGGCAGTGGCTTTGGAACCTCTACCTCCTGAACCCGCTCGCCCCGATCGTGTCCGGGTTCCAGCGCGCGATCTACGGAGCCGTATCGCCCGAGGGGGAGTCGATCCTGCCGCCGGTGTCGCTCGGATGGCTCGCCGGCGTGCTGGCGATCGTGCTGCTCGCGTCGATCGCGTTCCTGCGGTTCACGTGGGGGCGGTTCTTCGACCTATCGGGCGACTTCGCGGAGGAGCTATGAACGGGGGCGAGGGCCCCGCGATTCAGGTCGACGACGTGAGCAAGCGGTTCAAGCTGTTCCGCGAGAAGCCGTCGTCGCTGAAGGCGCGGCTGCTGACGTCCCGCTCGCGCGCCGAGGACTTCTGGGCCCTGCGCGATGTCACGTTCGACGTGCCGCGGGGCTCGACGCTCGGGCTGATCGGGCACAACGGCTCGGGAAAGACCACCGTCCTCAAGGTGATCGCCGGCATCCTGCGGCCCACCGCGGGGATAGTGCGACAGCGCGGCCGCCTCGCCGCCCTCCTCGAGCTGGGTGCGGGGTTCCATCCCGAGCTCACCGGCCGCGAGAACGTCTACCTGAACGGCTCCTTTCTCGGGCTCTCGCGTCGCGACGTCGACCGCACGTACGACGACATCGTCGCATTCGCCGAGCTCGAGGACTTCATGGACAACCAAGTGAAGTTCTACTCGTCGGGCATGCTCGTGCGGTTGGGGTTCGCCGTCGCCGTGCACGTCGAGCCGGACGTGCTGCTGATCGACGAGGTCCTCGCGGTCGGCGACGAGGCGTTCCAGGCCAAGTGCATCGATCGCGTGCGGCGGTTCCAGCGGGAGGGACGGACGATCGTCCTGGTCACGCACGCCCTCGACACCGTGATCGCGATCTGCGACCGGGCCGTGATGCTCCATCGCGGCCGCGTCCACGCGCGCGGCGGCCCCGAGGACGTGGTGCGCGAGATGCGGTACGTGCTACTCGGCCAGTCGGACCAGGCGTTCATCCCCGAGGAGGGGACCCGCGAGGCCGAGATCGAGGCGGTCGAGATCTCGGGCGGCGGCACCGGCCGGATCCTGCGCGGCGAGCCGCTCACGATCCAGGTGGACCTGCGCACGAACGAGCGGCTGCCCGACCTCGAGGTGGACTTTCAGATCCTCGACGGCCGGACGAACCACCCGGTCCTCGACGCGCAGGCCTCGGCGTGTGGGGTCGTGCTCGAGCCGTTCGAGGGTAAGCGCCGGGTGCTGTTCCGCGCGGAGTCGTTCCCGTACACGGCCGGGACATACTGGGTGACGATCGGGCTCTCGTCCCGAGAGACGGGGCACCTGTACCACGTCCAGACGCAGCGGTACGCGTTCGAGGTGATCGACGCTCCCCGCGTGCAGGAGCGCCTGGACGTGCCCGTGACCGCCGAGATGGAGGTCCTGTGAACGTCGAACCGCTGGCGCCGCCCACATCTGAGCCAACCGAGCCAAGGAATGAGCCAAGGACGGAGAAGGAGACCAGACGACCCATGCTGATCGGGATGATCCTGCTGTCGGTCGGCCTCGCGGCCGTCGCGCAGCTCACGCTCAAGCACGGCATGAACGGCGTGAACGCCGACCTCGCGCCGGCGAAGTTTGGGATGGACACGACGTCGTTTCGCGTCCTCGTCACGACCCCGTGGATCTACGCCGGCCTGTTGCTGTTCGGCATGTCGGCGATCGTGTGGCTCGCCGTGCTGTCGCGCGCGTCGCTGTCGTTCGCGTACCCGTTCGCATCGCTGACGTACGTGCTGATCCTGCTGTTCGACCGGTTCTGGCTGAAGGAGAGCGTTCCCGCGCTGCGATGGGGTGGGGTCGCGTTCATTGTGACGGGTATCGTGCTGATCTCGCGGACTCCGCACGCCTGATGCGCGAGCCGTGGACGGCCGACCTGGCCGTCGTGATCGTGAACTACAACACGGGCCTGTACCTGGAACGCTGCCTCCGCGCGCTGGAGAAGCATCGGGGCGAGATCGATGTGGACGTCCTCGTGATCGACAACGCGTCGTCCGATGGCAGCCACTTGGCGGCGAAGGCCGCCGGGCCGAGCGTCCGGCTGATCGAGAACCCGGAGAACCGGTACCTGTCGCCGGCCTGGAACCAGGGCGCCGCGGCAACGCAGGCGCCGTACGTGCTGTTCCTGAACCCCGACACCGAATGGTGGCGCGGCACGCTCGCCGATTACCTCGAGGTCGCCCGGAACCGGCCCCACGCCGGCATCCTCGGCCCGCTCCTGCGGAACATGGACGGCACGGTGTACCCGAGCGGTAGGCCGTTCCCGCGGGTGACGGACGCGGTCGCCCATGCCTTCCTCGGCACGGTCCGGCCGCGGAACCGCTTCACACGCCGGTACCACATGGACGGCTGGGACCGGACGTCCGAGCGCGAGGTCGACTGGGTCTCCGGCGCGTGCCTGCTGATCCCGCGGGAGGCGTTCGAGGACGTCGGCGGGTTCGACGAGGGCTTCCCGCTGTACGGGGAGGAGCTGGACATCGCGACGAGACTCCACAACGCGGGCTGGAGCGTCCTGTTCACGCCCGAGATCGAGGTGCTCCACGAGATCGGCGTGTCCACGGGCCACTCACGCCGGATCTTGCGAATGCACTCGACGAGCATCTACCGCTACTACCGCAAGCACCGCGCGCGTGGATGGAGGCGCGCGACGCTGCCGCTCGCGTGGCTGGTGCTCCGGGTGCGCGCCGAGCTCGAGTGGCTCCGCGGCCGAGCGATCGGACGGCCCTCGTGAAGGCGGTCGTGCTGGTCGGCGGCGAGGGGACGCGGCTGCGCCCGCTCACCGAAACGATCCCCAAGCCGCTCGTGCCGCTGCTGGATCGGCCGTCGCTAGACCACGTGTTAGACCACCTGGCTCGCCACGGCGTCCACGAGGTCGTCCTGTCGTCGTCGTACCACGAGGAGACGTTCCGCGCGTTCATCGACGCGCGCCGCGGCGATCCCGCGATCACGTGGATCACCGAGGGGACGCCGCTCGGCACCGGCGGCGCGATCGTGAACGCGCTCGAGCAGGTGGGCGATGAGCCGATCTTCGCGCTGAACGGCGACATCCTTACGGACCTGGACCTGACGGCGATGCTGACCTTCCATCGCAATCACGGGGCCGCTGTCACGATCGCGCTCCAGCACGTCGACGACGCGCGGCCGTTCGGGCTGGTACCGACCGATGAGGACGGGCGCGTGGTCGCGTTCCTCGAAAAGCCCGAGCAGCTCGTCCCCGGTGACGTCAACGCCGGCACCTACCTGCTCGACCCGCGCGCGTTGCGAGCCTGGGCGCCCGACCGCGCGATCTCGATCGAGCGCGAGATCTTCCCGGCGCTGATCGCCAACGGCGAGGCCGTCTTCGGGTTCGTATCGGCGCCGTACTGGCTGGACCTCGGCACGCCGGAGAACTACCTGCGGGCGCACTTCGACATGCTCGAGGGACGCGTCGCAGGGTACGGCGCGATCGGGGGCCCGTACGTTGCGGAGCCGTCGGGAATCGACCTGCGGGCGCACCTGGGACGGTGGGTCGTGATCGCGCGAGGGGCCAGCGTTGCGCGCGATGCTGAGATCGACGACTCAGTGCTCCTCTCAGGCGCTGAGGTCCGGGCCGGCGCCCGCGTCACCACGTCGATCCTGGGCCCGGGGGTGACCGTCGGCGAGGGGGCGACCGTGGTCGCCTCCGTCCTGGCCGAGGGCGCGAGCGTCCCTCCCGGCGCGGCCCTCGAGGGGGCCCGCGTCTCGGCCGGGCAGGAGGCCGGTTGAGTTCGAAGCCCCCGGGCCGATGTGGTAGCGTGCCGCCCCGTTTGGGCCTCCACGAACGCGCAAACGCGAAGAAGATGCGAAGACTCCTCGTAGCTGGCCTCATCCTGTCGGTGCTCGCCCTTCCGACGGGCGCGGCGCGCGCCGCCGACTCGTTCACGTTCTTCGGCTCGGGCTGGGGCCATGGCTTGGGGCTGTCGCAGTGGGGCGCGTACGGCCTGTCGCTCGACGGGTGGGAGTCGGGCAGGATCCTGCGCCACTTCTACCGCCACACGGAGGTCGAGGCCGCCGAGTCGCCGCCCGCGCGCCTGCGGATCGGCCTCGTGCAAGGCAAGGGGAAGGTCCGCCTGGCCGCCGAGTCAGGTGCCGTCGAGCTGCGGCTGGGTACACAAGGCGGCGAGACGATCGCGACGATCCCGGGCGGTGAGACGTGGGTCGTACGCGTGGTCGACGGCGCCTACAAGGTGATCGACCAGTCGGGCCATCGTGTTGCGAGCGGGGTCGGCGGCCCGAGCACCGACCTGTTCGCGGTCTACCAGCCGAACGGCGCCCGCGTGCGGGTCCCCGAGGCGGGACACACATACAACCGCGGGTGGATCGAGTTCAACATCTACCGTTGCTCGTCGGACTGTCGCATGCGGCTCGTGCTGTCGATCGCGCCGCAGGACTACCTCTACGGCATCTCCGAGGTCCCGAGCAGCTGGCCGAGGGCCGCGCTGGAGGCGCAGTCGATCGCGGCGCGGACGTACGCGCTCCGCAAGGTCCAGCTGTCGGGCCAGCACCGGGCGGGCTGCAACTGCGCCCTATACGCGAGCGCGTTCGACCAGGTCTACGCCGGTTGGGACAAGGAGGGCGGACCGGACGGCGAGCGGTGGGTCGCCGCCGTGAACGCGACCGACGGTCGTGTCGTCACGCACCAGAACGAGATGATCCAGGCGTTCTACGCGTCCTCGAGCGGCGGCCACACCGAGAACAACGAGAACGTCTGGGGCGGCACGCCGCTCCCGTACCTCCGCGGCGTCTGCGATCCGGGCGATTACACGAGCGCCAACCCCAATGCGGTCTGGAAGACGACGATGACCGCGGAGACGGTGACGCGCCGACTCGGCCTTGGGGTCGGGCGAGTGAGAGCGTTCACCGACGTCCGGCGCGGAGTCTCGGGCCGGATCGTCACGGTCACGATCGTGGGACGCAGCGGCCGAGAGTCGATCTCCGGTGGAACGCTGCGGGCCAGGCTCGGCCTCCGAGACGACCGGGTCTGGATCAACGCGAACCGTCAGGTCATCGGGACGATCCGGCAGAAGTACGACGCGGTCCGGTGCCGCCCGGGGCTCCCGAAGTCGCGCCGCGTCGCGGTGGCCGGCGGCGCGCGTCAGACGTTCCAGCAGGGCCAGATCTTCGTGAAGGACAGCGTGGGCGCGCACCTGCTAAGCGGGGCGGTCCTCCGCGCTTACCTGAAGGAAGGAGGCCCGAGCGGCTGGCTCGGGTTCCCGACGACGGATTCCCGCCGGCTCGCCGACGGCAGCACCCGCGCGCGGTTCGAGCACGGCGTCATCACCTGCACCGATACGGGCTGCAGGGCCTCCGCTTTGTAGCCAGTCCGCCTGCGCGCTACGGCTGGAGCTGCGACCAGTCGAACGTCGGCAGCGGGTCCGGCACTTCCTCGTCCGTCCCGTACGCGATCGTGATCTCGGACTGGTCCGTGAGCTCGATCTGCCGCGGGTCCTCCGTGATCGGTTCGCCGTCGACGAACACGTGCAGCGATTTGTCGCCCTGCTCGCAGTACCCGCCCAGGCACGTCGGCGACAGGCGGACGCCCCACACGTCGAAGAACTCGCCGAGGGTGAAGCGCGCGTTGGCGTCGCCGCTCTCTAGGTGGATGACGCCTGCGTCGTCGTGCGTGTGGAGCGCGGACTGGGCGTTCGCGGCCCATCCAATGTCCGCCGGCACCGGAACGGAGGCGCCGTTCACGAAGAGGTCGAGGTGCGAGTGCTTGTGCAACGCGACCTGCGAGCTGAAGGGCGGCAGGTCCAGCCGATCGAGCCGAGACCCCAGCTGGTCGAGGTTCGCGGGCCACGGCGCCGTCCCGGTCATCATGCCGGGCAGCGGGACGCCCCTCGCTTCGGAGCCGTTCCCGTCGCTGTCCGACGTATAGAACCATACGCCGCCGGCGATCACGGCGGCGACGATGGCCCAGATGACGACGCGACGGTTGCGACGGGCGCGCGCCGCCTTGCGGCGCAGCTCGTCGCGCTGGCGCCGTGCCATCTCCCGGCGCTCCGCCTTGGTCGGACGCCCGGCCGGCGCCGCGCCCCTCGCCCGCCGCTGCTGCTGCTTGCTCGCCACCTGATGCGCTCCTCGTATCCGGCGTATGCCCGTGACTTTCCAGGATACCGGCCGGAGCCGAAGACTCCTCCGTCGCGTTGCGCGCGCCGCGTCGCCTCCCTATGCTGCTGCCGCCTTCCCCCAGGCCCGCCCCGGACGCCGGGGCCCATCGAGCGAGGGGGGCGCATGCAGACCGAGGTACGAACCACCGGGGAACGGTCGGGTCTCGATCGGTTCTTCAAGATCTCCGAACGCGGGTCGACCGTCCGCACCGAGGTCGTCGCCGGCGTGGCCACGTGGCTGACGATGGCCTACATCCTGTTCGTGAACCCGCAGACGCTCGGGAACCTCCCCGACGCCGACGGGCAGGCCCTCGCCTTCGATCAGGTCCTGACGGTCACGGCGCTTGCGGCCGGCCTCCTCACGCTCGCGATGGGACTCTTCGCCAACTACCCGTTCGCACTTGCGGCCGGGCTCGGTCTCAACGCGTTCGTCGCGTTCACCCTGGTCGCCGGGAGCGGCCTGACATGGCCGCAGGCGATGGGCGTGATCGTTGCCGAGGGGATCGTGATCACCATCCTCGTCCTCACGGGGTTCCGGGAAGCCGTCCTGAACGCGATCCCGATGGACCTGAAGCGCGCGATCGGGATCGGGATC
Organism: Actinomycetota bacterium; assembly: GCA_046729855.1. Lineage (GTDB taxonomy): Bacteria > Actinomycetota > UBA4738 > UBA4738 > HRBIN12 > DATHSY01. Next base: position 34,186 of record JBKPHM010000047.1, on the reverse strand, counting down.
GGCCTCTTCATCGCGTTTATCGGGTTCGCCACGGTCGGCAACACGGGCGGATCGCATCTCTACGACGTCTTCCAGCTGGACTCCGGTCAGTGGCTCCCGAAGATCGTCGACCTGACGACGCTGAACATCCTTGTGTTCGTCATCGGGCTTGCCATCACGGCCGGCCTCGTCGCTAGGCGCGTCCGAGGCGCGCTGTTGATCAGCATCGTGGCCACGACCGTCGTCGCGATGATCGTCAACGGGGTCGCCTCGAGCGAGATCTGGTTCCCCGGCATCGCGGCGATCCCGGACACCCTCGTGGCAACGCCGGACTTCGCGCTGATCGGGAACTTCTCGTTCGGATTCATCGAGGTGCTCGGGATCGCAACCGCGATCGCCGTGGTTCTGTCCGTGATGCTGTCGGACTTCTTCGACACGATGGGGACCGTGATCGGGCTGGGCGGCGAGGCCAACCTGCTCGACCGCGACGGGAGGCTGCCCGGGATCAACCGCGTTCTGCTCGTGGACTCCATCGGCGCCGCGACTGGTGGGCTGACGTCATCGTCCTCGAACACCACGTACATCGAGAGCGCGGCCGGCGTGTCCGAGGGCGGGCGGACCGGCCTGACCAGCGTGGTCGTCGGCGCGCTGTTCCTGCTCGCGCTGTTCCTCTCGCCGTTGGCTGGAGTGATCCCGAGTGAGGCGACCGCTCCCGTCCTCGTCGTCGTCGGCTACTTCATGATGCGGCTGGTCAAGGACATCGACTGGAACGATCCAGGCATCGGGATCCCAGCACTGCTAACGATCATCGTGATGCCGCTGACGTTCAGCATCACGAACGGCGTCGGCGCCGGCTTCCTCGCGTACACGGTGATCGCGGTGCTGCGCGGCAGGGCGCGCGACGTGCACCCGTTGCTGTACGTCGTCTCGGCCGTGTTCACCTGGTACTTCGTCCACGGCGTCGTCTGACGCCTCAGACGAACCGCAGGAACTCGTCGAGGTCAATCGCTGGCCGGAGTACCGGGGCCCCGGCCGGCATCGGCCCCACCGCGATGGTGCCGAGCGCCAGCCACCCCTCGGGCATCCCGAGCACCTCGCGCGTCTCGTCCTGACAGAAGAGCGTCGAGGCAAGCCACGCCGACGCGTACCCCTGCGCGTGGAGCGCCAACAACAGGTTCTGTACCGCCGCCCCCGCGGACAGCAGGAACATCCGCTGCTCGGCCTGCGCGCGCTCGGCGTCGGGGTAGGGCTGCGACGAGGCGAAGCCGACCCACGGGACCAGCAACAGGGGCGCGCTGCCCAGGATCGCGTCGCTCCGCGCGATGCGCCGCTCGATCCGATCCGCCGCGACGCCGTCGTGGCCGAGATCCTCGCGCCACGCGGCCGCGAGCGCGGCGAGCAGCGCGCGCTTGGCCGCCGGCGACGTGAGCGCGGTGAAGCGCCACGGCCGGGAATGGTGCGGCGACGGGGCGGTGCACGCCGCCCGGACCGCCTCGTGCACGACCTCGTCGGGCACGCCGCCAGCGCCGAAAGCTCGGATCGTGCGGCGGGCCGAGATCGACAGCAGCGGCGACTCGCGGAACAGATCCTCCTCGGGCGGCCGGACGAGGTCGGCCGCCAGCCCGGGCGGTGCGAGCGCCGTGACGCCGCGCACGACGGCGGCCGGCACGCCTGCGTCCTTCGCCATCACGAGCCCGCTGGCCGCGGCGACCTCGTCCGCAAGCGCGACGACCGTGGCCTCGAGCGAACGGCCCGTGTGATCCGGGGTGCCGCGCAGGTCGACGAGCGCCGGGAGTCCCGCACACCCGATCGCGACGTTGACGAGCCCTCGCCGCCACGATCGTCCGAACGTGTCGGTCACGACGACGGCGACATCGACGCCGAGGCGCTCGGTGAGCGCCTCGCGGATCCGGTCGGCCGACGCGTCGGGATCGTCCGGCAGCAGTGACACGAACCCGGCCTCGACGTTCGAGGCGTCGACGCCGGCGTTGGCACACACGAAGCCGTGGCGGGTCTGTGCGATCACCAGATCGCCGCGGCGCGCGACCACGCGCGCCGACTCGCGTTCGACCCCCCCGGCGCGACCGAGGTCGCCCGCGGGCACGATGCGCCCCTCGGCCGTGGAGACGACCTTCTGCGTCACGACCACGACGTCGCCATCCCGGAGCCCGAGTGCGCCGAGCGGGTCGGCGAGGATCGCGGCGAGCTCGTCGCCCTCGCGGATCTCGGGGACGCCCTCGACGGGCAGGACCTCGACGCTCACGCCATGCTCACGCGGCGCTCATGCGTCGCTCACGCGGACGGACCGAGCGCCACGCGGGCGAGGGCCTCTGCGGCGTCGTCGTCGCGCATCACTGTGTCCGTCACGGACGCGCGCACTCCCAGCCGCTCGACGTTCGGCGCGAGCGACCGGTCGGCCTCGTCGATCACCCAGTGCGACAGGACGTCGGCGAACGCCGACGCCGCGCCGACCGCCGACACCTGGAGGCCCGCGACCGGCATCAGGCGGTCCGCCATCCCGGCGAGCGGCACGCCACCGACGATCGGCGAGACGCCCGAGACGACCGTGCGCCGGGACGCGACCATCTCGCGGATCCCCGGCACGGCGAGGATCGGGCCGAGGGAGACGACCGGGTTCGAGGGGCACAGCACGATCGCGTCCGCGGACGCGATGGCATCGAGCACGCCGGGCGCCGCGCGAGCGCGCTCGGAACCGTCGAACCGGATCTCCTTCGCCTCGTCGCGTGCGCCGAACCGGACCCAGTATTCCTGAAAGTGGAGGTCGACCCGCACGCCGCCGCGGACAACCACGATCCGCGTCGTCACCTGGTCGTCCGACATCGGCAGGATCCGCGACGCCACGCCGAACCGGAACGACACGAGTGCCGTTACCTCCGACAGTCGGAGGCCGGCCGCGAGCGCGCGCGTCCGGAACAGGTGCGTTCCCAGATCGAGGTCGCCGAGCCCGAACCACGCGGCGCTCGGGTCGAACCGTCGTAGCTCCTCGGTCGCGCGGAACGTCTCCCCGGAGCGGCCCCAGCCACGCTCGCGGTCCATCTCGCCGGCGAGCCAGTACGTCACCGAATCGAGGTCCGGACAGACGTGGAGCCCGTGCATCACGATGTCGTCCGCGGTGTTGACGACGACCGTCACGTCGGACGGTTCGACGACGCGGAGGAGGCCGCGGAGAAATTTCCCGGCGCCGATCCCACCGGCCATCGCGACGACCTTCATGCGCCACATAGCGTAGTAGGCTCGCGCGCATGCCCGAGGCGACGGCCCCGCAGGTCCGCCGGGCGCTCGTCCGAGCGGAGGCCGGCAAGGCGCTGTCGCTCGATGAAGCCACCGCGTTGCTCACCGCGCGTGGCGAGGATCTCGATCGCCTGATGCGGATCGCGTGGCGCCTCGCCCGTCTGAGCCACGGCGACGACGTGACGTACTCCCGCAAGGTCTTCATCCCGCTCACCATGCTTTGCCGGGACCGCTGCCACTACTGCACCTTCGCCAAGCCGCCCGCGCGCCTCGGATCGCCGTACCTGTCTCCCGACGAGGTCGTGGCGATCGCGGAGGCGGGTCGGCGGCTCGGGTGCAAAGAGGCGCTGTTCACGCTCGGCGACCGGCCGGAGGACCGCTACCCGGCCGCGCGCGCGTGGCTCGAGGAGCGCGGGTTCGCCTCGACGCTCGACTACGTGCGGGCCTCGGCGATCCACGTGATCGAGCGGACGGGCCTGCTGCCCCACCTGAACCCCGGCGTGATGTCATGGGAGGAGATCGCGCGCCTGAAGCACGTCTCGGCGTCGATGGGGCTGATGCTCGAGACCTCGTCCGAGCGGCTCTGCGAACGGGGCGGCCCCCACTTCGGATCCCCCGACAAGCTTCCGTCCGTCAGGCTGCGGACGATCGAGGACGCCGGGCGGCACGCCGTTCCGTTCACGACCGGCATCCTGGTCGGGATCGGCGAGACGGCCCGCGAGCGCGCGGCCTCGCTGCTCGCGATCCGGGAGATCCATCGCCGGTACGGGCACGTCCAGGAGATCATCGTCCAGAACTTTCGGGCCAAGCCCGGCACGGCGATGGCCTCGGCGCCCGAGCCCGACGACGGGACCTACCTGGCGGCGGTCGCGACCACGCGGGTCCTGTTCGGGCCCTCAATCAGCGTCCAGGCACCGCCGAACCTCTCCGACCCACAGATGCAGTCGCGGCTGCTCGGCGCGGGGATCGACGACTGGGGCGGCGTCTCGCCCCTGACACCGGACCACGTGAACCCAGAGAAGCCGTGGCCGGCGATCGACGTCCTTTCTATGAGGACCGCCGAACGCGGCCTCCGCCTCCGCGAGCGGCTGACGGTCCATCCGTCGTTCGCCCTGCGTCCCGACCCGTACCTGGCCGGGAAGATGCGCCGGGCCGTGGAACGCCTGATGGCGGACGACGGGCTGGCGGCCGAGGGCCGAATCCCGGAGCCCACGCCCTGGCAGGACCCCGACGTGCACTGGAAGCCCAGGCGGACGGCCCTCACGTTCGCCAAGGGCGCGGACGCTGGGCTGCGGCGCGACGCGGCGGCGGTGTACGGGGACCTCGAAGCGCTCGCGCCCACACCCGCGCCCGCCACGCCGGCGCCGCTCCCCGCGGACGTGTCCGCTGCCCTACGGGCGGCGGAGGCGAGGCGGCCGCTGTCCGACGCTGAGGCGCTCGCGCTGTTCGCGGCCGAGGGTCCTGCGCTCGAGGCCCTGTGCCGGGTCGCCGACGACCTCCGGCGCGACACCGTTGGGGACGAGATCACCTACGTGGTGAACCGCAACATCAACTTCACCAACGTCTGCTACGTCGGGTGCCGGTTCTGCGCGTTCGCCCAGCGGGAGGTCGACCCCGAGTCGTACACGCTCACCCTCAAAGAGGTCGGCGACCGGACGGAGGAGGCGTGGGCGTACGGCGCCACCGAGGTATGCATGCAGGGCGGGATCCATCCCGACCTGCCCGGCTCGTTCTACTTCGAACTCCTGGACGCGGTGAAGGCGCGCGTGCCCGAGATCCACATCCACGCGTTCAGCCCGATGGAGATCCTGAACGGCGCGACAAAGCTGGGGATCTCGTTCCGCGAGTTCCTCCAGGAGTGCCGCCGGCGCGGCCTGGGAACGATACCCGGAACCGCTGCGGAGATCCTCGACGACGACGTCCGGTGGATGCTGACAAAGGGCAAGCTCCCCGCCGACACCTGGGAGGAGATCGTCCGCACTGCCCACGACGTAGGCCTGCGGTCGTCCTCGACGATCATGTTCGGTCACGTCGACGCGCCGCGGCACTGGGTTTTCCACATCCGGCGCATCTCGGCGATCCAGCGCGACACCGGTGGCTTCACGGAGTTCGTGCCACTTCCGTTTGTGCACCACAACTCGCCGATCTACCTCGCGGGGAAGTCGCGACCCGGTCCGACGTTCGACGAGAGCCGACGGATGCACGCCGTCGCGCGGCTGCTGCTCAACGGACTTATCCACAACGTACAGGTGTCGTGGGTCAAGCTCGGTGTCGAGGCCTCGCAGGCGATCCTGAACGGCGGTGCGAACGATCTCGGCGGCACGCTGATGGAGGAGACGATCAGCCGCATGGCGGGCGCGACGTGGGGGATCCGCATGGAGCCTGTGGAAATCGAGGCTGCGATCCGCGCGATCGGTCGTGTTCCGGTCGAGCGAACGACGACCTACGAACGCGTCGTCCGCGCCTCAGCATCGCTCGAATGACCTAGGGAACCCCCGAATACGTCAACCCGATTGACAGTTACCGTCAAGATACTTGACTGGGGATATTTCGGCCGAAACGTCTTGAAAACCCCCACAGATCCCGTAGACCATCTAGCGGGGAGACCGTGTCGTTCGGTGCGTGAGGTGGAGGTGCATGCGATCAAGAAATCCCCTCTTGTCAAGACGGGGGGAGATGGCCCAGAATCACACGCGTGTGATTCTGGAGGGGAGAGAGCGGTGCATCACTACATCCCGTGGCAGGAACGGGCGCGGTGCCGGGAACACGACCCCGAGATCTTCTTCCCCGAAAAGGGGGGATCCTCGAGGGAGGCGAAGCGGATCTGCGCGGACTGCCCCGTTCGCATCGAGTGCCTCAACTACGCGCTGCGTCGCGACGAGCGGTACGGCGTGTGGGGTGGCATGAGCGAACGGGAACGGAGACGCCTGAAGCGGATGGCGTCCTGACTGGGGAAAGGGGGTGACCGATGTCTCCCGCAGCCAAGAGGTCGACCGCGAAGAGAAAGCCGGCGGCCAAGAAGACGGCGGCGCGTAAGCCCGCCGCTCGGAGGACCGCGGCCAAGAAGTCGACAGCCAAGCGCAAGTCGACGGCCAAGCGGAAGTCGACCGCGAAGCGCAAGACGACCGCCAAGCGGAAGTCGACCGCCAAGCGCAAGACGACCGCCAAGCGGAAGTCGACCGCCAAGCGCAAGACAACCGCGAAGCGCAAGACCACCGCCAAGCGGAAGTCGCCGGCGAAGCGCAAGACGACCGCCAAGCGGAAGTCGACCGCCAAGAAGTCGACGGCCAAGCGCAAGTCGCCGGCCAAGCGCAAGTCGCCGGCCAAGCGCAAGTCGACCAGACGCAAGTCGACGGCGAGCTCGCCGGCGGTCATGTGATCGAGGGGAACGGCGGCGGACGCCCGTCCGGGACGCCGCCACCTCGTGCGGAAAGGGGGGCCTGGCGCCCCCCTTCCGCGGTTGTGGGGCCGCGACCTGCTACGCTCGCCGCCACCCCCGTAATGGTCACGTCCACGCCCGAACGAACGTCGTCGCCCGAGTCGGTCCGGGTGCCGACCGTGCTCGCGGTGCTCGTCGTCCACGACGGGATCGCCTGGCTGCGCGAGTCGCTGCAGTCGCTGTCGCGTCAGACCCATCCGCGGCTCGCAGTGGTCGCCGTGGACGCGTCGTCGCGTGACGGCTCGACGGAGCTGCTCCGCCAGGCGCTCGGGTCCGGGCGCGTCCTCACCGTCGACGAGGACGCGGGGCCTGCCGACGCCGTCCGTGCGGTCGCCGACCTGCCGGTCGCGGCGGCGGCCGACTACCTGCTCATCGTCCACGACGACACCGCGCTCGCGCCCGACGCGGTCGCCCGCATGCTCGACGCGGCCGAAGGGATCGAGGGCGTCGAACGCGTGGGCGTCGTGGGACCCAAGGTCGTCGACTGGGACGAGCCGCGCATGCTGCGAGAGGTCGGTCGGTCCACCGACCCGTTCGGCCACCCGTACACACCGCTGGTCGACGGCGAGATGGACCAGGGGCAGTACGACCGGGTCCTCGAGGTGCTGTACGTGTCGTCGTGCGCGATGCTCGTCTCGCGCGAGGCGTGGCAGCGGACGGGCATGTTCGACGAACGCCTGTCCGGTCATCACGACGATCTCGACTTCTGCTGGCGGGCCAGGATCGCGGGGTTTCGCGTCCTGATGACGCCGCTCGCGCAGGCGCGGCACCGCGGCGCGACGGCGCGCGGCGAGCGACCCGAGGATCGGCGCCACCGGACGCCGCAGTTCTACGCGGAGCGCGCGGCGCTCGCAGCGATGCTCAAGAACTACAGCGTCGTGTCGCTCGCCTGGCTGCTGCCGCTGCATGTCGTCACCGGCGTCGTCCGGCTCCTGTTCTTCGCGCTGTCGCGCCGGTTCGAGGACGCGTACGAGATCGCGTCGGCGTGGACGTGGAACCTCGTCCATCTGCCGTCGACGATCCGCCGGCGCGTTCGCGCGCAGTCGGTTCGATCGGTTCGCGACCGGACCGTCCGCCGATTCATGCAGTCGACGTGGTTTCGCGCGCCGAGGTGGTTCCAGGCCGCCGAGCGAATCCTCGAGGAGCAGCTCGAGGATGAGCGCGAACGCATCCCGATCCGCAGGCGGGCGTCGTCGCTCGCGGCAGAGCATCCGGCGCTGGTCGCGTGGACGGTCGGTCTGGCGGTAGCGGGGCTCGCGTACCTGGAGCTGATCGATCCTCGACCGCTGGAGGGCGGAGCGCTTCCCGCCTTCCCCGCGTCGGCGTCGGCGTTCTTCCACGAGCTCGCGTCGGGCCTGCGGACGACCGCTCTCGGGGGCGATCATGCCGCCAGTCCGGCGCTCGCCGTGCTCGGTGCGGTGTCGGCCGCCGGGTCGACGGCGTTTGCTCAGAAGGCCTTCCTGATGCTGCTGCCGATCGCCGCGGGCGTGCTGCAGTACCGCGCGATCACGCGCCAGACGCGCGAGCGGAGTGTCGCCGCCGTCTCGGCCGGCGCATACGTCGTATCGGCCATCGTGCTGTGGTCCTTCTCGCAGGGGCGCATCGCGATGCTCGTCGCGATCGCCGTGCTCCCGCTCGTAGCGGATCGGCTGGACCAGACGTTTGGCGTCGATCCTCCGGCGTACCGCTTCCGATGGGTCGTCGCGCTCGGCGCCGTGATCGCGGTCGGCGTGGCGTTCCTGCCCGGCATCGCCGTCGCCGTCGCGTTGTTCGCCGCGGCGACGTTCGTCTTCGGGCCGAGGCGTTCGCGCGGGACGATCCTCGCGGCCGCCGGGGCGCTGGTCGCCGCGGCGCTCGTGTTCCCGGTGGTGCCGGACCTCGTGCGGGACCCGGCGGCGGCGCTGGGTTCGCACATCGGCACGACCGATTTCTGGCACCTCACGCGGCTCGCGCCGGGGACCGGGCAGGGCGCCTGGGTGGTCTCGTGGTTCCTCCCCGTCGCCGCCCTGATCGCGTTCAGCGTCGTGGGCCGAGATCACGCACGGCGCGCGTGGCGGAACCTCACGGTCGCAGCCGCCGCGCTGTTCCTCGCGTGGGGGTCGGCAGCCGGCTACCTGCCTGACGCGCTGTCGAACGCGCCCGTCTACCTCGCGGCCGCCGCGGTCGCCGAGGCAACGGTGCTGGCGCTCGGGCTCGCAACGCTCGCCACCGGGATCGGCCGGCAGGCCTTCGGCTACCGCCAGATCGCCGCGTTCGTCGTCTCGCTCGTGCTGGTGGGCGGCGGCGTCGCACAGGTTCTCGGTATCGCGCTCGGGACGTGGGAGATCGGCTCGAACGCGCTCCCGTCCTCGTGGCCGGCGGTCGCGACGACGCCCGGGGAGTTCCGCGTCCTCTGGCTGGGCGCGCCCGACGGCGACCGCTTCCCGGCGCCGGGCGGCGACCCGCAGGGCGTGGTCGAAGCCGGGGAGGCCTCGGTCGCGTTCGCGCTGGGGGACCGCGACGGCGCGTCGGCACTCGACATCGGCCGTGGGGCAGCCGGCGGGGGATACGGCTCCCTCCGGCGGGCGCTCACGGAGATCGTCGCCGGGTCGACCAGCCACGGCGGCACTCTCCTGGGGCCGTTCGGGATCCGGTTCCTCGTCGCCGGCGTCGGCGAGCTGCCGCCGCCAGTGCGTTCGAGGCTGGACGCCCAGCTCGACCTCGACCTCGTGCCGGCGGGTGGGCTCGTGGTGTTCCGCAATGCGCGCGCCCTCCCGATCGGGCTGAGCACGGACGACCCCGCGTTCGCCCAGACGGCTCGGACCGCGGATCCCTCGGCGATCGCGCGCCTGCCGGGCGTCGATGTGAACGAGGCCGAGCCGCTCCCCGCCGGGTGGACGACGGACGGGAGCGGCGGCACGCTGTTCGTCTCGACCGAGTTCGACGCCGGGTGGACCGCCGAGCCGCCTGAGCTGGAGCCGTTCCGGGCGTTCGGCTGGGCGCTCGGCTCGCCGCCCGGCACCACCGAGCTGCGGTTCGATGAGCAGTGGATCCGCACGACGGAGATCGCCGTCCTGGCCGCCCTGTGGCTCGCCGTCCTGTGGATCACGCGGAGGCCCGTCTCCCGATGAGCTCGCAGCGCGCGACACGAACCCGGGGGCAGCTGGTCGCCGCCATCTCGGTGCTTGCGTCGGTGCTCGCCGCCGGCTCGTACGTCGAGGCGGCCGGCCCGGCGGCGCCCGACACCGCGCGGGCCGTGGGCGCGCCGTCCGGTGCGTGGTTCTGCCCGCACGGGGGTGGGCCGGGGTGGGAGGTCACGCTCGAGCTGGCGAACCCCGGACGCGAGCCGGTTGACGTGCGCGTCACGCATCTGTCGACCCGCAGGCCCGCGGGCGGCGAGCCTCTCACCGTCCCCGCCGGGGCGCAGTTACAGGTACCGTTCCGGGCGAACGACCGGGGCTCTGGCACGTTCGTCGAGTTCTTCGGGGGATGGATCGCGGCCGGGTGGGTCGCGCACGCGGGCGGCGACGACTCCGGCGTGGCCGCGGAGCCGTGCGCGGACGCGCCGTCGCGCCGCTGGTACCTGCCCGACGCGGCCACGATGGAGAGCGACGACGCGTGGCTCGTCGTGATGAACCCCTTCTCGGAAACCGCGGTCGTCTCGCTCTCGCTGTTCGTCGAGGGCGGCCCGCCGATCCGGATCGGCGCGTGGACGAACGTCCCGATCAAGCCCTTCCGCGCCGAGGCGTTCCATCTGAACCAGAACGCCGAGGGCTACGAGGCGGTGGGCACGCTGCTCGACGTGCCCGGGGGCCGCGTGGCCGCGGCCACGCTCGGGCTGTCGAGCGACGGCGGAGCCAGGAGCACGATCGGCCAGCCGGAGGCGACCGGCCGATCGATCCTCCCCGCGTCCTTCGATCAGGGCCGAAGCGACCTCTTCGTGATGAACACGCTCGACGTGGACGCCGACGTGACCGGATCGCTGTTCGATCGCGACGTCACCGCGTCCCTCGAGGTCGACCTGAGGGCGATCCGCGGGACGCCGCCCGCCGCCGCGTCATCGACCGCCTACCAGTTCACGACCGAGGGGCCGTCGACGGTCGACGTGACCGCGCCCCCAAGCGTCGCCTTCGCTCGGCGCACGTTCGGCGTCTCGTCCGACCAGGGGTCGACCGTCGCCGCGGAGGCTCCGGACGGGGCCTGGGTGCTGCTTCCCGCCGTCGCCGCTGGTCCCTCGAAGCCCGGACTCGCGCTCGCGAACCCGGGCGACGACCCGGCCGATGTGACCCTGTCGTTCCTGCCGTCCGGGACCGAGCCGCCGCCGAAGCCGATCGAGGTCACGATCCCCGCGGGCCGCACGATCAATGCCCCGCGCGAGTTCCTGGAACGAAAGCCGCGGTCCGCCGTGCTCGCGGTCGCGTCGACCGGAACCTTCGTCCCCGCCTTCGCGTCGTACTCGCTAGGCCGCGAGGGGGTCGCGGGGTACGCGGTTTCGCTCGGGGTCCGCGTGCCGAGTGGGTCGGCACCGCCCGAGTCGTAGGCCGCCCGTATCATGGGGATACAACGCGCCGAAGGGTGACGGAGAGGCGGTCGCGCGGAACCGATGAGCAGAGGTCGACACACGAGGGCACGCGCGCGGCGGTGGGCCGCCGTGTTCGTCGCCGTGCTCGCGCTCGCGTCGGTCGGCGGGGGGACGGCCTACGCGACGTATCGGTACGACCGCGAGGCGTCGTCACGGATCCTGCCCGGCGTCCGGATCGGCGACGTCGAGGTCGGGGGTCTGACTCGCGACGAGGCGATCGCGGCCGTGGCGGCTCGCGCCGACCGGACCCTCGGCAAGAAGCTCGTCGTCCGGACCGAGGGCGCATCGTGGACGCTCACGCCCAAGGAGCTCGGCACGCGCGCCGGCATCGAGGAGGCGGTGGACGCCGCCTTCGCGCTGGCGGAGCGCGAGTCCCTGCTCTCGCGGGTCTACATCCGCGTTGCCGACGAGCCGCTCCGGGAGGACCTGGAGCTCGGCTTCGCCTACGACGACCAGACGATCGCCCGGTTCGTGGAACGCGCCGCTGCGGAGGTCGCGGTACCGGCCGTCGATGCCGATCTGAAGCTCGTCGACGGCGGGCTCGTGATGCAGCTCCAGAAGGCCGGTCAGGAGATCCGCGTCCGTTCGGCCGCGGAGCGCGTCCGCGAGGCGCTCGAGCGGGGGCGCCGCACCGTCCACATCGGGATGCGGACGCTCGAGCCGGACGTCACGGTGGCCTCACTCGGCAGGACGATCGTCGTCGACCTGTCCGAGAACATGCTCTACCTGTACGAGGGCTTCGAGCCGTCGCGTCGATACCGCGTCGCCACCGCGGCCGAGGGTTTCAGCACCCCCGTCGGGACCTGGACGGTCATCAACAAGGTCGAGAACCCCTCGTGGACCAACCCCGATCCCGACGGGTGGGGCTCCAGCATGCCCGCGTACATCCCGCCGGGCCCGAGCAACCCGCTCGGCACGAGGGCGCTGTACCTGAGCGCGCCCGGGATCCGCATCCACGGCACGACGAACGTCGAGTCGATCGGGACGTACGCCTCGCACGGCTGCATCCGGATGCTCATGCCGGACGTCGAGCAGCTGTACCCCCTGATCCCGATCGGCACCGAGGTGCTCGTCAAGCCGTAGCGGGGGCTCGGGCTGCTCGCCCTGGGTGCTGGCAGGTCACACGCGTGTGATTTAGCATCGCGCCGTGCGAACCTGTGCGAGGATGGGCTGCCGGCTCCGGGCAGTCGCGACGATCGGCATCGCGTACGCCGAACGGACCGTGGTCGTGACCGATCTCGCGGTCGTCCCCGACCCGAACCGCGTCGACCTCTGTGCCCGACACGCGGACCGTCTGTCGCCGCCACTTGGGTGGATGATCCGCGACGACCGCACGATCGCTGCCGTCTCGCCCGGGTAGCGCCCGCGTCCCTCTCTGATGCGGAGCGCCATCCCCCGAGGGGGACGGCGTTCGTCCCCATCGGCGGGCATCCGGCACGCGCCTCGGCCGACCGGTCACCCACCCGTCCCGGCGTGCGGAAATGAGATGCCGGGGCTATGTGTTCCCGGCCGCTCGGATGCCGAGGAGTAACGCATGAGTGGCAAGCTCGAGGGGACCTGCCCGGTGTGTCACCAGGGGGACCTCATCACGATCACGATGACGGTCGGCGAGAGCGACCTGGGGTTCACGACCTGCCACATGTGCGAGGCGAAGTGGTGGTACCGGGACGGTGAGCCGGTGCCGCTTCAGTCGGTCGTCCGCAACGTCCTCTCGCGCAAGCCCTGACCCCGACGCTCGATAGGATGCGGTGGCCGTGCCACCGCACCGGGACCTGACCGACATCTTCAAGGCCTACGACGTCCGCGGCGTCGTGCCCGCGCAGATCGATGACGACGTCGCGCGGCGCATCGGCTCCGCGTTCGCCGCCTGGGCGGGCGCGCCGCGGATCGCCGTCGGACGGGACTGTCGCCTGTCGTCCCCGGCCCTCGCGCAGGCGCTGTCCGAGGGCATCGCGTCACACGGCGCGGACGTGATCGACCTGGGGCTCGCGGCGACCGATCTGTTGTACTTCGCGTCCGGTTGGCTCGACGTGCCGGGGGTCATGCTGACGGCGAGCCACAACCCGCCGGACTACAACGGCTTCAAGTTCTGCCTGTCGGGCGCGCGGCCCGTCGGTCAGGACACGGGGCTCGCGGACATCTGCCGGCTCGCGGAGGAGGACGCCCCGCCATCCGGCGCGTCCACCGGGCAAGTCGAGGCGCGCGACCTGCTCGAGGCGTACGCGGATCACGTCCTGTCGTTCATCGACCCCTCGAGGCTCGCGCCGCTCACCGTCGTCGCCGACACGGCCAACGGCATGGGCGGCTTGGTGTTGCCCGCGGTGATGGCGCGGCTCCCCGTCACGTTGATTCATCTGTTCCCGGAGCTCGACGGGACCTTCCCGAACCATCCCGCCGATCCCATCCAGCCGGAGAACCAGCGCGACGTGAAGGCGGCCGTCCGCGAACACCACGCCGACATCGGCCTCGCGTTCGACGGGGACGCCGATCGAGTGTTCCTCGTCGACGAGCACGCGGAGGGGGTGAGCGGCTCGGAGGTGACCGCGCTCGTCGCGCGCGCGCTGCTCGAGCGCAACCCCGGCGCGAAGGTCGTGCACAACCTGATCTGCTCATGGGCCGTGCCCGAGGTGATCCGGGAGAGCGGCGGCGAGCCGATCCGGACGCGCGTCGGGCACTCGTTCATCAAGCAGGTGATGGCGGAGACGGGCGCCGTGTTCGGGGGTGAGCACTCGGGCCACTACTACTTCCGCGACAACTACCGGGCCGACTCGGGACTGATCGCGGCCGTGATCGTCCTCGAGCGGCTCTCGGTCACGGACGCGCCGCTGTCCGAGGTCCTCGCCCCGCTGCGGCGCTACCACGACTCCGGTGAGATCAACACCGAGGTCAAGGACCAGGCGGTAACGATCGAGGCCATCGCGTCCGCGTTCGACGGGCGCCAGGATCGTCTGGACGGGCTGACGGTAGAGTTCGACGATTGGTGGTTCAACGTGCGGCCGTCCAACACCGAGCCGCTGCTCCGGCTGAACGTCGAGGCCCGCACGCGAGAGCTGCTCGATCAGAGGACCGATGAGGTCCTGAGGATGATTCGCGCCGAGGGAGGGACGTAATGGACCCGGAGCTGCTCGAGATCCTCGTGTGTCCGAACGACCGCGGCGAGATCGACTACCACGAGGATGAACAGGTGATCGTCTGCCGGTCGTGCGGGTACCGCTATCCCGTGCGCGACGGCATCCCGGTGATGTTGATCGACGAGGCCGAGAAGCCCGCCACGAAGAAGCGCCGGTGATCGACCTCGACGACGAGGCCGCGCTCCGCGCGGGCGATCCCGACGGCATGCTGCGACTCGTCGCCGAGCTCCCGGCGCAGTGCCGCGACGGTCTGGCGACCGGACTCGGCGTGTCGCCGACGCCCTCGGCCGTCGGGGTCTCAGCCGTGGTCTTCGCCGGGATGGGCGGCTCGGGGATCGCCGGTGATGTCCTGCGGGCGCTGTACGCCGCGCGCCTGGTAGTTCCCCTCGTCGTCGTCCGCGACGCGAGACTGCCCGCCTTCTGCGGCCCAGACACACTCGTGATCGCGTCCTCGTACTCCGGCGGGACGGCGGAGACGCTCGCCTGTTTCGACGAGGCGACCGCGCGCGGGTGCCGTCGGCTCGTGGTGACCTCCGGCGGCCGGCTCGCGGAACGGGCCGCCGAGACCGGTGCCGGCATCGCGGTCGTCCCGGGCGGCCTGATGCCGCGCGCCGCGTTCGGGTACCTCGCCTTCACGACGATCGGCGTCGTCGCCGCCGTCGGCCTCGTGCCGGCGCCGGACCGAGCGCTGGACGACGCCCTCGATCAGCTCGACACGCTCGCCGAGACCCTGGGGCCCTCGGTCCCGACGTCGGTGAACGAGGCCAAGCAGGTGGCCGCCGCGATCGGACAGCGGGTGCCGGTGATCTGGGGGGCGGATGGGTTCGCCGCGGTCGCGGGCGCACGATGGAAGGCGCAGTGCAACGAGAACGCCAAGTCGCCGGCATTCGCGTCGGCGCTCCCCGAGCTCGACCACAACGAGGTCGTGGGCTGGTCCGAACGGCAGGGCGACCGGTTCGCCGTGATCGCGCTGCGGCACGACGCCGAGGAGGCCGAGGTCGCGATCCGGTTCGGGCCCTCGATCGACATCGCGCGAAGCTCGGGCGCCCTCGTCCGCGAGGTCTGGGCCCGTGGCGACACGGACCTGGCGCGGTTCCTGTCGCTCGCCATGATCGGCGACTTCGCGTCCACGTACCTCGGACTCGCGCGCGGACACGATCCGACGCCGATCGAGGCGATCGCGCGGCTCAAGCAGGCGGTGGCGGACGCTTGATGATGCGGGCGCTCCCGACGCCCGGCGACGGCGTGGCCGACGATATCGCCGAGGCGATCCGCGAACGATGGCCCGGGCTGCCGCAGGTGGCGCTCGTCCTCGGCTCGGGGCTCGGGAAGGTCCTCGACGTCGCGCGCGCCGAGGCCGGCGGCGATGGCATTGAGATCGGGTACGACGAGCTCCCCGGGTTCCCGCGCACGAGGGTCCCCGGCCACAGCGGGCGCCTGTGGCTCGGCACGGTCGGCCCTACGACGGTCGCCGCGTTCAAGGGCCGCGTGCACTACTACGAAGGGCACCGAATGTCGCTCGCGTCGCTGACGGCGCGCGTGGCGGCCGTCCTGGGTGCCGGCACGATCGTGCTCACGACGGCCGTGGGCGCGCTCGACCCGGCGCTCCGTGCGGGATCGCTCGTCGTGGTGCGCGACCACATCAACCTGATCGGCGAGACGCCGCTTCGAGGCTGGCGGATGCCCGACGGGTCGCCGCCGTTCCTCGACGCGTCCGCGATCTACGACGCCGACCTGTCGGCGGCCGCGCTCGAGGCCGGGCGGCTGGCGGACGTCGTGCCGGTCGTGGAGGGCGTGTACGCGGCCGTCGCCGGCCCGTCGTACGAGACGCCTGTCGAGACGGCGTTCCTGCGGAACGCGGGTGGCACCGTCGTGGGGATGTCGCTTGTTCCAGAGGCCGTGGTTGCGCGTGCGTCGGGGTTGCGTGTGCTCGGGCTAAGCTTCGTGACGAACGCGGCCGGTGCGTCGGTCTCGCACGAGGAGGTGCTCGAGGCCTCGGACCGCGCGGCGGACGTGATCGGCCGCGTGCTGGTCGCGCTGCTTGACCGGTTCCGATCCGAAGGGACGTGAGAGATGGACTGCGATGTGAGGGACCTGGGTCTCGCCGGGACCGGGCGCGAGCGCATCGAGTGGGCGGCCGGGGAGATGCCGGTGCTTGGCCAGATCCGCGAGCGCTTCGAGAAGGAGAAGCCGTTCCAGGATGTGCGGATCGCCGCGTGCCTCCACGTGACGACCGAGACCGCGAACCTTATGGAGACGCTGGTCGCGGGCGGTGCCGAGGTGGCCCTGTGCGCGTCGAACCCGCTGTCGACGCAGGACGACGTTGCTGCCGCGCTGTGCGAGCAGAGCGGCGTACGCGTATACGCGATCAAGGGCGAGGACAACGAGACGTACTACCGGCACATCGATGCGGCCCTCGACCTCCATCCGCAGATCACGATGGACGACGGCGCCGACCTCGTCAGCCGGCTGCACCGGGAGCGAACGGACCAGATCGCCGAGGTCGTGGGCGGGACCGAGGAGACGACGACGGGCGTGATCCGCCTGCGGGCGATGGCGGCCGACGGTGCGCTCCGCTACCCGATCGTGTCGGTAAACGACGCGAACACCAAGCACCTGTTCGACAACCGGTTCGGCACGGGGCAGTCTGCGATCGATGCGATCATGCGCGCCACGAACCGGCTGCTCGCCGGCCGCACGTTCGTCGTGTGCGGCTACGGGATGTGCGGACGAGGCGTCGCCTCGCGTGCGCGGGGAATGGGCGCGCGCGTGATCGTAACGGAGGTAGACCCGTTGCCGGCGCTCGAGGCCGCGATGGAGGGCTACACGGTGATGCCGCTTCGCGAGGCGGCACGGGTCGGCGACGTGTTCGTGACGGTCACCGGCGATACCGGCGTGATCCGGCGCGAACACCTGGAGGTGATGAAGGATGGCGCGATCCTCGCGAACGCCGGTCACTTCGACGTCGAGATCGACAAGCGGGCCCTGGACGACCTGGCTGAGGGGAAGCGGCGCATCCGTGGGTCCGTGGACGAGTATCGGCTCGGCGACGGGCGGCGCCTGCACCTGCTCGGCGAGGGCCGGCTGGTGAACCTCGCCGTCGCCGAGGGTCATCCCGCTGCGGTGATGGACATGTCCTTCGCGAACCAGGCGCTATCGGTTGAGTGGGTCGTGAAGCAGCGCGGCTCGCTCGCCCCCGGGGTCTACGCGGTCCCAGCGGAAATCGATGCCGAGGTCTCCAGGCTGAAGCTGCACGCGATGGGTGTCGAGATCGACGCCCTGACGTCCGAGCAGGAGGAGTACCTGCGCTCGTGGGAGCAGGGGACCTAGACGCGTTCCGTGAGGCCGGCCGGGCGCTGTTCTCGCTGGGGCTGATCCGCGAGAGCGAGGGCAACCTGTCGACGTGGGACGGCGAACGGCTCGCCATCACGCGGACCCGCTGCCGCCTGTTCGACCTCGCGGACGGCGACGTGCTCGAGGGCACGCTCGACGCGCCGCCGGCCGGGGCGTCGAGCGACCTCGTGCTCCATGTCTCGATGTACCGGACCGACGGTTCGGGCGCCGTCGCGCACGCGCATCCGCCCGGAACCGTCCCGGAAGGGTGGGTCGAGGGCCTGCCGCACGGCCGCTACGCGCACGCTGCGTCGTTGGCCGAGGCGGTCGAGCGGCTCGTTGCCGACGTCAGGACGGGCGCGGCGTGAGCCAGGTCCCCGCGCCGGTCGTCTGGGACGGCGCCGCCGTGCGCATCCTCGACCAGCGGGCGCTGCCCGGAGCCGTCGAGCACCTCGACTGCCGGACCGTGGGCGAGGTCGCCGATGCGATCCGAACGCTCGCCGTCCGCGGCGCTCCGATCCTGGGGGTGACCGCGGCCTGGGGCCTGGCGCTCGTGGCCGGCGCGACGAGCGCGTCGTCCCCGCGCGCGCTGCTGGCCGAGCTGGAGGCCGCCGCCGGCCTGCTGTGTGCCACACGTCCCACCGCCGTCAACATCGCATGGGCGGTGGATCGCATGCTCGCCGTCGCGCGCGAAGGAGCCGGCGCAGAAAGGGCGGCTATCCGAGCGATGCGCGAGCGACTCGTTGCTGAGGCGCGACTGATCGAGGCGGAGGACCGTGCGGCCTGCGACGCGATGGGGCGAGCGGGCGCCGAGCTCGTCCCGCGGGATGGCAACGTCCTGACGCACTGCAACACCGGGAGCCTGTGCACCGCCGGGATCGGGACCGCGCTCGGCGTCGTGGTCGCCGCCCACCGGGCGGGCAAGCGGGTGCACGTCTGGGTCGACGAGACGCGCCCCATCCTGCAGGGCGCCAGGCTCACCGCATGGGAGCTCCAGCTGCGTGGCATCGACATGACGCTGATCGCGGACAGCGCCGCGGCGTCGGCGATCGCGGCCGGCCGCGTCGACCTGGTCGTCGTGGGCGCGGACCGGATAGCGGCGAACGGCGACGCCGCGAACAAGGTCGGCACGTACCCTCTGGCCGTCCTGGCCGGGCGCCACGGCGTCCCGTTCTACGTCGTCGCCCCGACGTCGACCGTCGATCTCTCGGCGTCGTCGGGCACCGAGATCCTGATCGAGCTGCGCGACCCGCTCGAGGTGTCGGCGCCGCTCGGCGTGCCGATCGCCCCGGAGGGGACGCCGGCATGGAACCCCGCGTTCGACGTGACGCCCGCCGAGCTGATCACCGCGATCGTGACGGAGCGGGGCGTCGCCCGGCCGCCGTACGACCGGTCGCTGCGCGAGATCACGGACCTGCGAGGAGCGGCGTGAACCCTCTGATCAGCGTCCGCGCGCGCTTCGAACGGTTCCCGGCGACGGTGAAGGGGGCGTTCATCCTGCGCGGCGACGACCCGAACCCGCACCAGGTCGTGCTGCGCGGTGCGCGCGTCGTCCGCGTCGGCGGCGGCGGCGGGCGTCCCGTGCCGCTGATGGACACCACGCTCGACATCGCGCCGAGGCAGGACGTGTTCGTGCCGTTCGAGACGTCGGTCGCGGAGCTCGAGCCCGGGTGGTACGAGCTCGAGTGTGACCTGGACGTCGATGGCGTCCCCGGCACGTACGAGGGCGGTCGGCGATTCGTCGTCCCCTGGCCGCGCGCGACGACGCGACGTGGCCAGATCACCGTCGGCAAGGACGTCAACCTGCGGGCCGGCCGCATGCGCGTCGAGCGGATCGAGTGCGCCGCGGACTCCATCAAGGTGCACCTTCGAGGCCCCAAGTCGCAGCCGCTGGCCGTGCACCTCTCGGCGGACGGCGAGCCGCTGCAGCCACTGGAGCTCACACACGACGAACGGAACGGACGCACGAGGGTCCTCGCGTCCCCTCTTCTCAAGTCGCACGGCTCGCTGTCGATCGGCGTCGCGGCGGGCCCCGGCGATGATGGCGAGGTCACGGTCCGGCTGCCATAGGGCCTGCCCGCGCGGCCGGATGTCATCGGCGACCGCTACCGTCGCCGCCGGTGCTCCGGACCCTGTTCCCGCTGCGGTGCGCGGGCTGCAGCGCTGGCGTGTGGCCGTTCTGCGACGCGTGCCGCCGTTCGCTCGTCGCGTTCGCGCCACCGTGGTGCGCCACGTGCGGGCTCCCTTCGTCGCGGCCGCGGAGGACGTGCGACGAGTGCCCCGACCGCTCGATCGACCTCGTGCGGTCGGCGTTCCTGTTCGACGGCTCCGCGCGCGCGGCGGTGCATCGCCTCAAGTTCTCCGGATGGCGTCCCGTCGCGGCCGCGCTCGGCGCCGCGATGGTCGCCGTGCTCGGAGGCGACGGAGCCGACGTGCTGACGTGGGTACCGCTGTCACGCAGGCGGCTCGCGTCGCGCGGATTCGATCAGGCGCGGCTTCTCGCCGAGGCGATCTCACGCGACCTCGGGCCGCCGGCCGAGCGTCTCCTGACGCGGGTCGCCGACGCCGGCCCGCAGGCGCGCCGATCGGCCGCCGACCGACGGGAGGCCGTCGCGCGGCTGTTCGTCGCGACGCGCCCCGTGCCGGCCAACGTGATCCTCGTGGACGACGTCGTGACGACCGGCGCCACGGCGACCGCCTGCGCGCAGGCATTGCGGGCGGCCGGCGCCGACCGAGTCACGTTGCTTACGGCCGCGCGGTCGGTCTCGATGTGGAGGCACCGTCGCTATACTCGCCGCGGGCCCGCACGTGGGGCTGTGGTTGCCCGGGGGGAGGCCTCCCGGTAGTCGATGCCAGCCGCAGGCGAAACGACCCACGTAAGGCGACCCTTGGTCGCTGAGCATGGTGCGGTTTAGAAGTAAGTCCTGCCGCCGCCGGCCCGCCGGAGGCGAGAGGGAGCTAAGCGGCCCGATGGGTCGCGAACCCCCCAGCAGGCGAGTGTGGGGACAAAGACCAGGTCAGCCAGGTGCGGGCCCACCACCCTGGCCCCGTTCTCAACGAAGGGATGCGCCGACATGGACGTGGTCCTGAAGGGTCGCGGGGCGCGGATCACCGAGCAGGTGCGCGCCTCCGCGGTCCGCAAGCTCTCGAGGCTCGAACGGTTGGAGCCGCGCGTCACCAAGATCCAGATCGAGGTCGTCTCCGAACCCAATCCCAGACAGGGCGGGATCAAGCGCGTCGAGGCGGCGCTCGAGACGGCGCGTAAGACGTTCCGCGCCAAGGCGCAGGCGCCCGACATCGCCGCGGCATTCGATCTGATCGCGGAGAAGCTCGAGCGCCAGGTCCGCGACCATCACACCAAACGCCGAACCCGCGTGGTCGCTGCGCCGAAGCGACTACAATCGCCGGAGGGCGGGTCCGAGGAGTGGTCCGAGGAGTAGCGTGGCGGACGAGCGCGGAACCAGCCAGGCCGAGCGAGGAGACAGGCTGCGCGTCCTCGTGGTCGACGATCATGCGCTGTTCCGTCGTGGTCTACAGACGATCCTCGAGCTCGAATCCGATCTCGAGCTGATCGGTGAGGCGTCCGACGGCGCCGAGGCCATCGCCAAGTCACAGGAGCTGATGCCGGACGTGATCCTGATGGACGTCCGGATGCCGAAACGTTCGGGGATCGAGGCGACCGCGCAGATCAAGGACGTCCTGCCGCACGCGAAGATCCTGATGCTCACGATCTCGGACGACGAGGCCGACCTCTACGACGCGATCAAGGCGGGCGCATCCGGCTACCTGCTCAAGGAGATCCCGATCGAGGAGGTCGCCGACGCGATCCGGTCGGTGTGGGCCGGTCAGTCCCGCATCAGTCCGTCGATGGCGTCGAAGCTCCTGAACGAGTTCTCCGCGATGGCGAAGGCGTCGACCGACCGCCCGCAGGTGCCGTCGCCGAGGCTCACCGACCGAGAGATGGAGGTTCTGCGCCTCGTCGCGAAGGGCATGAACAACCGCGACATCGCGAAGGAGCTGTTCATCTCGGAGAACACGGTCAAGAACCACATCCGGAACATCCTCGAGAAGCTTCATCTGCACTCGCGCATGGAGGCCGTCGTCTACGCCGTGCGCGAGAAGATGATCGAGATCAGCTGAGGCATACCACCGCTCCGCCGATCCGCGCACCGGCCCTGTCCGAGCACGCACGTACCCGGGCCGTTCGTCGCAACACGGTGTTGCTGGCGCTCGCGCAGGCAGGCGTTCAGGCCGGCGCCACCACGCTGCTCGTCGTCGGGTCGGTCGCGGTCGCTGAGCTGTCGGGGCACGCCAGCGCCGCCGGCGCGCTGTCCGCGATCTACTTCGCCGCCGCCGCCGTCGGGGCCGTCGTGATCGGGCGCGCGATGGACCGGTTCGGCCGACGGCCCGGGCTGCTCGTCGGGTACGCGGCGGTCGTCGCCGCCGGCCTCGCCTCCTACGTCGCCGTGCGTGCGGGATCATGGGTCGCGCTGCTCGCGGCCGCCGTGCCGTTCGGGTTCGGGTTCGGCGGCGCCAACCTGGCGCGCGGCGCCGTGGCGGACATGTACCCGAGCGAGCGACGGGGGCGCGCCGTCGGGATACTCCTCGCGGCCTCGACCGTCGGCGCGGCCGGCGGGCCGCCGGTCGTTGCATGGATCCAAGGGATCGCGGAGCGGAACGGGTCGGATCCGCTCGCCGCGCCGTGGCTGCTCGTGCCCGCGACCGGCGCCCTCGCGATCGTCTGCGCCTCGGTCCTGCGCCCCGATCCGCGGTCGCTCGCCGTCGCCGACCCGGCCGTGCCGGCGGCGCGGCGCTCGGCTCGCGCGATCGTACGCCTGCCCGCCGTCACCGCGGCGATCGCAGCCGCTGCTGTGGGACAGGTCGCGATGGTCGGCGTGATGTCGGTCACCCCGATCGCCCTGCACGAGCACGGCCACGGGCCGGCGTTGATCTCGGGGACGATCAGCCTGCACGTGATCGGCATGTTCGCGTTCTCGCCGTTCATCGGCGCGGCGCTCGACCGATGGGGCCGCCGGCCAGGTCTGATCGCGGGGGCGCTCGCCAGCGCTGCCGGCGCCGTGACGGCCGGCGTGGCGTCGGCCGGCTGGCTGGTCGCCGTCGGGCTGTGGCTCGTCGGACTGGGATGGTCGGCGACCTACCTTGGCGCGACCGCCGTGATCAGCGACGCCACGTCCGCCGCCGAGCGCGCCGGTGCGCTCGGCGTGACGGACCTGGTGATCAGCGCTTGCTCCGCGATCGGGGCCCTCGGCGCCGGCGTGCTGTTCGAGGATGCGGGGTTCGCCGTCCTGGGGACGTCCGTCGCGGTGCTGGTCCTGGCGGTCGTGGCCGCCGTGATCCTGCGCGCGCCGATCCCCACTCCGGCCCGGTCCATCGCACCGCCTCCGGTACCATGAAGTCTCCGTCCCCGCCTGAGGAGCCCGGTGGTTCTCGACAAGCTCGGCAGTCTCGGTGAGGGCCGCAGGCTCAAGCGGCTCGAACAAATCGTCCGTCGCGTGAACGCCCTCGAGTCAGAGGTCGAGCGGCTGTCCGACGAGCAGCTGCGCGGTAGGTCCGCGGAGTTCAAGCGACGGGTCGCGGACGGCGAGCAGCTCGAGGACGTACTCCCCGAGGTCTACGCGTCCGTGCGGGAGGCCGCGCGCCGCGCGATCGGCCAGCGCCACTTCGACGTCCAGGTGATGGGAGCGGTCGTCCTGCACGAGGGCACGATCGCCGAGATGAAGACGGGCGAGGGCAAGACGCTCGTCGCGACGATGCCGGCCTACCTGAACTCACTCACGGGTAACGGCGTGCACATCGTCACGGTCAACGACTACCTCGCCAAACGCGACTCCGAGTGGATGGGCGGGATCTACCGGGCGCTCGGCGCGTCGGTCGGGTTGATCCAGTCGTCGATGACGCCGGCCGAACGCCGGCCCGCGTACGCGGCCGACATCACGTATGGGACGAACAATGAGTTCGGGTTCGACTACCTGCGCGACAACATGGCGATGCGGCCCGAGGACATGGTGCAGCGAGGGCACCACTACGCGATCGTGGACGAGGTCGACTCGATCCTGATCGACGAAGCGCGAACGCCGCTGATCATCAGCGGCATGGTGTCCGACAGCGCGAAGTGGTACCAGACCTTCGCGCGGATCTCCCCCCGCTTGCGGAAGGACGAGGACTACGAGGTCGACGAGGCCAAACGCACGATCGCGATCACGGAGGCCGGCGTCTCCAAGGTCGAGGACGCGTTGAACATCGAGAACCTGTACGAGCACGTCCACACGCCGCTCGTGCACCACCTCCAGAAGGCGCTGCAGGCCAAGGAGCTGTACAAGCGCGACGTCGACTACATCGTGACGAGCGGCGAGGTCAAGATCGTCGACGAGTTCACCGGCCGCGTCCTCGAGGGCCGGCGCTACTCCGAGGGCCTCCACCAGGCGATCGAGGCCAAGGAGGGCGTCCGGATCAAGGAGGAGAACCAGACGCTCGCCACGATCACGATCCAGAACTACTTCAAGATGTACGACAAGCTCGCCGGCATGACGGGCACGGCCAAGACCCAGCTCGCCGAGTTCGAGCAGGTCTACAAGCTCTCCGTCTCCGAGATCCCGACGAACCGCCCGATGATCCGTGCCGACGAGCAGGACCAGATCTTCAAGACCGAGGACTCCAAGTGGAAGGCCGTCGTCGAGGACCTCGTCGACCGCCACGAGCGGGGGCAGCCCGTCCTGGTGGGGACGGTGTCGATCGAGAAGTCCGAGAAGTTGTCGGGGCTCCTGAGCCGCCGGGGTGTTCCGCACCACGTCCTCAACGCCAAGAACCACGAGAAGGAGGCGATGATCGTCGCGCAGGCGGGCCGGCTCGGCTCGGTCACGGTCGCGACCAACATGGCCGGCCGAGGCGTCGACATCCTGCTCGGCGGCAACCCCGAGTACCTCGCACGTCAGGAGATGGCGGGCCGCGGGTTCGACAACGACCGGTACCTGCTCTTCGAGATGGACGAGGACGAGCGCGCCGAGTACGAGACGGAGTACGAGCCGATCCACCGCAAGTTGAAGCAGCAGACCGACGCCGAGCACGAGGACGTCGTGGAGCGGGGCGGGCTCTACGTGCTCGGCACCGAGCGGCACGAGTCGCGGCGGATCGACAACCAGCTCCGTGGGCGATCTGGTCGGCAGGGAGACCCGGGCGAGTCGCTGTTCTACCTGTCGCTGCAGGACGACCTGATGCGGATGTTCGCCTCGGATCGCGTCGCGTCGATCATGGAGCGGCTGAAGTGGCCGGAGGACGAGCCGATCACGGCCAAGATGGTGACGCGCGCGGTCGATAGCGCGCAGCGGCAGATCGAGGAGCTCAACTTCGAACGCCGCAAGAACATCCTGAAGTACGACGACGTGATGAACACGCAGCGTCAGGTGATCTACGACGAGCGCCATCGGCTGCTGAAGGGAGAGGACTTCCAGGACCAGACGATCGAGATGGTCTCGGACGTGATCGAGCGCACGGTCCAGGAGTACCTCGGCGAGGCGAGCTTCAGCGAGGACTGGGACCTGCAGGGGCTCCGCACGGCGCTCGCCGAGATCTACCCGATCCGGCTGTCGGCCGAGGAGCTCGGCGGCCACCCCAAGGGCGCCGAGCTGAGCGAGGCGGTGATCGCGGACGCGCTCGACGTGTACGAGCAAAAGGAGAACCAGCTCGGCTCCGAGGTGATGCGTCAGCTCGAGCGGATGGTGCTCCTGAACATCACCGACACCAGGTGGCGCGAGCATCTCTACGAGATGGACTACCTCCAGGAGGGAATCCATCTGCGGGCGTACGGACAGCGCGACCCGCTCACCGAGTACCGCCGCGAGGCCTACGCGATGTTCGAGGAGCTCACGCAGGCGATCCGCGACGACCTCGTCAGGTACATCTACCGCGTCGAGCTGGTCCGCCAGGACGAGCCGAGCCGGCCCCGGCCCCAGCGGGTTCAGACGTCTCGGGGCGAGGAAGCGGCCGCCGCCGCCGGCGCGGCGCCGCAGGCGAGGAGCGACAAGGTGCCGCGCAACGCGCCGTGCCCCTGCGGCTCGGGCAAGAAGTACAAGAAATGCCACGGCGCCGTCGCGTGAGGCGGGTACCATCGCTGCCGTGACCGAACACACCGACCGCATCGAGGATTTGGGCAAACGGCTCGCCGGCGCGAAGGAGTTCCTTTGACGTCGACGGCAAGCGCGCGCAGCTCGAGGGACTCCAACGTCAGGCCGGAGAACCCGGTCTGTGGGACGACCCCGCGCGCGCCCAGCAGGTAACCACTCGCCTCTCACGCCTCCGCGCGGATCTCGACCGGTACGATTCCCTCGAACGGCGGTTGGACGACGCCCGAGCGATCGACGACCTCCTCGAGGACGAGCGCGACGCCGACCTCGAGCGGGAGCTCGTCGACGCGCTGACCGGCCTTGAGCGGGAGATGGAGCGGCTCGAGCTGGCCACGCTCCTCGGCGGGGAGTACGACCACAACGACGCCGTCGCGACGCTGCACGCCGGCGCGGGCGGCACCGAGTCACAGGACTGGACCGAGATGCTCCTGCGGATGTACCTGCGATGGACCGAACGCGAGGGGATGGACGTCGAGATCGACGAGATGCTCCCAGGCGAGGAGGCGGGCCTGAAGAGCGTGACGTTCATCGTCCACGGCACCAACGCGTACGGGCTCCTATCGGCCGAGCACGGCGTCCACCGGCTCGTGCGGATCTCGCCGTTCGACGCGCAGAAGCGACGCCACACGTCGTTCGCCTCGCTCGACGTGATCCCACTGCTCGAGGAGAGCGACGAGCAGGACGTCGAGATCGACCCTAAGGACCTGCGGATCGACGTGTACCGCTCCACCGGTCCGGGCGGACAGTCCGTGAACACGACGGACTCGGCCGTTCGGATCACTCATCTGCCGACAGGGATCACGGCGGCCTGCCAGAACGAACGATCGCAGCTACAGAACCGAGCGGTCGCGATGCGGATCCTCAAGGCACGCCTGGCCGAGCTCGAGCGGCGCAAGCGCGAACAGAAGCTCGAGAACCTCCGTGGGGAGCGGCGGGGCATCGACTTCGGGTCGCAGATCCGTTCGTACGTGTTGGCGCCGTACCGGATGGTGAAGGATCACCGGACGCGCGTCGAGATCGGCGACGTCGACCGGGTCCTCGACGGCGACCTGCGGGAGCTGATCGAGGCCGAGCTCAGACGTCGGGCGGAGGCCGGCGGTACGGACGCCGCCTGACGGCGAGCGCGGTCGCGACGGACAGGGCGAGCGCCAGCCACGCGATGCCGGACGCGGCGAGGCCGCTCCCGATCGACGGCTCGTGGTAGGTGAGCCGGACCTCGTGCCGTCCGGCGGGGACGGCGACGCCCTGGAGGAGGTAGTCCGTGACGAGGACGTCGGCCGGGCGCCCGTCGACGGTCGCCCGCCACCCCTCGTCCCACGCGTTGCGGACCACGACGATCGACGGTGACCCCGCGTCGACCTCGACGGTCACGCCCTCGGGCGTCTCCTCTCGGTAGGTCGCCGACGAGCGGTCATCCGACGGCGCGGACGGCACACCGGGGTCGCGTTCGAGGACGGCCGTGATCGCGGGATCGAACGCCGGGTCGAGCACCGCGCCGAGGGCGGCGACCGCGGTCGGTTCGACGGTCCACCCGGACACGACCGATACGCGCGGCTGCCATCCGTCGATCTCGACCAGCTCGTACCGCCGTTCGGTGAGCACCCGGTCGCCGGGGAGCGTCGGCACGATCGTGCCGTCGGCCAGCTCCATGTAGGGCGGGATGCCGCGGAGCTGGATCACGTACCGGACCCCGAGCAGGCGAGCGTCGGCGAGGTCCGGCAGCTGAAGCACCGACGCGTTGTAGAAGACCGGGAGACGGTTGGTCGCGCGGATGTACGACCAGTACCGCGGGAGCTGGATCGGCGAGTAGCCGAGCGTGTCGTACAGCCCGAACATCTGCGCGCGGCCTGGCAGCAGCGCCGGCCAGTCGGGGGGCTCCTGCGTGAACAGGTAGCCCTTGACAAACGCTACGGCCGGCGGGACCCAGGTCAGGTAGCGGCCGCCGCCCGGACCCTCGCGCTGCAGCCGTTCCGCGATCGGGCCGGGATCGACATACGCGTCGACGTCGACGCTCGGCCAGCGGAGCGGCTGCGGTGCGAGCCCCGGGTCCTCGCCTTCGAGACCGACGCGGACCGTGCGGCCGGTGTACGCCGAGGACCATACCGCGCCGCCGAGCAGGTCCACCGCGAGCACCGCGGCGAGCGATGCGGCGGCCCAGCGGTGCCCGCGGCAGAGCATCAGCAGCACCGGCGCCGTCGCGGCGACGGCGAGCCCCAGGACGACGAACCTCGGCGGGTCCGCACCGAGCGCGACCGGGAGGACGAGGAACAGCGCGGCGGCCCCGCCGATCCACCACGCCGCCTCGCGGGCCGCGGGCAGTCGATCCATGAACGACTGGAGGCCGAGCGCGCCGAGCACCGGCACGACGAGCACGATCAGGTAGCGCAGGCGGCCGGGGTTGTGCAGGTAGACGTCGCCGAACGGCAGCGCCAGGACGAGGCGCCGGAATCGGTCGGCACCTACGAGCAGGTCGAGCGTCAGCAGATACGCGACCAGCGCAACGCCACCGAACGCGAACGCGAGGTACCGCCGTCTACGCTCACGCAGCGCCGCCGGGACGCAGAGCAGGATCGCCGCGCCCGCGTACGCCCCGGGCGTGCTGCCGATCGCGAACGGCCAGCCGGCCCAGATGCCCCTGGTCGGCAGCGGCCGATCCTCGATCCCGGCGACCCGTGCGAGCGTGCCGCCCAGCGCGGCGTACCCGCCACGCAGGCTCGAGCGCTCGATCAACGCGAAGTGTGGAAGCAGGATCGCGAGGCTCGCGAGCGGAAGGAACGCGAGGAACGCCGCGCCTCGTCCGACCGCGCCGACCATGTTGGCGCGGCCCCGCCGCACGTCGCGCGCCGACCGCGCGATCACGTAGGCGGCAGTGAGGCCGGTGCACATCACGAGCCCGTGCGACAGGTGCGCCGCCGCGACCTGACCCCACGCGGCCGCAGCCAGCGCCAGCCACGGGACGCGGCGGAGCCAGCCGTCGTCCTCGAGGAACCCGGACGCGCCGACGAGCACGTACGGCGTCCACGCGAGCGAACCTGCGAAGGGCAGTGAGATCGCGACGGTCGACGCAGCCATCGCCATCGCGATCGACAGCCCGGCGGCCGTCGCCGCCGGCCGTGACAGCCCCTCGCGGCGGAGGAACCACAGGACGCCGAGCCCTGCAAGGATCGGCTGCAGCACGATGAACGCACGAAGGCTGTCCCCGCACGGGAGCAGCCACGACAGCGCCATCCACGGCAGGTACAGCCAGCCCGACTGAGCGTCCGACGCGAACGGCGCACCGGCCATCTCGAACGGGTTCCACACCGGGACGTGCCCGGCGGCGAGGCTGCGGCCCATGAAGCACGCCCGCGGCAGCCAGAACGAGAGGACGTCCGGGTGCTGGCTCGATAGCAGCCCGCCGAACGCGAAGCCCCGCAGGGCGATCAGGACGGAGGCGACGATCAGGGTGGGGCCAGCGAGCGGCGCGGCGAGCCGCGCCGCTCGCGGGAGACGTCCGAAGGCGACGACGTCCCGGGGCGAGGCGGGCTGCGTCTCGACGGTCCGCATGGGCGGCAAGACTAGCCCGAGCTTCGTTCGCCGGCGGCGGAACGTCTGCTACACTCGGCCGCGGTTCGTTCCCTGAATCCAGCCCGCTAGCAGGAACGATGATCAGTCTTCGTCAGGTATCCAAGATCTACAGGAACGGCGTGAGGGCTCTCCTGGACGTCTCCGTCGACGTCGAGAAGGGCGAGTTCGTGTTCATCGTGGGGGCCTCGGGTTCGGGCAAGTCGACGTTCATCCGCCTGCTGCTCAAGGAGGAGGAGATCAGCAAGGGCGAGATCTACGTTGCCGGCAAGAACCTCATGAAGCTCAAGCCGTGGAACGTGCCTTACCTCCGTCGCAACATCGGGACGGTGTTCCAGGACTTCAAGCTCCTGCAGGACAAGACGGTATTCGACAACGTTGGCTTCGCCCTCGAGGTGATCGGCAAGCCGAGGCACGTGATCGACCAGCGGGTACCCGAGATCCTCGAGCTGGTGGGTCTAGGCGACAAGCTGAACGCGTATCCGGACGAGCTGTCCGGCGGCGAGCAGCAGCGCGTGTCGATCGCGCGCGCGTGCGTCAACCGGCCGCTCGTTCTGCTCGCCGACGAGCCCACCGGCAACCTCGACCCCAGTACGTCGGTCGAGATCATGCGGCTGCTCGACCGCGTGAACCGGATCGGCACCACGGTCGTGATGGCGACGCACGACCAGGCGATCGTGGACGCGATGCGGCGCCGGGTGATCGAGCTCGACAGCGGTCGGGTCGTCCGCGACCAGTCGCGGGGGGTGTACAGCTGATGGCGCTGCGCGTCGACTACATGTTCCGAGAGGTGACGAGCGGGCTGCGACGGAACGGGTTGGTCGCGTTCGCGGCGATCTCCACGACGTTTATCGCGCTCTTCCTGTTCGGGCTCGCGCTGCTGATCTCGCGGCAGGTGAGCCTGATGATCGAGCAGACGACCGGCAACGTCGAGGTCGCCGTCTACCTCTCCGATCCGGTGAACGACGACGTCGTCGGGGCGTTGACGGAGCGGCTGTACCGGCTCGACGTGGTCGACAACGTCGAATATGAGACCAAGGACGAAGCCTGCGCGCGCTTCAAAGAGATCTTCAGCAGCCAGAAGTCGCTCATCGAGACCGTCGACTGCAGCAAGCTGCCCGCGTCGCTCCGGGTCAAGAT
The DNA here is from genome assembly GCA_046729855.1 of Actinomycetota bacterium. Taxonomy (GTDB): domain Bacteria; phylum Actinomycetota; class UBA4738; order UBA4738; family HRBIN12; genus DATHSY01. Next base: position 3,646 of record JBKPHM010000047.1, on the reverse strand, counting down.
GGTCGACCCGGAGCAGTTCCGGCAGGTCGCGGGCGTCCTGGGCTGCAACACCGACGGGCTCTCGTGCGGCCAGCCGGGGATCGACCGGGTCGTCGACCAGAGCCAGTTCCTCGATCGCCTCTTCGCGATCACGCGGATCTTCCGCGTGGGCGTCCTCATGGTGTCCTTCCTGATGCTCCTGTCGGCCGCGGTCCTGATCGCCAATACCGTGCGGATGGGGTTGTTCGCGCGCCGCAAGGAGATCGGGATCATGAAGCTCGTCGGCGCGACGAACTGGCGGATCCGGGTCCCCTTCCTCGTCGAGGGGATCGTCGAGAGCCTGGTCGGTGCGGCCCTGGCCGTGCTGATGCTGTTCGGGATGAAGGTCGCCTTCATCAACCCGTTGTACGGTCGGGGCGGCATCGAGTTCGTGCCGTGGATCACCAACCAGGACGTGCTCGCCGTGATTCCGTTGCTGATCGTCGCGGGAGCGCTCGTCGCGATCATCGCTGGCTTCGTGGGGATGAGGCGCTTCCTCGACGTCTAGCCGCGTGAGCCCCCGGACCGAGGGCGGTCCCGGCCAGAAGACGGTCGTCTCGAACCGCCGTGCGTACCACGAGTACGAGGTCCTCGAGCGATACGAGGCCGGGATCGTGCTTACCGGGGCCGAGGTGAAGTCGCTGCGCGGCGGCCACGGCTCGCTCGCCGAGGCGTACGCGCGGGTCCGCGACGGCGAGCTCTGGCTCGAGGGGATGCACATCCCGCCGTACGCGCAGGCGATGGACAAACGTCGGTACGACCCTACTCGCGTGCGCAAGCTGCTGCTGCACCGCGACGAGATCGAGCGGCTGATCGGCAAGACCGCCGAACGGGGCCTGGCGCTCGTGCCGCTGCGCGTCTACTTCACGCACGGGATCGCCAAGCTCGAGCTCGGTCTCGGCCGCGGCAAGCGGCAGTTCGAGAAGCGGCGCGCGATCGCCGAGCGCGAGCACCGCCGCGAGATCGAACGCGAGATCGGCCGGAGACGGTAGCCTCGACGACGTGGGGTGGCCGGCGTTCGGCCATCAACTGTTCGCCAGTTCTTCCAGCCGTTCCGCCAAACGCCGCCGAATGGCTTTGGTGCCCGCGGAGTCGGCGAGGTTCTCGACCTCGTACGAATCCGTTCGGTGATCGTACAGCTCGCGTTCACCAGTCTCGTACTTGACGTACAGGTATCGACGGGTCCGGATCGCGGTGAAGGGTGGTGGAACGATCGGCGTGGTGCGTGGACTGAGCCATTCGATCAGGAAGTCATGCCGCCACGGGACATCGAGCCCGTGCAGCAGCGGGACCAGGCTGCGTCCGTCCTGCGGCAGGCCAGGCTCGATCCCGGCCAGCTCCGCGATCGTCGAGGCGAGGTCGATGTTGAGGACCAGACGGTCGTCGGTCGATGGACCGTCGCTCCAGGGAACACGAACCACGAGGGGAACGCGGATCGACGCGTCGTACGGCCAGACCTTCGACACGAGGCGATGCTCTCCGAGCATGAAGCCGTTGTCGGACGTGAGGATCACGACGGTATGGGACAGCAGGCCGCGTTCCTCGAGCAGGTGGACGATCGACGCCGCGGTCCGGTCCACGGACAGGAGCGACTCCATCATCCGCTCGTGCTGGCGGTCCAGGTACGCCACCTCGTCGGGCGATAGGCGCTCGCGATCCCCAAGGACCGGCTTGTCGGCGATGTCAAGCTCGTTGAACGAAGGGTCGTAGGGGAACGGGGCGCTCTCGAACGACCCGATGTCGCCTGGCGCGGGCGTCGACGGGCGATGCGGTTGCTGCACGGCGAGGTAGAGGAAGAACGGCGGACGGGCGTCACCGAGGAACGTGAGCGCTCTCTCGGCGAGCACCGACATCGAGTAATCGCTCGGATCGTCTTCGATGTGGGTCACGTCGCCGTTGTCGTTGATGTCGAAGTTGTAGAAGAACTCGCTCGTACGCTTTGCGATGGCATGCCAGTCGCTCCAGCCGGGCGGGAAGTGGCACCGGTCGAAGCGCTCGTAACCGTTCATGTACTTCCCCACGAGCGACGTGGTGTACCCGGCGTCCTGGAGCCAGGTGGCGAGCGTCGACGAATCGTCGAACGCCTCGATCCCGCCCCACGGCCGGACGTTGTCGTACACGCCGGTGGTGTGCGCGTACTGACCGGTCAGGAGGCTGGCCCGTGACGGGCAACACAGCGGGGTGGTCACGAACGAGTTCCGGAAGGTGACCCCGTGGCCGGCCAGCATCCTTTGCACGTTCGGCATCGCAGCCAGCGTGTCCGCGCGCTGATCGTCCGTCACGATCAGGACGACGTTCAAGCGTTGGGCCCCGTCGCCCGGCGCCGGAGCGCCGGTCGGAGCGACGGGCGGGCACGCCCCGGCCCGTGGCGCACCGAGCGCCACCCCCACGGCGGCGAGGCCGGCCGCCGCGGCGATCACGGCGGCTCGGCGCCGTGATCGCGTCGCGGGACCCCCCGGCGTGATGAGCGAACGGAGCTGACGGGCCATGCTCGCGCGGCGACCGTACCACGGGGCCGTGCCGCGTCAGCGTCACGTCGCGCGGCCGGACCGGCCGGGATGTCGGCGCGGCTTCTATACTTGTTCGGACAACTGAATAGGGGGTGTACCGGCTTCGACCTGGGCGGATACCGCGCAGGGGAAGCGGGCCGACGTCGCCGCATGCGTCGCTAAACAGGTGGCACAACGACAAGCGCCGACAACGATTACGCGCTCGCTGCCTAACTAGTTAGGTAGCCGTCCGCCCCGGGAGGCCTGCGACCGGGGATCGGGCGTCGTGAGCAGGCTCACGGAGGTGGCTCCGCCCGGGGGCCGCCGCCGGACACCGAACTCGGGCTGGCCGAGAGGTCCTCCGCCGGTGGGAGCCTCGAGGCGAGACGCACCGCCGGCTGCGCCCGGAGAAGCCCTGATCGGTCGCCTGGGGACGGGGGTTCGAATCCCCCCACCTCCACTTTTGTGAGGTCTCGGGACCTCGTTCACACGTGTCCCGGGACATCGTTCCACGTTCAGCTCATCGGCTGGTAATCCCGCGTCGGATCGAGTACGAGCGCGCGCAACGCGAGTTCGAAGGCGCAAGAGGTCCGACCCGGTGGGAGCGAGCCCGCCCGATGGAGCTGTGGCAGCTCGACGTTATGGAGGCGCGCCTGGAGAACGGCTCGGCCGTGAAGATCCTGACCGGCGTGGACGACCACTCCCGGTTCTGTGTCCTCGCTCACGCGATGCCCCGGGCCACGGCGCGGCGAGTCTGCGAGGCCTTCGCCCAGGCGCTTCGCGCCCACTGGGTGCCCCAGGCCGTGCTCACCGACAACGGACGCGTGTTCAGCGGCGTGCCGCCCGCTCGCGACATGAGGTGCTGTTCGACCGGATCTGCCGCGAGAGCGGGATCCGTCACCTGCTCACGGCGGTCCGATCGCCGACCACGACCGGCAAGATCGAGCGGTTCCATCGCACGCTCCGCGACGAGCTGTTCTCCACGCGGTCTTTCTCTTCCGTCGCTGAGGTCCAGCGCGCGCTCGATCACTACATCGGCACCTACGGATGAAAGTCAACTCGGCGTGGACATTAGGACGCTCCTTCTTCACGATGTGGAGGGTGCGGGTGACCCCGAGCTAAAGAGCAGGGTTTGGGGC
>JBKPHM010000046.1:0-25440 GCA_046729855.1 Actinomycetota bacterium | reverse complement strand
GACTCCGCCACCCCGCCGGGCGCCGTCTTCACCGACGTGTCGTCGGCGGACCCGTCCGCGGCCGGCGCGGCCGAGGCGGGGCGCCTGCGTCCGCGGCCGCCGCGACTGCCTCTGCGGCGCCTGGCAGCCGTCTTCGTGCCGCCGCTCGCTTCACCGCCGTCGGGGGACGCTCCGCCTTCGTCGGAGATCTCGGCGGTCGAACCGGTGGTCGTCGTGGTTTGGGTGGGGACCTGGACGTCCCCGTCTACGGTCTCGGGCATCCGATGCGGCTCCTTCCCGCTCGTCGAGGGGCGGGTCGGCCGGCCCGGATGCAGGAAGCGACGGCGAGCGAGCGTCCGCCTGCGCGGGCGGACACGGTCTGTCCGAAGCTGCGCCGCGACGACGTCTGTAGCGAGCCCATCGCGAGCGGGTTCTCGCGCACGAAGCGTCCTGTTCCTGGCGCCGGCATTCCGGCCGCGGCCGCTCCGAGCCGTACTCGGGGCCGCGGGCCGGTGGCCACGCCACCTCGTACCTCGCCCGGGGGCCCGGGATCCTCGACCCCGTCCGGGCGGGCAAACCTGCCTCCGAGGATAGCAACTACCGGCTCGGAGGCACGCACGCCGCAGGGCTAGACCGAACGGGCTACCAGCGCCCTCCCACCGGGGCGCCGGCGAACCCGGCGCCCGCCTGATAGCAACGGCCACCCTTCCTGCCGACACTTCCCCCATGGATCCGGGGGTTCTGGACCGCACCGCCACGCGAACCCGCGTCATGGTGGTCGACGACAACGCCGGGTTCCGCGAATCGCTCCTCGCGCTGCTCGAGGCGGGTGATCTCGAGGTCGTCGCGGAGGCCCGCTCGGGCGAGGAAGCCCTCGAGCTGCTCGACGGCGTGGGTCCCGACGTCGTGCTGATGGACGTCCGGATGCCCGGGATCGGTGGGATCGAGACCACGCGCCGAATCAAGCAGGCGCGGCCGCAGCTCGGCGTGGTGGCGCTCTCGGGGCACGAGGACCAGGCGATCGTGCGCGAGATGCTCGTGGCCGGCGCTTCGGGCTACGTGCTCAAGGACTCGGACGGCGACGACATCCTGAACGCCGTGATGCAGGCGGCGCACGGCGGCGGTGTGCTGTCCCCCGGCGTCACTCCACGCGTGATCGAGGAGCTCACGGAGGCCCTCGAACGCGAGCGTCGCAGGACGAAGGAGCTCGAGGAGGCTCAGGTCGCGCTGGTCGAACGGGCCGCGCGCCGGCACGAGCTGGTCGCGCGCCTGTCGCACGAGCTGCGGACCCCGGTGACCGTGATCCTCGGCATGGCGCAGACCCTCAAGCGCAAGACGTTCGACCCGGGCGAGCACGAGGAGCTGCTTGCCCGAATCGTCGAGCGCGCCCAGGACCTTGCTCGTCTCGTCGAGCGCTTCGAGCTCACGCTGGACGCGCACCTGACCGAACGTATCGATGTCGTGGATCTCGTGCGGGAGGCGACGTCGAGCGAGCCGCGGATCGCCGTTACCTCCGCCGGTCCTGTTCCGCAGGTGGACCTCAGCCCGAGCGTCGCGCGTCGCGTCCTGGCCGAGATCGTCGACAACGCGCTCCGGTTCTCGCCGAGCCACACGACGATCAATGTCTGGGTGACGCTCGGCCATGATTGCATCGAGGTCCGCGTAACCGACCAGGGGCCGGGGATCCCCGAGGCCGCTCGAGAGCGGATCTTCGAGGCCCTGGAGCAGCTGGAGGACCTCAACGTACGCGTGCACCAGGGGGCCGGCCTCGGTCTCACGCTCGCACGGGCGGCGGCACGCGCCATGGGCGGCGACGTCGTGGTGGAGCCGTCGGAGGGCCCGGGGTCGACCTTCCTATGGACGATCGCGCTGCAGCCGCTCGAGGACGAGCCGGTCAGTTGAAGCGCCGCATGTGAATGTTCAGCAGCAGGCCGACCGCCGCCGCGTTCGTCAGCAACGAGCTCCCTCCATAGGAGACGAACGGTAAGGGGATGCCCGTGATCGGCATGATCCCGATGGCCATCCCGATGTTGACGAACGTCTGGAGCGCGAACATCGACGCGATGCCAGCGGCGAGGTACGCGCCGAACGGATCCTTGGACAGCAGCGCGATCCGGAAGGCGCGCCAGATGAGCACGCCGTACAGGAACAGGACGGCGATCGATCCCGCGAAGCCGAACTCCTCGCCCACGACGGTGAAGATGAAGTCGGTGTGCTGCTCCGGAACGAAGTCGAGGTTGGTCTGGCTCCCGTTCAGGTAGCCCCGACCCGAGATCCCGCCCGAGCCGATCGCGATCTCGGCCTGCTGTTTGTTCCACCCGCTGCGCGCGGGATCGTTCTCGGGATCGAGGAACCCGGTCAGCCGGGCGATCTGGTACTCGCGAATCACGCCGAGCTGGAACGCGCCGAACAACAGCACCATCCCCGCCACCGCGAGGATCGCGAGATGTCTGGCGCGCGCGCCCGCGACGATCAGGACCCCGACCAGGATCGACGCCGTCACGATCGACGTACCGAGGTCGGGCTGCAGGAAGACGAGCGCCGCCGGGATCGCCGCGAGCACCGTCGCGCGGAAGACGTCCTGCAGGTTGAGCTCCGAACGACGCAGCTCGGCGAGGAACGCGGCGAGCATGGCGATCACCGCCAGCTTCGCGAACTCCGACGGGGCAAACTGGAACCCGAACAGCTGGAACCACCGCTGCGAGCCCTTGACGGTGGTCCCGAGCGGCGTCCGGACCAGGACCAGCAGGACCAGGCTCGCGACGTAGAACAGCCCCGCGTAGATCTTGGCGAACCGGTAGTCGAAGCTCGCGGCCACGATCGCGATGAACGCGGCCAACGCCAGGAACCCCATCTGCTTCTTCATGTAGAGGCCGTGGTCGAGCTTCTGCACCTCGAGCGACTGGTGCGTCGCGGAATAGATCAACGCGATCCCGATCGCCGCCAGCAGCAGCGCCGCGGTGACGAGCACCGGGTCGACGTGACGGATCGCCCGGCGATCGATGGTGGTGTACGACCGGCCCGCGACGAGGTCCATTAGTCCGTCACCGCCCCGCGGATGAACCCCGACGGCTCGAGTCCGTAGAGTCCCTCGATGATCCGCCGCACGATCGGCGCCGCCGTCGTCGAGCCGTGCCCGCCCTGCTCAACGAGTGCGACGACGACGTACTCCTCGGTCCCGTCGTCGGTGATCGCCGCGAACCACGAGTAGTCGTCGGTGCCGGGCGGGTAGTCGATCTCGGCGGTCCCCGTCTTGGCCGCGACGCTGACCTGCGACAACGGGAAGTTGGTGAACGCGCTGGCCGCGGTCCCCTGTGCCGGGACCTGCGTCAACGCCTCACGAACGTACCGGACCGCCGCGACGGGGAAGGGCATGCTCCGCGCCCTGCCGCACTTCGGCCTGATCCGGTGATCCAGCTTGCCGTCGGGGAAGAGCACGCGATCGACGACGTGCGGCCAGCACATCTCGCCGTCGTTGGCGATGCCCGCGTACGCGACCGCGAGCTGAAGCGGCGTCACGAGCGTGTCCCCCTGACCGATCGTCATCAGGATGAAATCGGCCGGGAAGGTCTCCCCGTCGGGGAAGCTCTCGGGGTACTTCCTGTGGTACGTCCGCTTCCAGACGGGATCGGGAACGCGGCCGCCCCCTTCGAACGGAATGTCGATCCCCGTCTCTTCGCCGAAGCCGGAGGCGCGGAGGTCCTGCTGCAGCGGGAGCGCAGGTTGGTCCGCTTCCTGCGTCGGGTACCACCGCTGCCAATACTCGTACCCCAGCGGATAGAAGACCGTGTCGCACGAGTCGTAGAGCGCCTGTGCCAGGGATATGAAGCCGAAGTCTGCCGAGCTCCAGTTGTCGAAGTGCTCGTCCAGCGGGTTGGGTGGGGGAGGCTCCCATGACGAGGGACAGTCGTAGGAGCCGCCCACGGCCATCAGACCCCGGCGGATCGCCGACAAGGCGACGAACGGCTTGTACGTCGACCCCGGCGGATACTGACCCTGGATCGCGCGATCGAGCAGCGGGTAGTGCTTCGCCTCGCCGAAGCGGTGTTGATACTCCTCCGCGGTCATGCCCCGAACCAGTTCCGATGGGTCGAACGTGGGGAAGGACGCCATCGCTTTGATCCCTCCCGTCCTGGGATCCATCACGACGACGGCGCCACCCGTGGCGGCGAGCAACCCGCTTCCCTCTTCTGTGACGGTCCGGGCGTGCATGATGCCTTCCCGAAGCGCATCCTCGGCGATTCGCTGGGTGCCGATATCGAGCGTGAGCTGGAGGTCCTTCCCGGGATCGGGCTGGTCCCGTCCGATCACGCCGAGGTTCTCATCCGCGGAGTTGACGCGGTACTTGATGACGCCGGGCGAGCCGGCCAGGTCGCGCTCGTACTCCCGCTCGAGACCGGTTTGGCCGACGATGTCGCCCGCCTCGTGGCCGGCGAAAGCCGGATCCCTGAGCTGCTTCTTGCTGATCTCGCCGAGCGTTCCGAGGATGTGCGCCGCCAGGCGCCTGAACGGGTACTCGCGAACGGGGACGTTCGCCCACCACACGCCGGGCAGCTCGTTCTGGTGCTCGGCGATCCAGTAGATGATCTTCTTCGGCACGTCGAACGCGACGGGTACCGGTTGGTAGCTGTAGTACCGCTGCCCCGCGGTCGTCAGCCGTTCCGCGAGAAAGCGGTTCCGCATGCCAAGGAGGTGCGCGAGCTTGTGGATCACGCGCTCGAGGTCGTCGCCCGCCTCGGTGCGATTGATCGTGACGATCCGGCTGAGCCGGTTCCGCACGAGAAGTTCGCCGTTCGCATCAAGGATCCGGCCGCGCGGCGCGGGCAGCTCGATCGTCCGCACCGCGTTGTTCAGTGCGTCAACGCGGTATTCCTCCGCCGCGAGCACCTGGAGGAACCACAGCCGCGTCACCAGGGCCGCGAACATGAACATCACGATCGTCGCGAGCACCCGCAGCCGGACGCTGACCCTGGGGTCCGTCACGTGGTCACAACCTCATCACGCGCTGGGGGCGCGAGCCCTCGGCCGCGCGCCGGATCAACGGGTAGAGCAGCGGGGTCAGGATCGCGTTGTACAGTCCCGAGAGCGCCGCGACGCGCAGCAGGTACCACCACGTCGTGTCCAGCTGCCCGAGCAGGAAGGTCACGACGCCGTAGAACAGCACTCCGCCGATCGTCCCGCCGGCCACCAGGAACACCGGCAGGATCGGCGACGGGCTGACGATGTAGGCGCGCAGCAGGCCGACCACGTAGCCGAGCAGCGTCAGGACGAGCGCGGTGATCCCCTTGGGCTGGTTCAGCAGGAAGTCCTGCGCCATCCCGCCGGCGAACCCCGTCACCGCACCGGCCGAGGGCCCCTCCACCATCGCGAACACGATCGTGACGAGGTACATCAGCTCGGGGCGCGCGCCCAGCAGCCGCACGTCGGCGAAGACCGTCGTCTGCAGCAGCAGCGCGGTGATGATGACGACGATGAGCGTGATCGTCCGACGCACGGGCGACGACGCTACCCGGACCCATCGGACAGCACCACGAGCACCAGCTCCAGGCTGGAGAAGTCCACGGCGGGGCGCACGGTGATGTACTGCTCGAGCGCGGCGTCGGTCGGCGCGGCTCGCGACACCGTCCCGACCAGGATGCCAGGCGGGTACCGGCTCGCCCCCACGCCGGCGATCTCGAAGCTCTGTGTGATGACGCGGTTCGTCGCCTCGACCGGTACTTCCTCGCCGATCAGCTCGATCCGCATGTCCTGCTCACCCTGGCCCGACAGCAGCCCCGTCACACCGACTTCGGGGATCCTCACGGCGAGATGCGATTCCGGATCGATGATCAGCTGCACGAACGAGGTGTTGCCGCTGACCTTCGTCACGTGCCCGACCAGACGGGCGTCCAACGCGTCGCCAACCACGACGGGATCGTCGACCCGGATCCCCGCATCCGAGCCCTTGTCGAGCTGGAGCGACCACTCCAAGTTCGACACTCCGTTCGAGATGACCTGCGCCCCGACGGTCTCGGCGCCGGGGTCGAGATGCAGGTCGACGTCGAGCAGGTCCTCCGCCCGCTCCAGACGCTCCTCGAGCGCCTCGAAGGTCGATATCTGGACCTGGTAGGCCGCGTTCTCGTCTCGCAACCGCTCGATGTCGCGCCGGATTGCGGGGAGCCGAACGAGCGTCGAGACGAAGTTGCCGATGGGGTGCGTGACCTTCGACACGGCCTCCTGAAGCGGCGCCAGCGCGGTGATGGTGACGCGTCCGGCCGCGGCCAACGGCCCGCGGTCGCCCTCGCGGTAGTCGACCGTGATCGTCACGAGTGACGCGCAGACAAGCAAGATGATCAGCAGGCGCGGGCTGCGTGAGCGGCTGCTGGAGAGTGCCACCGCCCTACCGACGCGACGGGCTCACGAGCACTCGTTGCAGCACCTCGAACTCCTCCAGGCACCGGCCCGAGCCGATCGCCACCGAGGAGAGCGGGTTCTCGGCGATGTGCACCGGCATGCCGGTCTCGTGTCGCAGGCGCTTGTCGAAGCCGCGCAGCATGGCACCACCTCCGGTCAGCACGATCCCCTTGTGCATGATGTCGCCGGCGAGCTCGGGCGGCGTGCGGTCGAGCGTGGCCTTGATCGCATCGATGATCGACGTGACCGGCTCCTCGATCGCCTGGCGGATCTCGCCGTCGGTGATCTGGATCGTCTTCGGCAGGCCCGTAACCAGGTCGCGCCCGGGGATCTCGGCGATCAGCTCCTCCTGCAGCGGGTATACCGACGCGATCGCGAGCTTGATCGCCTCGGCAGTCCGCTCGCCGAGGAGAAGCGAGTATTCCTTCTTGGTGAAGCTGATGATCGCCTCGTCGAGCTCGTCGCCGCCGATGCGCAGCGACGTGGACGTCACGATCCCGCCGAGCGAGATCACGGCGACCTCGGTCGTGCCGCCGCCGATATCGACGATCATGTTGCCGGTGGGTTCGTGGATCGGGAGCGCGGCGCCGATCGCGGCGGCCATCGGCTCCTCGATGATGTACGCTCGCCTCGCGCCCGCGGCGATCGTCGCCTCCTCGACCGCGCGCTGCTCCACGCCGGTGATGCCACTCGGGACGCACACGACGACGCGTGGCTTGGCGAGCAGGCGCCGCTTGTGCACGCGTTGAATGAAGTAGCGGAGCATCTTCTCGGTGACGTCGAAGTCCGCGATCACGCCGTCCTTCAGCGGACGCACCGCCTGGATGTGCGACGGCGTTCGGCCGATCATCCGTTTGGCCTCGTTGCCGACGGCCAGGATGGCGCCGGTGAGGGTGTTGATCGCGACCACCGAGGGCTCGTTGAGAACGATGCCGGCTCGCCGAACGTAGACGAGCGTGTTCGCGGTCCCTAGGTCGACAGCCATGTCCTGCCCCAGGAACCCGAACAGCCCTTCGCCGCCCGCGTTCCGTTGCGTCTGGGCCGCGGGCAGCCCTTGTTGAATCCTCTCGGCCATGGGATCCCGCCTATGTCTACCGGACCTTGGTGCTTGTGGCAACCGCGCGACGCGCCCGAGCGCGCCGTGGCGTGCGGGATCGGAGCGCCTGCCGTGCCGGTCCGGAGCCCCGGCGGGTAGGGTCACCGGTGCCGGTGACGACCCGGCGCAAAAGGGGGGACGGCTGAGTGGCCGTGGCGGTGCTGTTCCCAGGGCAGGGGTCGCAGTTCGCTGGGATGGGGGACCCCTGGACCGAGCACGCCACGGGTCGGGCGGTGCTCGCGGAGGCATCGGAGGCGATCGGGCGCGACGTCGTCGAGGGGTGCCGAGACGAAGCCGCGCTTGCGACGACCGGGTTCGTCCAGCCGGCGTTGCTTGCGTGCGATATCGCGGCGTTCCGTGTGGCCGAGGCCGAGGGGCTCCGGGCGCAGGCCGCGGCCGGCCACTCGCTCGGCGAGTTCGCGGCGCTCGTGGCGGCGGGCGCGTTGGACCTGTCGACCGCGCTCCGGCTCGTCGTCGTGCGCGGGCGGGCGATGCAGCAGGCGGCCGACGCCAACCCGGGAACGATGATCGCCCTGGTCGGGGCGGGACCGGAGGCGGCCGCTCAGATCCGTGACGCGGTCGCGAGCGAGGACGACGTGCTGACCGTCGCCAACGAGAACGCGTCGAACCAGACGGTGCTGTCAGGGTCCCCGGAGGCGATCGCCCGCGCGGAGGAGGAGGCGAAGCTGCGGAGGGTGCGCGCGATCCGGTTGAACGTGGCGGGCGCGTTCCACTCGCCGCTGATGCGGTCCGCGGTGGATCCCATCGCGGCCGCGCTCGCCGAGGCGACGTTCTCGCGCCCGGCCTTTCCCATCGTGACGAACGTGACGGGCACGTTCGTCGAAAACCCAGACGACCTGCGATCGCTCCTCGAGCGGCACGTCGTATCCCCGGTGCGGTGGATGGCCTCGATCCGCGCGCTGGCCGCGGCCGGGTTCGATACGTTCGTCGAAGCCGGGCCCGGACAGGTGCTGACGAAGATCGTGACGCGCGAGCTCGCAAGCGTTCGCGCGGTCGCCGTCGGCTCACCGGCCGCCGCGCTGGCGTTGGCGGCCGGGACGGCGGAGAAGGCCCGAACGTGAGGCGGCGCGCCGATCCCGGCGATATCCTCGCCCGCATGTCCAACACCCACCGGGAAGCCGTCACGTGAGCGACGGCCGCCGCTTCGCGACGATCGCGGGCGTCGGTTCCGCCCTTCCCGAGCGCGTCGTGCCAAACGCGGAGCTCGAGCGGTTCGTCAACACGAGCGATGAGTGGATCCGGGAGCGGACCGGCATCCGCGAGCGCCGGTTCGCCGCCGAGGAGCAGACCACGTCCGACCTCGCGGCCGACGCGACGCTTGCGGCGCTCGATGCCGCGGGCGTCGCGCCCGAGCAGGTAGACCTGCTCGTATGCGCAACGCTGACACCGGATACTCCGATCCCTTCGACGGCGGTCTGGGTGCAGCGCAAGCTCGGGCTGTCCTGTCCTGCGTTCGACGTCAACTCGGCCTGCGCAGGGTTCTCCTTCGGCCTGTCGACCGGTGCCGCGTTCGTCGAGTCGGGCGCCGCCGAGACCGTCGTGGTGATCGGCGCCGAGGTGCTCTCGCGCGTGCTCGACATGTCCGACAGGACGACGTGCGTGCTCTTCGGCGACGGCGCCGGCGCGACGGTGCTGCGTCCAGCCGCGCAGCCGGGGATCCTCGGGTCCGTCCTGGGTGCCGACGGGAGCGCCGCGGAGATCCTGATGATCCCGGCCGGCGGGTCGCTGCGACCACCGTCGGCGGAGACGCTCGCGGCGCACGAGCACGCCATCCGGATGTCGTCCGGGCGCGAGGTGTTCAAGCGCGCGGTCGTCGAGATGGCGAACGCGTGCCGCCAGCTCCTCGACAAGGCGGGGTACGGCCCCGACGACGTCGATCTGCTGATCCCCCATCAGGCGAACGCGCGGATCATGGTCGCGGTCGCGGAACGGCTTGGCATCGACGCCGAGCGCTCGGTGATCGACGTCGCGGAGGTCGGCAACACTTCCGCCGCATCGATCCCGATCGCGCTCGACCGCGCGTGGCGGGCCGGCCGCGTCCGACAGGACGCCCTGGTGCTGCTCACGTCGTTCGGGGCCGGGCTCGCGTGGGGCGCCACCCTGGTGCGATGGACCGCACAGGAGCCGGGGTCGTGAAGGTCGCGCTGGTGACCGGCGCCGGTCGCGGGATCGGCCGCGCGTGCGCCGAGGCGCTCGCGTCCTCGGGCTGGAAGGTCGCTGTCGGCTACCGGACGAGCGACGCGGACGCGAAGGAGACCCTCGAGGCGATCGAGTCCGCCGGCGGCGTCGGCGCCACCGTGCACCTTGACATCGTCGACGAGTCCTCGGTGTCCGACGCGTTCAAGCAGGCGAGCGAGGCGCTCGGGCCAGTCACGGGCCTGGTCAACAACGCGGGGTTCTCTCGCGACGGGCTCCTGCTGAAGTACCCGCTCGAGGTGTACCAGCGGACGATGGACACCAACGTCCGCGGCGCATTCCTGTGCACGCGCGAGGCCGTGCGGACCATGCTGCGCGCGCGATGGGGTCGGATCGTCAACATGTCGTCGGTGATCTCGCTGCGTGGCAACGCAGGGCAGACGGCGTACGCAGCGTCGAAGTCGGCGCTCGTCGGCATGACGAAGTCGCTGTCGCGCGAGGTCGGCGGGAAGGGCATCACCGTGAACGCCGTGCTGCCGGGCCTGCTCGACACCGAGATGACGGCGCACCTGTCCGAACAGGCGCGCGCGTACTACATCGACCAGACGCCGCTCGGGCGAACGGCGCACGTCGAGGAGGTCGCCGCGGTCGTCCGCTTCCTGATGTCCGACGAGGCCTCGTACGTGAACGGCGCCGCGATCCCCGTCGACGGCGGCCTCACCGCGTAGCATCACCGCGACCGACAGGGGATCCCGCCGACGAGCAAGGCAAAGGAACAGGAGGAGCCGATGGTTGACAAGACCGAGGTCGAGGGCCGGGTCCGTAAGGTCTTGGCCGAGCAGCTCGCCGTGGACGAGAGCCAGGTCGTCGCGGACGCGCGCTTCGCGGAGGACCTCAACGCGGACTCGCTCGACCTCGTCGAGGCCGTCCTGGCCCTCGAGGAGGAGTGGAACATCGAGATCCCCGAGGAGGAGATGGACGGCGTGAAGACCGTCGGCCAGGCGGTCGAGCTGGTGGTGTCGAAGCTCGGTGGCTGATCGCACCGTCGTCGTCACCGGCATCGGACCGGTCACCCCGATCGGGATCGGGGTCGAGGAGTTCTGGGCCGGGGCGACCACCGGCCGCAACGGGATAGGTCCGATCTCGCGGTTCGACACCGCCGATCTGCCCGTGACGCTCTCCGGTGAGGTCGACGGATTCGACGTCTCCACCTGGCTCGACGCCAAGGAGGCCCGACGCACCGACCGGTTCGTTCACTTCGCCGTGGCGGCCGCGCAGCTCGCCTTCGACGACGCCGGCAACCCCGAGGTCAGGTCGGACCGCGGCGGCGTGATCTTCGCGACCGGGATCGGCGGGATCGAGTGGCTGCTGCAGCAGCACGTCGTGCTGCTCGAGAAGGGCCCCGGCCGGGTCTCGCCGTTCATGGTCCCGGCGCTGATGGCCAACGCCGCCGCCGGGCACATCGCGATGCGCCTGGGCCTGACGGGGCCCAACCTCTGCACCGTGTCGGCGTGCGCGTCGGGCGCCCACGCGGTCGGCGAGGGCTACCGGATCGTCCGCGACGGCCTGGCCGATGTCATGATCGTGGGCGGGTCCGAGGCCGCGACGCTCCGCCTCACCGTCGCTGCGTTCGCGCAGATGACGGCGCTGACGAAGAACTCGGACCCGGAGACGGCGAGCCGGCCGTTCGACGCCGAGCGCGACGGGTTCGTGTTGTCCGAGGGCGCCGCGGCGCTGATCCTCGAGGACGAGGCGCGGGCCAGGGCGCGCGGCGCGACGATCTACGCGGAGGTCGCCGGCTACGGGGCGTCGGACGACGCGTTCCACATCACCGCCCCGGACCCGAAGGGTTCGGGCGCCGCGCTCGCGATCGAGCGCGCGCTCGCCGACGCGGGTGTCGAGCCGTCCGCGGTCGACTACGTGAACGCGCACGGGACGTCGACGCAGCTGAACGACGCGTCCGAGACGGCGGCGCTGAAGGCGGCGCTCGGCGACGAGGTCGCGCACGAGGTCGCCGTCTCGTCGACGAAGTCGATGACCGGCCACATGCTTGGCGCCGCGGGCGCCGTCGAGGCCGCGGTCTGCGCGCTCGCCGTGCAGCGCGGCGTGATCCCTCCCACGATCCATTACCGGACGCCTGACCCGGACTGCGACCTCGACTACGTGCCGAACGAGGCGCGCGAGGCGGACGTCAAGTTCGCGATCTGCAACTCGTTCGGCTTCGGCGGGCAGAACGCCGTCGTGGCGCTCAGCCGCGCCGGCTGAACCCGCTACTCCTCGAACGAGCGGTACCAGGCTCCCGCATCGAAGATCGCCCGCGTCGCGCGCCCCTCGACGATGCCGGCGAACGTGATGCGGTCCGGGATCCACGCCTCCCGTCCGACGCGAAACGAACCGTCCGGCAACCTGACGAGCGGCGCCTCGCTCGGATCCTCCCAGCTGTCGGTCGCCAGGCGGACGAGCTCCCCGTGGCGCAGCGCGATCCGGAGAACCGGCATCCACGGGTCGTTGCTCCGGTAGACGCCCGGGAACGCCTCCCACTCCGGCGGGTGCGGAGGCGCCGGCAGCGGCTCGAACCCGTCGCGGTCGAACCAGGTCGAACCGTGGGAGGCCGCGACGACGCGTCCCGCGTCGTCGCGATGCAATCGCAGCTCATAGCGGTCGAGCGTGGGTTCGGCCACGAGGAAGGCGTCGCGTGAGCTCGTCGCGTGCAGGCGGGCCGCAACATCTCCGAGCCGGATCCCAAGCCCACCGTCCTCCGCCGTCAACGCGAGCGCGCCGTACGAGCCGACGACGTCGCCCGCCCGTTCGATCCGGTCGGGCGGCGACGGCTCGTGCGGCTCGGGCAGCGGGTCGTCGGCGACAGCGGCGCGGACGCAGCCGAGCGCGTACCGGACGACGGCGTCCCGGTCGCCGGCGCCGTTGAGCAGCATCACGCACGCCAGGCCGTCGTCCGGGTCGACGACGAGCAGCGCCGTGTACCCGACCATCCCGCCCGAGTGCCGAACGCGCCGCCGGTCGTCCTGTGTACCGACCCACCACCCGTACGCGTACGCGAACCCCGGCATGTCCGCGTCATCGATCACCGGGGCGAGCAGTCGATCGAACCCCTCCGGCGAGAGCAGCGGCCGCCCGCCGTTCAGGAGCAGACGGGCGTACGCGCACATGTCGACGACATCGGAGACGATGCTGCCGTCGGCCGTGTTGCTGATGATCCACTGCGCCGGCACGAGCGGGTGCGTGAGCTGTGCCGGCCGGTCGTCGTGGATCGCGGCGTAGCCCGTCGCGAGTTCGCTGCGCGTCGCGTTCGTGATGGCGGCCGTGGAATGCATCATCCCGAGCGGTCGCATGACCCGCTCCCCGATCAGCTCGTCCATTCGCGCGCCGGTGACGCGCTCGAGGATGAGCCCGAGGATCTTGTATGCGTCGTTCGAGTACCAGAACCGCTCGCCCGGAGGGAACCCGGGTTGCAGCTCGCGCAGCCGCTCGGCCACCGCCGGTGCGCCGAACGCCTCCTCGGTTCCCATCACGAGCCCCGAGGTGTGCGAGAGCAGATGGTGTGGGGTGATAGGGCCGAACGGCTCCGGCAGCTCGAGCCACGGCAGCAACTCGTTCACCGACGCGCCGAGGGCGAGCCGGCCGGCTTCCGCCTCCTGAACGGCGATCAGCGCCGCGAACGACTTGCTGATCGAGCCGATCTGGAAGCGCGTCGTCGGCGCGACCGGCGTGCCGGACGCGGCGTCTGCGAAGCCGCGGACCACCACACCGAGGGTCTCCTCCGCGTCGGTGAGGGCCAGCGCCGTTCCGGCCGCGTGGGTGAGCGGCAGCTGCTGCTCGAGCGCCCCGCCGATCCGTTCGAACGCCGCTCGGAGGTTGGGCACCGGCGACCTACCGCCCGAAGAAGAGCGACAGCTCGCGCTCGGCCGAGGCCCGCGAGTCGCTGCCGTGCACGAGGTTCTCGGTGATGATCGTGCCGAAGTCGCCGCGAATCGTCCCGGGCGGCGCCTTCGCGGGGTCGGTCGGTCCCATGAGCGTGCGCAGCACTTCGATCGCGCCCTCGCCGTGCACCCGCGCGACGACCACCGGCCCGGAAGTGATGAAGGTGACCAGCTCGGCGAAGAAGGGCTTCTCGCGATGCTCCGCGTAGTGCTCCTCCGCGACTGGAGGTTCGATCGTCATCATCCGCAGGTCGGCGATCGTGAGGCCCTTGGCCTCGACGCGCCGCACCACCTCGCCGATCAAGCCGCGGCGAACGCCGTCCGGCTTGACGATGAGCAGCGTGGATTCCGTGGCCATTTCAGGGTTCCTGGAGGAGGCGACGGGCGTCCGCGACAGTATAGAGAGACCCCGTCACCAGGATGAGATCGTCCTCGCCCGCGGCCTCGCGCGCCGATGCCATCGCGTGCTCGACGGTTCCCGCGTCGGTCGTCTCCACGCCGGCCGCCTCGAGCGCCGTCGCCGTTTCCACCGAGGAGCCGGATCGCTCGCTGGCGTTGCTCGCCGCGTAGGCGACGTCGGCCACGGGCGCGAGCGCCGCCACGATGCCGGCGAGGTCCTTGTTCGCTGAGACGGCGAGCACCAGGTGGAGACGGTCCCACGTGAACGCCTCGCGCAGCGACTCGGCGAGCGCGGCGGCCCCGGCCGGGTTGTGCGCCCCGTCCAGGAGCACGAGCGGGTGCCGCGCGGCGACCTCGAGCCGGCCGGGCGAGGTCGCCGATCCGAACGCGGAGCGGACGGCCTTGTTCGACACCGGGCGCTCGAGGAACGCCTCCATCGCGGTGAGGGCGGCCGCGGCGTTGCGCGCGGCATGCCCGCCGAACAGCGGCACGAACAGCGCCTCGTACGAGGCGTGTGGGGTGCGCACGGTGACCTGCTGTCCGCCGACCGCCGCCGCTCGCTCCACGACCTCGAAGTCACGGCCCTCGAGCAGCAGGGTCGCCTCGTACTCCTCGCAGCGATCGCGGATGACGGCGAACGCCTCCGGCGGCTGTTCGCGGCTGACGACGACCTTGCCCGGCTTGATGATCCCCGCCTTCTCGGTCGCGACCTGCTCGATCGTCGACCCGAGCTCCGGGTGGTCGAGCGCGATCGGGCACAGGACGGCCACGTCGCCGGCCACCAGGTTGGTCGCGTCCCACGTGCCGCCCATCCCGACCTCAAACACGCCGAGGCTGACCGGCTTGTCCGCGAACCACAGATAGGCGAGCGCCGTGAGCGCCTCGAAGTACGTGACGCGCTCGCCGCGCGCGTCGACGGTCGTCAGGAACGGCAGCAGGTGCTCATACTCGTCCGCAAACTCCTGCTCGCCGATCGGCTCGCCGCAGACCGCGAGGCGCTCGGTCACCGACAGCAGATGCGGCGACGTGTAGAGCCCGGCGGTCAGGCCATGCGCGCACGCCAGCGCCGCGACCAGCCTGGCCGTCGTCGTCTTGCCGTTCGTTCCGGTGACGTGGATCGTCGGGTGCGTGAGCTGCGGGTCGTCGAGCAGCTCGGCCAGCGCCGTGATCCGGTGGAGATCTGGCACCATCCGCTCGGGCTGACGCGCCTGGAGGTCGGCGAGCGCCTCGTCGAACCGCACGTCAGGCATCGACCGGCTTCAGCACCACGTCGATCCCGACGTCGCCGTCGCCGGAGAGCCCCAGATCCTCGATGTTGCCCGCCTGCGTCAGGTCCTCCTGCGCGAGCCTCAACTTGCCGATCCGTTCCGCGCTGTCCCTTACGCGGACCCGTTCCACGGGCGCCCGGAGCGACACCTTCGCGAGCGCCTTCTCCTTGCGGACGGCCGTGAGGACCTGCGCAGCGAGCTCGTACACCTCCGCGTCCGCGCCGGCCGCTTCACCGAGCTCATCGGCCAACGGCCAGCGCGCCCGGTGGATCGCGCCCTCGCGCCACCACGACCACACCTCCTCGGTGACGTACGGCAGGAACGGCGCGAACAGTCGCAGCAGCACCGACAGGGCCGTCCGGAGCGCGCAGATCGCCGATGCTGCGCCCCCGCCGTCGCCGTACGCCCGGTTCTTCACGAGCTCCAGGTAATCGTCCGTGAACCCCCAGAAGAAGCGTTCGGTGACCTCCAGCGCCCGGGCGTGGTCGTAGCCCTCGAACGCCTGCACCGCCTCTTCGACGACGCGCACGAGTGCCGAAAGCATCGAGCGGTCGAGCGGGTCCGTCACGTCGCCCTCCGCCGCCCCGAACGAGAGCACGAACCGAGACGCGTTCAGGATCTTGATCGCGAGGCGCCGCCCGACGCGCATCTGCTGCTCATCGAACGCGGCGTCGATGCCCAGGCGGGCGCTCCCGGCCCAGTACCGCACCGCGTCCGAGCTGTGACGCTCGAACATCTCGATCGGCGTGACGACGTTGCCCTTCGACTTCGACATCTTCTTGCGTTCGGGGTCCAGCACGAAGCCGCTGATCACGGCGTTCGACCAGGGCAGCGTTCCGTGCTCGAGCTCGGAACGTAGGACCGTGTAGAACAGCCACGTCCGGATGATCTCGTGCGCCTGGGGACGGTGATCCATCGGAAAGACGCGTCCGAACAGGTCGGCGTCCTCCTCCCACCCGCCGGCGATCTGCGGCGTCAGCGACGACGTGGCCCACGTGTCCATGACGTCGGGATCGCCGACGAAGCCCCCGGGCTCGCCCCGCTGCTCGGCCGTGTAGCCGGGCGGGACATCGTCCTGCGGGTCGACCGGCAACGCGGACTCCTCCGGCAGGATGGGATCCTCGTGATCGGGCCCGCCGTCGGCGTCGAGGCGGTACCAGACCGGGATCGGCACGCCGAAGTACCGCTGGCGGCTGATCGCCCAATCGCTGTTGAGGCCCTCGACCCACGACGCGTACCTGGCGCCCATGAACGGAGGGTGCCACCGGAGCTCGCGGCCGAGCTCGAGCAGCCGCTCGCGGAACCGGAGGGTCTGCACGAACCACTGCCGGCTCGTGATGACCTCGAGCGGCCGCTCCCCCTTCTCGTAGAACTTCACGACGTGTCGGACCGGTCGCGGCTCGCCCCGGAGCGCGCCGGCGTCGGCGAGCAGCTCGGTGATGCGCTTGCGAGCCTGCCTCGCGGTCTCGCCGGCGAGCTCGGCCATCGCGGCGTTCGCGGCGTCGGCCTGGAGGGACTCCCACCCCGGCTCGCCAAACCGGCCCGGCCCCAGGGTGCCGTCACGGCGGATCACGACGCGGGTCGCAAGCGACAGCTCGCGCCACCACGTGACGTCGTTGATATCCCCGAATGTGCAGATCATCGCGATCCCGGTCCCCTTGTCTGGATCTGCCAGCTCGTGCGCGACCACCGGCACAGGCACGCGGAACAGCGGCGTGACCACGCGCGACCCCAGGAGCGACGCGTATCGCCCGTCGGATGGGTGCGCCACCAGCGCGACGCAGGCCGGGATCAGCTCGGGACGAGAGGTCTCGATCTCGACGGCGGCCCCACCGTCCTGACGCTCGAACTCGATCCGGTAATAGGTGCCGTCGGTCTCGCGGTCCTCGATCTCGGCCTGTGCCACCGCGGTCCGGAAGTCGACGTCCCACATCGTCGGTGCCTCTGTCGTGTACGCGAGCCCCCGGCGGACCAGCCGGAGGAACCCGCGCTGCGACGCGCGCCGCGAAACGTCGCCGATCGTCGTGTACGTGCACCGCCAGTCGACGGACAGCCCGAGGCGGCGGAACAGCTCCTCGAAACCCTTCTCGTCCTCGACCGTGAGACGCTCGCACAGCTCGATGAAGTTGGGCCGGCTGATCGGCACCGGCTCTTCGCTCGGACGCTCGAGCGTATTCACGTCGAACGCGGAGTCGTAGGGCAGCGATGGGTCGCACCGGACCCCAAAGTAGTTCTGGACGCGCCGCTCCGTTGGCAATCCGTTGTCGTCCCACCCGATGGGATAGAAGACCTCGAGCCCGGCCATCCGCTTGTAGCGGGCGATCAGGTCCGTGTGGGTGAACGACATCACGTGGCCGACGTGGAGCGAACCGCTCACGGTGGGCGGCGGCGTGTCGATCGCGTACACACGCTCGCGAGGCCTCGAACGGTCGAAGCGGTACGTCCCGGCGGTCTCCCACCACTCGCCCCACTTCGCCTCGAGCCCATCGAGGGTCGGCTTCTCGGGCACGCCCATGACGGCGAGTCTACGGGATGCCGTTGGGGCGACGGACCGTAGACTCGGTCGCAGGGTGGCGGTATGTCGGAACTGCGGGGGCGAGAACCCCGACGGCGCTCGGTTCTGCACGTCGTGCGGCGCCTCGCTCATCTCGGGCTGTCCGCAGTGCGGGGCCGCACTTCCAGAGGGAGCCCGTTTCTGTCCGACGTGCGGGACCCGGCTCGGGCCGGAGGAGCGCGTTCCGACGGGTCAGGAGCGCCGGCTCGTGACGATGCTCTTTGCCGACGTAACGGGCTCAACCGAGCTCGGCGAGCGGCTCGACGCCGAGCGGCTGCAGGAGGTGCTCGGCACCTACTTCGCGGCGATGCGCCAGGAGATCGAGGCCGAGGGCGGGACGGTCGAGAAGTTCATCGGCGACGCGATCATGGCCGCGTTCGGTGTCCCGGTCGCCCACGAGGACGACCCGACCAGGGCTTTGAGAGCCGCCCTTCGAATGCGCAGGCGCCTGCCCGGGGTGAACGAGGAGCTGTCGTCGCGGTTCGGCGTCTCGCTCGAGATCCGCATCGGGCTCAATACCGGCGAGGTCCTTGCGGCGACCGATCCGCGGCCGGGGGACCCGATGGTCACCGGCGACGCCGTCAACGTGGCGGCCCGCCTGGAGCAGACCGCCGAGCCCGGAGAGGTCGTGGTCGCGGAGCGGACCGCCCGGGCAGCGCGGACGTTCCGCTTCCGCGAGCTCGGCGAGCGCGACTTGCGAGGCAAGCAGCATCCGGTGCCGGCAGTGCTGCTCGAGTCGGAGGCCGGAACCGGCTCCGAACGCGGGATCCCCGGCCTACACGCGCCCATGGTCGGCCGCGATCAGGAGCTCGCCCTGCTCAGCACGCTGTACGACCGGGTCGTGACGGAATCGCGGCCGGCGCTCGTGACGATCTACGGCGAACCGGGCGTTGGCAAGAGCCGGCTCACGCAGGAGTTCGTCATGGGGCTCGCGGGCGGGGCGGACGGAATCGCACCGACCGTGGTGCGCGGCCGCTGCCTCCCCTACGGTGACGGCGTGACGTACTGGCCGCTCGCCGAGATCCTGAAATCGCTCGCCGGCGTCCGCGACTCTGACCCGCCCGAGACGACGCTCGAGCGCATCCGCGCGTTCGGCGCCGAGCAGCTCACCGAGGCGTTCGCGGCGAACCCCCGGAAGGCGACCGCGGCGCTCGCCTACACGGTCGGAGTGCGGGACCCGGAGTTCCCGTTCACGAACGCCGGGCCGCGCGAGGTTCGTGCCAAGATCCACGGCGCGTGGCGATCGCTGTTCTCCTCGCTCGCCGAGCACTCGCCCGTCGTGGCGATCATCGAGGACATCCACTGGGGAGATCCGGCGCTGCTCGACCTGCTCGACGAGCTCGCTGAGCGCGTCGTGGGGGCCGTCCTCATCGTCTGTCCCGCGCGGCCGCAGTTGATCGAGCGTCGCCCGGGGTGGGGTGGCGGGCGGCGCAACGTCTCGTCGGTCGCCCTCGAACCGCTGTCCGAGCAGGAGGCCGACCGGCTCGTCAGCCTCCTGCTCGCCGTCGAGGACCTGCCGTACGGGATCCACCGCAGGATCCTGGAGCGGGCCGAGGGCAACCCGTTTTTCCTCGAGGAGATTGTCCGTCACTTGATCGACGAACGACGGATCGTCCGCGAGGGCGACCGCTGGCGGGCGACGGACCGCGTGGCGGACGTCGTCATCCCCGACACCGTTCAGGCCGTGCTCGCAGCGAGGATCGACCTGCTCGACCCGGCGCAAAAACGGGCGCTCCAGCGCGCCGCTGTGGTCGGGCGCGTGTTCTGGCCCGGACCGGTCGAACGGCTCCTGAACGGCGACCGCGAACGCCTCCGCGAAACGCTCGAGCGCCTGGAGGAACGGGAGCTGGTCCTGTCACGGCTCGCGTCGTCGATCGCGGGCGAGCCCGAGTTCATCTTCAAACACATCCTCACGCGCGAGGTCGCGTACGAAAGCCTGCCCCGGCGAGATCGCGGCGCCTCGCACGCGCTCGTCGCGCGTTGGATCGAGGAGACTGCGGGCGAGCGGGCGAGCGAGTTCGTCGACCTCCTCGCCTACCACTACGTCGAAGCGCTCCGCGCGGTGCCGGAGGACGCCGACGAGTCGGAGGTCACGCGGCTTCGGCGCAGGGCGATCGCCTCGCTGCTCGCCGCCTCGGAGGAGGGCCACCGTCGCTTTGTGATCGAGCGCGCGCTGAAGCTCGCGCAGAAGGCGCTCGGCATCGCGATCGACCCGATCGACCGAGCCCTCGCACTCGAAAAGCTCGGCACTGCGGCGATCGCCAACTACCAGGGCGACCTCGCGTGGCGCAGCCTCAAGGAGGCCGTCGACCTCCGGCTCGAGTACGCCCCGGACGACCGGCTCGCGATCGCGCGGGCTTGCGCGCGGGCCGTCGAGGCGCCGACGCGGTGGCCCGGCTCGATGCGCGAGCACCCGGACGAGTCGGAGGTGCAGCGGTACGTAGCAATCGGCACGGAGCACCTCGGCGACGAGGAGACCGAGGAGACCGTCGCTCTACACATGGCGAAGGCCTTCGGTCCGTTCTCGATCGGTCCCGGACGGCCGCTCCGTCCCGGGGAGGCGGAGGAGGCCCTCGATGCCGGGCGACGCGCCGCCGACATGGCCGAGCGGATGGGCCGGCTCGACATGGCGTCGGCGGCGCTCGACGGCGCGGCGTCGGTCCCGGTCACGCTGGGTCGATACGCGGACGCGCGACCGCTGATCGAGCGCCGGCTCGTGATGGCCGAGCGAATCGAACAGCCGTGGGAGCTCGGCGACATCTTCGCGATGGCCGCGTGGCACTACTTCTACGTCGGCGATCACGTACGCTCGCTCGAGCTCGGCGAACACGGGATGCGCGTCACCGAGGCCGAGGCCGAGGGTCTCTACATCCACAACGCGTCGTGGGTCGCCGCCGCGTGCTTCGCGCTCGGCCGGTGGGACCGAGTGATGGACGACGTCCTGCCCCGCGTCGAACGCCTGCTCGGCGACCGCGTTCCTCCGTACTTCACGGCGCCGCTCTTCGGCTCCGCGGCGCTGATCGCGGCGGTCCGACGAGACCCGTCGCAGACCCGGCTACGGGCCCTGGTCGAGGAACAGGGCGGCACCGTCGTCGGCCGCTCGCTGCACCTCGCGATCTGGCGCGCTTGGCTTCTGGCACGCGAGGGCGCCATCGACGAAGCCTTCGAGCAGCTCGACGCCGTCGCCGAGACCCCGTCGAAGATCGGCCAGCCACTCACCGAGCAGCTGTTCGCCACGCTGTTCGCGGAGTCCGGCCGTCTTGACGGCGCGCGGGCGTTCATCGAGCGCTCGCGCGCGTACGCGGCGGGGGCCGGGGCGATCTCGCTCCCGGTCCACCTCGACCGGCTCGAGGCGCTGGTCCGGCTTCGCGAGGGCGACGACGGCGCGCTCGAGCAGCTGCGGGAGGCTCGCGAAGGACTCAACGTCCTCGGCCAGCGCTGGGAGGTCGCGCGGACGGAGCTGTGGCTCGCGGAAGAGCTGGCGCGGCGGGGGGCGAGCGACGAGGCCCACGAGCGGCTGGCTCGGGCCGCGACGCTGTTCGAGGAGCTGCAGTCCCTCGACGAGCTCGAGCGGGCGCGCGAACTCGAGAAAGAGCTCCGCTAGGCGCTGCGCTCCTTGCGCACGCGCGGCTGCTGCTGCTCGCGCGGCACGAGCGTCGGGTTCACGCCCTTGGCGACGACCTCGCGGTCTATCACGCATCGGTGCACGTCCTGCCGGGACGGCAGCTCGTACATCACGTTGAGCAGGACCTCTTCCATGATCGCGCGGAGACCGCGCGCGCCGGTCCCCCGCAGGATCGCCTGATCGGCGATCGCCTCGAGCGAGTCTTCGACGAACTCCAGCTCGACGCCGTCGAACTCGAAGAACTTACGGTACTGCTTGACGAGCGCATTCTTCGGCTTGGTGAGGATGTCGACGAGCGCCTCGCGGTCGAGGTTGTGCACGTTGGTGATGACGGGCAGACGGCCGACGAACTCGGGGATCAGCCCGTACTTCAGCAGGTCCTCGGGCATGACGTGCGACAGGATCTCGCCAAGGTCCTTGTCCTCCGCGCGGCGAATGTCGGCGCCGAACCCGACGCCGCGGCTCCCGGTGCGGCTCTCGATGATCTTGTCGACGCCCGCGAACGCACCGCCACAGATAAAGAGAATGTTCGTCGTGTCAATCTGGATGAACTCCTGGTGCGGATGCTTGCGTCCGCCCTGCGGTGGGACGCTCGCCTGCGTCCCCTCGAGGATCTTGAGCAGCGCCTGCTGCACGCCCTCGCCGGAGACATCGCGCGTGATCGACGGGTTCTCGCTCTTGCGCGCGATCTTGTCGACCTCGTCGATGTAGATGATCCCGGTCTCGGCCTTCTTGACGTCGTAGTCGGCCGCCTGGATCAGCTTGAGCAGGATGTTCTCCACGTCCTCGCCGACGTACCCGGCCTCGGTGAGCGCCGTGGCGTCCGCGATCGCGAACGGAACGTTCAGCATCCTGGCGAGCGTCTGCGCGAGCAGCGTCTTGCCCGAGCCCGTCGGACCCAGGATCAGGATGTTCGACTTCTGGAGCTCGACCTCGGCGTCCTTGGCCCCGACCTGGATCCGCTTGTAGTGGTTGTAGACCGCGACCGACAGGACCTTCTTGGCCTGATCTTGGCCGATCACGTAGTCGTCCAGGAACGCGTAGATCTCCTGAGGCTTGGGCAGCTCCTCGAGCTTGAGCTCGGAGGTGTCGGAGAGCTCTTCCTCGATGATCTCGTTACAGAGATCGATGCATTCGTCGCAGATGTAGACGCCTGGGCCGGCGATCAGCTTCTTGACCTGCTTCTGCGACTTGCCGCAGAAGGAGCACTTCAGCAGATCCGAGTCACCGAGTCGCCCCATTCGCCCTATCTCCTGGATCGGCGGCCGGGCTCCCCGGCCTTCCGGGGTATGTTACGCGCCTCCCGCGGCCGCTGCTGCGAGTTCGGGCAGGACCTTCCGGCTGCTGATGACCTCGTCGACTACGCCGTAGGCCACCGCCTCTTCGGCCGTGAGGATGAAGTCGCGGTCCGTGTCCTTGCCCACCTTGTCGAGGGGCTGACCGGTGTGCTTGGCGATCAGCTCGTCCAGCAGCTTGCGGTACCGGATGATCTCCTTGGCCTGGATCTCGATGTCCACCGCCTGGCCCTGCGCGCCGCCGTGCGGCTGGTGCAGCAGGACGCGCGAGTGCGGCAGCGCGAACCGCTTGCCCCTGCCTCCGGCGAGCAGCAGGACTGCCGCCGCCGACGCCGCCTGACCCATCACGATCGTGGAGACATCGGGCTTGATGTACTGCATCGTGTCGTAGATCGCGAACAACGCCGTGATGTCGCCGCCCGGCGAGTTGATGTACAGGTTGATGTCCTTCTCGGGGTCCTCGCTCTCCAGGTGGAGCAGCTGCGCCATGATCAGGTTCCCGACGTTGTCGTCGATCGGCGTCCCGAGGAACACGATCCGCTCCTTGAGCAGGCGCGAGTAGATGTCGAACGAACGCTCGCCCCGGCTCGTCTGCTCGACGACGACGGGAACGAGGTAATCCCTGATCTGGCTCATGATTTCTCCTCCGCTTGCTCCTGCTCGGGAGGCTCGGACGGTGCCGCGCCTTCGGACACCACTTCGGCGTGCTCGACGAGGACGTCGAGCGCCTTCGAACGGATGATATCACCGGCCAGTGAGACGACCTGACCGCTGCGGTCCAGCTGCTTCGCGACGTCCTTCGCGTCGCGGCCGAGCGCGGAGGCGAGCTGCGAGATCTCGCGACCGATCTCCTCGGCGGTGACCTCGAGGTCGTCGTTGCGCGCCACCGCCTCCAGGGCCAGGTCCGCCTTGATCGCACGGATCGAGTGCGCGCGCGCGTCGGACCGAAAGCGCAGCTCGTCGAACCCCTGGGACCGCAGCAGCTCCTCGAGCGGCATCCCCGTGCGCTCCGCGCGCTCGCGGGCGTGCCGGAGGCGGTGCTCGACCTCCTCGTCGACGAGCGCGTCCGGCAGCTCGACGTCGACGGAATCCACGAGCGTCTGCAGGACGAGGTCTCGAACCTCGGCATCGGCGGCGCGCTCCTTGTTGGCACGCAGCTGTTCGCGCAGGCCCTCTCTGAGCTCGGCGAGCGTGTCGAACTCGGACGCCGTCTTTGCGAACGCATCGTCCACGTCCGGGAGCTTCTTGCCCTTCACCTCCTTCACCAAGACCTGGAAGGAGACCTCCTGGCCCGCTCGATCTCCGAATCGCTCATCGAGCGGCGCGTTGAAGCGCAGGATCTCGCCGGCGCGCTTGCCCTCGAGCTCCTCGTCGAGCTTGCCCGTGAACTCGCCCGATCCGATCTCGTACAGGTAGTCGGGGCGGGTCGCCTCGGGGACCTCCTGGTCGTGGATGCTGGCGCGCAGGTCGATCAGGACGTAGTCGCCGGTCCGCGCGGGGCGGCCGACCGTCTCGAGCTCCGCGAACCGCTCCCGCAGGCGCTCGAGCATGTCGTCGACCTCCCTGTCCGAGACGGACGCCGATGGCCGCTCCACCTTGATGCCCTTGTAGTCGCGCTCCTCGAGCTGCAGCCGCGGACGGACCTCAACGGTCGCCGTGAACACGAGCGGCTTGCCCTCCTCGAGCTGGCCGAGGTCGATGTCGGGGTCCGTGATCGGAGCGAGCTCATGCTCGCGGAGGGCCTCGCGGTAGTACGTCGGGACGGAGTCCTCGATGAACTCGCCCACGACGGCGTCGCGCCCGATCTGGGCGTCGATCACCTTTCGGGGGACCTTCCCCTTGCGGAACCCGGGGACCTTGACCTGCTGGGCGATGCGTCGGTACGTCCGATCGAGGTCCTTGCCGATCCGGTCCGGCTCGACCTCGACCGTCAGCCGGACCTTGTGCTTGTCGGTCTCCTCGACGGTCGTGTGCATGCGGACCCGAGGGTAGCACCGCGATCCGGGCCAGCCGGCCACCGCCGGCGGCCCAAGAACGCAGGACCCGCACAGGACCCGCCGACCGCGTCGGGTATCGTGCGGCCGTGCTGGAGGCGGAGCTGGCCTTCGCCCACGAGCTCGCGGACGAGGCGGGCCAGATCGCGATGTCGTTCTTCCGCGGGACCTTCGAGGTCAGGCACAAAGCGGACCACACGCCCGTGACGGACGTCGACGTGGCGATCGAAGCGATGATCCGCGAGCGCGTCCACGAGCGGTTCCCAGCGGACGCTGTCCTCGGCGAGGAGGGCGGCCTTGAGACCGGTGGTGACCGACGGTGGGTCGTCGACCCGATCGACGGCACGAGGAACTTCGCGGACGGCGTCCAGATCTGGGCGAACCTCATCGCGCTGGCGGTCGCCGACCGGCCCGTCCTCGGCCTGGTGAACGCCCCGGCGCTCGGCGAGCGGTATGCGGCCGCGTCGGGGGGCGGCGCAACGTTGAACGGCGAGAGGATCGAGGCCTCCAGGGCCGACCGGATCGGGCGCAGCTTCGTGTGCTTCGGGGAGATCGACGAGCTCCTCGCCGGTCCGCACGCCGGGGCGGTCCTCGAGCTCCTGCAGGACTCGCGCCGCAACCGCGGGTTCGGAGACTTCTGGGGGCACATGCTGGTGGCGCGCGGGTCGGTCGACGTGATGCTGGAGCCGGCGCTCGCCACGTGGGACTTCGCGGCGGTGCAGGTCGTCGTCGAGGAGGCCGG
>JBKPHM010000045.1:0-6390 GCA_046729855.1 Actinomycetota bacterium | reverse complement strand
CTGGCGCGGCAGAAACGCCTCGACGTCCAGGGCCCAGAAAAAGTTCCCCGGCGCGCCGCTCGCTACCCCTCGCGCGAATCCGGCTCCCGTCAGCACACCGCTCAACGCATCGATGAACAACGCCAAACCGAAGCCCTTGTGTGGGGCGTGAGGGCTGCCCAGCGGCGCCATCAACCCACCGGTGAGGAACTCTCGCGGGTCGGTGATCGAACTTCCCGCGTAATCGAAGACGACTCCTTCCGGCATCGGTTTTCCCTCCTGCGCGGCAAGGCGGACCTTCTGCATCGACGTCACGGTGGTGGCTATGTCCAGGACCACGGGCTGATGACGCTTGGCGGGGAGGCCGTACGCGAAAGGGTTGGTGCCGAAGACCGGCGTCCGACCGCCGGGCGGGGCCACCAGCGGAACGAAGTTGGTGCAAGCGAAGCCGATCAGGCCGGCCTCGGCTGCCAGTCTGGCGTAGGGCGCCGCGACCAGGAGCTGCCAGTCCCGGACCGCGGCGACGGCCATGCCCTTGCGCGCGTGGGCGCGCTCGACACACCACTGCATTCCTCGGGTCGGCACGCTGGGGCCACAGCCGCGATCTCCGTCGAAGAGGATTGCGCCGTCCGTCTCCTGCAACACGCGCGCGCAAGGGCGAGGGTTCAGGTTGCCGTCGCGGTAGAGAGCGGCCAGAACCCCAAGCGCTGCGACCCCGTGGTCGGGGTGGCCGCGAAGCTCGGAGTCCACCAGTAGCCCTGCTAGTCCATCGGCGTCTTCGGGCGTGAGGTCAAGGCGTTCGAAGGCAATGGCAAGGCAGCGGCGCAGATCGTCGATCCGCACAAACCGCGCCCCCTTGCTCTCGTGGTTGACCACCAGACCTCCTCTCACCCGAGTTCATAGGCGAGCGAATCGCCGCCTACCAGGACGCTCGTGATAGGAGTGATAGCCCGACGGCCGATGCGCGCGAGGACCGAGCCGGCACGAGTGCACACCAGAGAAAGGGTTTGAGCAATGCCGAATCACGTTCCTGACAGCCAGACCGAGACCGTGGATCGGCTGCCGACGGAGACCGAGGGCATTCCGGAGGCGGCTCGTCCTGAAATCGTCGAGCTTTCCGACGCGGACGAGTTCGAGCTCGAGATCGCTCCTGTCAGAAAGCGAATCGGGGACGCAACCGTGCGCATGCTCGCCTACAACGGATCGATCCCGGGTCCCACGCTCAAGATCCCGCAAGGCTCGAGGATCACCGTGCACGTCACAAATCACGGCGACCTCGACGCGACAGTGCACTGGCACGGCCTGCGGCTCGAGAACCGCTACGACGGAACGCACGACACGCAGGCGCCGATACCAGTCGGAGAGACCTTCACCTATCAGGTGCACGTCCCTGACGGGGGCGCCTATTGGTACCACCCGCACATCCGCGAGGACTACGGCCAAGAGATGGGCCTCTACGGCAACATCCTCGTCGTCCCCACGGAGCCCGACTACTGGCCGCCGGCCAACCGCGAGCTCCTCCTGACGCTGGACGACATCCTGATCGAACACGGGAAGATCGCGCCGTTCAGCGAGTCGGAGACGACTCACGTCGCCATGGGACGGTTCGGCAACGTCATGCTCGTCTCGGGTGAGCCAGACCTCTCGCTGGAGGCCAAGCGTGGTGAGGTCGTTCGCTTCTACCTGACGAATACAGCGAACACCCGCGTCTTCAACGTCACGCTGCCGGAAGCTCGCATGAAGCTGGTCGGAAGCGACAGCGGCCACTACGAGCGCGAGGAATTCGTCGACGAGGTGCTTTTGGCTCCCTCGGAGCGAGTCGTTGTCGACGTCCTCTTCCCTGAGCCCGGCGAGCTCACGCTCGAGCACCAGACGCCGGAGCGCGCCTATCGCCTGGCAGCAATCACCGTCAGCGACGAGCCGGCCGACCTGACACTCGCTGAGCAGTTCGAGGTCCTGCGAAAGAACCAGGACATGGCGGGCCTACGGGAGTGGATCGCTCCTTTCCTAGACGCCGCTCCCGACAAGACCCTTGCCTTCGTCGCCGAAATGGAGATGGACACTCGGGAAGGAGCCGGCGCTGCCGCCTACGCCTGTCCGATGCACCCAGACGTTGTCAGCGACGAGCCAGGCAGCTGTCCGAAGTGCGGCATGAAACTGCTGCCGGCGGACCTGGTGGGGAAAAGCGGGCACGGGCACGAGCACGCGCATGAGCATGAAGCGGCCGGCCATCACGGTCACGAGGCACAGCAGGAGCACCACGGGCACCATGGGCGCGCCGGCGATCATGAACAGCACGGACATGAACAAAGACACGGGCACCACCACGAAGGCCATGCGCACGGGACGCCTCAAGGGATCGAGTGGGAAGACGACATGGTCGAGGTGAACCGCATGACGACGCCGGCGAACATGCGTTGGAAGCTGGTCGACCGGGCGACGGGTGCGGAAAACGCGACGATCGACTGGCAGTTCCGCGTTGGGGACCAGGTGAAGATTCGTCTGGTCAACGAGATGCGTTCCGACCATCCCATGCCGCATCCGTTCCACGTCCATGGGGCAGGCCGCTTCTTGATTCTGTCCCGGGACGGCGTCGTCGAGCCCAACCTCGTCTGGAAAGACACGGTGCTCGTGCGAACGGGGGAGACCGTGGACATCCTCCTCGACGTCACGAATCCCGGCCGCTGGATGGCGCACTGCCACATTGCGGAGCACCACGAGAGCGGCATGATGTTCAGCTTCAACGTCGCGCCCGTCGGCGAGGAAAACTCCTAAGTCCTGGCGGCGGCGTTCCACCGTGTGACGACGATCGGTGAGGGGCGGAAAGGAAAGAGCCCCGCTCGAGCGGGGCTCTTCCTGCCGCCATCTAGTGCCTCACCCTCCAAAGCTCGCAGCTGCTCATCCTGAGCTCACCACTCCGGCACGTGTCTTGTCTCGCAACGGCATACGGAGACGAGCCACGAACGGATCTACAAGAAAGGAAGAGCCCCGCGCGAGCGGGGCTCCTCTTGCCGCCCCTAGTGCCGCAGTTCTAGAGCCGGCACTGCCCGGGGGGGCGACGGGGCGGCAATGTGACTACGGCCAGGAGCCGCGTTCGGATCTTTCCCTCCAGCGGCGAATTTACGCCAATGTCGTGGAAATGCCAACCTTTTTCCGCGGCGGCCTGTTAGGTTCGCGCGCAGTTAGCGACGCTCCGGGGGGGCGACGTTGTTCAAGCAGCACGCGGCTGCGGAGTCTCGGCTGCTCTCAGTGAGAGCACGGTTGACGACGCTCTGCGACGCCATCTCGCTCCACAGCCTCCCGGCGCATCGTTCGTGCGGCGTTTGCGGCCCGAGCATCAGTCCTTCTCGGAAAGGGTGATGAGATGCATCGATGGTCCACATGGAGCCGGGGCACGATTCTCACCCGGCTACCCGTTGTCGCCTTCGCTTTGGTGAAGACCGGGTCGGACGGCAAGTACGCCTTGTGGGCTCCGGCCGCGAGCAACCCGTTCACGGTCATCGCCAGCAAGGACGGATGGATCGCACAGACCAAGACAGCGAACATCAGGGCAAACAAGACGACGACGGTGAACTTCGCGCTGAACAAAGCGGGCTGCTAGCCGCGTCTCTCCGAACAATGGGCCCGCCCCGCCTCCGGGCGGGCGGGCCCTCGGTTAGCGTCGGTGGTGGCACGGGAACAGTGAGCCTATGAAGCTCCTCGCTACAGCAGTCCTCGCGCTCGTCCTTCCCGCCATCGCGGCAAGCGGCACCTCACCGAGCGGGCTCCGCGGCGTCGTGTTGATCGATCCGGCCTACCCGGTGTGCAGGGTCGGCGTGCCGTGCACCAGACCCGCGAAGCAGGTCTGGCTCGTGTTCTCACGGAGTGGTCGAACCGTCGCCCGTACGCGTACCGGGGACGACGGCTCGTTCCGGATCGGGCTCAAGCCCGGCACGTACCGAGTCATCTCGCCGAGACAAATCCGCCGCGGAGGGCTCGAGCCCGAGCGCGTCGCCGTTCTCGCCGGGCGCTACCGGCGCGTGGTCTTCAAGCTCGACATCGGCATCCAGTAGCCACCCCCGCCGGGCCGCCTCCCAGGCGAGCTGCATCCGGGTTCGGACATTCGCGACCTCCATCAGCGCGTGCACCTTCCGCTGCACCGTGCGCACGCTCATCCTCCGGTGCATGGCGATCGCCTCGTCACTGAGACCCGCGAGCAACAGAGACAGCAGCCCTCCGTCTTTGTCGGAGAGAGCCGACGCTGACTGCCGGCCGTCGTTGTTGGTGACGTGGACATGGAGCGGGATTGCCGAGGCCCAGACGTACTCGAAGAGTCTGACCAGCGAATCGAGCACGGCACTCTCACGTACAAGCACGCCCACCGGGGTCGTGTCGTGCTGCGCGAGCGGAACCAGCGCCACGGTTTGGTCGACGGCGAGCATCTTCACCGGAAGGTTGCTATGGACCCTGGCTTCGTCGTTGGGGCGCAGGCCGGCTTGGAGCGCATCGAGGGTTCCGCCGTGCTCGAGCGCCGGTGTCTCGTAGATGACCCGGTTCCGGACTGCCTTGTCGGGGCCGATGCGCTCCTCGACCTGGAGGGCGATGAGCGGCGGCTTGATGAAGTTGAGTACCTCGGACCGCGCGGAGCTCAGCAGGCTGAGAGAGCACTGCCGCAGGGCGTCCTCGCCTCGGATGATCTCGA
The DNA here is from genome assembly GCA_046729855.1 of Actinomycetota bacterium. Lineage (GTDB taxonomy): Bacteria > Actinomycetota > UBA4738 > UBA4738 > HRBIN12 > DATHSY01. Next base: position 1,730 of record JBKPHM010000045.1, on the reverse strand, counting down.
AGACGCCGCCGGCGGTTCGCACCAGGCTGTTCGCCCGGTACTGCGAGGTAAGCCCATCGAGCGTCTGCTGTGCGGTGCGCAATTCCGTCAGTCGTTTGGCGATCATCGACTCGACCACGCTGGGAGAAGCGGCCACGAAGCGCGTCGGGGTCTCCGGCATCCGGTCGACAAGCCTGTGCTCGACGAGCGATGCCAGCGCTGTCCGAACCTCATCCTGCGACAGCCCAGTGCCCTCGGCAATTTCCTCCTCGCACGCCGAGACGGTGGTGATCAACAGACGGTAGACACGGTCCTCAGCCTGAGTCGCGCCAAGCGCCGTCAGCATCGGTCGCCCCCCCTTGCGTCGGAGACTCGATCTCCTACACGCAAGAATGCCAGGAATTCGCAAGAAAGGAGATGGTTGCCGATGCCAATCGCGCGATCAGGCCGTCGGGTCGCGAGCGAACGGTTGAGAGCGCTGGCCGGTCAGCTCCTGGATGCGTCGACCCTCTGCGCGCTCGCCACGGTCTCGCCGGGCGGCCGCGCCCATGTCAACACGGCGTACTTCGCCTGGTCGCCGAGACTCGATCTCGTTTGGTTGTCGGACCCGCACGCAAGGCACTCGAGCAACGTGCGCACGCGTCGCACCGTCGCCGTCGCGGTCTACGACTCGCACCAGACGTGGGGCAATCCGGACCGCGGCGTCCAGCTGATGGGAACCGCCAGAGAGCTTCTGGGTCGCGCAGCCGGCGACGCTGAGAAGGTCTACGGGGGGCGGTTTCCCGAGTACCGCGACGCCGGCTCCGCCGGGTACCGCTTCTATCGCTTCCGCCCGCGGCGCGTGAAGCTCTTCGACGAGAACGCGCTCGGCTCCGGGGTATTCGTCACCGCGCGAGTCAGCCGCGGCGAGGTCACCTGGGAGCAGACCGAGATCTACCCGGCCGGAACGTGACCGGTGAAAAGATGCACGGCGACTCGATGCTCGACATCGTGACTCCGCACGGTCAAGCCAACGTTCACCTCCATCGGGTCGAGGAGCCACGTGCCGCGCTGGCCCTCGGCCACGGCGCGGCGGGAGGCGTGTCGTCGCCAGACCTGGTCGCTGTTACGGACGTCGCTCTGTCCGAAGGGATGAGCGTCGCGCTCGTCGAGCAGCCCTACCGGGTCGCCGGACGACGCTCGCCGGCGCCGGTGCACCAGCTCGATGCCGCCTGGCTTGCGGTGATCGAACAGCTGGTGGCGGGTGAGCTGCGTGGGCTGCCACTGATCGCCGGTGGCCGGTCGCTCGGCGGCCGGGTGGCCTGCCGCACCGCGGAGGCGACCCGTGCCGTCGCCGTGCTCTGCCTCGCCTTCCCGCTCCAGCCGCCGCGCCGGCCGCCACGCCCACCGGCCGCGAGCCGGCTCCCCGAGCTCGACCAGCTGCGGGTCCCGACGCTGGTCGTCCAAGGCGAGAAAGACCCGTTCGGGATTCCACCCGCTGCTGCGAACCGCACCGTCGTCCAAGTACCTGGCAACCACAGCCTGCGCACGGACGTCGAAGCGGTGGCCACGGCGGTGCAGGGTTGGCTTGCGGAGCAAGCCGCCGGCGCTCAGCGCTGACTGAGGATTACGCCGGCGGGATGTTCTGGTTGAGCCGGAAGAGGTTGGTCGGGTCGTAGTGGCTCTTCACCGCCACCAGCCGGTCCCAGGTCGGCCCCGGGTAGGCGCCCCGCACCCGCTCCTCGCCCTCGTCGCCAAGGAAGTTGACGTAG
>JBKPHM010000044.1:0-37157 GCA_046729855.1 Actinomycetota bacterium | reverse complement strand
TACGGCGCGATGGTCGTCGGCCATGCGCATCCGAGGATCGTCGAGGCGATCGAGCGACAGGCCCGCCGCGGGACGCACTTCGCGCAGCCGACCAGGGACCTCGACGCCATCGGCGAGAACCTCGTCGACCGGTTCGGGCTGCCGCTCTGGCGCTTCTGCAACTCCGGGACCGAAGCGACGCTCGAGGCGGTGCGGCTGATGCGGGCCGTCACCGGCCGCGACCTGATCCTCAAGGTGGAGGCGAGCTACCACGGCCACCACGACTCGCTGATGTTCTCGGTCGTGCCGGACCCGGCCGAGATCGGGCCGCGCGAGCACCCGGTGACGCTGCCGCAGGCGCCCGGCATCCCGGATGCGTTCGCCGAGCTGGTCCGGGTCGTCCCGTTCAACGACCTGGGGCTCGTCGAGCGGGCGCTCGCCGAGAACGAGGGCCGGGTCGCCGGCATGATCGTCGAGCCGGCGATGATGAACTGCGGCGTGATCTTCCCCGAGGACGGCTACCTCCAAGGGCTGAGGAACCTCCTGCACCGCCACAACGCGTTCCTCGCGTTCGACGAGGTCAAGACCGGCGCGACGGTCGCGTACGGCGGCGCCGTCGAGCTGTTCGGCGTGACGCCCGACATCGTGACGCTCGCCAAGGCGATCGGCGGCGGCCTGCCGTGCGGCGCGATCGGCGCGACGGAGGAGCTGTTCGGTCCGGTCATCGACGGCGAGATGGACATGGCCGGGACGTTCAACGGCAACCCGCTCACGATGGCTGCCTCGCGCGCCGCGCTGACCGAGGTTCTGACGAAGGACGCGTACGACCACTTCGATGAGATCCACCGCGTTTTGGCCGAGGGGTGCACGTCCGCGATCGAGAAGCGCCGGCTGCCCGCGTACGTTACGGGCGCCGGCGCGAAGGGCTCGGTGATCTACAGCGCGACGCCGGTCCGCGAGTACCGCGACACGATCGGGATCGACGAGCGGATCACCTACCTCGCGTGGCTCTTCCACCAAAACCGCGGCGTGTTCAAGTCGCCGTGGTCGAAGCAGGAGACCTGGACGACCTCCGTCGCGCACTCGACGGACGACGCGCACCGCTACGTCGCGAACTTCGAGGAGTTCGCCGCGGCGATCTCTGGCTGACGAGCGGGACCGCGTGCCGGCACCGGGCGGCATATGCTCGGGCGGTTCCCGCGACCGGAGGCAGACCGATGACCGACCAGGCGACGGCGATCGACCCCGCACGGGCCGAGGAGCTGATCCGCGCCGAGGAAGCCGCCTTCGTCGAACAAAACCCGCGCTCGGCAGAGCTGCTCAAACGCGCCAGCCAGTCGCTCGCCGGCGGGGTGTCGTGCTCGTGGCACAGCCTGACCCCGCACCCGCTGTATGGCGACCGCGGGTTGGGGTCGCGCGTGTGGGACGTCGACGGCAACGAGCGCATTGACATGCACCTCGGCTACGGCGCGATGGCGGTCGGCCACGCGCACCCCAAGGTCGTCGAGGCGGTCCGGTCCCGGATCGGGCTCGGGACCCACTTTGCGCTCCCGGTCGAGGACACGGTCGTCGTCGCGGAGGCCCTCCAGGATCGGTTCGGGCTGCCGCTGTGGCGTTTCGTGAACTCCGGCTCGGAGGCGACCTCTGACGCGGTGCGGATCGCGCGCGCTGCCACCGGCCGCGACCTGATCGTGCGCACCGAGGGTGGGTACCACGGGAGCCCCGATTCGCTCGACTTCTCGTACTGGCCCGATCTCGAGGACCCCGACGCGCGTGACCGGTGGGTGCCGCAACCGCACACGGCCGGCATCCCGCAGACGTTCGGCGAGTTGCTGCGGATCGTGCCGTTCAACGACGTGCGGGCCGCCGAGGGCGTCTTCGCGGAGGACGGCGGCCGGATCGCCGCGATGATCCTCGAGCCGGTGATGCTGAACATCAGCGCGGTCCTGCCGGAGCCGGGGTACCTCGCACGGCTGCGCGAGATCACCGCGAAGCACGGCGCGATGCTGATCTTCGACGAGGTCAAGACGGGTGCGACGATCGCCTACGGCGGCGCCGTCGAATGGTCCGGCGTGAAGCCCGATATCGTGACGCTCGCCAAGGCGATCGGTGGAGGCGTCCCGGTCGGCGCGGTCGGCGGGACCGAGCAGGCGATGGCCGTGGTCGTCGAGGGCACGATGGAGCACGAGGGAACGTTCAATGGCAACCCGATGTCGATGGCGGCGGCCCGCGCCACGCTCACCGAGGTCTTGACGCGCGACGCCTACGACCACTTCGATCGGCTCTCGCGCGTGCTCGTGGGAGGGCTGGAACGGGCGATCGAACGCCACGGCCTCCCGTGGCACGTCAACATGATCCGGGCGCGCGGAGGGCTCCAGTTCCTTCCGCGGCCCGTGGGGAACTTCCGCGAGTACGTCGAGCAGAGCGACCGCCTGATCCACCTGCGGTGGCTGTACCAGGTGAACCGTGGCGTCTTCGAGCCCGGGAGCGACCCCTGGACGATCTCGGTCCAACACGGCGAGCACGACGTCCGCCGGTACGTCGAGAACTTCGAGGGGTTCGTCGCGGCGCTCGCCGCATGACACGGGGGGAGGTGGAGAGATGCCCGCGAAGCAGAACGACCGCGTCGAGATCGACCCGGATCTCGTCGAGGAGCTCACCGCGACGGAGACGGTGGCGCTGGATGCCAAGCACCGTCGTTCGCTCGAGTACAGGCAGCTCGCGAAGGAGCACCTGCCCGGCGGCGTGTCGTCGAGCTGGCAGTCGTGGCCGCCGCACCCCATCTACGTGAGCCACGGGAAGGGGTCGAAGGTCTGGGATATCGACGGCAACGAGTACGTCGACTACCACAACGGCTACGGCGTGATGGTGATGGGCCACGCGCACCCCAAGGTCGTGGAGGCGGTGCAGAAGCGCGTTGAGCTCGGGACGCATTTCGCCCAGCCGACCGAGGACGCGCTCGTCTGCGCCGAGAATCTCGCGGGACGCTTCCGGTTGCCGCTCTGGCGGTTCGGCAACAGCGGGACCGAGGCGACGCTGGATGCATGCCGGATCATGCGAGCGGCGACCGGCCGGACGAAGCTGCTGAAAGTCGAGGGCACCTACCACGGCCACCACGACTCGCTGATGGTGAGCGTGTTCCCGACGAAAGAGAAGGCGGGTCCGCGGGATCACCCCGTATCGGTCCCGCAGACGCTCGGCATGCCCGAGGGAATCGCCGAGCAGGTCGTGAACGTGCCATTCAACGACGCCGACGCCGTCCGCCACGCGTTCGACGAGCACCCGGGCGAGCTCGCCGGGATGATGATCGAGCCCGCGATGACCAACTGCGGGCTCGTGCTGCCGGATCCCGGCTATCTCCAGCAGGTGAAGGACATCTGCCGTGCGAACGACGCGCTGCTCGCGTTCGACGAGGTCAAGACCGGCTGCACCCTGGCCTGGGGTGGCGCCGTCGAGGCCTTCGGTGTCGTGCCCGACCTCGTGTGCCTCGCCAAGGCGATCGGCGGCGGGCTGCCCTGCGGCGCGATCGGCGGCACCGAGGAGACGATGGGGATGATCGTCCGCGACGAGCTGGAGCAGGTCGGCACATTCAACGGCAACCCGCTCACGATGGCCGCGATGAAGGTGAACCTGACGGAGGTCCTGACGAAGGACGTCTACAGGCGGTTCGACGAGATCAACGCGATCTTCGAACGCTGCCAGACCGTGATCGACAAGTACCGGCTTCCTGCCTCGATCAAGCTCCTCGGCGCGAAGGGCTCGATCGACTGGCGTGCCACGCCGATCCACGAGTACCGCGATCTGTGGGAGATCGACGACCGCGTGCCGCAGCTCGCGTGGCTGTGGCAGCTCAACCGCGGCGTCTTCAAGTCGCCCGGCTCGAAGTGGGAGAGCTGGAGCAGCTCGATCGTCCACAGCGACGAGGACGTCCAGCGGTATGTCGACAACTTCGAGGAGCTCGCCTCCGCGATCGCCTCATGAGCGCGGCGCGAACGACGCTCGAGCTGTCCGTCGAGCGGGCGCGGCGGCTGGCCGTGGTCGGCCAGCGCCTGTCGCTGCCGCGCCCGCGGACGATCGAGGACGTCGTTCGTGACCTGTTCGCGGTCCAGCTGGACCCGACAAGCAGCGTGGCGCGGACCGAGCACCTCGTGCTGTGGAGCCGGCTCGGCCGGCGGTACCGTCCGGCGCAGCTCGAGAAGCTGTTGTGGCGCGACAAGGCGCTGTTCGAGTACCGCGCGTACATCGTTCCGACGGCGGACTACGGCCTACACCGCGAGGCGATGCGGATGTTCGCGAAGGCCGACGGTGGACGCGCGCGGTACGTCGGGCGGTGGCTCGAGGCGAACAAGGCATTCCGCCGCCACGTGCTTACGCGGCTGCGACGGGATGGACCACTTCGGACCCGGGACATCGAAAACCGCGTCGCCGAGGGCTGGCAGACCGGTGGGTGGAACGACGCGAACAACGACACCGCGATGATGCTCGAAGCGCTCTGGCGGCGCGGCGAGGTGATGATCGTCGGCCGGGACGGCCAGGAGCGGATCTGGGATCTGGCCGAACGTCGGGTGCCGGTTGCGGAACCGCGGCGACCGGCGCGGGCGATCGCGCGAGAGGTGCTCGACCGGCAGCTCCGAGCGGCCGGCGTCGAACAGATCTCCAGGTTCGGGTTCTTGCACGGGAGCCAGAGCCGCCCGGTCGGGTGGGAACGCGCGCTCGCCGAGCTCGTGCGGGACGACGTCGTGGTTCCCGCACGCATCGAGGGCGTGCGCGGGGACTGGTACGCGCACGCCGATGTCCTATCGAAGCGATTCCGTCCGCGGACGGCGCTCCTGTCGCCGTTCGACAAGCTGATCCACGACCGGGCGCGTACGGAGAAGCTGTGGGGATTCAGGTACAAGCTCGAGATCTACGTCCCGCCGGCGAAGCGGGAGTTCGGCTACTACGTGCTGCCGATCCTGGCCGAGGACCGCCTCGTCGGGCGCCTCGATCCGACGTTCGATCGGTCGGACGGCGTGCTCCGCGTTCGGGCGGTGTGGGCGGAGCCGGACGCTCCGGCGCAGGCGGGTCCGGCGATCGCGGCCGAGATCGAGGATCTCGGCGCCTGGCTCCGAGCGGCGCGCGTGGAGATGGGCGAGGTCCCCGGCATCTGGCGCCGCCCCCTCCGTTCGCTCTGACGGAGCACCACGACCAGTTGAGGCACCCGCGCCGAGCGGTTACGATATATCGCGATGCGTCTAGCAAGGAGGAGGACGAATGACGCACAGGCACTGGCGCGGACGGCATCCCCACCACCATGAGGGTGGTCACGGACGCAGGTTCGCGCCGCGTTTCGGACCGGGCGTCGGCAAGCGCCGTCGCGGGGACGTGCGGACCGCGTTGCTCCGGCTGTTGTCCGAGCGCCCGATGCACGGCTACGACCTCATGAAGGAGCTCGAGGAGCGTAGCGGCGGCATGTGGCGCCCGAGCCCGGGCTCGGTCTATCCGACGCTGCAGTTGCTCGAGGACGAGGGCCTGGTGAAGGCCGAGGACGAGGACGGCAAGCGCGTGTACGCGATCAACGACGAGGGTCGTCGGGAGTTGGACGAACGAACGAAGCGCTCCGGCCGTGCACCGTGGGAGTCCGACTGGGACGACGAGGGGCTCGCGCAGCTCCGAGACGCCGGGTTCAAGCTGGCCGCGGCCTCGATGCAGCTCGCGAAGACCGGTTCCACCGAGCAGCGGAAGCAGGCGGCCGACATCCTTGCCGAAGCACGCCGAAAGCTGTACGCGTTGCTCGCCGAGTAGCGCCTGACCATGGGTCACGACCGCGGGGCTGCTCGCGGTCGTGTGCCCGGCTATCCTCGCCCCACCTGAGACGTCGGGGGGACAGTGATGGCGAAGGGGATCCTCGAGCGCCTGGCCGGGGGGCGCGTCCTCGGTGACGGCGGCTACCTGCTGGAGCTCGAGAAGCGTGGCTACGTCCAGGCGGGCCCGTTCACGCCCGAGGTCGTGATCGAGCAGCCCGACGCGCTCGCGCAGCTGCACCGCGAGTTCCTGCGCGCGGGCGCGGACGTGCTCCAGACGATGACGTTCTACGCGAGCGACGACAAGCTCGCGACGGTCGGGCTCGCCGGCAAGGTCGACGACATCAACCGCAACGCCGTGCGGATCGCGCGCGAGGTGGCGTCCGACGGCGACGCGCTCGTCGCGGGGAACCTCTCGCTCACGTGGGCGTACCTGCCGGAGGACCCGTCCTCGCCGGACCGCGTGCGCGCGCTGTTCGACCGGCAGCTTCAGGATCAGCTCGATGCGGGTCCACCGGACTTCTGGATCGGCGAGACGTTCAGCTACCTTGGCGAGGCGCTCTTGTTCGTGGAACGCGCGAAGGCGACGGGTCTGCCCCTGATGGTGACGATGTCATTCGAGCAGCCCGAGCCGCGCTCGTACGAGGGCGAGACACCGGCCGAGTGCGCGAGGCGGCTGGCGGCCACGGGTGCCGACATCGTCGGCGTGAACTGCCTGAACGGTCCGGAGCAGCAGCTGCCGATCGCGACCCAGATGCGCGGCGCGGTCGACGGGGTGTTCGTGGCGTCGCAACCCGTCGCCTACGCGACGACCGACGACGCTCCGGACTTCACGGCGCTGCCGAACTTCCCGTACGAGCTCGACCCGCTCCAGGTCTCGCGCAAGACGATGGCGGAATTCGCACGGAAGGCCGACGAGGCGGGCATCGACTACATCGGCTCGTGTTGCGGCTCGGTCCAGGCGCACGTCCGTGCGATGGCCAAGGTCCTCGGCAAGCTCCCGACCGAGGAACGCGAGTGGCGCTCGCAGACCGAACGCCCGATGTCCGGCTACGAGTACCGCGAGCACACCGAGACCGAGGTCTGAGCCGGAGCGCCATTACGGCGGCGTCACGCCCCGTCGCATCTCGAGCTCGTCGAGCGTCGGGTCCGACGGGAGCGGCTGCCGGCCGCCCGTGGACGTGAAGCCGCACCGTTCGTAGAGGTGGCGCGCCGGCTCGTTCGCCTCGGTGACCCACAGCTCGACGGTCTTCGCGCCGTTCCGAGCTGCCCACTCGAGCACCGTCTGAACCAACGCCCGACCGATCCCTTCGCGTCGGGCCTCGGGGGACACCCACATCGACACGAGGTGTGCCCGGCCGACGTCCTCGAAGAATACGGTGACGAGGCCGACCGCACGAAGCTCGTCGAGGGCGAGGAACGTCGCGGCGTTCGCGCGTCCGAGGCGCTCCCGCCAGAACGACTCGGGCTCCGCTCGCTCCTCCTCGAAGGTGGAGCCGAACGCGGACGGCGCATCGGCGAGCCCCCGCAGCCGGATCTCGCGGACACGCTCCCAGTCGACGACGGAGGCCTGGACGATCGTCGCCATCGCCGAAGCGTAGGCGCCGAGCTGCCCACGGGTCACGTTCGGCGTTCGGCCGGCGAACGCTCGCCGATACACTTGCGCCGCCCACGCGGGACCATCCGAAGCACGCCGGGGGAACGATGAGGGATCGGTACGAGGTCGTCGTGATCGGCGGCGGCATCGTCGGGGTCAGCGTCGCATACCACCTCGCCGCACGGGGGCTCACGGACGTCGTGCTGATCGAGCGCAGTCAGCTCACGGCGGGCTCGACGTGGCACGCGGCTGGCGGGTTCCACGCGATCAACGCCGACACGCGCGTCGCGGAGCTCATGCACTACACGATCGAGATGTATCCGAAGATCGAGGAGGAGAGCGGGCAGAGCGTCGGACTCCACCTGAGCGGCGGGCTCGAGCTCGCCGGCACCGAGGAACGGTGGCGCTGGCTGAGGTCCGAGCTCGCCTGGGTCCGCACGCAGGGCACCGACGCGTACCTCGTCACCCCCGAAGAGGCCGCCGAGATGGTGCCGATCCTCGACCCGAGCGGGTTCGTCGGTGCGCTGTTCGACCCGCAGGAGGGCAACCTCGATCCGAACGGCGCCACCCAGGCCTACGCGATCGCGGCGCGCAAGCGAGGTGTCGAGATCGTCGAGCGCAACCGCGTCACGGCCCTGGCCCCACAGCCGGGCGGCCAGTGGCGCGTCGACACCGAGCACGGACCGATCGAGTGCGCCCACGTCGTGAACGCCGCGGGCCTGTGGGCGCGCCGCGTCGGCCGCATGGCCGGCGTCGATCACCCCATCGCGCTGATGCCGCACCATTACCTGGTGACCGAAGACGTCCCGCAGATCGAAGCGATCGGCGGCGACATGGCGGCGGTCACGGACCTCGAGGGCTTCACGTACCTCCAGAAGGAGGGGAACGGGGTGCTGCTCGGTGTGTACGAGCAGAACCCGCGCCACTGGACCACGGACGGCGCGCCGTGGGACTTCGGGATGGAACTCTTCCCGGAGGAAATCGAGCGGATAGCGTCGGAGCTGTCGATCGGGTTCCAGCGGTTCCCGGTCCTCGCCGAGACCGGGATCCGCAGGTGGGTGCACGGCGGGATCGCGTTCACGCCCGACGGCAATCCGCTCGTCGGCCCGGTCGAGGGCGTCCCGAACTACTGGGCCGCGTGCGGCTGCATGGCCGGCTTCTCACAGTGCGCGGGGATCGGCGTCGCGGTCGCGAACTGGATCGTCGACCTGGACCCGGGCTACGACGTGTTCGGGATGGACCTTGCGCGGTTCGGGCCGTACGCGACGAACGACCGGTACCTGCGCGAGACCACCCAACAGTTCTACGCGCGTCGGTTCGTGATGGCCTATCCGAACGAGGAGCTGCCCGCCGGTCGGCCGCTCAAGACGACACCCTGCCACGACGCGTTCGAGGCGGCGAATGCGCGGTTCACCGTGAACTGGGGGCTCGAGGTGCCGTTGTACTTCGCGCCGTCGCCGGGCTTCGAGGAGGGCTGGACGCTCGGCCGTTCGAACGCCGAGCCGATCGTGGCCCAGGAGGTCGAGGCGGTCCGGACGGCGGCCGGCGCGTACGAGATCGCGCAGTACTCGCGGTACGAGGTGACCGGCCCCAACGCCGAGGCCTGGCTGGACCGGTTGGTCGCCTCGCGGATGCCGGGGGTCGGCCGGATCCGGCTCGCGCCGATGCTGAACGATCGGGGTCACCTGATGGGCGACCTGTCGGTGACGCGGATGGGCGACCGGCGATTCTGGCTCACGGGGTCGTACTACCTCCAGGACTTCCATATGCGGTGGTTCCGCGCGCAGCTCCCGCCGAGCGGCGTGAGCGTGCGGAACGTCACCGACGACTGGATGGGCTTCTCGGTGTCGGGGCCTTCGTCGCGGTCGATCCTCGAGACGCTCACGGGCGACGATGTGTCGAACGGCGCGTTCCCGTTCATGGCGGTCCGCGAGATGGACATCGGCTCCGCGCGCGCCGTCGTCGGCCGGATCTCGCTCACGGGCGAGCTCGGGTACGAGATCGTCGTGCCGCCGAACCGGCACCGCGTGCTGCTCGACGACTTGCGGCAGGCGGGGGCGCCGCAAGGGCTCCGGTTGATCGGCGACCGCGCCGTCGACAGCCTCCGGCTCGAGAAGGGCTACGGGATCTGGTCGGCCGAGTACCGCCAGGACTGCACACCCGGCATGTCGGGTCTGGATCGATACGTGGCGTTCGACAAGGGCCCCTTCATCGGTCGCGACGCCGCGATCGCGGAACGCGACCAGGGCGCCGCCTGGCGACTGGTGCTTCTCGAGGTCGACGCCGCGGACGCCGACGCGTCGACCGACGAGGGCATCTGGATCGGCGATCGAAGGGTCGGCATGGTGACGTCCGGCGCCTACGGCCATCACGTCGGGTCGAGCCTCGCCCTCGCATACCTCGTGACCGACGTCGCCGAGGCGGCACCTGAGCTGACCGTGTACGTCGTCGGCGAGGAGCGCACCGCACGGATCCTGCCGGAGCCTCCGTATGACCCGAAGGGGGAGCGGCTCCGCGGGATCGCCGCCGCGTCTCGCATCGCAGCCTCGTCGTAGCAGTACGATCCGCCGATGGGAGACGACGACCTCCTGCCGGCGGAACGCCGGGTCCTCGAGGCGCTCGGCGACCTGCCGCTCGACTTCCGCGCGATGGCCGCCGTATCCAACCTGTTCCGGGCCTCCGCCGCGGTCCGGCGCCACATGGAGCACGTCGTCTTGTCGACCGACCGCCTGTCGTGGACGTCGTTCGTCGTGTTATGGGTGCTGTGGGTGTGGGGCGAGCTCGAATCGCGCGACCTGGCGGCCGCGGTGGGCATCAGCCGCCCGACCTCCACCGGCGTCGTGACGACCCTCGAGCGCCGCGGGTACGTCCAGCGTCAGAAGAGCTCGAGCGACGGCCGGATGGTCCGCGTATCCCTCACCGACGAGGGCCGCAAGAAGATCGAGACGCTCTTCCCGAAGTTCAACGAGGAGGAGGTCACCGTCACGGCGCACCTCGCGCCCGACCGCCAGGACGAGCTCGCGTCGATGCTTCGTTCGATGCTGCGAGCGGTCTTGCCCGACCGGTCGACGGGAGAGGCCTGAGCGGACCGGTCGTCACCTCGTCCGGACCTTGACCGGCATGCGCTTGATGCCGTTCACGAAGTTCGAGCGCATCCGCTGGACCGATCCGGTGAGCTCGATCGACCGCAGACGGGGGAGCAGCTCCTGGAACAGGATCTTCGTCTCCAGCCGCGCGAGGTGCGCGCCGAGACAGAAGTGCGGCCCGCCGGGCCCGAACGTGACGTGCTCGTTCGGCTGGCGTGTGATGTCGAACCGGTGCGGCTCGGGGAACCTCTCGCCGTCGCGGTTGGCGCTGACGTACCAGGTCACGACCTTGTCGCCGGCTCGGATCCTCTGTCCGCGCAGTTCGGTATCGCGGGTCGCGGTCCGCCGGAAATGCAGAACCGGCGTCGCCCATCGGAGGATCTCCTCGACCGCGACGGGGATCATCGAGGGGTCTTCCCGCAGCCGCCGCATCTGCTCCGGGTGCTCGATGAGCGCCTGCATGCCGTGGCTGATCGTGTGGCGCGTCGTCTCGTTGCCGGCGATCATCAACAGGCCGAAGTAGTTGTGGAACTCGTGTTCGTTGAGCACTCCCTCGCGCTGCGCGACGGTCAGCGCCGTGATCACGTCCTCCTGCGGCTCGGCGAGTCGTAGATCGCGCTGTCCGTCCGCGTACTCGAAGACCCGTCGTGCGATCGGAGAACGGAACGGCAGGTACTTGAACTCCTCGGTGTCGACGCGGTCGACGACGGCGGCGGAGAAGTCGGGGTCCTGATTGCCGATCATCGCGTCGCCCCACTCGATCAGCGTCGGAGCGTCCTGCTGCGGGACCGTGAAGATCGCGCACAGGAACCGGATCGGCAGCTCGCGGGAGATCTCGGTGACGAAGTCGAACTCTTCCTGCTCGAACGCCCGGTCGAGCACCCCGCGAGCGACGTCACGGATGAAGTCCTCGTACTGTCCCACCCCGCGCGCCGAGAAGCGCTTGTTGCAGATGTTCCGGAGCTCGCGATGTCGGGGGGGATCGGTCTCGAGCATGCTGCGTCGGATCTCGAGCTGGTCGGGCTCGAGCTCCTCCAGCGCCACCGCCCCGACCTCGGACGAGTACGTCTGCCAGTCCATGTGGACGGTCACGAGGTCGTCGTACCGGGTGACCGCCCAGAACCCCTTGTTCGGCAACGGCTCCGGATGCCATACGACGGGCGCGCGCCGTCGCAGGTCGTCGAACCACTCGAACGGCACCCGTTCGACGTAGCTGTCGGGGTTGGCGAGGTCGATGTCGCCGAGCTCGTCGATCGTGGCCCGCACGCGGAGCATTTTGGTACCGAACGACCTCGTGCCGCAACCGACCGCGCCTAGGCGAACGAGTCGCGGAGCCCCCACGAGAAGTCGTACGACGGCATCAGCTCGACGAACGCATCCGGGTCGAACGACTCCGGCCCGCGGACGCCCGCACCCTTCCAGGCGCCCGTCTCGAGCAGCTCCATCGCGATCACCGGGCTGACGGCCGTCTGCCAGACCACGGCCTGGACGCCGAACCTGGCCATGCACTCCTCGTTGTCGGCCACCTGGTACAGGTAGACCTCGCGCGGCCGCCCGTCCTTCTCGCCGCGGACCCAGGTCCCTGCGCACGTCTTCCCGTGCATCCGGTCACCGAGCTTCGCCGGGTTCGGCAGGACGGCCGCCACGACGTCGCGGGGCGCGACCTTGACCCCCTTGACATCGACCTTCTCCGTCGAGTCCAGCCCGAGGAGCGCGATGACCTCCAGGACGTTGATGAACTCCTCGCCCAGCCCGTACTTGAACGTCACGCGCCCTGCGTCGATCCAGCGCGGGATCAGCAGGACCTCCTCGTGCTCGACGTTCACGCACTCGACCGGCCCGATCCCCTCGGGGAACTCGAACACCTCCGGCTCGGAGAACAGCTCGGTCGTGAACCAGCCCCGAGCCTTCTCCCACACGACCGGCGGGTTCAGGGTCTCCTCGATCGTGGTCCAGATCGAGAAGTTCGGCGCGAAGTCGTATCCTACGATTCTCAGGTTCGCGCCGTCGCGCACGCCGATCTCGTCGATCCGGTCGAACAGGTGCTTGTTCGCGTGCGCGGCGAACACATCCGCGAGGCCCGGCTCGACGCCGATCCCGACGAGTGCGAGCAGCCCTCGGTCCTCCCAGTCCTTCGACCGTTCGAACTGGTAGTCGCCGAGCTTCACGTTCGTGCGGCTGAAGGGTTCGATCGGATGGCGTTCCGAAAGCGACATCGCCATGTCCAGGTACGTCACGCCCGCCTCGAAGCACGCGTCGAAGATCGGCTCGTTGAAGTTCGGGTCGACCGCGTTCATCACGAGGTCGACCTCGTACCGCCGCGCGAGCTCGACGATCTGCGCGCGATCGCTCGCGTCGATCCGCTCGACCGGGAACCGCGCCCCGTCACCGAGCCGGGACTGGACCTCGCGCGCCCGCTCGGCGTTGGAGTCGGCGAGCACTATGCGTTCGAGCCACGGGCGCTTGTGCGCGATCACCGAGATGGCCTCGCCGACGCCGCCGACGCCGACAAGCAGGACCTTCATGCGGGCACCCCCCGTGAGGTTGTGGCGGAGCCTACTCGAACCGCACGAAGACGGCCGTCCGGCGGCCAGAACAACGGCTTAGAAGAACGGCATGTAATAGTCGAGCTCCCAATCGGTCGGTTCGGCGACCGCCGGATCGGGAACGGCGGCGATGTACCGGTCCCATTCGGCGCGCTTGAGGATCACGAAGGCCTGGACGAACTCCTCGCCGAGCGCCTCGCCGACCTCCTTGTCGGTCTCGAGCACGTCCAGCGCCTCGTTCAGATTCGCCGGAATGTGCGTCTGCGTTACGACGTCACCGCCGGCAGGTTGGGGATCCGGCAACGGCAGGTCCTGCTCGACGCCGAGCCGTGCCGTGTGGAGCACCACGGCCGCGGCCAGGTACGGGTTGACGGCCCCGTCGGGCACACGGTTCTCGAGCCGCGTGGCCGGTCCCCGGTCGGGCGAGATCCGGATCGCGACCGTTCGGTCGTCGTGCGCCCAGTTGGCCCAGTAGCCGTTCATCATGTCGGGCTGGAGGCGTTTGTACGCGTTCACCGTGGGGGCGAGCAGCGCCGCCGTGCCCTCGTGATGCGCGAGCATGCCGGCCATCGCCTTCCGTGCCAGCGTCGAGAGTCCATCCGGCTGGGACGCGTCGTAGAGCACGTTGTTGCCGTGCCGGTCGCGGAAGCTGACGTTCACGTGCAGGCCGTTGCCCCCGCGGTCCGGGAAGGGGCGGCCCATGAAGGTCGCGCGGTGGCCGCGCCTCGCCGCCACTTCGTGCGCGAGGACACGGAACAGGAACGCGTCGTCGGTCGCGCCGATCGCGTCTCGATACCGGATGTTGATCTCGAACTGCGCGTCGTCGAACTCCGTGCACCACGCCTCGATGTCGAGGTCGCACGCGGCGGCGGTGTCGACGATCTCCGCGACGACGCCGTCCGGGTCGACCGCCATGCCGGTGCCGTACACGCGCGAGGCGGGCGTGTCGATCGAGGCCCAGCGGCCGCTCGCGTCGCGGCGCATCAGGTAGAACTCGAACTCGAACGCGATCTGCGGCTCGAGCCCCTTCTCGCGCCAGGCGTCGACGGCCTTCCGCAAGATATGACGCGGGTCGACCCACACCGGCTCGTTGCGGTGGAACAGGTCGCCGACGCCGACGACGGTGTTCGGCTCCCAGCCGGGTCGCAACGACGACGGGTCGAGCCTGGCCTCGAGGTCCGGCAACCCGACGTCGAACGACATCCGCGGGATGTTGAGGATCTCGCGGTCGAAGGTCAGCGGGAACGTCGACAGGCAGAAGTTCGCCTTCCCGCGCTCGGACCAGTCACCGAAGAGGTACTTGCCGCGTTCGATCCCGTGCAGGTCAGACCACAGCAGACGGAGCCGCTTGCCGTTGGTGTCCATCCCGTTCGCTCCTTCGGTGCCGAACGACGTGTCTCGCGCGGCAGGATAGCCCCGCGCCGAAGGCTCGGTAAAACGGCGGTACCGTAGGCCGCCCATGGCGTTCGGACTGCTGCTGGAGACGGAGCGGCTGCGACTGCGGCCGCTCACGCCCGGCGACGTCGACGGTCTGCTCGAGGTCCTAGGCGACGCCGAGGCGATGAGGTGGTACCCGGCGCCGTTCGACAGGGAGGGCGTTGTCGCGTGGATCCAGCGCGCGCTGGATAGCTACGAGCAGAACGGCTTCGGCCTGCTCGCGATCGAGGAGCGCGCGAGTGGAGACTTCGTCGGTGACTGCGGCCCGACGATCCAGCTCGTCGAGGAGGAGCCGCACGTCGAGCTCGGCTGGCACGTGCGGCGCGACCGCTGGGGCCAGGGGATCGCGACCGAGGGCGGCGCCGCGTGCCGCGACTGGTGTTTCGCGAACCTCGACGTCGACCACTTGATCTCGCTGATCCGTCCCGAGAACCGGCAGTCGTGGCGCGTCGCCGAGAAGCTCGGCTTCACGACCTGGCGGGAGACGATGCGGGCGGGCTACCGGCACTACGTCTACTGGCTCGACCGAGCGACCTGGCGGCCCAGCCGGCGACCGCCGATGTCCTACGGGACGTTCACGGTCTCGTCGGCACCCGGGTCAAGCGCTGCTTCGCATCGACGAGCGCGACTAGGGCTTGTGGGGCGGGCGGATGCCGCGGAACTCCCAGTCCCCGCCCATGGCCGTGGAGACGACCTCCTCGGACTCGCTCGGTTGCGCGCCGACGTCGTCGCGGATCGGCACACCGCCCTCTACGATCGTGTTCGTGAGCGTGCCGAGGTCCTCGACCTCGACCTCCACGACGTCGCCGGGTTCGACGGGTCTCGAGTTGGCGGGCGTGCCGGACAGGATCACGTCGCCGGGCTCGAGCGTGATCGTCCGCGCGAGGTCCGCCACGAGGTAGTGCATGTCCCAGACCATCTCGTCGGTCGTGCCATCCTGGCGGACGTCGCCGTTAACGAGCGTCCGGATGCGTTTGCCATGGAAGTCCCAGTCGTCGACCAGACCCGGTCCGATCGGACAGAGGGTGTCCGAGCCCTTCACGCGCAGCATCGAGCCGGCATCGGTGTCGCGGAAGTCGTGCAGGCCGAGGTCGTTCGCGATTGTGTAGCCGGCGATGTACTCGGCGGCCTCGTCGCGTGACGCGTTGCGGCACTGCGTCCCGATCACGATCGCGATCTCGCCCTCGTAGTTGAGGTACCTGCACCCAGGAGGCCGGACGACGTCGCCGCCGTGATGGTTCAGGGCGCTGATCGGCTTGTGGAAGTACGTCGGCGCGGGCGGAAGCGTGGCCTGGAACTCCTTCACCCGGCTCTCGTAGTTCAGGTGGATGCAGATGATCTTCGTCGGGCGACACGGGGAGAGGTGCTGCGCTTCGGTCAGGGGGATCCGGCGCGTGTCGGTCGCGACGCCGAAGCGGGCCTCGACGACGACGACCGTCGTCGGCAGGCCGTCCATCAGGATCCGACGGGTCTCCATCGCTCGTTAGTATGCGGCTCATGGGCGAGCCGAAGGGCTTCATGCCGCCGCTGTCGCCCGAGGGACGCGCCTCGATCCTGCCGCCACCCCCGTGGCACTACTCGGGTGACCTCCTCACGATCGAGTTCAGGACCGATCCGGCGGCGGTCGCCGAGCTGTTACCCGAGCCGCTCGAGACCGCGCCGGAGGACCCGGGCGCGGTCGCGTTGATCTTCGCGGACTGGCAGTCCTGCAGCGATTCGTTCGAGGAGCTCGAGGATCCCGTCCGATCGCAGTACAAGGAGGCGTTCGTCGTCGTCCGGTGCTCGTACCGCGACGAGCTGTACTCGCGCTGCGTGTACATCTGGGTCGACAAGGACTTCGCGCTCGTCCGAGGGTGGCACCAGGGCTACCCGAAGAAGCTCGGCTCGATCTGGATCACGAGGCCCGTCCGGTTCGGCAAGGCGGGACCGCGGCTCGAGCCGGGCGGGCGGTTCGGCGCGAGCGTGTCCGTCATGGAGCGGCGGATCGTGGATGCGCGGTTCACAATCACCGGCCCGTCGGAGAAGAACGGGTTCGTGAACGCGCTTCCGATGCTGCACCACCGGTTGTTCCCGTCGATCGAGGATCCGTTCACGCGCGCGCTCGACGAGCTCGTCACGATGAAGAGCTATGACTGGGAGGGCTCGGAGATCTGGCGCGGCGACGCCCAGGTCTCGTTCTACGACTCACCCGTGGAGGAGCTCACGCGGATCGCGCCGCGAGAGATGATCGGCGCGTACTACCGCAGCGTCGGCGTGACGTGGGGCCAGGGCTGGGTGCTCGACCGGCGGTAGGGTCTGTCCGTGCGCCTGGTCCGCTTCCGCTTCGCCGATCGCATCGCCACGGGGGCCGTGGAGCCCGGTTCCGAGACCGTGCGCGTGCTCCGGGGGACCTTCTTCGAGGACCCGGTCCCCACGGGGGAGGAGGTCCCGCTCGACGACGTGCGCTTGCTCGCGCCGGTCCTGCCCTCGAAGGTCGTGTGCCTCGGAAGGAACTACGCGGCGCACGCGGCGGAGTTCGGCGGAGAGGTGCCCGAAGAGCCGCTGACGTTCCTCAAGCCGTCGACGAGCGTGATCGGGCCGGGCGACCCGATCTCACTGCTGTCGATCAGCCGGCGCGTCGACTACGAGGGCGAGCTCGCCGTCGTGATCGGTCGGCTTGCGCGGCGCGTCAGGACCGAGGACGCCTTCCTGTACGTCCTCGGCTACACGTGCGGCAACGACGTGACCCTCCGAGACCTCCAGGACAAGGACGGGCAGTGGACGCGCGCGAAGGGCTTCGACGGCTCGTGTCCGCTGGGCCCTTGGATCGAGACCGAGCTCGACCCGAACGATGTGCGGCTCGAGACACGGGTGAACGGTGAGACGCGACAGTTCGCCACGACGGCCGACATGGTGTTCGGCGTGGGAACGATCGTCGAGTTCGTGACGACGTTCATGACGTTGCTCCCGGGCGACGTGATCATGACGGGGACCCCCGAGGGCGTCGGCAAGCTAGAGCCTGGAGACCGGGTCGAGGTCGAGGTCGACGGCATCGGCGTGCTGACGAACGTCGCGGAGGGGGCCGGGTGACCGAGGTCCGAACACGGTTCGCCCCCGCACCGAGCGGGTCGCTGCACGTCGGCAACGTACGGACCGGGCTGTTCAGCTGGCTATGGGCGCGGCACAACGGCGGCGTGTTCATCTTGCGGGTCGAGGACACGGACGCCAGCCGCGTCACAGAGGAGGCCGTCCACGGGGTGATCGAGTCGCTGCGGTGGCTCGGGATCGAGTGGGAGGAGGGACCGGACGTCGGCGGCCCGCACCAGCCCTACCGCCAGTCGCAGCGATCGCTCGTCTACCGGGAGCAGGTCGCCCGGCTGCTCTCGCAGGGCGACGCGTACCCCTGTTACTGCACGCCCGAGGAGCTCGAGGAGCGGCGTCAACGGGCGCTCGCCGAGGGGCGGACGCCAGGCTACGACGGACGGTGCCGGAACCTTACGCCCGAGGAACGAGCAGCGTTCGAGGAGAAGGAGCGCGTCGCGGCGATCAGGTTCCGGATGCCCGACGGCGAGCAGGTCGTGGGGGACCTCGTGAAGGGAGATGTCCGCTGGCGGCCCGGCTCGCTGCAGGACTTCGTGTTGCTGCGGTCTGACGGCACGCCGACGTTCCTGCTGGCCGTCGCCGTCGACGACATGTTGATGGGCATCACGCACGTCGTCCGCGGCGACGATCTGCTCACCGCGGCGCCACGAAACGCGCGCGTGATCGAGGCGCTCGGGGGCACGCCACCGCGGTACGCGCACGTCCCGCAGGTGAACGGCCCCGACGGCCGGCCGCTGTCGAAGCGTCACGGCTCGACGTCGATCGAATCCTTCCGAGAGCAGGGGTTCCTGCCCGAGGCGCTGATGAACTACCTGGCACTGCTCGGCTGGTCGAAGGATGAGAAGACGACGTTCCTGTCGAGGGACGAGCTGATCACCTCATTCGATCTGAACCGCGTCTCGAGCAACCCGGCAGCCTTCGACATGCAGAAGCTCGAGTGGATGAACAACCACTACATCCAGCAGCTCGACGACGACGACCTCGCCGCGCGCTGCCTGCACTTCCTCAGCGAGGCGGGCGTGCTGCCGGACCTTCAAGTGCTGCGCCGCGCGATGCCACTCGTGAAGGAACGGATGAAACGGCTCACCGAGTCGGTCGAGCTCCTGCGGTTCCTGTTCACCGACGACATCACACCGAACGACAAGGCGGCCCAGCTGATCGCGTCGGCTCCCGAGGAGTATCTCTCCGCGGCGGCGCACCGTCTCGAGCGCGTCGACCGCTGGACCGAGGAGGCGATCCACGAGGCGCTCGACGACGTCGCGACCGACGCGGGCCTCAACCGGACCAAGGGGTGGCAGCCGATCCGCGCCGCAGTCACGGGCTCGAACGTCTCGCCGCCGCTCCCCGGGTCACTCGAGCTGCTGGGCCGCGAGGCCACCGCCAAGCGCCTCCGCGCGGCCGCCGGCGGCGCCGCCTTCTAGGCCCTTCGGGACCCGTTCTCGATCAGGGAGTCCGCGCTCAGTCGCGCACGACGATGTTCGGGAAGTCCTGGATCCGGACGATGTCGAACAGCTTGCGGACCTCCCGGCTCGGCCGCGCGATCACGAAGCTCCCATCGGCCAGCGCCCGCGCCGCCTGCAGGAACGTGCGGATCCCTTGGCTGTCCACGAACGTGAGCTCGTCGCACTCCAGCACGATGTCCCCGGATGATCCGCAGAGTGGCTCCAGGCGGTGCATGAGGTCGGTAGCGGTGAGCAGGTCGAGCTCGCCCCGGAGGCGCAGCCTGCGGCCAGAGGCATCAGCCGCTTCGATGTCGAGCACGCTGCCCGCGCCCCCTCTCGGCCCCCGGGTTGCGAGTGAAGCGTAATCCGCCGCAAGCGGTTCGGGAAGCCAAAGCCAGCCGGGCGTTCCCTCGACACGCCGGCAGGGCCCCGATACCCTGTGTGCGTGCCTCCGCGGCGCCGGTTCTCCGTGCGGGCGCTCCGTCGTGCTCGTCACGGCCCGGGAGGAGCACCGTGAGCCGTACCCAGGCCGACTGGTCCGAGTTCCGCATCCTCACGAAGCCCTCGCCGCTCCGAACGGTAGCGGGTGTGGCTATCGCGATCGTCGGACCGGTGCTCGCGACGCTGATCGTCCAGGCGACCGGGCTGAAGCTGGAGTCGCTCCCGTACGCGTTCATGGTCCTGCTGGCCACGCTGATCGGCCGTCGCGTGGCCGGGCTCGTCTCCGTTGTCCTATCGACAATCCTCCTGGACGTGTATGTGCTGCCTCCGGCCGGCTTCAGCGTCAGCGAGACCGACGCGTGGGCGCTCGGGAGCTTCGCCGTCGTGATGTTGGTCACCGCGCAGCTGATCGCGTGGCTCGACGACGTCGCCGCCCGAGAGCGCGCGGCCCGGACGAACATGTCACTGATGGTCGAGCTGGGAGATGCACTCGCGGAGGCGACCGACCTCGACTCCACGGCGGTCCGCGCCGCCGATCTGCTCGTGGGTCGCCTCGCGGACGACGTCGTGATCCACCTCGCCGAGGAGGACCGCATCCGCACGGTCGCCGTCGCATCGAACGACCAACGCATCCGCGACGTCCTGCCGGAGAAGGCACCGCCGCCGGTCGGGTCGCGCGTCGGCGTCGCGAAGGTCATCGCGACCGGCGAGCCCGAGGTGTACGTGTTCACGGACACCGGCCGAGCCAGGCGCGCGGTCGAGCGTGACGAGCAGTTCGAGGCGCTCGTAGCGAGCGGCGCGACGTCCATCGCGGTCGTCCCGCTGAGCGCGCGGGCGCGGACCCTCGGCGCGATGACCGTCGCGCGGCGCCCGCCGCGCGGCTCCTTCACGTCCGGCGACGTCTCGCTGGCCGAACAGATCGCCGACCGGATCGCGCTGTTCGCCGACAACCGGGCGCTGGTCGAGAGCGAACGCAGGACCGCGGGCTTGAACGCGGTGCTGCAGGACCTCACGGCGTCGCTGTCGGGGGCGGCCATGGTGGACGAGGTCGCCCGGACGGTCATGCGGCAGGGCGGGACCGCCGTCGGTGCGACGTCGGGGGTGTTCTGCATCCGCCGGGACGAGGACTCCGTCGAGGTGACCGAATCCTTCGGCTCGGAGCCCAGCCAGATCGCCGGGGACGGGACGTTCTCGCTCTCGGCGGCGACGCCGATGGCCGAGGTGATGCGCACGACGAGGCCGGTGATCCTCGCAAACCTCACAGAGCGCGACGTGCGGTACCCGGCCCTGCGCAACGCGGGCGCGCGGGTGGACCACTCCCTCGTATGCCTTCCCCTCGTCTCGCGTGGGCGCGCGGTCGGCGGGCTGGCGCTCAGCTTCGTCCCGCCGCGCGCGTTCCGGTCGTGGGAGATCCGGTTCTTCCAAGCGATCGCGTTCCAGGCGGCGCAGGCGCTCGACCGGGCGCAGCTCTATGTCGGCGAGCGCGTGACCCGCGCCGACGCCGAGGCAAACGCCGACCGCCTCGAGCGTCTGCTCATGGTCGCGTACCGGCTGTCGCGAGCATGGGACCGACCGGGCGTCGCCCAAGCGATCGTCGAGGGCGGCGTGCAGGCGGCGGACGCCAAGGCCGCCGCCCTCCAGGTGCTGGACGAGGCCGAGGGCGAGCTCGTCCTCGAGGCGTACGAGGGCTATCCCGACGACCTCGCCAGGACCTTCGCGCGCATCCCGCTGTCGGCCGAGTTCGCATCGACCGAGGCCGCCCGGACCGGGCGTGCCGTCTGGATCTCGGGCCCGGACGACTGGAAGCAGCTTTTTCCGGCGGGGTACCGCGCGATGGTCGAAAGCGGTCAGACGCCGTCCGCGACGGCGTCGCTCCCGCTGCTCGTCGCCGGCCGACGGTTGGGCGTGGTGTCACTCTCGTTCGATGCTGACCGAGGGTTCTCGGAGGAGGAGAAGGACTTCCTGCTCACGTTCGGGGGTCTGTGCGCCCAGGCGCTCCAAGGCGCGCTCCTCCTCGAGAGTCGTGAGGAGGCCCGCGCCGACGCCGAGCGAGCGAGGGATCGCGTTGCGTTCCTGGCCGAAGCGACGCGGCTGCTCTCGAGCTCCCTCGACTACGAGGCAACGATCAGAGAGCTCGGCCGGCTGTGCGTCCCGGACATCGCGGACTGGGTGAGTGTCTCCGTGGTTGAGGGGCAGCAGGTGCGCCAGCTGGTGCTCACGCATCGCGACCCGGCCCGGGTATCGGCCGCCCGAGAGCTGCAGTCCCGCTTCTCGTTTGACGCGCACGCCGAGCACGGTGTGCCGCACGTGATCCGGACAGGCGAGTCTGAGCTGTACGAGACGATCGACGACGACTTCCTGAAGCGGGTGGCGCCAGACCCCGAGGCGCTGGAGGCGCTCCGGAGCTTCAAGCTGACGTCCGCGATGGTCGTCCCGATCGCCGTGCACGACCGTGTCCTTGGCGCGATCACGCTCGCATACGCGGAGTCGGGGCGCAGTTACGAGGTCGACGACCTTGCGCTCGCCGAGAGCGTGGGCAGACGCGCCGCCGTGGCGATCGACAACGCGCGCCTGTTCCGCGACCGCGAGGAGATGTCCAGCGCTCTCCAACGGTCGCTCCTGCCGCAGCGGCTGCCAGAGATCCCCGGTGCGAAGGTAGCCGTCCGGTACATCCCGTTCGGGGAGGCGCACGTCGTCGGCGGCGACTTCTACGACGTCTTCGAGGCGGGCAATGACTCCTGGGGACTGCTCATCGGCGACGTCTGCGGCAAGGGTCCCGAGGCGGCATCGATCGTGGGCATCGCCCGCCATACCGTCCGCGGGCTCGCGATGCTGCACTCGCGCCCCAGCGGCATCCTTCACGCGCTGAACCGCGCGATCCTGGACGCATCCCCCTGGGATCGGTTCTGCACCGCGGCGTACGTGCGCCTGCACCATTCGGGCGGCACGATGCGCGCGACCGTCTCGCTCGGCGGGCACCTACCGCCCGTGCTCCGGCGTGCGTCGGGGGTGATCGAACGGGTGGGTGAGTATGGCTCGCTGCTCGGCGTGCTCGACGACGTGGAGCTATCGGACTCTGTGGTTGACCTCGGCCCGGGCGACGTGCTGGTCCTGTACACGGACGGCCTCGAGGACCAGGGGGGGCCTGCCCCGGATCTCCCCGACGGCGACCGTATCGAGAACCTCATCCGTTGGGCGCCCGCGGACCTGGGGGCGGAGGATCTGGCGGACGTGCTCGTGGCACGGCTGATGGACCGCGGTCGGACCCGGGATGACGCCGCCGTGCTCGTGCTTCGCCTGACGGGACCGTAACGGTTTGCGTGTCTGACGCCCCGTCGGATAGATCGGCGGCGTCGGCGCATGTCGGAGCCGGCTAGTAGATTGGCGGCTCAGTGGGTCGGCCGAGCGTGTCCGGCGTGTGGGGGCGCCGCGTCTCGAGTGGCGGCGCTCGCTGCGACTCCCCGCCCTGGGTCGCCGTCGCCTTGGCGGGTGTCGCCGTCGGCCACGTCCTTACGTACGTGATCGCCGTTCCGCACGCCCACGACCGCGATGTCGTACTTCGCGCGACAGGCCATGGATACTTCCCCCTGTTCGCCCAGGTCGCGGCGCTGGCCGGCGCCCTGGCGCTGGGCGCGCTGTTCCTCAGCCGGCTGACGAGGCTCGGGCCGCCCCGGCTCGGGCCCTCGAGCCTGTTCGCCCGCCTCGCCTGCGCGCAGGCTGGCGCGTTCGCGGCGATGGAGGTCACGGAGCGGCTCGTCAGCGATACGCCGCTGGAGGATTTCGTCCGCGACCACCTCTTCGTCGGGCTCCTCCTGCAGGTCCTCCTCGCATGGGTCGGTGCTCGATCGATCCAGGCCCTCTCCCGCGCGGCAGAGCGCGCCCGGCCGTCGCTCGGCGGGCGCTTGCACATCCGTGCCGTCGTCTCGCTCGTTCGGCCCCTCCGCGAGCCGATCGCGCCAGGCTTCGTTCCGCTGGCGACGGCTCGAGCGCCACCGCCGGTCGCCCTCGCCGTTCACTGAGCGCCGGGCCGGGCTCCGCTCGCACCGGCGACCGATCGGTTCGGAAGGAGTCGTCCATGCGAACGAACGCGTTTCGGCTTGCGGTCCTGACGGCCGCGTTGGTCCTGCTCCCTGCCTCTCCGGCGGTCGCTCACGAGGACCGAGAGGTCGGCGACTACATGTTCGTCGTCGGCTTCGGAAACGAACCTGCGTACGCGGGGATCCCGAACAGTGTCGAGCTCCTGCTGTTCGACCAAGCAGGCGAGCCGGTCACGGACCTACGAGAGGGACTGGAGGTCGAGGTCGGTTTCGGCGACCAGACCGCGAGCTACCCGATCGAGCCGTTCTTCGAGGTTGGTGAGTTCGGGACCCCCGGGGACTATCGCGCGTGGTTCATCCCGACGCGTCCGGGCGGATACTCGTTCCACTTCACGGGGGAGGTGAACGGGCAGCGCGTCAACGAGGCGTTCACATCGGGGGAGAAGACGTTCGACGATGTCCTGGACCCGACCGACGTCGAGTTCCCAGTGCAGGATCCGACCGTCGGCCAGCTCTCCGGGCGGATCGAGCGTGAGGTGCCGCGCCTGGAGTCGGCCATCGCCGATGTCAGGGCGAACGCGGCCGCTGCGTCCGACGACGCGAGCTCTGCCACCACGTTCGCGATCGTGGCCCTCGTCGTGGGGGCGCTCGGACTCATCGTTGGCATCGCGTCGGTGATCCGTGGGAGGCGCGTGGCGTGATGCTGGCGCACGCCGGGACGCCGGACGAGCTCGTTGGGGAGCTGTTCCTCATCGCCGCAGTCGTCCTGGGATGGATCGGCGTCTCCCGGCTCCGTGGGCGCTCGTTCGCCCACCTCCCGAAGGCGGGTGCGTGGGGGCTGGCCCTGCTCGCGCTCGTCGCCCTCGGCGGCGCCATGGTGGTCCCGTCGATCATGCGACCGACCCCGTCCGCGAACCGGCCCCGCTCCGACGCGCGGCTGGAGATCGTGCAGCCGACCCCCGATGAAATCGTCCGCGGCGACTCGCTCGAGGTCGACATCAGGGTCGTCGGCGGCGAGATCAATTCGCTCAGCTCGACGAACCTGTCATCCTCCTCCGGCCACCTGCACGTCTCGATCGACGGGCAGCTGCTGTCGATGACGAGCGCTTCCGACACGCAGATCGACATCTCGGGGCTCGATCTCGGGCAGCACACGCTGCAGGCTGAGTTCGTCGCCGTCGACCACGCACCATTCGATCCGCGGGTGGTGGCATCGGTGTCCTTCGACAAGGAGCCGTGATGCGGCGTCTGGGGCGCGCGGCATTCGTCGGCCTGGTGGCCGCCGGCATCGTCGAGGCGGCGGCGCCGTGGGCAGCGGCGCACGCGCTGCTGGAGTCGTCGAGGCCGGAGGCGAACGAGACGCTCCAGGCCGCCCCGTCGCAGCTCGTCCTCACGTTCACCGAGCCGCCGGATCCCACGCTGTCGTCGATCCACCTCCTCGACTCGAGCGGCACCGACGTTCGCCTCGGAACGCCCGACGTGTCGGGACGGACGATCACGCTTCCGATCGCGTCCACGCTCGCCGACGGTACCTACACCGTCAGCTGGCGGGTCGTCTCGCGCACCGACGGTCACGTCACGGCGAGCTCGTTCGCGTTCGGCGTCGGGCAGGCGCCGGCGCCGACGGCCACCGGCTCGCGACCGGAGCCGACCTCCCCTTCGCCCTCCGCGCTGTCGGTCCTCGGGAAGTGGTTGCTCTACGCCGGGCTCGCTCTGCTTCTCTCCGCGGCGCTGGTGGCCGCCTCGGTGCTTGGCGTCACGCGACCACCGCGGTGGGTGCTGGCATCGGCTGCATCGGCGGCCCTTCTCGGGTGGGTCGCCTTTGTCACCGCCCAGCGCTCGGCGATCGGAGCCTCGGCTATGGCGTTCCTGTCGAGCGCCGCCGGTCGCCCCTATCTCTGGATCGCCGCGGCGATCGTCGCCTCCGTCGTGTCCACGATCGCATGGCTCGCCACCAAGGACCGGAGGGCTTTGTGGGCGGCCGCGTTCTTTGCGGCCGGCGCCATGCTCGCTCGCTCGATCGGAGGACATGCCGATGCCGGGAGCTTGAGCGCGATCGAGGTGACGGCCCAGTTCGCACACCTCCTCGCCGTCGGCATCTGGATCGGTGGGGTCATCTGGCTCCTGCTCCTGCTGGGGAGGATCGCGCCCCTCCGCCGCCCCGATGCCGTCCGTCGGTTCTCGACGACCGCGGGCATCGCTCTCGCGGTCGTAGCCGCCACCGGGGTCATTCGGGCGCTCGACGAGATCGGCGGGCCGACGCACCTCGGTCGGCTGTTCGACACCGACTACGGGTGGACGCTCGTCGCGAAGATCGTGACCTCGCTCGCGCTGATCACCGCAGGCGCGTGGAACCGGTACGTCAACGTTCCCCGGACGGCAAACGGCCCGGCCGGCGAGCGGTCGCTGCGACGCGTCCTCACCGCGGAGGCGTTCCTCGCGGCCGGGATCTTCGGCCTCACCGGGCTGTTGACGGGGCTGCCACCGGCCTCGTCTGCCTCGGCGCAGGCCGCCCCGTCCGGCCCGCGCCCGTTGGCCGTGACGGGGTCGGACTTCGCCACGACCGTCCGCGCCCGGCTCGAGATCTCGCCCGGCACCGTCGGCCCGAACCGCTTCGCCGTGCGCGTGGTCGACTACGACACGGGCGAAGCGGTGGACGCCGAGCGCGTCTCGATCCGGTTCTCGGCGCTCTCGAACCCCGACGTCCCGTCCTCGACGCTCCGGCTCGGTTATGCGACCGGCGCGACGTGGGTGGGCACGGGATCGGCGATGTCGATCGACGATCGGTGGGAGCTGCTCCTCAACGTCGAGACGCGGGCCGGATCGACGCAGGTACCGATGGAGGTCTCGCCTCGGGTGCCGACGGGGCGGCTGGAAGTGACGCGTGCGGAGGGCCAACCGACGCTGTACACGACCACGTTCGCGGACGGCAGTTCGATCCAGGCGTACGTGGATCCGGGTGGGCCCGGCCCGAACCAGCTGCATGCGACGGCGTTCGATCCGAACGGGGACGAGCTCCCGCTCCACGGGATCTCGCTGATCGCGATCCCGCCCGACGGAGAGGCGCTCGTGCTCGACGCGCAGCCGTTCAGCGCCGGCCACTTCGCCGCAGACGTCGCGATCACGCCCGGCACCTGGCGGTTCGAGATCCGAGCCCTGTCGCACGCCGGCGGGATACTCGACGCGCGTTTCAGCCAGGCCTTCGATGGAGCGGACGGATGACGACAAACCGAAGCAGGTGGAGGTCCGCGATCGCGGTCGCCGCGTTGGCGCTGACGCTGGCCGCGGCGGCGTGCGGCGCCGACTCGGGCTCGGGCGGGCCGGCGTCGCCGGCCGCTACCACTCGCCCCAGCAGCACCGCGAAGCTCTCGATCCTCGCGCCCGAGAACGGGTCCGTCGTCCCCGGCCCGAGCGTGGACATCAGACTCCGGCTCGAGGACGCGCGCGTCGTGAAGCCCACCTCGTCCGACCTGCAGCCCGACGAGGGTCACATCCACGTCCTGCTGGACGGCAAGCTTGTGTCGATGAACTACGGCCTCGAGGACACGATCCGGAGCGTCGCACCGGGCTCCCACCTGCTCCAGGTCGAATTCGTCGCAAGCGACCACGCTCCGTTCGACCCCCGCCTTGTGGCCGTGAGCTCGTTCGAGGTCAAGACATGATCGAGGGAACGCTCGACGTTCGTCGTCCCAGGTCGTTCCTTCCCGTCGCGGTGTTCCTGCTCGCATGCGGTTGGCTCCTCGCCAGGCCAGAGGTCCGCGGCGTTGCGCACGAGGCCGCGATCCTCGCGCTCGGCTCCGTCGCGATCGGCGCTGCGGCGTTCCTGGCCCCGGTGCCCGGTGGCGTCGCGACGCGCCCGCTCCCTGCTGGTCTGGTCCTCGCCATCGGCGGCGCGGCTGTGCTGCTGGCCGCCTGGGTCGCCGGACCCCCCGTGCCCATCGCCGCCTCATCCGCCGCGCCGTTGATGAATGTCCTTGCTGCGGTCGCCGAGGAGGCCCTGTTCCGTCGCCTCGCGTTCGGATGGCTGCATGCTCGCCATGGGGTCGCCATCGCAGTGCTCACGACGGCGACGGCGTTCGCCCTCATCCACGTGCCCGTGCACGGCATCGAGGCGCTGCCCGTGGACCTCGGCGCCGGGCTGCTCCTGTCGTGGCAGCGTGCGGCATCCGGCTCGTGGTCCGTTCCGGCCGCCACCCACGCGGTCGCCAACCTGCTGGCGGTGATCCGATGAAGGTCCAACGGATCGTGCTTCCCGTGTCGCTGCTGCTCCTCGCGATGGCCGCTTGCACGCCGAGCGACGCATCGGGGCCGATCCCGATCGGCGCCGTGTACCCGCTCTCCGGCGCGCAGGGGCCCGGTGGCGTCGAGGAGTTCCGCGGCGTCCGTCTCGCGGCCGACCTCGTGAACGCCGACGGCGGCGTCCAAGGCCGGAGGATCGAGCTCGTCCCCATCGATGTCGCCTCCGGGGACGCGGCCCCGGCGGCGATCGAGCGACTGTACCGGGACGGCATCCGATTGGTCGTGGGCAGCTACGGCAGCACGATCTCGGTGCCGGCGTCCGTCGCCGCCGAGCGAAGGGGGATGCTGTTCTGGGAGACGGGCGCGGTCGGCGAGATGGCGAGCGGTCAGCCCACCGACCTCGTTTTCCGTGTGCCGCCGACGGGTCTGTTCCTGGGCGCCAGGGCGATCGCCTTCGTCGCCGATCGGCTCGCGCCGCTCTGGCATCGGGATCCGGCCTCGCTCCGGTTCGCGGTCGCGTTCGTCGACGACGTCTACGGCCGCTCCGTCGCTCGGGGAGCGCTCGAGGAGATCCGGCGCCGAGGTTTGAAGCTGGTCGGGAGCTTCGGCTACGACCCGCTTCGGGCCGACATCGCCGCCGTCGTCGATCGCGTAGCGGGTGCACGCCCAGACGTGCTCTTCGTCGCGGCGTACCTGGAGGACGGGATCGAGCTGCGGCGCCAGACGATCGATCAAGGTCTCGGTCTGCGGGCAATGATCGGGACATCGTCCAGCTATTGCATGCCCGCGTTCGGCAGGGCTCTTGGGGCCGGCGCGATCGGGGTGTTCGCATCGGACAAGCCCGACGAGGAGACGATGGGCACGCAGGGGCTGAGCGCAGCAGCTGCGGCGCTGCTCCGCAGAGCGGGCGACGCGTACGAGGAGCGGTACGGCGAGGAGATGAGCGCGGCGGCGCTTGCCGGGTTCTCCGCCGGGTGGGCGTTGTTCCACGACATCATGCCGGTCGCCGGGGAACCATCGCCGACGGCTCTGGCCGAGGCGGCGCGCGCGGCCGACGTCGCGTTGGGAGGGCTGCCGAACGGGAGCGGCCTGCGGTTCGGGGCGCCCGGAACCCCGGAGGCCGACTCGAACCTGCGCGCCGCGAGCGTGATCGAGCAATGGGTGGGCGTCAACGAGATGTCGATCGTTTGGCCGGAGCGCTTCACGACCCATCCCGTCGAACCGGTCGAACTCTCGTCGTGAGGTCTCGCCGAGCGGCGGTCGCCGCAGGCGTTGCGGTCCTCATCGCCTACCTCGGGGGAGCGCTGATGTCCGCTCACCTGTCTCCGCTCGCGCGTCGTCCCTTGCTCGACGGTCTCGCTCCGCCTGCGCCCTACCGCTGGGTCAACCCACCGCCCGAGCTTGCCGACGTCAACGAGCCGCCGACTGCTGGCCGGTTCACGTTGGCTCTCGATGCCAGCGGGGCCGCGGGTGGGGCATTCACGACGCCCGATGCGCAGGTAACGATCATCGTGCCGAACGACGCGATCGCCCCGTCAACGGGACAGCGGTCGGTCAGCATCACGATCGAGCCGCTCGACCCGGCCACGCTCGGCCGTGCCCCCCGATCGCTTGTGGTGTTGGGGAACGCCGTTCGCGTCGAGGCCACGTACGAGCCGGGTGGGGACCCCGTCAAGGAACTGCTCGAGCCGATCGAGGTCGTGCTCACGTACCCGTTCGTTTTGAGTGACAGCGGCGAGCACACCCTCCTCGTGTCCGAGGAAGGCGACGACTGGTCAAAGGTCCGCACCGCGGATCACCAGGGCCCGTCGCAGGCGATCGGCTCGATGGGTTCGCTCGGCTATGTGATGGTCGCCGGCCGCCGCTTGGAGAACGCGCCGAGCCCCCCGCCGCCCACAGGGGCGCCGAACGAAGGGATCCCACTCGCCGTCATCGGCGCCGGCGTCATCGCAGTCCTCCTCGTGCTCGCCATCATCTTCGGGGGCCGAGGAGAACGACGGCAGAGCCGGAACCGTCGCTGATACTCATCCCGGTACTCGGCATGGCGGTGGACGTGCCGCTCGAGGGGTGCTACGGTTCTCCGAGGTCGAAAATAGGAACCGTTATCATTCCCCCGAGCTGCCAGAAGGAGCGGTCGACACCCGGTGCGAAGATCGGTGGTTGTTGGTGCGGCCCTCGTCGTCGTGCTCGGGCTCGCGGGTGTCGGCGCGTGTTCATCCGGAAGCAGCTCCGATGACGGCAGGGAGGTAAACGTGGTGGCGGCCTTCTACCCGCTCGCCGAGGCGGCATCGAAGGTCGGCGGCGACCCGGTCAGCGTGGAGAATCTCACACCCGCGGGCGTCGAACCGCACGATCTGGAGCTGACGCCCCAGGCGATCGCAGACATCCAGCAGGCCGACGTGGTGCTCTACCTCGGCGAGGGGTTCGCCCCCGCCATCGAGCAGGCCGTGGCGGACGCAAGCGGGACGACCGTGGATCTCCTCGAGGGGATGCAGCTCCAGCCGGGTGTGCCGGAGGGGGACGAAGGATCGGTGACCGATCCCCATGTCTGGCTCGACCCGGTGCTCTATCGGGACCTCGTCGACCGCGTGGAGGCCACGCTCGCGCAGGCCAGCCCCGACGACGCATCGAGCTTCGAGGCGAACGCCACATCCTTCGATGCCGAGCTCGCCGCGCTCGACGACGAGTACCGGCGCACCCTCTCGGGCTGCGACGGCGACGTCATCGTCACCGCGCACGCCGCGTTCGGCTACCTGGCCGACCGATATGGCCTCACCCAGGAGCCCATCGCCGGGATCTCGCCGGATGCCGAGCCATCCGCGCAGCGTCTCGCCGAGCTGGCCGACCTGGTGCGACGTGAGGGTGTGACCACGATCTTCACCGAGGAGCTCGTCTCGCCCGAGGTGGC
The DNA here is from genome assembly GCA_046729855.1 of Actinomycetota bacterium. Classification (GTDB taxonomy): domain Bacteria; phylum Actinomycetota; class UBA4738; order UBA4738; family HRBIN12; genus DATHSY01. The sequence continues at coordinate 6,581 of JBKPHM010000044.1, read as the reverse complement.
CGAGACGCTCGCGAACGAGACGGGAGCCACGACGGCGGTCCTGAACCCACTCGAGGGACTCACCGACCAGGAGGTCGCGGCAGGGGAGGACTACGTGAGCGTGATGCGGGGCAACCTCTCGATCCTGGGGACGGCGCTCGGCTGTCCGGGGGCATGAGCGGCATGGGCTACGGTGCCGGGACCGATCCCCGTGCCCGGGGGGATGCAGTTGCGCGCTCCGACGGACCGCTGGTCGAAGCCGAGCACGTCTCGTTCTCCTACGGCGCGACCGAGGTCCTGCGCGACGTGAGCCTCGCGGTCGGTTCCGGTGAGTTCGTGGCACTCGTCGGGCCCAACGGGTCGGGCAAGTCGACCCTGCTGAAGGTGCTGCTCGGTCTGCTGCGGCCGGCATCTGGCACAGTGCGAATCCTCGGGCGCCCGCCGGAGCGACTGACGGAACGGTGGCGGCTCGGCTACGTACCGCAGCGACCCGAGCTAGCCTCGGAGATCCCGGCCACCGTCGATGAGGTAGTGGCGGCCGGGCGGCTGTCTCGCCGCGGATGGTGGCGTCGGTTGAAGGCATCTGATCGAACGGTCACCCATCACGCCATCGACTCGGTGGCGCTCGGCCAGCTCGGGTCCCGGCCGATCGGAGAGCTGTCGGGCGGGCAGCAGCAGCGCGCCTTCATCGCGCGCGCCTTCGCGAGCGAGCCGGACCTGCTCGTGCTTGACGAGCCCATCGCCGGGATCGATCACGAGTCGCAGACGCGCTTCCGCGACTCGTTGACGCACCTCATCGCCGAGCACGGAGCCGGCGTGCTGCTCGTGTCCCACGAACTCTCAGCGGTGGCGCGCGATCTCGACCGGGTGATCGTGCTGAAGCAGCGCGTGATCTTTGACGGGCCGCCCTCGGAGCTGATGCAGGCCGGGGTGAGCCTCGGCGTACACCGTGAGGATCTCCCCCTCTGGCTGGAGGGACTCGGATGACGCTCGCGCAGCTGCCGCTCCCGTATCCCTTCGAGCTTGGCTTCATGCAGCGAGCGCTCGTCGCCGGTCTCGTCGTCGGAGCATTCGCCCCCTTGATCGGGACGTTTCTTGTCCTCAGGCGGATGTCGCTGATCGGCGACGGGATCGGTCACATCGCCTTCGCGGGCGTGGCCCTCGGCGCGGTGACTGGGTCTGCCCTCGGCGCGGCGACCGGCATCTACCCGATGGGAACGGCGCTTGCGGTCGCCGTGGCCGGGGCGCTCGGCCTCGAACAGCTTCGCGCTCGACGCAAGGCATCCGGGGACCTTGCGCTGGCCCTTTTCTTCTATTCGGGGATCGCGCTGGGCATCGTGTTGCTGTCGCGAGAGCTGAATCCCCCGAACGTCCTGGTTTTCCTGTTCGGTCAGATCCTCACGGTCGGCGATACCGAGGTCGCGGCGATCGTGATCCTCGCCGTCGTCGTCGGCGGGGCGATCCTGGCGATTCGACGGACGCTGTTCGCGGTCGTGGCCGACGAGGAGTGGGCGCGAGTGGCTGGCCTGCCGGTCGGCCTCATGAACAATCTGCTCGCGGTGACCACCGCCATCACGGTCGTCGCCTCGATGCGCGTCGTCGGCATCCTGCTCGTCGCCGGCCTGATGGTACTGCCGGTGGCGAGCGCGCAACTGCTCGCCCGGTCGTTCCGTGGGACGATGATCTGGGCAACGTCGATCGGCGTCGGGTCCGTGGTGATCGGGCTCATCGCCTCGCGCGTGTGGAACCTCGCGTCGGGCGGGATGATCGTCCTGGTCGCGGCGGGCACCTTCGTCGTTGTCGCGATCGCGAGCCCGGGCCGTTCGCGCTGGCGGTTCCTCGGAGGAGCGGAGCGTGGGGCCGCCCCTCCAATCGCCGCCGCGGGCCGCGGGGACGGCATTCTCGCCGATTCTCATTTCGCTGATAGACTCGGCGGCGATGGTCAGTGACCTGCATCTCGAGGTGGCCGGACGGATGCGTCGTGTCGGCCAGCGGTACACGTCGAGGCGACGTGCCATCGTCGAGATCGTCTCGCGTGCGACCCAGCCGCTGTCGATCCCCGAGATCCTGACCAAGCGCCGGAGCCTGGCGCAGAGCTCGGTCTACCGGAACCTCGCCGTCCTCGAGCAGGCGCACGTCGTCCGGCGGATCGTGACGGGCGAGGACTTCGCCCGGTTCGAGCTGGCCGAGGACCTCTCGGAGCACCACCACCATCTCGTGTGCTCCAGCTGCGGGAACATCCAGGATGTGCTGCTTCCACGGAACCTCGAGCGGCGCATGGAGGGCGCGCTGACAGAAGCTGCCGCCTCGGAGGGATTCAGCGCGGCGACCCATCGGGTCGACGTCATCGGCACCTGCCGCGACTGCGTCTGACGTCGTCATCGGAGGGGAGACGGTGACGAACCTCCCCAGCCACGATCCACGGCCAGGCGATCGAGAAGTCTTCCGCCGCGTCGGTCCCGCCCGTCGTCGGTACCAGCTGTATATCCCGGCCTCCTACCGGGCAGACCGGCCCGTGCCGCTCTTCTTCGATTTCCATCCATGGCAGGGCACCGCGCGGGTCGCGCAGCAGTTCAACGGATTCGAGGAGGTCGCGGACGAGGCCGGCTTCGTCCTCGCCCGACCCGAGGCCCGGTCTCCCGGTACGGGCGCTCCGCCGGCCTGGGGCCTGTGGGATGACGACGAGGTCCAGTTCGTGGAGGCAGTTCTTACGGACGTTCGCGCCACGGTTCACGTCGACCCAAGCCGGATCTACGCCGTGGGGATGTCACAAGGCGCGCACTTCGCGATTGAGCTCGCATCCCGACGCTCCACGCCGTTCGCCGCGGCCGCTTCGGTGGCCGTGCTGGCTCATCCGGTGGGGTGCGATCCGCGTCCGATGCCGCTGATCGCGTTCGTCGGACGGAACGATCCGTTCTACGACCTCGAAAAGGGTCTTGACGCGTCGATCTTCGAGAGCTCCCTTCGAAACGTTCCTCCCTCTGCCGCTCGACCGGGTCCGCTCATGCAGGAAGCGAGCGCCTGGGCTTCAGCGAACGGGTGTCGCGCGGGGCCGGTGATCGAGGGGGCACCCGATAGGATCCGTCGGCTCACGTATAAGTGCCCGGAGGACGCCGATATCGAGGTCTACATCCACGATGGAGGACACGTCTGGCCGGGCCCGTGGCTCGATCCACAAGTGGCGGAGGAGCTCGCGCTCGGCCCCGCGACGTAGGCGATCGACGCCACTCGGATGATCTGGCAGTTCTTCGAGAGGCATATCCGCCGCGACGTCCACGGCTCGAACGAGACGACTTGAGCTTGGAGCGATGGACCAGAACGCACACGATGACTCGGGTCATCGGGATCCACTCGGCTGGCGTTATGCCGTGCTTCAGACCGTCTCGTCGACCCAGAAATGGCCGATGTGCGGCCCCCTTCGGTCCTTCGCGGACGAGCGGATACTCACCCTCGGGCGGTCTGGGACGATAGACGGAGCCGGACGGGAGAAGGCTTACCGTCTAGAAGTCGACGAACTCGGTGTATGGCCGAAGGACGCTCCGTGAACCGGTCCTGAGAACGACCCACTCGTGATGGCGGCCCTCCGCGTCTGCATCCTCGGTGGCCCACCCGAGGTTCGTTACGCAGAACTCAACGGCCTTTCGTACCGTGGCAAGCTGCGCGTCATCGACGAAGACGATCCCGCCCTCCTTCAGCAGCCGCCCCGAGTAGATGAGATCCAGGAAGACGCGCTCGAACCGGTGACTGCCGTCGAGAAAGGCGAGGTCGAACTGCCGACCGTCGGCGAGCAGCCTGTGCAGGACGATCTGCGACTCCTCCGGATAGAACTCGACGAGGTCACGAACGCCCGCCTCCTCGAGGACCTGGAGCCCGACGCCCGCGTATGTCGTCCCGTGCACCGGCGGGGCCGTGGTTTGGTACGGATCGGCGGCAACGTGGAGACCGTCGGGTCCGTTGGACAGCAGGCCATCGCAGATGAACAGGGTCGAGATGGCGAACCCGAGCCCTGTCTCGAGCGTGCGCGCCGCGCGTTCGCTGCGCACCCACCCGGCGAGCGCACGTCCCTCCTGCGCCCCGATCGCGACCGGGAAGAGCTCCCGGCGGCGACCATCCGCGTGCGCCACCACACAGCCTTCGCTGATGAGCCGGTCCCTGACGTCCCGTAGGTGGCGCAGACGTGTCTCGGGTACGAGCTTTGCCAGCAGGCGTATGTCGTCCTCGATCTCAGGCGTCGCGCGACGACCCGGAACGATCTCGGATCCTCGGAGCCGGTGCAGCCACTCGCCCTCTGCGCTGCAGACCCTAAAGCGCACCCCGTCGAGGGTTCGGACGTTGTCGGGGACCAGGTAACCCTCGGCCAAGCGGTACCTGCCCGGGCGAGCTCCGGCGGGGTCGTTCTCCGGGATCACGAGAACGCCAGTGTTGGGCCCGTCCGGTTCGACCCATACGATCTCTACCTCGCCCACGTCACGATCGTCGAGGCTCCATCGCGTTGTCCACGATCCGTCGTTGACCAATCGCAGACCACGCTCTCGTATCTCGGCTTCGAGCAGGGCTCGATCCGTCGACAGCGCGAGGAGGTCGAGATCCCTGTGGGGACGCGTCCACGAGCCGACCAGGAAGTCGACGGCGACGCCGCCCGTGAGCCAGAGGGGCCGCTCGAGACCGGCGAGCCGTCGCAGGCGCTCCAGGATTTCCTCGGGCGACAGCGTCGCGGTCACGGCGAGCGGCGTTCTATCGAGGCGTGCGTCAGCAGCCGGAGTCGACCCACTCGGGGGGCGGCCCGCCCCAGACGCCGGCGTGCCGCGCGAGCCGACGCAGTCGGTGACGGAACCGCCTCATGTACGGCCGGCGCCAGTCGGAATGGGTGAGACAGCGCCACGAGGCGTACCGCTCGCGGTGGTAGGAGCTCTCGAGCGTCTCGGCGTGGCCCATGACGTTCCCCACACCGATGCCCTCCCGGGCCATGAGCCACAGTGTGAGCCGGAGCGCCGCGCGGATCTGCCGATGCCGGTGCAGGATCGAGGGGGCGCTGGTGCCGACCATCTCGATGCCGGTCGCCGTCCAGTTCATGCCGATCGCGTGCCGGCACCGCTTCCGCAAGTTCACGAGCTGATAGATCGTGCCGTCGGTGTCGACAATGAAGTGCGCGCACACGCCCGGCATCTCGCCCAAATGGCGCACGTTCGCGGCGAAGTAGTTCCACGCGCTGTCGAACGATGTGCCGCCCGTGTAGTGCTCGACGATCACCTTCGGATCCGAGAGGCGCCACGTCCGCACGCCGTAATGGCGCTTCGAGTAGGCGGCCATCTGCCGCTCGCGCCTCGCGCCGAACGGGATCCGCCTCCAAACGATCGGCGGCTTCAGCTCCCGGGGCGTCTCGGGTGTGGCGGCCGCCGCCGCCGGCACCACCAGCGTCCCGAGGGCGACCATCGCCGCGACGACTGAGGCGATGAAGGTGGTTCGACGACGCATCGGCCAATCTTCGCATCGAGCGCGGCCCTTCGCTACGGTTCCGCGAAGCTCGAGCGCTCGTTTGGGATCTGCTTGCTGGTGCGCCTGAACGCCTCTACGCGGATCCCGAATCCGACTTCCCGCTCGACCGCTCCTGAGAAGAAGCGGCGGAGACCTCCGGCAAGATGGGCACGCTGCTGTTCCTCGCTCTCGCGTCCTTCGGTGACGGCCGCGATCCGCTCGCTGTGCGTCATCAGGTACGCGACGAGGCCGTCCAGCGTCATCGGCACGTGGAACTCCAAGTCTTCGCCCCACGTCGGAGCGAACCGGATCGGCGCGGGTCTCGCCTGGCTGAACTCTTGCTTCGGTACGGACGGATAGCGCTCCGACAGGGCTCCCATCCACTCGCGGAAATCATCAACGCCGACCATCTCGGCACGGAACCAGACGTCGTAGACAACGAGCCACGCACTGGATGCGAGAACTCGCCCGATCTCGCCGATCGCCTCAGGCGCGAACCAGTGGATCGCCGACGCGATGGTCATGAGGTCGAACGCCCCCTCGCGAAACGGGAGGTGCTCCGCCTGCGCCCTGACGTATGACAGGCTGGTATCGGTCCAGCGAGCCCGCAACATCTCTTCGGAGACATCCACACCCACGACCGTGCGTGCGAACAACGAGAGCGGCCGCGTGGAGAGCCCGGTCCCGCAGCCGAGATCAAGCGCTCGCTTTGGCTCCGGCAGGCGCTCGGCGAGCAACCGAACGACGTGGTCGTGGAGAGCAGGCCGCGCTTCCGCATACCGTCTCGCGGCCGACCGACCCGCGAAAGGGTTGACTACCGTCGCCGTTCCAGCTTGACCTGCCGGATGCTCTGCTCGCGGGTGGAGAACCATGTCTGCCTCGTTGTAGCTGCCTACAGTCAAGGCTAGCTCACCGATGAGTGAGACACTCGCGAGCGAAGCGAAACTCAACTAGTGAGATGTGCAGCGCGGGTGGTTAGCGTCCCAGGACGTGGTGGAAATTCGGGGTGGACTTTCCTGGTGGAAATCCCACTGACGTAGGAGGCCACCGCCATCCTCATCGGCAAGCACAAGTTGAGCCAGATGAGGAGGGACGATGGCCACGTCCAGGATGGACGTCAGCTCGTT
>JBKPHM010000043.1:0-17117 GCA_046729855.1 Actinomycetota bacterium | reverse complement strand
CGCTACGGGTTCATGCCCTTCTAACGATCCCCGGCCAATCCGTTCTAGACTTCGGCCATGACAAATGATGCGCGTTGCGACCTCGAACACACGCGAGCCACGCCGGCCGTCGTTCGCGTCGTTGTGCGGTCAAGCAGGCTCGGGCGTCCCGGACACCCGATGGTGCGTGATCTCGTCCTGTGTGCCTCGCACGCTCGGCAACTCCGGCAGCTCGGCATCGAAGTGATCACGGCGTGACGTGAGCCCGGCACTGAGTCCACGGCGTCCTGCCGACGACGAGCACCGGCTTCGATCGCTTCTGCAAATGGGATTCGGATTCAGGCTCCGACGGGGCGCCAATTGCAGCAGTTGTCCTCCTGGCAAGAGATCGCACGAATCTCCAGCTCGACACCACCCACTCCCGTGTCCCACTTCCTCCAAAAGACCTCGATCGCGAGTCCGTCCGTCGAATCGCCTCCTTGACGATGAGGTACCACTCGTCCGAGGCGACGACGGTCCAGTCATCCAGCGCGCGGCGGTAGTACCGCATCACAGACCGCTGCGCGACGCGTGCCTCATGAACACTCATTCGAGTCGTCGACCGATACGCGTGCACCTCCTCCGACGTCATCCCCGTGTCGACAACGAATCCATAGTCGGGCAGCGGCACCGGTTCGCGAAGCGGCCCGATGCTCGGCTCGGTGGCGGGCGAGATCGGTCCGCCGTCTGGATACCGGACGATGTCGGTTATCGGCGCGGTCATGCACGTGACTTCACCGGGCGCCAGACCCGGGAGATCCCCCGTGCAATACAGGGCCTGGATGCGGAGGTCGAGCATCGCGCGCTGGTCTAAGGGCGTCACGACGGCCACGAAGACGCTGATCCGGCGCGACGAGTCGCCCTCTCTCAGCTTCACCGTCGCAACGTCGGACTCCTCGTCGCGGCTTAGCACCGTCCACTCCGGTACGAGAGCATCGACGTAGTGATCGACGACGTCGACCACTGCGGATCCCGCCTGCTTGCGTGACATCGGTTGGGAGCCGTAACTGTGTTGGAGGTTCGTGGAGTCGGGATCGAGCTCGAAGCCGTATCCCGATGGCACTGCGATCGGCTCCTCTAGGTCGGATACGTCGGGCATCGCTGTGTCCGCGAGCAGCATCACGAACAGCGACCACCCAACTAGCCCGCCGGCCATCAGCCTGTAGATGCTCTGGCCTTCGAACATCGTCAGGAGGAATCCGAAGATTGCGATGACGATCGCGAGAGCCGGGGGCAAGGGCAGCAGGAATACCGCCGCGACGGTGATGATGAGGCCGAGAAGGGTGATCGGTGAATCGTCCCGGTCGGCCAGACTCGTCCTCACGTGGGCCTCCCTCAACAGCCGCCATCGGCGTGAAGAGGGCCGGGGTTGAGCGTCCGCGTCCCGTCCGGATCCCGGAGCGCTTAGCGTTCGTGGACGCTTGACCGGGAGAGGAATCCGTATGGCTGGATGTTGCTGAGCAACAGACCGATCGGGCAACGGCGAGTGTCAAGGCGGTACGTGGGGACCGCGCGAGGCGCGGTCCCCACGCGACCACCTCCTACGTGAGCGGCTGGAAGTAGTGCGTCTCCATGAAATTCGCGACCTTCTCCCCAAGCCGCTTTCCCTGCACGTCGGCGGTGCGGAAGTGCAGTCCCCCCCAGATGCGTGCCTCGATGATCTCCTTGAGCGGCTGCGAGAAGCCGACAAAGTGTCGGACCTCACCCGGGAAGCGCACGCTCGTCACGTCGAACCCACCCATGGGTCTGTCCGTGTCGAAGAACGTCCGCAGCACGCGCAGGTGTGAGCCGTCCTGGCACATGTGCCCCGACGGGTGCTCCGGGTACGGGGCCGTGACCAGCGGCGCCCACGACGCATCCGGTGCGGTGGCCGGGTTGGCGTCCTCGGCCGCCCGCCGGATCGCGTGGTTGGGTCGCCAGAAGTCCCAGTGGTACTTGTCGTTCCAGCAGTTGATCCCCGCGTCCGCGGCGCTCAGGTTCTCCATCGCGAACAGGGCGGCGCTGTCGACCAGGTCCGTCCCGTACCGCTCCGCGAGCTGGCGGGCCACGGCGTTCCAGGTCGCAATCGGCGTGCTCTGCCAGAAGATCGCGATGTGGGTCTGCTCGGGGGTCCGCTCGGTGCTGTTCACCGAGCCGAGGGCCTTGACCTCGTTGAAGTCCTTCGCGTACGCCCCGCTCGTGAGCGCCCTCGGACCCTTGGTGCGGAACTGGGAGGAGCTCCGCATCAGGAACGGCCGCACCTGACCGACCCACGGCGTCGGGTCGAGCAGCGGCAGCTTGGTGACCGGATCCAGATCCGGCTGCCAGTGTCCCGGAGCGGTGTTCGGCACCCACGGCGAGGGCCCGAAGCGTCCGTCGTTCGTCCGTGCCGCGATCATCGCCGCCGCGGCGGCGTTGCCCGCCGCGATCCCGTCGGTCTCGGAGGTGCCGTCGGGGACCCCGGCGAGCGAGGTCGCGTACGCTGCGTCGAGCCGCTGCTGCATGGTCGCCTTATCGGGGATCCAGGTCGCGGGGAACGCGGGCGCCGTCGCGAGGATCCAAGAGACCATGCGGTACGCGGCGGTCGCGACCGCGGCCTCCTTCGACGCCGATGCCGCAAAGCGCGTACCCAGCAGGTACGGCTCGCGCCTGCGCTCGATGGCGTTGACGGCGTCGTAGACGGCGCCCTGGGTCATCCCCACGTTGATCTGGGACGCCGGCGGTGCTCCGCCGGCCGCCGGTGGGAACGCGACCAGCGTCTCCACCGCGATCTTGTTCCAGTTCAGGACCTCGTTGGTGGCCGCGGCCGCCGGTGCGGCCGTCACCAGCGCCGTGGTCGCGGCGAGCGCGATCACCGACGCGAGCGCCCCGCCTGCCGCGGACCATCTCCGCTTCATCTTCATCGGTCTCCCCCCTCGTTAACCGTCGTTCCAGCGAGCATGCACGGGCAGAGCGAACCAACATGGATGCCGTTGCGACCACAACTGCTTAGCCGCCCGGCTCGATCGGGACCGGGTTCCACGCGATCGGTCCCTCCGGCCTCACCCCCTCCAGTTCCCTCACGCCGCTGCCGTCGGGAGCCATCGTGTAGAGCCCTCCGTCGCGCACAAACGCGATCCGTGATCCGTCGGGCGACCACGTCGGCCAGCGGTTCTCCCCTTCGTCCGTGATCTGCTGCAGGTCGGTCCCGTCCGAGTTGATGACGTAGATCTGCGCGTTGCGATCGTCGTCGTCGGCCATCCAGAACGCCAACCGCGAGCCGTCGGGCGACCAGACGAGGCTGTACCCGCCGAACGTGCCCGGGAGGGTCGCGACGCCCTCTCGCAACCCGGTGCCGTCCGGGTTGACGAACGAGAGGAAGTTCTCGTGGCCGATGCCGGGGATGGTTCCTTCGCCGAAATCCAGCCACGCGATGGTGGACCCATCCGGTGACCACGCCACAGCTTCGGGGGCCGGCTCGCCACACAACTCCATCAGCTCGCCCTGCACCTCCTGACGCGGGCAGCGGTCCGCCAGGGGCCGGGGCGTACCTCCCTCGGCATCGACGAGGTAGGGCCCGCGTCCAAAGCCACCGCGGGAATAGACGACCTCGGACCCGTCAGGTGAGAACGCTCCCCAGTGGGTCTCGTTGCTGAGGCGTGTCCTCGACCCGTCATCCCCGAGGACGTACAGGCTCGACCCGGTTCCCTCGATCTGGATGGACACGAGCAATCGCGTCCCGTCTCGCGACCACCCGACCGGATCGCCGTCGCCACATCGGTTCAGCCACATCTGGCCGAACGGGCACTCATGGAACGATCCGATAGAGACCGTCTGAGCGGGATCTGCCGGATCGACGGCCCGGATCTCAGATCCGGTGCGGTACGCAATCCAGCCGCCGACGCCCTCGAACAGCCCGGTCGGCTCGACGGACGGGTTGGCCGGCGTCCGCCTCTCCCCCGTCTCGACGGCACGGACGCCCGCGGCGGCGCCAACCGTGAGCAGGACCGCGACGACAGCCATGGACGTGAACGTGAGCAGGACCCTCCGCCTCGCCCGGCGAAGGAGGTCGGGCGGGGGGATGAAACCCGCCGGAGCATCGGTCGCGAGATCGAACAGTCGCTCCCGGAGCGCGGTCTCGTTCACCGATCCTCCCTTAGCGTGGCCCGGAGCGTGCTCATCGCGCGCGACACGAGGGACTTCACCGCGCCCGGACGGCACCCCATGAGGTCGGCCGTCTGGGCCTCCGAGAGGTCTTCGAAGTACCGAAGGACGACGGCCGTCCTCTGGCGGAGCGGGAGCGCCGCCAGGGCCCGCCGCGTGCGATCCCGCTCAGAGAGCTCGGTCGGCTCGGTGGCAAGGGGCTCGGACTGGCGCTCCAGGAACCTCCGCTCCACCGCCCGCCGACGGAATTGCGACCTCGCGAGGTTTACGATCGTCCTGCGGAGATACGCGTGGAACCCGCCGGGGTCGCGCAGGTGCAGGAGCCGTCCCGCGAGGCGGACGAACGCGTCCTGGACCAGATCCTCCGCGAGGGAAGCGTCTCCCGTCAGGAGGTACGCGAGGCGGAGCGCCTCGCCCGAGTGGCGGGCGTAGAGGTCGGCCAGCAACCCGCCCTCGACACGGACCGCCCCCACGTCCGTTCGCAGTCGCGCCATACGGAAACCCCAACGCTCTAGACCCCGATCCGGTGTCGGTCAAGAGGGAGGTTTTCCGTCCGGTCTCCGTTGGTCTTGATCTTGCTAGCTGCTACAGCTGCCCGTCAGAGTGTGCGCAAGGCCCGGGAGGAGTGGCATACGCGTCCTCGAGCCGCGCCGCCTTGCCCACGCGGACCGCCTGCACATCCGTTTGGGATGCACTCGGGCCCAGAACCTTTAGGTGACCCTTCCAACACCCACTGACGACCCCGGAGCGTCAGGTGCCTAGCCGGCGATGGCAGCGCACGCGTTCTCGAACGGCCCCTTCGCGAAGCTAGGTATCTCTGACGTTTCTCGGAACGTCTCCGTCAAGTCGTTCGTCGAGGTGACGACTAGACGCCCCTCCTCGAGCACCATGTTCGTCGTGTGGACCTCCCATGGACCACCGAGGCTGCCGCCAACGTTCTCCGCATGGATCGAGACGAGTTCACGCGTGCCGTCGTCGTTCACCTCGCAGACGACCGGGCTCTGCAGGGCCGAGTCGAACCCGCCACCGAGGATCGCCGGCCCGGGTCGAACGTACGGAGGATCACCCGGATAAGCGATGACGAGCGCCCGGATCCCGCCCGGGTCGACGCGGTAGAGCTCGACGAGACACGTCGCGCCGCAGCCGCTCACATCGATCGCGAGCTCGTCGCGGCCGTCACCATCCAGGTCCGTGGCCTCGAAAACGGCGGCACACAGCCCGCCCTGGCAGTCGGCGAACGGCGCGTCAAGTTCCGCCCCGGATCCGAACCGCACGCGGATCTCCTGCGCGGACAGGTTCTCGAACACGTCGCCCGCTCGGTCGCACGAGACCCGGCCGGGGGCGATCTCGACGAACTCCGCTTGATCCAGGGTCCCGTCGCCATCGAAGTCGCCGTTGGTGGCCGCCTGGGTACACGTGGTCGCCGCTGCCGTTGCCGACGCGCTTACCGAACCGGTTGGCCCGACGGGAGGGTTCGGCTCGGGTCGCTTGGCCAGCGACCATCCCGCGACGACCAGCAGCCCGGTGAGCCCGAGGCCGAGCCCGGTCGCGGCCAGGCGCCTGGTGCGGTGCCGGGCGCGTGCCCGGCGCATCGTCCTGTCGAGGCCTCCCTGTGACGGCTGGAGACGCTCGAGCTCCCGCCGGAGCAACTCACTCACGTCGGTCACTTCCGTGCCTCCTCATCGCTGAGCCTCTCGCGCAGCGCCCCCCGGGCACGGTGGACCCTGCTGCGAACCGAGATGGGCGAGATACCGAGCGTACGTGCAGCCTCCTCCGCGCTGAGACCGAGCCACTCCACGAGCATGAACGCCTCCCGTTGCGCAACCGAAAGCGATGCGATCGCCTCGGCGATCTCCCTTCGAACGCCGGGCGCCTGCTCGGTCTGCGGATCTCGCACCATCGTGAGGAGCCGTCGTGCCTGGACCGCCAGGTGCCGCAGCCGGTGTCGATTCAGGTTCACGCCGGTCCGGTAGATGTAGCCCGCAGGTGATGCCATCGCGCCCACGCGGTCCCACCGCTCGTACGCCCTCGCCATCGCCTCCTGTGCCAGCTCCTCGGCCTCGGCCTGATCCGCCGTCAGAACAAAGAACGCCCTGACCAGGCCGGGATACTCGGCCCGGAAGAACTCCTCGAACTCACGGCGTGTGACCACGTGCTCGCCGGCGAAGGTCTTCATCCCTACGGAAGTAATCCCCGAAGTCCCCCTCGTGTTGCGCACACACCCCGGACTGGGGAGGATCCGCTGGATGCCTCACAACGATGCCAGCGCGATCGAGGCCGCAAAGCCGGCAACGACGAGCAGACCCGTCCATAGACCTTCCACGGCGTACGCCTCGGGGAGCAGCGTGTCGGCGAGCATCGCCAAGAGCGCCCCCGCCGCGAACGCCTGCGCCAGTGCGCCCATGAGACCGCTGGTCGGGTCGAGGAGCGCGTAGCCCGCCGCCGCGCTGAGCGCAGATACGACGACGACCGCGGACCACATCCGAATCACTCGTCCGCGGGGCCACCCCGCGACGCGGAGTCCGCTGGAGGAGGAGATGCCTTCGGGAAGGTTCGACAAGACGATGCCGGCGAGGAGAGGAATGCTCACCTCGCCGAGCAGCACGGTGAGGCCGAGGACGAAAGACTCGGGGATCCCGTCGAGCACGGATCCGAGCACGATGGCGACCGCCGAGCCATCTGCCTGCGCACCGTTCGGATCCTTCCGTTCGCCGCCGCCCCGGCGTTCGAGGATCCAGTCCCCCAGCGTGAACACGCCCGCGCCGAGCAGGACCAGGAACGCCGTGCGCGCGACGGTCGCCGTCTTCAGTGCCTCCTCGATGAGCTCGAACGACACCGAGCCGATCAAGACGCCCGTGCCGAGGGCCATCACAACCGCGATGAAGCCACGGCTCGGCTCGAACAGATAGGCGATCAGCGCGCCGACGAGGAGGGCCGAGGAGCCAAGCGCACCCCACCAGAACGCCTCAGCCATCGACGTGCGGGCTCCGGACGATGCGGCGCGCGCGCGGTTCCTCGTCTGAGGTCACCGACATCGCGACGGTCCGATGATGCATCTGAACCCGGCGCGCGTGCTGGAGGTGTCGACCGTCGGTCGACTGACCGATCACTGGAGGCATGATGGGAGTCCGGCGAGCGTCTTTCAAGCCGCGCCGCTCGCGCATCCACGGTCCCGGTCGTGGATTGGGCGACTCGAACCCGCGACTGCTGCCGGTAACCCAGAACCGGCGCGGCGGCGCCGCTACCAGAAACGGTCGTTCGCGCTGGCAGTGCTCGGTCAGCCGGACAGGTGCAGTCGAGTTACGTGGATTCCGCTGCTGGTGCCGGCTCGCTGCCACTCCGGTCGCGCCCGCACGGACGGCGATAGCTGACGGGGCTGGTCGGAATCAGAGCCCCGTCCTTCCGGGATGGCACAGAATCTCAGCCGTGAAGCACACACCCGAGCGCCTCACTGCCCCTTGCATGGTGTGGCCATGACGTATCAGACGAACTGGCGGGCCGCCTTCGGGATCGCCGCAGGCGAGCTAGGGGAGCGACGGCGTCGGGGAGCATTGGATCGCGAGCCGTCCTACGAGATCGAAGAGCCCGGTGGGCCCGTCTTGACGGCGCTCCGGGAGCTCCCCGCCAGCCAGCGCGCGGCCGTCGTCCTGACCTACTACGCGGGGTACCCCGCCTCCGAGGTAGGCAAGGCGCTCGGCTGTTCGGCTGCGACCGCCCGCGTCCATGCGAGCCGGGGTCGAAAGAGGCTTCGGAAGACCTTGGAGCGCCAGGATGACTGATCTCGAAGAACGGCTGCGCGACGAACTCGACAACCTCCACCCGCCGGATCTCGCCACCGCCGTCGATGCACGGCTGGCGGCCGGAGCCAACGGCCAGATCCAGTCCGATCGGTCCCGCGGAAGAGATCGGCTGCGGGTCGCGCTCGTAGCTGCGACGGTCCTGCTGCTCGCCGCGCCGGTCGCGATCTTGCTCTGGAACGCGTTCCAGCCGGCCACGGAGCGGCGTCCAGCCGGTACCGACGCAACCCTCGGCTTACGCCTCTTCGTCGACGGCCAGATCCTGGAGGTCTCCCAGGGCGAGACCCGCCTCGTGGCGGAGTGGCCGGCGCCGGCGGCCCCGTACGCCCCGCCGGTCGAGGGTAAGTTCGGGATCGTCGGCCTGGCCTATGGCCGCGAGGGCGTCGACCTCTGGCGCTGGCAAGAAAGCACCGGTGCAGAGCGTTTGGCCACCGGGACTTCGCAGGCGTTCGCAGTGACTTCGGACGGAGCGCTCGCGTACGGCGTCGTCGAGCAGCCGAGGATGGCGTCCACGCAGCTCGTCATGACGGATCTCCTTGATGGATCACCGGGCGTAGCGGTGGGCGTGCCGGGCTACGTGGCACCCATCGGCTTCGTCGGCTCTCGAGGCGCCGTGACGGCGGGGGACGCCGGCGGCGTCACAGGTGGCGTCTGGGACGGGTCGCGGATCGTCGAATTGCCGGACAACGGTGCGGTCGTGACACAGCCCGCACGAGGCTACGTCGTGGTCAGGCACGGCGATGGAACCTGCTGGGACATCGTCCTCGTCTCGGAGGCGAGGGCGATCGAGGACGGCGCCGAGGCAGATTGCAACTTCACGCCGCAGGCGTTCTCCCCATCTGGGGAGGAACTCGTCGGGATCGAGGGACCCCTCGACGAGGGAGGCACGCGGCCGGCGGTCAACAGAGTCGTGGTCGTCGACGTGAAGACCCGACGAAAGCCCTTCCGCAGCGAACCGATCCCTGGCGTACGCCAGGTGGCGTGGGAGGAAGATGGACGCCTGCTCGTTCTGGCCCGAAGCCAGCCGGGAACCGTATCGGTGTACAGGTGCGACGTGTCGGCCGGACGATGCGGCGAGGTCTGGAACGTCGACACCGATGCCGACCGATACACCGTGTGGCTCGTCCCGCGAGCGCCCTCGGCCGCCGCAGACTATCCCCCGCCCGAAGGCCACATCACGGTCGAACCCTCCTCGGGGCCGATTGGAACCACGGTCCGCCTCACCGGTTCGTGCGAGCCGACGCCGCAACGCCAGACCTTCCTCAGCGGCGTGGTTCTCAATCCGGGGTCATCTACGCCGGTGCTTGGGTCCGTGAATGTCGGCATCGTCCCAGCGGACGGGTTCGACGTGACGTTCTCGGTGCCCGAGCGGGCAAGCGAGCTCCAGGGCACAGGGGGCGGACCGATCTCGGTCGGGGACCGTATCGTGTTCGTCGCGTCGCCGGCGGACTCCTGTGCTTCTGAGCCATTCACAGTCACGGAGTAGCTTCTGGGCTCCGCGCCGACCTGGTTCAGCCGTCCGCGTTCAGCCGCGCGTGCGATGGCGGGGGTTGGGGTAGCTTCACGCCCTCGGCCGTCCACGCTCGCCGAACGGGAGGAGTAGCGCGATGGGAGGATCCTTCAGGTTTGGCGCGCACCGCCGCGCCGCGTTGGTCGTCCTGGCGGCGGCAATGTCTGTCGCGACCACGATCGTCGACACCGACGCCTCCGCCCAGGACGAGAGTTCGCCGCACATCGTCTACACGGTTAGCCGTAGCTTCCTCGATTCCACGATCGTCGCAACGGATCAGACGGGGAACGCCGTCGTGCTGAGCGAGAAGGCGGAGCCCTTCGCCACGATCAACTCGGGCCTCGTTGCGTTCACGCGCCACCGTCGACGCGTGACCTTCGCGTCGGATGTCATCATCAAGGACGCCCAGACCGGCGAACGAGTCTACAAGGTCGTTGACGCGCGATGGCCGCTGCTGTTCGACGGCGGCACGTCGCTGCTGTTCTTCCCGGATAACAACGGGCGCGACGTGCCCGAGGACCGCGACCCGTACGTGAGCTCCGTGTGGTTCCGCGACCTCGAGACGGGCGAGGAGCGCCGGCTCGCTCAGCTGGAGAGCGGTGACCTCCACCCACTCGAGACAGCGGTCTCGCCGGATGGGCAGCGGGTGGCGTTCACCGAGGGGAACGGCTCCTTCCTGTTCGTGTGGAACATCTGGGTCGCGACCGTGGATGGGACCAGCCTCAAGCAGATCACCACGGACGACCGGTCCCTGTATCCATCCTTCAGCCCTGACGGCCAGACGATCGCGTTCACGTACTACCGCCCGGGGGTGCCGTGCAGCGCGAGCGTGCATCTCATGGGCGTGGACGGGTCGGATGCTCGCCGGCTGGCGGCCGGGTCGTGCGACGCAGTGCTGCTGCGCCCGATCTGGCTCGACGCCACGACCCTCGTGGTTTGGCGATGGGAACGGACGGATCGAGGCTTCAACCGACCGGCTGGTCTCCTGACGGTCTCGTCCGAGACCGGCGAGGTGCTCGGCGAGATCGCAACGGGCTGGGTCTCCGATTTCGCGGTAGCGCGCGACGCCGGACAGGTCGTGTATCGGCTGAAGCACGGACGGATCGTGGTGTACGACGCCGCCAGCGACACCTCATTCAAGGTGCCCGGGGGTCGTAACCGGCCCGGGCACGTGCACATCGACGGATCGCTCGAACTGGCTATCTAGTCGCGACGAATCTGACCCGTTCGACACGAAGTCTGGTGGAGACGAGCGGACTCGAACCGCCGACCCCCTGCTTGCAAAACAGGTGCTCTACCAACTGAGCTACGTCCCCGTGTCTACCTGCGGAAACGACGAGCCACGACCTTGCACACCGCTCCTGCAGCTGACAACTTTACAGAACCTAATCGCCGACGGAGCCTCCATGCGAGACCAGCTTACGAGCGTCTCCTCGCGGCAAAGTGTAGTCGACGTCCGGACGATGGTGGCGTCGTTCAAACGTCACCTTCGAGCAGGCAACGTCTCGAGCGGACGATCCAGACCTACCTCGAGGCCTGTATGCAGCTCGCCGGCTTCCTCGAGCACCAAGGCATGCCCGTGGGCGAGCAGGACCGTCGCCAATGCTCCGGCGATCAAGATCGCGAAGGCTTCTTCATCGTGTCCTCCCTGCGGTCCAGGCCACGATCAGGATCATCACGGCGGCGATCCACAGGAACGCCAGCACGATGCAGCGCGGGATCGCCAGGAACCACTTCACCAGTGTTGTGCGGAGTCGGAAGCTCGGGCCTGTTCGAACGCGTACTTGATGACTGACAGGCCAGACACTCGCCCGAGCACGATCGCGCCAGCGTCGATCCAACCCGCCTGCCGACATCGGTCTAGTCATTCTTTCTTGGCCACACCATGTGACCTTGTGCATGGCGGTCCGACGGGGGGGATCTGTAGGAGGCCCGGAAAGGGGCTTCGCATCGTGTCGCAGTTCGGCGACACGGGACCCGTCGTTCATCTTCGGCTGCCGATCGGCGTGGAGGCACCGAGGCTCGCCGGATGGGGCCTCGCGCCGGCCCTCCGTTCCTCCGATAGGGAGAGCCGCTTCAAGATCGACCTGCTGCTGAGTGAGCTCGTGGCCAACGCCGTGCAGCACATGGAGGCACGGGTGACCGACGTCATCCAGGTCCGCCTGTCTACGGAGGCGATGCGGACGCGGGTCAAGGTCTCCGATCCTGGACGTGCAGAGGATGCTGTGATCATGCCGATGGCTCGCCCGGACCTGGAGTTACGCGGCTTCGGTCTGGAGCTGCTCGACCGCCTCGCCGATTGAGTGGCGGGTTGACACCACGACATGAGTGCGGCTCGGCGAGCCTCAGGAGAAGGCCGTCCAGTTGCTCACGATGAGGCCGAGCGCCAGAAACGCGGCGAACGCGACTCCCAGGGTCAACAGCACGCGACGCACACTCCAGCGCTGGATCGCGATCGGTTCGCGCGGAGGCACCAGGGCTCGGAACTCCGCCAGCAGGTCCCGGTCGTCGTGCTTCAGCTGGTTGCGGAGCTGCGTGGGACTCGCGACCCCGCGCGTCGCGGCGAACGCCTCCGCGATCTCGTCCTCGGTGAAGAACCGGAGCGCGTGACGGTGCACGGTCTCGGCGTCCGAACGGAGTCCGAGGACCAGCATCATGTTGGCCAGATCCACTGCCTGACGCCACGGCGACGGACGCACCTGCACGAAGAACACGTCGATCAGCTTGAGCTCGCTTCCGCGGACCATCAGGTTCGCCGGTTTGATGTCCCGGTGCGCGAGCCCCGCGTCCCACAGCTGCCGGACGAGCGCGAGGCCCTGTTCGATCACGGCGTCATCGATCTCAGCGTCGCCGATCTCCACCGCGCCCTCGAAGAACTCCATGACGATCATGTACTCGCGTTCGGGCGTGATCTCGACGATCCCGTACGGCTTGGGCGTGGGCGCCCCGAGCTCGAAGAGGATGCGCAGTGTGTAGTCCTCGTACTCGACGAACCGCCGGACGGACTGGAATGGCGTCTCGTCCTCGAGCGCCCCGTACAGGATCGTGCGCCCGAGCTTGTACCAGCGGTCGGCGCGCACGTGGCCCTTCGCGTACAGCTTGGCGAACGAGTACCGCTCGGGCTCGCTATTGCTCGCCGCGACGCGGATACGGAGCGGCGTGGAGCCACCCGAGGCCTCGAGACCCACCGGCTTGATATCGAGCGCATCCAGCCCGAGCTGGTTCCCGATGGCCGAGACGATCGCCTCGCCGCGCCGGCCCCCGACGTCCAGGTGGGCCGCCTTGCCCCGCTTGTACCGGACCGGGAACAGGTCGTTGGGCGTGAACCAGCGGAACATCGCGACTGCGACGGCCACGCCGAAGATCCCGCCAGCGACCACATCGCTGGGGTGATCGACCGCCAGGTACACGCGCGCGAGTCCGACCGCGACGAGCGCCACGCCGATCACCCACTTGGCGGTCGAACGCGGGCGGCCCGGGACCACGAGGGTGTACGCGAGTCCGACCGCGGTCACCGCCAGCCCCGCGACCGGTCGTGACGGCATCGAGTACCCCTCCCATCCGGCGAGGATCGGGATGCCCAACGGGCGCGGCCTGGCGATCACGTTGGAGCTGCTGTACGTGACGATCTCCGTCACGATGATCGCGCCGAGGAAGACGAGCAGGTGCCTCCAGCGCCGGAACACGATCAGACCGAGGATCACGGACCAGCGGAGGACGCGGATCGTCCACGCGGCCGCGAGTCCGTTCACGACGAGCGACACGTCCGTGAGCCAGGGTCGCCGCAGATCCGTCAGCCACAGCTGCCGGGTGTGATCCCAGCGCTCGAAGAACTGCTGAACCGTGGGGAACAGGAGGAAGCCCACCGTCGCGAGCGCGAAATAGCCGAGCATGAACAGGAAGAACCACCCCGAGCGTCCAAGCTCGCGGGGGAGCGGCGGCGGCTCGCCGGACGGCCGCCGATGAGGTTCGGTCTGGCCGAGCCGGCGCGCGCCCTCGGCGCGGCGACCGGCCGCGCTCGTTGTTCCCCTGGTCGTGTCCACCGTGGACGATCGACTCTACTCTCTTCGATCGTGCCTCTTCCGTGGTGATGCACGAGGGAGCACAATCCACCTCGAGGTGGGCGAATGAGCTCGTGGACCGCGCGGAGACTAGCCTGGTCGGTCGGCGTCGTTTCGATCGCGCTGCTGGTGGCCTCGATCGTCTTCATGTTCGTCGATCGGCGTACGCGCCTGCCGACCAACGTCGGAGCTTGGTCCGCCGCAGACGTCTTCGACATGCTCGTGAGCATCGGCGTGCCGATCCTTGGCATCGTCATCGTCAACAAGCAGCCCCGCAACGCGATCGGCTGGTTGTTCATCGGCGCCGGGATTGCGATCGCACTGCCCACCTTCGGACAGGTGTACGCGCTGCATGCGCTGATCGTCGAACCGGGGTCCCTGCCTGCTGGGCGAGCGATGGCGTGGATGAGCAACGTCCTGTGGACGTTCCCGATCACCGCCCTGGTGCTGCTGTTCCTCCTGTTCCCTACCGGTCACTTGGTGTCGCCCCGTTGGCGCCCCGTGGCCGGGCTGACCTGGGCGATCTACGTCCTCCTCACGGTCGCGGCCGTGGTGTTCGCGACGAACTCATGGGCCGATCCCTTCGAGGACATCGAGGCTGCGGCCCGCGCCGGGGGCACCTTCGCTCGAACGGCGATCCTCATCGGGGCGCTGGCGCTGCCAGTCGCGCTGTTGCTCTCGGTGGTATCGCTCACGATCCGATTCCGGCGATCCGCGGGCGATGAACGCCTGCAGCTGAAATGGTTCGTCTCGGCCGCCGCCGTCACGGCGGTGACGTTCAGCGTCGGCTCCTTCATCGATTCCCGGGTGGTTGGGATCGTGACGTCTCTGGCGCTCCTCGGCCTGTACGTCGCGGTCGGCATCGCGATGGTCAAGCACAACCTCTACGACATCGACGTCATCCTCAACAAGGCGATCGCCTACGGGGCGCTGGCGGCCGTCATCAGCGCGATCTACGTGATCGTCGTGGTCGTGATCGGCGCCGTCATCGGCGTCACGGAAGGGCTCTCGCTGGTGGCGACGGCCGTCGTCGCGGTGGCATTCCAGCCGATACGGCGGCGGGCGCAGCACTTCGGCAACCGGCTCGTCTACGGCGAACGCGCCACGCCCTACGAGGTGCTCTCCCGCTTCTCCGAACGCGTGGGCGAGACCTACTCGGGCGAGGACATCCACGTTCGCATGGTGCGGCTGTTGGCCGAGGGGACCGGGGCCGCGTCCGCGGGCGTTTGGCTAAAGGTCGGAGAGGAGTTCCGCCCGGTCGCGACTTGGCCTACCAACGGCTCGCATGCGCCGGTCCGCGCGGCCGGCGGGCGGTCGCCCGAGTTCGAGGGCGCGACCGCATCGGTGCCGGTCAAGCACCGGGGAGAGCAGCTCGGGAAGCTCACGGTGGTCAAGCCGCCGAATGAGCCCCTTACGCCTGTCGAGCAGACGCTCGTGACCGACCTGGCGGGCCAGGCGGCGCTGCTCCTAGCAAACTCTCGCCTGATCGAGGATCTCCGGGCATCTCGGCAACGCCTCGTGGTCGCGCAGGACGAGGAGCGCCGGCGCCTCGAACGAAACCTGCACGACGGCGCGCAGCAGCAGCTCGTGGCCTTGGCGGTCGGACTGAGCCTGGCGCGCCGGACGGCGTCGAAGGACCCGGACGCGGCCGATCAGATGCTCGAGCGCCTCGAGGGCGACGTCGGCGACGCGCTCGAGAACCTCCGGGACCTCGCCCGCGGCGTCTATCCGCCGCTGCTCGCCGATCAGGGCCTTGCGGCCGCGATCGAGGCGCAGTCGCATCGGTCGACCGTGCCTGTCCGGGTCGAGAGCAACGGCATCGGCCGATACCCGCAGGAGGTCGAGACGGCCGTGTACTTCTGCACGCTCGAGGCGTTGCAGAACGCCGCGAAGTACGCCAAGGCCGGCGAGGTCGTCGTTCGGCTGCACGAGGAGGGCGGGGAGCTCGTCTTCTCAATCCAGGACGACGGCGACGGGTTCGACCAGGCCACTACGCCGCTCGGCTCCGGGCTGCAGAACATGTCGGATCGGCTGGCAGCGCTTGGCGGGGACCTGCTCGTCCGCTCGAGTCCCGGACACGGGACCGTGGTCGAGGGGCGCGTCTCGGTACCGTAGGGTGTCGCGCCGACCCCGGCGACGAGCTGACGCTTGCGTTGCTCGCCGCGCTACGCTCCCAAACTCCATGGACCGATCCGAGCGCCTAATCCAATCCGGCCACGCTTTCTCGCGGTCGGGAGCCCGGGTGTCCGGGCGTAATCGCCGCTGAGATTTTCGGAACCGGGTCGCAAGAAACTGCGGCGCCCGCCGTGGATTGCCCGGTGTCCGCATCTCACGACTCCCCAACTTTCAACCGGCCGCGGTCGCGCTCGATCGATCTCTTGATCTCGTCTTGCCATTCTCTGACCCTGTGCCGACTCCCACTCCTTTGCTGCACGCTGACGTTGGGCGTATGTGCCCTTCCACTGCGAAGCCCCTGCCCTCGCGGCGCGTTGACGAGCCCAGCGGTCGCTGTCGTACGCTCGTCGGCAATCCACGCAATGGGCCTGGCACATGTCCCGAACGTGCCTCACCGGCGCGGAAGCAGCATGACACCTCGCATCTGCGCGGATCGTGGCCCATGCGAACGCCTTCCACGTGGCCACGAGGAATCCGAGCGCGAGCAGGACGCCCAGCGGCATGGCGATCGTGGGGCCGGTCGCCGGATGCTCCAGGGCTGGATCGAAACGGGGTCGCGTGCAAGCGAGAGGTTTCCGCCATCGGGTGAGCAGGTTGCGGCCGTCACTGCCCGTGGGTTCCCCTCCGCTCTGCCTCCTGCCCCCACCCTTTCGAACAGCTACCGATGGGATGAGAATAGGGCCGGGGGTGGGGTTCGTGACGACGTACACCGCTCGTCGGGTGGCGTGGTTCGTCGGCGTCTCTTCGATCGCGCTCCTGCTCGCCGCCCTGATCCTGTATCTCATCGATCGTTCTCGGATCGTTCTCCCCCAGAGCGTCGGCGTATGGAGCGTGTTTACGGGGATCGACATCGCGGTGAACATCCCCGTCCCGCTCCTTGGGATCCTGATCGCCTCGCGTCGTCCGCGGAACCCGATCGGCTGGGTCTATCTCGGCGCGAGCTTCGCGCTCGGGGTCGCGATCTTCGGACAGCTCTACGCGATCCATGTCCTGCTGGTCGACCCCGGGACGCTGCCCGGCGGCCACGTCATGGCTTGGATCAGCGTTCTGTTCTTGCCGGTGGCGATCTGCCTCCTGCCGTTCCTATTCCTCCTGTTCCCGAACGGACGCCTCCCGTCGCGTCGCTGGCGTCCGGTCACGTGGCTCTCCGCGGCGGTTCTCATCTGCCTCACATTCGGATCGGGGATCTTCGCGGCGCAGATCTGGTCGAACCCGTTCGCGGGATCTGAGGAAGCCACGACGGGGTCGCTGCCGCAGATCGTGGTCACGGTGTTCTTCGCTGCCGCCCTGACCTATCCCGTCACGCTGCTGCTGTCCTTCGCATCGGTGGTGGCTCGGTTCCGCCGTTCGACGGGGGAAGAGAGGCTGCAGCTGAAGTGGTTCGTAGCGGCGGCCGCGGTCGTGGCCGTCAGCATCAGCCTCGGGTTCTTCTCC
>JBKPHM010000042.1:0-29226 GCA_046729855.1 Actinomycetota bacterium | reverse complement strand
CCTCCGCCGGCCGACGCTTCACGCTGGTAGCGCCGAGACCCCACGGTAGCGACCGCGCTCGGGCGGGTATTAGCCGTGCCGAACCCAGAAAGGGAGGACCCGATGGTAGGCATGCTCTCGATGCTCGCGCAGGAAGGGGGTGGCGGCGAACCGATCACCGACACCATCTTGTGGATCATCGCCGCCGTGCTCGTTATCGCCGGCATCGTCACGCTCGTGCGCGGTGGCGTCCTTATGGGCATCATCCTGATCGTCGTCGGACTGCTGGTCGGTCCCGGCGGGGTCAGCCTGCTCGACTAGCAGCCTTCGACCCGGACGGAGGTCACTGCGCGGGCAGCTCCTGCTCGACGGTACCTTCGTCCGGGACGGCGTCGATGCACGTCGTGCGACACACATCGCTTGTGAACAGCGACGCCGTCCACCAGAAGAACGACGTCCGGTAGACGCCGATCGTGAGATGCCGTCGCCGGACGGCGACGCCCGCCCCCTGGGGCCCCGCCCGATAGCCGTCGAGCTTGCGCATGAGCTTGAGCGATCCGTTCTTGCGGATACGGAAGAGCTCGCCCGTCATCTCCCTGCCGCTGGATCGCAGCAGCACCAGGTGGTCCGCATCCGACGTGCCGATCGTGTCGAGCTGGACGACGAAGAACCCCTTGTCCCAGATCCTCTTGGCCGTCCACTCCGCATACGTCCGGAAGACCCAGACATACGGACCCGTTTCGTGTCGGAACCGCACCTCCTCGACATCGAGGACCCCGTCGACGTCGTTGGCGTCCGTCTGGTCGGTGTGATCGGCGCGCGCCACGCGCGCGGGCACAACGAGGAGCCCGACCAGCGCCGCGATGCCGATCGCGCGCCTCACGACCCGACCTCCGAGCGGCGGAGCGCCCGCCCAACCGCCACGACCGACCACGCGAGCGTCCCGGCGCCGACGAGGACGAGCGCCAGTGGGGCGACGTCCGACGCGCCCGGTATCGAGATGGCCACGCCGACCCGCGGGGGCGCGCGCATCGACGCGATCGAGATGCCAACCAGGAGGGCGTTACGCGCCAGCGAGACGCGGTAGTCCCTCGCCTTCTGTCCGAAGCACCCGCAGGCGACGTGCGGTCCGACCCTGATCCCCGCCCGGACCACGGCCGCCGCCCCGGCGAGCAGGATCGCCGAGGCCACGGCGGCTGCCGCGGCCGGTCGTCCCACGACGAAGGCCGACGGAACCGCGAGCTCGGCGAGGGGGACCCCGACGGCAGCCGCCGGGCCGACCCTGTCGAGCCGGTGGGATGACAGCACCCGCCGCCACGCGGCGGGTCGAAGCAGCTTCCACGTCGCGCTCCATGCGAAGGTCGAGGCGAGCACGGCGGCCGCGAGACCGGCCACGTCTCGCATCGCGAAGCCCGGGCGCGACGCGATCGTCGCGACGCAGACGAGCGCGACGGCGACGGCGTTCGCGACCGGCAGCAGACTGCCCGAGCCGATGCGGGCGAGCCGTTCGACGACGTCCCCGCCGGCCGACGCGGCGACGAGCGCCCCGATGCCGCGGGCGAACCCGAACGGCGCCAGCATCGCCGCGCCCACGACGGGTCGACCAGAGGCGATCGCGGCGACGCACACGACGACGAGCGTCGCGTGTGTGATGAACGTCAGGAACCCGACGCCAAGGGCGCCACCGTACAGGGCCGCGGCGGGGTACGGGCCGAAGAATGTCCGCCACCAGTTGGGCACCTGCCTCCGCAGCTGCGGCACGGGGAACGGCGTCGCAAACAGCTCATGGGAGATGCCGGCAAGCGCGACGAGCACGACGAGCGGCCACCACGCCCCGGCCCACGGCGCGCCGAGGAGACGCCCGATGCCGCCGAGCGCTCCACCGAACGCGCCGGCGACGATCGTTGCTGCGAGGGTGTGCACGGCGACGGCTCCGGCCCATCTGGTTCGGCTGCCCCCATGGACCATGGGAGTGATGGTCTCCACCATCGAGAGTCCTCACGGACCGAACAACGCCGACAGGCCGCCGACGATCGACGCGACGACGGCCGCGAGAACGACCGGCTCGGCTAGCACCGGAGATCGAGCTCCTGATAGGTGATGCAGAACACCTTGAGGTTCGCGCGGCAGTAGCCGCGGACGGCGCGATCGCCGTTGATGCGGATGCTGGATCGCGAGCAGCAGTCCTGAATGTGGCGGATGCGTCCGTTGCAGCAACGGCTCCATCCGCCTCCGTACCGGGGCCTCCCCGTCCGCGGGTACTCGTCCCGCACGACATCCTGGCAGATCTTCCGCCGCGATTGGTCACGCGAGAGGTAGATGTTCCCGTCGTCATCCACCGGGTAGCCGTACTCGGGGTGAACGGGGTAGCCCCACTTGTCGACGCGCGAGTACGGCCTGAACGGGTGCGGGCACGAGCCCGTCGTGAAGGTGTGGCCGCAGAGATGGTGCGCCTCGGCCCGCTCGGGCGCGAGGGTTGCCGCGACGACACCGCCACCCGCGACCGCGACGAACGTGCGGCCGACCTTCGACAGGAACGAACGTCGCGTCGTCCGTCGAGCGAGCGCTCGTTCGGCGCGCTCGAACACGCTGGAGGTCACGGGACGCGGATCACCTCGCCGGCGCGCTTGCGGGCGGTCAGCAGCAGCCCCTCGAGCTGCTCGGGATCGTTGGGCGTGCCCTTCGCGAGCACCCGGCCCATCTCGTCGATGACGATCGCGTACGGCGTCCCCGGTATGGCGTAGGCGGTGAACGCCTCGGGCGATGAGATCACGGGGATGCCGAGCCTGCGCCACTCGCCCATGCGCCCGGGCGGCGCGTCGCCGACGACGATCCCGTCGGCGTCCCCGCGCGATATCGACGGGAGCGCGTGTAGGACGTCACCGCACAGCGGGCACGTCGGTGACGCGAACAGGATCACGCGCATCGAGCCTGGGCCACCCAGCGCCCCGATTGCACCGTCGAGACCGACGCCGCGGACCCGCGGGACCGCCGCACCGAGCGGTGGGCCCTCCGTGTCGATCTCGAGGGCGCCGCGCGGGCCGAGCCGCAGGTGGAGAGCGCCCACCTCGCGCGCGAGCGCCACGACGAGCACGCCCAGGGCGATGACCGCGCACCACAGCGCGATGAACGAGACGGCCCACCATCCACTCACCGCGAACGAGGGGACCACGCCCCGGGGGCCGATTCAAGCACGCCTGAACGAACCGTGTTGCGGCCGACTCGCGTGTGGTGGAATGGGCGGCGATGCCCACGACGTCCACGCCGCGGTCCACCACGCGGCGCCCGCCCCTCCGGCTGCTCGAACGCGTCCCGCTGTTGGGGGGTCTGTCTCGGGCGCAGCTGTCGCGCGTCGCGGACCTCGCGCAGGAGGTGAGCTACGGGGCCGGCCGGATGCTGGTGCGGAAGGGGACGCCGGGGCTGGCCTTCTACATCATCGTCGATGGCAAGGCCAAGGTCGTCCGTGGAAGGATCTCAACGGCCAAGGGCGAGGCGTCGCTCGGACCGGGCGACTTCTTCGGCGAGATGGCGTTGCTCGACGGCGAGCCCCGCAGCGCCTCGGTCGTCGCCGAGACACCGCTCACGACGATCAGGATCGAGCGTGCACCCTTCCGCCGCATGCTGCGGGACGAGCCCGACATCGCCCTGAAGCTGCTCGAGGGGATGGCCGTTCGCATGCGGAGGATGGTCGAGAGCCTCTAGCTTGGTCGCGTCAGAGCCGCGGCCACGGATGCCCGACCCCCTGCACCTGCCGCGCTCTCGTGGCGTCGGCGAACGTCTGGCGGCGCGGGAGATCGACCTTCGTCTCGCAGTTGCCGCACGTGAACGCCGTCCATTTCTCGCTCACGGTCTGCCGGAAGCCGCAATCGGGGCATGTGTGGAAGCGCACGTCTCCGAAGCACGTCACGCATCGGTAGCCGTCCTCGTCGTCGCCCACGAGCTGAGGTGTCATGCACCACGGGCAGGTGACGTAGGCCACGACTAGTCCGCCTCGGGATCCGGGTCGGCGAGGACCTTCTCGGCCTGCTGGGCCCGATGGTCCTTGATCACGGGGCGGAACTCCTCGTGCCCACGGGCGAGGATCTGCGTGGCGAGGATCGCGGCGTTGATGGCGCCCGCCTTCCCGACGGCGAGCGTCGCAACCGGGATGCCGCCCGGCATCTGCACGATCGACAGCAGCGAGTCGAGGCCGTGCAGGTTCGACTCCATCGGCACGCCGAGCACCGGCAACGTGGTCTGTGCGGCCACGACCCCCGGAAGCGCGGCAGCCATGCCCGCCGCGGCGATGAACACCTCCACGCCGCGGTCCTCCGCGCTGCGGACCCACGCCCCCAGTTCCTCCGGCGTCCGATGCGCGGACAACACGCGGGTCTCGTACGCTACGCCGAACGCGCGGAGCTGATCGGCGCAGTGCTGCATCGTCTCCCAGTCGGACCTCGAGCCCATCACCACACCCACCAGCGGTCGATCCATCTCACGTCTCCGTCATCGGTACGGTCGCGGGGCGGCGGAAGTGTAGAGTCTGGCTCGCCCACCAGGCACGGGCGCGGAGGGGCATGTCGGATCGCATCAGCCGCCTGCTCGCGGAGTACGCCGCGGGCGTCGATCCTGAGCGCCTCCCCCGCGAGACGATCCACGAGGTCGAAGGACGGATCCTCGACTCGATCGGCGTCGCGGTGGCCGGGTCCGACGAGCCGGCCGCACGGGCGGCGCGGGCGTACGCAGCGTCGATGCCCGAGGCCGACGGCGCTCGCATTTGGGGAACGCGGAACCGCAGCAACGTCGAGGCGGCAGCCTTCGCGAATGGCGTCGCCGTCCGGTGCCTCGACTTCAACGACACCTACCTGTCGCGCGAACCGCTGCACCCGAGCGACGTGATCCCCGCGCTGCTCGCGGTCGCGGATCGCTCCGGGGCGGACGAACCGGGCCGCGCGGAGCGACTGATCGCCTCGATCGCGACGGCATACGAGATCGGCGTTGCGCTTTGCGATGCCGCGAGCCTGCGGCTCCATGGCTGGGACCACGTGAACGTGATCGGGATCGCCGTGGCCGGCGCGGCCGGGAGCCTGTTCGGCCTGGGGGTCGAGACGATCGAACACGCGATCGCGATCGCCGCAGTCCCCCACGCCGCGATGCGCCAGACGCGCGTCGGCGAGCTGTCGATGTGGAAGGGCGCGGCGGCCGCGAACGCCGCGCGGAACGCGGTGTCTGCTGTGCAGATCGCTCGCGCGGGGATGACGGGTCCGTTCGAGCCGTTCGAAGGCGAGATGGGCTTCGTCCGACAGGTCCTCGCCGGCGAGGCGTTCGACGAGGGGGCGTTCGGCGCGCTCGTGCGAGGTGACCCGCCGCTCGCGATCCTCCGCACGCACGTCAAGCTGTGGCCCGTCGAGTACCACGCCCAGAGCGCCGTCGACGCGGCGCTGCAGATCCATCCGGAGCTCGGAGCGGACGCCCCGGCCGCGATCGCGGACATCGAGATCGACACGTTCCGTGCCTCGTACGAGATCATCGCGGCCGACCGCGAGAAGTGGGACCCGCGGACGCGCGAGACGGCGGATCACTCGCTGCCGTACATCACGCTCGCGGCGCTTATGGACGGAACCGTCGGATCGGCGACGTTCGACGAGGGTCGCTTCCGCGACGAGCGAACGCTCGACCTGCTCGGCCGCGCGGTGTCGATCCACGAGGACCACGACCTCACCCAGGGGTACCCGGATGGGATCCCGAACCGCGTCACGGTGATGACCGAAGACGGACGCACGCTCGTCCGCCAGGTCCGCTTCCCGCGCGGCCACGCGAGGAACCCCATGACCGACGACGAGCTCGTCGCCAAGTTCCGCGCGAACGCCGACGGGCGGTGGAAGCCCGAGCGCGCCGAACGCGTCACCGATCTCGTCTGGCGGCTCCACGACGATGAGGACGCGTTGGCCTTACTGCTCGCCGAGCTGGGCGGCGAGCCGTGACCTGGCTGGAGCCGTCTGCGCGACCCGAGGCCGGGGCGGACCTGCGACGGTTGCTCGAGCGGGAGCGAGCGGTCGCGATGCCCGGCGTGTTCAACGGCCTCACGGCCCTGCTCGCGACGCGGGCGGGCGCCGAGGCGCTGTACCTGTCGGGCGCGGCCCTCTCCGCGAGCATGGGACTTCCGGACATCGGGCTGCTCACCGTGGACGACGCCGTCCGGACCGTCCGGCAGATCACGCGGGTCGCGCACGCGCCGTTGGTCGTCGACGCGGACACGGGGTTCGGCGGCGCACTGTCGGTCATGCGCGCCGTCAGGGAGCTCGAGGACGCGGGCGCAGCCGCGATCCAGATCGAGGACCAGGAGGACCCAAAACGCTGCGGGCATCTCGACGGCAAGCGCGTGACCGACATCGCGCGCATGGAGGAGAAGGTCGCGGCGGCGGTCGCCGCGCGCCGCGAGGTGGTCGTGATCGCCCGAACGGACGCTCGGGCGACGGAGGGCATGGACGGGGCGATCCGGCGCGCCCTCGCGTACCGGGAGGCAGGCGCGGATGTGATCTTTCCCGAGGCGCTGGAGTCCGAGGACGAGTTCGCCGCGTTATCCGAGGCTGTGCCGGGTCCGCTCCTCGCGAACATGACCGAGTTCGGCAAGAGCCCGAACTTGTCTGTCGTGCGCCTCCAGGACCTCGGCTACCGGCTGGTGATCTTCCCGGTCTCGGCCGCCCGGGTGGCCGCCAAGCAGGTGCGGTCGTTCTATCGCGAGCTGCTGCGCGACGGCGACCAGCACGCCTGGTTCGGACGGATGCTCACCCGCGAGGAGCTGTACGAGCTGATCGGCTACGACGCGTACGCAGAACTCGACCGCTCGCTCGCTCGAGACGATCCCTAACGGCCGGCCGCGATCCGCTCGCCGAGCTCGCGGACGATCGGGATCACGGCCAGGACGTCATCCTCGGTCGTCCGGAAGTTCACGAAGCACGGCCGGAGGTAGACGTGGTCGTCGATCAGCGCCGACGCCAGGTACACGCGGCCGTCTTCGAGCAGGGCCTTCGCGAGCCGTGCGTTGTGGTCGTCGAGGTCCGCGACGCCGTCCGGGACGTGACGGAACGGAACGATCGATAGCTGTGGTGGCGCGAGCGGCTCCATGTCGGGTGCCGCCACGACGGCATCGTAGAGCAGGCGCGCCTCCTCGAGGTTGCGTTCGATCGCCGCGCGGAACGCCGGTGCGCCGTGCGCGCGGAACGCGAGCCAGGCCTTCAGCGCCCGGAACGGCCGCGAGTACTCGAGCGTGATGTCGGCCGCGTGGAGCTCGTGCCGCTGGTGGGGCAGGTATCCCTCCTCGTGGGCGAACGTCTCCACGAGCGCGGCCGGCCGTTTCACCAGCACGACGCCGCACGCCTTCGGCAGGTACAGCCACTTGTGCGCGTCGACCGAGCACGAGTCGACCCGCTCCAGGCCGTCGAATTTCGAGCGGGCGGCCTTCGTCCCGGCCGCGGGCAGCCCGTAGGCGCCGTCGACGTGGAGCCAGACGCCGCGTTCCTCGCAGACGTCGGCGAGCGTCGCGATCGGGTCGATCGCCCCCGTGAGCGTCGTGCCGGCGCTGGCCACGACCGCGACCGGCGCGATGCCCTCGGCGACGTCGCGGTCGATCGCCTCGGCGACCGCGTCCGGCCGCACCCGCCGGCGTTCGTCGATGGGGAGCGCCCGGATGTTCGCGGCCCCGAGCCCGAGCAGCTCGATGGCGCGCGTGATCGAGTAGTGCACCTCCAGCGAGCAGTACACGGCGGCCCGCCGGCCGGTCATCCCCTCGAACCGTACGCCGGGCAGCGCGCGCTCGCGGGCCGCGGACAGCGCCGTCATGTTGCTGATCGTCCCGCCGCTGGTGAACGCACCGCCCGCGTTCGACGGGTACCCAATGAACTCCGCGACCCAGCGGACGGCCTGCTTCTCGATCTCGGTCGCAGCCCCGGCGTCAACGGCGAGGTTGACGTCGTAGCACGACGCGAGCGCGTCCCCGATCGCGCCGATCTCCAGCCCGCTCGAGCCGATGAACGCGAAGTACCGGGGTCTGGGTTGGGCGATGCTCTCGTCCAGGATCCGCGCGGCGTCGTCGAGCACCTCGTCGACGGGCGACGCCTCCTCCGGGAGGGCGGCGCGAAGGAGGGTCCTGACCCGCTCGTCGAGCGGCGGCTCCTCCGGGCGGAACCGGTCGAAGCTGCGCCAGGCCTGCTCGATCAGCTTCGCGGCGCGCTGGAGCGCCTCCTCGCGCGGCGCGTCGAGCCGGAGCGGGGGCACCTCCGGGCCTTCCATCGGCTCGATGGTACCCAGGTCCCCTGCACTTTCCTCCCGGTACCTCGCCCCGGCCGTGGCGCGCCTAGACGCGCTCCTCGGATCGCAGGTCCGTCAGGACCTGGCTCGCCGGCTCGCGACCGCGGACTACGGCCGTCACGACCAGCCCGATGACGGCCCAGGCGATCGCGTAGTAGGGCACCCACTTCGTCGGAGCCGGGACGCGGTAGAAGGCCCCGAACACCGCGCCGGCTGTCGTGAGGATCCCGACGATGGCTGCCGCGACGATCGAGCCGTACTGCGGATCGCCGCTCAGGCCGCGGAGCGCACCGACCGACAGGACCAGGTACACCACGACGAGCGCGAAGCCTCCGAAGCTCGAGAGCCATGCGAACATCGAGAACTGGTCGGCCTGCTCGGGCAACGCGAAGACGCCGTTGCCGAGCTCGGCCAGCAGCACGAACAGCACCGAGACGGCCTCGACGAAGACGATCGCGCCGACCGGCGTCCCGCGCCGCTCCGAGACGGCTGCGAGCGGACCCGGCAGCCGCCGGTCGCGAGCGAGCGCGAAGATCCCACGCGTAGACGCAACGGCCGCACCCAAACCGACCGCCATGATGTCGAGCCCGACGACCACCGCGATCAGTTTGAGCCACAACGTGGAGCCGAAGAAGTCGGGCGACGCCAGCGCGAACACTGGCGCCTGTGAGACGGCCGGATCCGTGATCAGGGTTACGTCGAAGGCGAACCCCGCGACCTGTGCGTACGCAGCGATCACGTAGTACGCGCCGACTATGACGACGGTGACCAGCACGGCTCGCGGGATCGATCGCCTGGGCTCGGCCGTTTCCTCGGCGAGGTTCGCCGCCGTCTCGAAGCCGACGAAGATCAGGACCCCGTACAGGACGCCGAACAGGATCCCACCGAAGTCGGGGGCCTCCGCGGGGTTGAACGCGCGCAGGCTGTTGTCGCCGCCGACCTTGATGATGACGTACACGAAGAACCCGAGCAGGACCGCGGCCGAGACCAGGGCCAGCGTCAGCTGGACGCGCGTGGAGATCTGGACGCCGAGGTACATGATCAGGAAGACCGCGGTCACGTATAAGAGGCTCCACAGCCATGCGGGCATCACGCCGCTCACGCCGAAGATCCCGATCAACACCACGTCTCGGGTGAACCACCCGATCAGCACCGCGATCGCCGATGCGAGGACCGTCGTGCCGCCGTAGTACAGCCAGCCGGCAGCGGCGCCGATGTACGAGCCGAGGCCCTGCGAGACGTAGTCGTAGAGGGACCCGGCCGCGTGGACCCTCCGCGCGTACTCGGCGACGATCCAGCCGAGCGCGAACGTCCCGATCGCGGCCAGGATGACCGAGACCGGGGCTGCGATCCCCGCGCCTCGGCCGGCGAAGTTCGCGCCGACGATCAATGGGATCAGGA
This sequence comes from Actinomycetota bacterium, assembly GCA_046729855.1. Taxonomy (GTDB): domain Bacteria; phylum Actinomycetota; class UBA4738; order UBA4738; family HRBIN12; genus DATHSY01. Next base: position 19,557 of record JBKPHM010000042.1, on the reverse strand, counting down.
ACGCGGCCGAGAACACCGGCCCCATGAACCCGACGGACTGCGCGATCACGTCGATCAGGGACAGCTTCTTGGCCCCCAGTCGCTCGTAGCCGAACTCCTTGCCCTGCGATGACACGCCGGACCCCTCCCTCGTTCCGGTGTTTGCGGTCCCGTCAGGCGGTCCAGCCGCCCGCGGGTCGTTCGAACCACATGTGGACCTGCCCGGTCCCGACCGATGCCTCGTACTCGCCGAAGCGCTCACCCTTCGCGGTGCACGCCGCGCCGCCGACCGAGCCGACCGCGATCAGATAGTGCCCGAACTTTCCCTCGGGCGCGTGCTTGCGGTACTCGGGCAGGAAGTCGATGACGCCGCGATGGTCGCCCGCCTCCATCAGCTTGATGACGTGCTCGTCGGCCTGACGCGCCTCGCTTGTGATGATGTTCGACAGGTCGCTCGACTCGCGCCGGCGGAGCTCCTTGAACTGGAAGAACCTGTGCGACAGCCCGCCGGACGCGAGCACGACGACGCGCCGGTCCACCTGCTCGACGGCCCGGCCGAGCAGATCGCCGAGGAGCAGGAAGTCGTCCGTCTGCCCGGTCTGGTTGATCGCGATCGAGATCCACCGCTCGCCGCGGTTCAGATACGTCCAGACGTTCACGGTGCCGTAGAAGATCGGCAGATAGGGGTCGTCCGAGGCGAGGATCCACGTGTCGTCACGCGCCTCGGCATGCGCGGCCAGCGCCTTCGCCAGCTCGGGGTCGCCCGGCATGTCGTAGGGGATGCCCGCCATCCCGCGTGGGAGCTCGTGCGAGGTGAATCGCCCCTGCCGCCGTTCGTGCGCCGTCACGATGTGCTCGAACGTCGACTCCCAGTGCGTGTCGCACACGACGACGGTGTCGGGCTGCAGCCGGTCGAGAACCTCGCTCTTCAGGCGCTTCAGGCCGTCGACGAGCGTGATCTCCTTGCCCTCGTTGATCTCGAGGCGGACCTCCTCGGGCAGCATGATCGTGGGGACGTGCGAGACGAGCCCGAACCCGACGACCTCACCCATCGACGCGCTCCTTCCGTATCCTCATTCGCTCACGTCCGCCAGCCCGTCGGGGCGGTACAGACGTTCTTGACGTCCGCGTAGAAGTCGAAGCTCCAGGTGCCGCCTTCGCGGCCGATCCCCGAATGCCGCGCGCCGCCGAACGGCGCCCGCAGGTCCCGGACGAAGAACGAGTTGACCCAGACGGTCCCGGCGACCAGACGCGAGGCGACCCGCCGTGCGCGTTCGCGGTCGCCCGCGTAGACGATGCCGGCGAGACCGTACTCCGTCGAGTTGGCCATCGCGACCGCCCGGTCCTCGTCCGAGAACCGTTGCAGCGTCAGGACCGGCCCGAACACCTCGTTCGTCAGGATCTCGGCGCCGTCGTGGACGTCGACGAACAGGGTGGGCCGGTAGTACAGGCCGCCGAGCTCCTCGTTGGGCCCACCGCCGATCACGGCCTTCGCCCCCGCCTCCTTCGCGCGCTGCACGAAGCCGTCGACGCGCTCGAGATGCTCGCGCGTGATCAGCGGCCCGATGTCCGTGTCGTCCTTGCGCGGGTCGCCTTGCCTGACAGTCGCGGCCTGCTCGACGAACCGGTCGAGGAACGTGTCGTAGAGGTCGTCCTCGACCAGGAGCCGCGTCCCGGCAAGGCAGACCTGGCCCGCGTTGTCGTACTGGTTCACCGCCTGCCTCACGGCAGCGTCGAGGTCGCAGTCGGCGAATATCACGAACGCCGACTTCCCGCCGAGCTCGAGCGAGACGGGCGTGAGGTTCGGCGCCGCCGCCTGCGCCACGAACCTGCCGGTCGCGATCGAACCCGTGAACGCGATCCGGTCGACGTCCGGGTGTGCCGTGAGGGCCGCGCCGACCTCCTCGCCGCTCCCCTGCACCACGTTCAGGACGCCGTCCGGCAGGCCTGCATCTCGTGCGATGTCCGCGAGCATCGACGCGGTAAGCGGCGCCCACTCGGGCGGCTTGAAGACGACGGTGTTGCCGGCCGCGAGGGCCGGCGCCAGCCGCCACGTCCCGAGCATCAGCGGCGCGTTCCACGGGGTGATCACGACGGTCACGCCGGCCGGGTCCCACGAGACGTGGTTCGTGTGCTCCCGGACGTCGAAATCCGGATGCGACAGCTCCAGCAGCTGGTCCGCGAAGAAACGGAAGTTGTGCGCGACGCGTGGCATCACGCTGTCGCGCATCGAGCGGAGCGTCGAGCCGTTGTCGCGCGTCTCGACCACCGCCAGCTCGGGGACGCGAGACTCGACGCCGTCGGCGATCGCGTGCAGGAACCCGGCGCGCTCTTCGGCGGAGGTGCTCGCCCAGGTTTCGAACGCCTCGCGCGCGGCGGCGACGGCCGCGTTGGCCTCACGCGCGTCGCCGCGTGCCACTTGCGCGATGACGTGCTCGTCGATCGGCGAGACGTCATCGAACGCCTCCGACGAGCCGACCCTGGCGCCGCCGATCCAATGATCCGTCGAGACCTGCACGCCCTCGACGTCAGCCAACCGCCACCCCTCCCCGAGGCCGGTCGTTCGGGCCCGAACGTATCGGCGCCCAACGAGACGTGTCAAGGAGCGCGCCGGCGCAACGGCGATGCGAGCAGCCGATCAGACGCCGGCGAACTGGGCCTCCAGCTTCGGAGCGACGCGCGCGCGCATGGCGACGGCGATGCGCTGGCGCTCGAGGACCTGCTCGAGCATCTTGCGCGACTGTGGGATGGGATGCCGGGCGAAGAAGGCGTGCGCGTCCCGCTCCAGCTCCGGTGTGCTCAGCAGCCGGACCGCCTCGGCCAGGTAGATGATTGTGGTCGGCGAAAAGCGCTCGTTCACCTCGTCCCACCGCTCCTTCACGAGGCGCCAGGCGAGCGCGCCAGCCTCACGGTTCGCGATCGCTCGCGCGAGGAGCGACGGGCCGTTCTGCGGCCGCACCTCGTCGGTGAAGGCCATCCGGACCGTGCGCTCGAGGAGCTCCGGGATCCGGAAGTCAGACAGCGCGTACAGGTACCGCAGCTGTTCCTGCGGGGTCGTGGCGACCTTCCGGTGGGCGACGAACCGTTCGTAGTCGTCCACGTCGCCCGTCGCGGCGACCGTCACCACCGACGCCGCTGCGAGCGCCGCGTCGACGTTCTCGCCGGCCCGAGCGGCCGCCTCGAGCTCGCGGGCACGCTCTTGGGCCGCCGCGTCGCGCCCAAGCACGCCGCGTGACGACAGGAGGGAACCACGCAGCGACCGAGTCAGGTCGGACTCGCCCGAGCTCGGCACGGAGCCTAGGCTTTTGGCGACGCCGGCGGTGAGGTCACGCACGAACGCGGCGATGCCCGCCCGCGCAGCCGCTTCGACGCACCGTTCGAGGCTCGCCAGTCCGCCCAGGATCGCCTGCCAGACGTAGAGGTCGTCCTCGTCCCGGAAGCGCTCGAGCAACGAGAGGAAGTCCGCAACCGTGATGGCGCTGGCCACCACTCCCGCCCATGCATCATCGACGAGCCCGTATCGCTCGATCGCCTCGAGCAGGCCGAGGGACTCGGTAACCGTCTCGACGAGCCCGTCCTGGTAGCGGAGCCGGACGAAGCTCGCCTCGCCAGCGTTCGCCACGAGGAGCGTGTCCGGCTGGACCGCCAGCGACGTACCCTCCGACGGCACCAAGACGCGCTCGCGCGGAGCGCCCTCGGTCGACGCACGGACGACGAGCGGCACATCCCACCGGGTGCCATCGTCGCCGCCCTCCAGCCGGAACCGCTCCTGTGAGAGCCGGAGCTCGCCGTTCGACGGCCGGATCGAGATCATCGGGTAGCCGCCCTGCCAGATCCAGCCATCCATGATCCGGCCGACCGGCACGCCAGACGCGGCCTCGAGCGCGTCCCACAGGTCCCTGGTCTCCGTGTTGCCGTGCGCGTGCTCATGCAGGTACCGGCGGATGCCCTCGCGGAAGACCTCCGGCCCGATGTACTGCTCGAGCATGCGCAGGACTGCCGCGCCTTTGGTGTACGTCAGCGTGTCGAACATCCCCTGCGCGTCATCCGGCGAGTGCACCGGGAACTCGATCGGGCGCGTGCTGTTGAGCGCGTCGACGTCGAACGCGTACGAGCACGTCCGCCGGAATCCCCCCCAGACGTCCCAGTCCGGCCGATACGAGTCGATCGCGAGGAGCGCCATGAACGTCGCGAACGCCTCGTTCAGCCACAGGCCGTTCCACCAGCGCATCGTGACGAGGTCGCCGAACCACATGTGCGCCAGCTCGTGCGCGATCACATCCGCGATGCCGTCCAGCTCGGACTGGGTGGCCTTGTCGGGATCGACAAGGACGAGGTTCTCCCGGTACGTGATCAGCCCGAGGTTCTCCATGGCGCCCTGCGCGAAGTCCGGGAGCGCGATGAAGTCGACCTTTGCGTCGGGGTACGGGATCCCGTAGTAGTCCGCGAAGAACCGCAGCGAGAAGGCGCCCGCCTCGAGGCCAAAGGATGTGAGGTGCCCCTTTCCCGGCACGTGCGCGATCCGGAGCGGCACGCCGTCCACGTCGACGGGCTCCGTCAGCTCCAAGCGTCCGACGCAGTAGGCGACGAGGTACGTCGACATCGGCATCGTCTCGCCGAAGTTGACGCGGACGCGCCCCTTGTCGGTCCGCTCCCGTCCGATCTCGGGACCGTTCGCGAGCGAGGCCAGCCCCTCGTCGACGACCAGAGTGATCGCGAAGGTGGCCTTGAGGTCGGGCTCGTCCCAGCACGGGAACGCGCGGCGCGCGTCCGTCGGCTCGAAATGCGTGGTGGCCACGACGTGCTCGGTGCCGCCGTCGCGGTAGGTCGAGCGGTAGTACCCGAGCAGACGCTCGTTCAGCTTGCCGGCGAAGTCCAGGTGCAGCACGTGCTCGCCGGGCCGGAGTTCGGCGTCGAACGACACCGTCACTCGTTCCGCGTCGGCGTCGATGTCGATGACCGTGGAGGACAGGGTCCGTCCATCCGGCGTCTCGATGGAGCCGGGCCCGACGTCCAGGTCGGCGGCGTTCAGGATAAGCGCGCGGACGGGCTCGTGGATCTGCACCGTGATGGCGACCGAGCCGAGGAACGCCGACGTATCGAGATCGGTGTCGACGAGAAGCTCGTACCGCGACGGAGTGGCCGTCCGCGGCAGCCGATCGCGCGAGGCGCCGTCCTCCCTCACGTCGCGGGGGCCGCTCACCCGACGAGCGTCAGCCAGGACGCGTACCTGTCCATCTCGCCTTTCGTGGCGGAGAAGAACACGCCCTGGATCTCCTTGGTGATCGGCCCTCGGCTCCCCTCGCCCACTTGACGGTCGTCGACCTCGCGGATCGGCGTGACCTCGGCGGCGGTGCCCGTGAAGAACGCCTCATCGGCATTGTAGAGGTCCGTGCGCGTCAGGTTGGTCTCGCGAACCTCGTACCCGAGATCTCGAGCGAATGTCATCACCGATGTCCGCGTGATGCCGTCGAGGCACCCGGCGGAGATCGGCGGCGTGAACAGCGCGCCGCCGCGCGCGATGAAAACGTTCTCACCCGACCCGTCGGTGATGTTGCCGGCCGCGTTGAGCATGATGGCCTCGTCGTACCCGGCCTTCAGCGATTCGACCTTCGCGAGGACGCCGTTGATGTACTGCCCGGTTGCCTTGGCGGCGGCCGGCAGCGCGTTCTGGTCGTTCCGTCTCCACGATGAGACCTTCACGCGGACGCCCTGCTCGAGGGCCTCCTCGCCAAGGTAGGCGCCCCACGGCCAGACCGCGACGAGCACGTTGACGGGTGCGTTGAGCGGGTTCACCCCCATCTCGCCATAGCCGCGGAACGCGAGCGGGCGGATGTAGCAGGAGGTGAGGTCGTTCGCCCGGATCGTGTCGCGGATCGCGTCCGCGATCGCTTCCTGTGAGAACGGGATCTCCATGTGGTACAGCTTGGCCGAACGGAACAGGCGCTTGACGTGCTCGTCCAGATGCCAGATGCCGGGCCCGCGGACGGTGTCGTAGCACCGGATCCCCTCGAAGATGCCGCTGCCGTAATGAAACGCGTGCGACAGGACGTGCACCTTGGCGTCGTTCCACTCGACGAGGTCGCCGTCCATCCAGATCTTCTCGACGGGCGTGATCGGCATCGGTCCTCCTTCGGCCCGTGGCGGGACGCCACGGCCGCCGCTCGGTCCCGGAAAGGATAGCGGCTGGTCAGGCCGGTCGCGTCCGGCCGTTCGGCCATCCTGCCCTCAGCGGAGGTCGTACGCGTGCCAGGTGATGGTGCTCTCGTGCGGACGCGGGACGTCGAGCGGCCCGAACCGTTCCTCGAGCCACGCGTCGAGGCCGGACGCCGCTGCCGCTCGCTCCTGTTCGGACAGCCGCCACGTCCATGCCCATCGGCCCTCGGCGATTCCGGCGACGTGCATCGAAAGCGGCTCGTCCCGCCGATCCGAGATCCCTTCCAGCGCACGGTGACGAGCTCCGCACGCGCGCATCTCGGCCCGGAGGTCGCGCCAACGCTCGGGGTAGAGCCCCGGAAACGGGAGGGCGCGACCGACGATCTCCTCGACCTTGGCCCGGACCTCCCGCCCGACGCCAGAGGTGCCGCCGTGATTCACGAGCACGACGCCCCCGCGTCGAACCACCCGGACCATCTCGCGGACGACTTGGCGCCAGCCGGGAACGAGGTGGAAGACGTGTCGCAGGACGACGCCGTCGAACGCTGCACCGCGGGTCGGAAGCTGTGTCGCGTCGCCGGCCAGGACCGGGAACGGCGGTGTCCCGCCTGACTTCTCGACGAGCTTGCGGAGCATCGCGGTCGATAGGTCCACCCCGAACATGCGGATCCCGGCCGCGTGCAATCGAATCGCCACCTGGCCCGTTCCGACCCCGATCTCGAGGATGCGCGACCGTCCCCGCAGTTCGGCCACGAGGAGTTTGGTCTCCAGTCGATTGGTCTCGTCGCTGAAGGTCCTCGTCCGGTCGTAGTACTCAGCCGCCCGATCGAACGAGATGGAGGGCTCGTTCATGGGGCGAGGTCGTAGGCGCGCCAGAGGATCTGCACGTCGCGCTCCAGCGGCGCGTCCAAAGATCCGAAGTGCTCCCCTGCCCAGGCGCGGATGTCGGGGATGATTCGTTCGCGCACGTCGGGCGGGACGCGCCAGCTCCACGAGTGCTGACCCGCCTCCACCTCCTCAAGGAACTCGCCGACGGTCGTGTCGTCACGGCTCGGGATCGGGTCGAGGAGCCGGACCGTCGCGCCGCGGCGGGCGAACGACTCGTCGAGCCGCTCGGGCTGTCGAGGATCGAGACCGACCGAGAACGGCATGTCTCCTGCGGATCTGAGGAAGCGCTCGACCACGTGCCACGTGGCTCGGAAGTCGCCGAGGTTCACGAGCACCGTGCCGCCCGGGCGAACGACGCGGGCGAGCTCGTCGACGGCCGCCTCCCATCCCGGCACGAGGTGGAAGACCCAGCGCGCGACCGCCGCGCCAAACGCGTCGTCCCCGAACGGTATCCGCCGCACGTCGCCGAGGACGAGCGGGAACGGCGCGTGGCCGCCCGCCTTCTCGACGAGCTTGGCGAGCATAGGGCCGGACAGGTCGACACCGGTGATGGGGATGCCACGACCGTGCAGCTCCAGGATGCCGGTGCCGACGCCGATCTCGAGGCACCGGCCGCGGCCGCCGAGCACTTCGGCGAGCCGGTCGATCGTCGTCTCGAGCGATTCCGGCGGGATGGCGCGCGTCCGGTCGTAGTACTCGACCGCCAGGTCGAACGCGACCGATCGCTGCTGCTGCGTCATCTCGACGTCATCTGGGGCGCACCCTACGACTTGGGGATGTCCTTGTTCGGGTCGACGAACGGCAGCGAGGCCACCGTGACGGGAACGCGGCCGCGCTGCGTCTCGGCCTCGAGCTCGCTGCCGACCTCGGCCCAACGGATCGGCACCCAGCCGTATCCGATGTTCCGCTCGAGCCGCGGCGACCAGGCCCCCGCCGTGATGCGCCCCAGCCGCGCCTCGCCCTTGACCAGCGGCCAGAAGTCGCTCAGGGCGCCCTCGTCGGTCATCGGAGCTCCGTCCATCTCGATCCCGACGAGCTTGCGGTCGAGCAGCTCGGCGTCGGCGATGTCGGCCAGCGCATCCTTGCCGATGAAATCCGCGGCCTGATCGAGCTCGACGTACCTCTCGAGGCCGGTCACATGGAACGGCGTGTCGTCGATGCGCATGTCCGAGCCGTAGTTGAAGATCCCCGCCTCGATCCGCCGCGCCTCGCTCGGCGCGATCACGCGGATGCCGTGCGGCCGTCCGGCTTCCAGCACGCGTTCGAACAAATCGTCGCCGCGCGAGGTGTCGCGCAGGTAGATCTCGTAGCCGACCTCGCCGGTCCAGCCCGTGCGCGAGACGACGACGGGGATGCCGTCGACCTCGGCGTTTGAGCACCAGTAGTAACGAAGGTCGCGGACGCGAACGCCAAACAGCTCCTCGATCACCTCCTTCGAACGCGGGCCCTGGATCTGCATCGCGGCGACGTCCGCCTCGCGGACCTGCACGTCCATCTTGAGGGCGCCTGCGACCCCCGCCGCGAATAGCAGTGCGTCCGAGTCGGCGAGCGCCAGCCAGAACCGGTCGTCATCGAGCCGGAGCAGCACCGGATCGTTCACGATCCCGCCCGTCGGAGCCGTCAGCAGGACGTACCTGCACTGCCACACCTCGCACGCCGTGAGGTCCCGGCACGTGAGCATGTTCGTCAACTCGAACGCATCGGGACCGACGATCTCGACGCAGCGCTCGACGGCGACGTCCCACACCGTGACGTCGTTCAACAGGGCCCAATACTCGGTGACGGGATCTTCGTACAGCGTCGGCAGCAGCATGTGGTTGTACAGACCCCAGCTCTTGCACCCGTGTCGCTTGGTCGCCTCGAAGTACGGCGACTTGCGGTACCACGGCTGGATGTAGAACGTGAACGTCTCGTTGCTCACGCGCCGGCCCCTCTCGGTCACGAGCCGCGGGCGGCTCGACGTCAGTTCATCGACGGATCGACCGGCATCGTCCGGAGCAGGTCGAAGTCGCGGCCCTTCCTGCGCAGCACGTCCTCCCACAGGTGGTCCGGATCGGCCGTGAAGACGTCCGACGCCGCGGCGGGCTCGACGATCCACGAATCCTCTTCGAGCTCCGCCTCCAGCTGTCCAGGTCCCCACCCCGCGTAGCCGGCGAAAAGCCTAGCGGCCCGGATCGGCCCCACGACCTCGGGATCGGTCTCGTCGGGCAGGAAGCCGATCGTCCCGAACGCGATCAGCCGGGCGGCCTCCGGGTCCTGGAAGTCCGCGACGACCACCGCGGCCTGCGGCTGCACCGGACCGCCGACGAACACCGGCTCGTCGCCGCCGACCAGGTCGGCGAGCGGCGGCGCCGCCTCCGCCACGGTCGTCTCGGTCGGCCGGTTCAGCACGACGCCGACGGCGCCGTCTTCGTCGTGGTGTCCGATCAGCACGACCGTACGCCGGAAGTTCGGGTCCCACAGGTTCGCCCCGGCGAGGAGCAGGTGGCCACGGAGGCTCTCCATCGACGCCATCATCGCACCGAGCGATGACCTACGACGTGGGGATGTCCTTGTTCGGATCGACGAACGGGAGGGGGCCGGTCACGGCCGGCACCGGCCCGTTGGGCGACCGCAACTCCAGTTCGGTGCCGGGCCCGGAGAGCGCGATCGGGACCCAGGCGTAGCCGATGTTCTTCTTGAGCCGGAACGAGTGACTCGCGCTCACGAGCGCGCCGACCTCCTCTCCGTCGTGCGAGACGGGCCAGAAGTCCTCGAGCCACAGCCGGAACGGCTCGCCGCCGATCTCGACGCCCACGAGCTTGCGGCTGACGCCCTCCTCGGCGATCCGCTCGAGCGCGGGCTTGCCGACGAAGTTGCCTGAGAACTCGACCAGCCGCTCCATCCCCGTGATCTCGAAGGGGTTGTTCTCGATCGTCATGTCGTTCCCGTAGTTGAAGATCCCCGCCTCCAGGCGTCGCTGGTCCGACGGCGCGATCGCTCGGATCTCGTACGGAGCGCCGGCCACCATCACGCGGTCCCACAGGTCGAGCGCCCGCCGGTGGTCGCGCAGATACAGCTCGAACCCGACCTCGCCGCTCCAGCCGGTCCGAGACACGACGAGCGGGATCCCATCGAGCTCACCCTCCCAGCACCGGTAGTAGCGCAGACCCGCGACATCGTCGCCGAACAGGTCCCTGACCACCTCCTTGCTCCGCGGTCCCTGGAGCTGGAGCGGCGAGACGTCGGCCTCGCGGATCTCGACGTCCATCCCTGCGAACGCCTGCACACCCTTCGCGTACAGGAGGGCGTCGGAGTCGGCGAGCGACAGCCAGAAATGGCTCTCGCCGAGCCGCAGGAGGATCGGGTCGTTCACGATGCCGCCGTCGGGAGCGATCAATGGCGCGTACCTGCACTGCATCACGTCGCACCTCGACAGGTCGCGGCAGGTCAGGAGTTGCGTAAACGCCGCGGCGTCCGGCCCGGTGATCTCGACCTGGCGCTCGACGGCGACGTCCCACAGCGTCACCTTCTCGAGCAGGTGCCAGTACTCCTCCTCGTCGTCGTCGTACAGCGTCGGGATGAGCATGTGGTTGTACAAGTCCCAGCTGGTACATCCGGCCTCGACGGTGCGCTGCCAATACGGCGACTTGCGGTACCAGGACGCGACGTAGAACGTGAACGAGTACGGCTCCCTCATACGCCCCTCTTCCGTCGGCGCCTGCGGTCGCGGCGGATCTCGCGCACGCAGTTGTAGGCGGGGATCCCGCAAACTCCGCCGCCCGCGTGCGTCGCGCTCGAGCACTGGTACAGCCCGGCAATCGGGGTCCGGTAGTCCGCGTAGCCCGGCACCGGCCGCATGTGGAACAGCTGGTCGGCCGACAGCTCGGCGTGGAAGATGTTGCCGCCGACGAGGCCCCACCCCTGCTCCATCTCGTACGGCCCGATCACCTGGCGCGCGACGATGGAGTCCTTGAAGCCGGGCGCCACGCGCTCGTACTCCTCGACGACGCGATCGGCGTAGGCCTCCAGCTCCTCGGGCTGCGGTTCCTCGCTCCACGTGTGCGGCACCCATTGCGTGAACAGCGAGACGACGTGCGCGCCCGCCGGCGCGAGCGACGGATCGAGCGCCGTCGGGATCACCCCGTCGCTGAACGGCCGGGTCGCGGCGACACCATGCCGAGCCTGCTCGAACGCCGTCTCTAGATAGTCGATCGAGTGGGCGATCTCGAACCCGCCACTGAAGTCGGTCCATTCGGGCATCCCGGCGATCTTCGGCAGCTTCGAGACCGCGAGGTTGACCTTTACGACGCCCGAGCGCGACGACAGGTGCTCGATGTCGCCGACGAAGTCCTCGGGAAGCTCGCCGGGCGCGATCTGCCGCAGGAACGTGATCTTTGGGTGACAGGCGGTGACGACGATCGGGGCAGACAGCTCCTCGCCGCCAGCCAGCGCGACGCCGACCGCGCGGCCGCTTCGGATCAGCAGCCGCTCGACGGGGGCGTTCGTACGGATTTCGGCACCGCTGGCGCGAGCCGACGACTCGATCGCCGCCGCCACCGCGCCCATGCCTCCCTCCGGTACGCCCCACGAGCCCAGCGTCCCGTCGCCGACGTCGCCGATCGAGTGGTGCGCCATCACGTACCCCGTGCCGGGCTCGTACGGGCCGGCCCAGGTCCCGATCAGGCCGTTGATCGCCATCACCGCACGGACCTGCTCCGACACGAAGAACCGGTCGAGCAGGTCGGCGATCGACATCGTCATCAGCCGCGTGACCTCGCCGGCGGTTCGAACGTCGAGGCCTCGGAACCGCCACGCGAGCCGGAGCTGTTCGAGCAGGTCCGACGGCCGCCTCGAGCCGATCTTGGGCGGCGTCGTCATCAGCAGCGGTCCGAGCACGGCTGCGAGGCCACCGATCCACGCGTCCCACCGGTCCAGCGCGTCGGCGTCGGCCTTCGAGAACTTCGCGAATTCGTCGCGGTTCTTGGCGTTGTCCTCGTACTCGATCATCACGCGCCCATCGTCGAACGGGACGACGTACGGGCCAACCGGATGGACGCGATACCCGTGCCGCTCGAGGTCGAGGTCCCGGATGATCCGGTCGGGCATCAGGCTCATCACGTAGCTGAGCGTCGTCACCTTGAACTCGGGATGGTCGGGCCACGGCTGGTCGGTGGCCGCGGCGCCCCCGGTTTTGTGAAGCGCCTCGCAAACGACGACACGGGCTCCCGCCTTCGCGAGGTACACGGCCGCGACCAGGCCGTTGTGCCCGCCACCGATCACGATCGCGTCGTAGCTGTTCGCGCCGGCCACCGTGCCTCCTTCTGGGGACGACGCATCCAACCACGGATCTGAACGACCGTTCAATCGGTCGTGCGTCGGGTCAGTTGTCCGCGTGGCGGCGGAGAACGACGACGTGGTCCTCCCCGTGGCGTTCGTGGAGCTCGAGCCGCCATCCCGTTGCGCGGACGAGCTCGGCGACGTCGTCCGGCGGTACGTTGAGCTGATCCCACCACGGCGTGAGGGTCTCGCCGTAGCGCAAGCGCAGCCGTATGTGACCACGATGGAACCCCGCCCGCGCGTTCCCGCGTTCGTAGGCGACATCGTCCGGATCGTCGCTGGCTGGATCGACGGAGTCTCCGATCAGGACCGCATCATCGGATGCCATGTCGGCGAGCCTGCGCAGGAGCCCCCTGGACGGCTCCCAGTCGCCTCCCAGGCCGAGGTTGCCGCACATCAGCAGGAACGTGTCCCAGGTGCGGTCGGCATCGAACGAGTCGATGTCGGCCAGCCGCGCGTCGCGAACCCCGCGGCGCCGGCAGACCTCGACCGCGCCAGACGACCAGTCGACCGTCGTGACCTCGTGCCTGCGCTCTTGCAGGTGAACGGCGTGACGCCCCGCTCCCGCGCCGAGATCCAACACCGCCCCCTGAGCACGATCGATCGCCCGGCGTTCCCATGCCGGCCACGCCTCGTACGGCTCGAAGAAGAACGACGCGGGGACAGCCGGCCCGCTCCACCCGTCATCCCGCTCGAGGATCAGCGGGGGGCCCGATCGACCGCGGTGGACGTCCAGCAGCGCCTGCCCGAACGCGTCCTCCGACGGCTCGATGACGGCCACACTGGGACCGTACGCCGACCCGCCGGGCGGCACCGCGGCGGCCACGCGGACCGGGTAGGCTCGCGCGCCGGTAAACTCGATGTCCGTTACCGGTCCGTACGAACGTCTCGCAGCCGATGCGTTGAACTCGTACGCCCTCGACGTGGGCCGACTGACGCTGGTCGGCGACGACTGGAACACGACCTTCAGGGCGGAAACCGTCACGGGCCACGCCTACAGCGTCCGCGTGTACCTACCGGATCGACGCTCGGACGACGAGATCCGGTGCGAGCTCGCTTGGCTGGGGGCTCTGTCCGCGGATGCCGACATCCGCGTGTCGCGCCCCGTGCGGGCGACGGACGGATCCATGCTGGTTCGCGTCGATGGTCCCGCGGGTCCAAGGCGCGTGGCCGTGTTCTCGTGGGTTCCGGGCGAGAAGCTCGGTGACGACCCCCCGCGGCACCTCGTCTCGGCGTTCGGGGAGGGGGTCGCTCGCCTGCACGAGCATGGACGCTCGTTCGCGACCGTCCGCGGCCTGAGGACCTGGGATCGTCCGTTCCCGCACGGCGGCGGCGCGTTGTTCGACGATGCGAACGCCGATGTCGTCGGTCCCGAGGCGCGGTCGGTATTCGAGCGAGCATTTGGTGCGGCCGAAGCCGCCATCGCCCGGCTGCGAAGGGCAGACCCGCCGCGGATCGTGCACGGCGACCTGCACCAGGACAACGTGCTCGTCGAAGCGGATCGCCTGTGGTTCATCGATTTCGACGACTGCATGCTCGCGTGGCCGGTGCAAGACATCGGCGTGACTATGTGGGAGATGGGCGAGGACGAGGCGGCGTGGCCGTTCCGCGGCGCGTTCCGCGAAGGCTACGAACGAGTCGCGCCGTGGCCCGAGGAATGGCCGGGCGCCATCGACACCTTCGCCGCGTGCCGAGCGCTGATCAAGGCCGACGACGCGGTCCGTCGCCGCGAGCCAGACGTCGCGGCGTCCGTGCCGCGGCGGGCGGGCGCCATGAGGTGGTTCCTCGATCGCGCCGCCGCCTCATAGCGACGCCCGACGTCACGCGACCTCGGGCTCGACCTCGACGTCCTTGCGGGACGGTAGGTAGCGCAGCAGGCGTTAGCAGCAACGCCGTCCCGACAAGGCCGAAGACGCCACCGACCCACAGAATCTACCCGGCGGTCGCCACTTCCTCGACGACCGGTGTTTCGCTGCGACCTTGCTCGGCCGACGGACGACGCCGCAGCACCGGCCACAGCAGTCCGGCCCCGAGCACCGCCGTCGCGCCGCCGATCAGGTAGATCTGCTGCGGGCCGGTCGCCTCCAGGACGGGTGCCGCGAGGACCAGGGCGACGGCGTACGCGATCGTCACCAGGGCCTCCGACGCCGCCATCACGCGGCTGCGCACGACGTCCGGGGTCCGGCGCTGCTGGATCCCCTGGTCGGCGACGATCGTCACCGCGTCGCCGATCCCGGACAACAGCACCAGCACGAGGATCGGCGCGAACCACGGCGAGATCGCGATCGCGGCCGTCGTCAGCCCGATCAGCAAAAGACCGAGGAACAGGACCTTCGGCTCCTTCTCCTCGTTCAGCCAGCGTCCGGCGAGCGACCCCGCGACCGCGCCACCACCCCAGCACGTGATCAGCAGCCCGTAGCCAACGGCGCCCGCGCCGAACAGCTCGACGAGCGGCACGTCCGCCACCATCACGAGCCCCATGCCGAACACCAACGCGACGTAGGCGATCACGAGCGTTCGCAACAGCCGGTCACGGGCGATGAAGACGAAGCCCGCCCGCAGCCCGCGGTGCGCGTCCTCCTGCTCCGCGGTCCGGTCGGACGAGAACCGTGCGTGCACGCTCGCCACGAGCACGGCCGAGACGACGAACGACGCGGCGTTCAGGGCGAACACCCACGACGCCCCGATCCTCCACAGCAGCAGCCCGCCGACGGCGGGACCCAGCGTCACGCCGGCGTTCTTGCCGAGCTGGACCAGCCCGTTGGCCCAGGACAGGCGCTCGGCCGGCACGAGGTTCGGGATCGCGGCGCCGGAGGCCGACCAGAACGGCGTCTCGACCACCGCGGAGACGAACGCGAACCCGAGCAGCCACCCGGGGTCGCTTGAGAGCGCCATCGCGCCGAAGCAGGCGGCCCCCAAGAGGTCCGACACGACCATGACGCGCCTGCGGTCGAACCGGTCGCCGATCATGCCGCCGACGGGCGCGAAGAATCCGCCCACGCCGAACGTCAGGAACAGCGTCGCGGACAGCCAGGTGGCCGAGCCCGTCCGTTCGTAGACCGTGTACATCAGCGCGGTGTACGCGGCCGCGCCGCCGGCGATCGAGATCAGCCTGGCGACGGCGATGCGACGTACCGCGCGGATCGGTTGGGTCGGGCGAGGGCTCATGAAGCGACTCCTTGGATCGGGGGGCTCGAGGGACAGGGACCGGGCCGGCCCGCCGAGGCGGGCTGTGCGTCAGTTATCGACGCGTGCCGCCGCCGGGGATCCCCGTGAGTCGCCTCATGATCGCGCGAGTGTAGCAGCGGCCAGCACTGCGCAGCAAAAGACCCGCGAAGGCCCAGGGTCACGTTCGGGGGCAGGATCAGCTCGGCAGGACGATGAAGATCGGCTCGCCGTACGCCTCGATTGTCTGCGCGATCTCCCAGATGACGTCGGGCGGCACGGGGTTGTCCAGCGTGAGGCCCATGAGGGCGGCGCCGCCCCGTTCGGGGCGGCCGACGTCCATCGTGGCGATGTTGACCCCCGCGTTGCCCAGGATCGTGCCGACCTTGCCGATCACGCCGGGCCGGTCCTCGTACGTAAAGAACAGCATGTACTCGGCGGGCTCCATCTCGATGTCGTAGTCGTTGACTTGCATGATCCGATGCGCGTTCCGCTTGCCGTGAAGCGTGCCGGCAACCGAGACCTCGCCCGTCTCGGTGCGGCCCCGGACGCCGATCAGGTTCACGTAGTCGCTCGAGACGGGCGAGCGCATCTCCTTGATCGCGATCCCGCGCTCGCGGGCGATGATCGGCGCGTTCACGAACGAGACGGGCTCGTGCACCACGCCGGACAGCACACCCTTCGCGATCGCCAGCATGAGGACGCGGGTGTCGATATCGGCGATCCGTCCAATGAACTGGCACTCGATCTCTTCGACGGCGCCCCGAGCGAGCCCTGTGACGATCGACCCGAGCTTTTCGGCGAGCGGGACGAACGGCTTGACCGTCTCGGAGACCTCCGCGCCGACCGAGACGTTCACGGCGTAAGGGACGAACTCGCCGACGAGCGCGAGCCGAACCATCTCCGCCACGGTGGTCCCGGCCTTGTCCTGCGCCTCGGCGGTCGACGCCCCCAGGTGCGGCGTGACGACGACGTTGTCGAGGGCGAACAGCGGCGAGGAGGTCGCCGGCTCCTCGACGAACACGTCGAGGGCCGCGCCGGCCAGCCGCCCGGTCTCGATCGCCTTCGCGAGCGCCGCCTCGTCGACGATCCCGCCGCGCGCCGTGTTCACGATCCTCGAGCCCTCCTTCATCAGGGCGAGCTCTCGCTCGCCGATCAGGCCGTCCGTGTCGACCGTGCGTGGCAGGTGCACCGTGACGAAGTCAGACTGCACAAGGAGCGCATCGAGCGTCGGCATCAGCTCGACGCCCATCTCCTTGGCGCGCTCCCTCGGCACATATGGGTCGAACGCGATCACCCGCAACCCGAACGCCGCCGCGCGCTGCGCGACGAGGGCGCCGACGCGCCCGATGCCGACGATCCCGATCGTCTTGCCGAGCAGTTCGACCCCCTCCCACCTCGAGCGCTCCCACCGACCGGCGTGCAGATCGGCGTTTGCTTGGGGGACATTGCGCGCCTGCGCGAGCAGCAGGGCGATCGTGTGCTCGGCGGCCGAGACCACGTTGGACTGCGGCGCGTTGACGACCATCACGCCGCGGCGCGTGGCCGCCTCGACGTCGACGTTGTCGAGGCCGATCCCGGCTCTGGCGATCACCTTGAGGCGGGTGCCCGCCTCGACTACGTCGGCCGTCACCTTCGTCTGCGACCGCACGACCAGCCCGTCGTACTCGGGGATCGCCCCGACCAGACCCTCCGTCGCCAGCTCTGGCCGGACGTCGACGTCGAAGTCCCGCCGCAGGAGGTCCAGCCCGCTCGACGCGAGCGCCTCCGTGATCAGGACGCGCATCGCCTACGCCTGCGCGAAGACGTCCTCGGCCGCGGCGACGGCCGCGCCGCGCTTGAGCGGGTATCCGAGCCCGTCGAGCGTCATCTCGATCGCGGCGAGCCCGCGGATCATGTCGAGCTGGTCGTAGTACCCGAGGTGGCCGATGCGGAAGACCCTCCCCTTGAGCGGCCCCTGCCCGGGCGCCAAGACGATGCCGAAGTCGGCGCGAACCTTGGCGCAGATCCGATCGGCGTCGATCCCCTCGGGAGCGCGAACCGCCGTGACGGTCCAGGCGCGGTCGAGGTCCTCGCCGAACAGGTCGAGCCCGAGCGCGCGGATCCCCTCCTTGATCGCCCGCGACAGTAGCTCGTGCCGAGTGAACGCCGCCTCCGGACCGTCGTGGTAATAGAGCTCGAGCGCCCTGTGCAGCCCCTGCACAACCGAGATCGCAGGCGTCCACGGGTTCTCGGCATCCTGCAGCGCGAAGTACCGCTCGTACACGCTCCAGTCGAAGTAGAAGCGCGGGCTCGTGGAGCGCCGGTGCGCCTCCCAGGCGGTCGGCGACACCGCGACGAACGCCAATCCCGGCGAAGCCGAAAGTGCCTTCTGCGACCCACTCACCGCGACGTCCACGCCCCATCCGTCCATGTCGAACGGCACAGCGCCGAGCGAGGACACCGCGTCCACGATCACGAGCCGCCCCGCCTCCTTGGCGGCGCGCGTGACCGCCTCCACATCGTGGACGACGCCGGTCGAGGTCTCGCTGTGGGTCAGGAGTACGGTCTTGGCCGACGAGTCGTTCAGCGCGGACGCGATGTCGGCCGCCTTCACCGTCTGGCCCCATTCGTAGTCGATCGTCTCGACGGTCAGTCCGTAGGCCTCGGCGATCTGCTTCCAGCGCTCAGCGAAGAAACCGGCAAGGGGGATCAGGACGCGGTCCCCGGGCGAGAGCGTGTTCGCGATCGCCGACTCGAGACCCCCGGTTCCCGACGACGTCATGACGAAAACGTCACTCTGCGTCCGGAACAGCCTCTGCAGGCCCTGCGTCACCTCGCGGAGCATCCGCCCGAATGCGGGCCCGCGGTGGTAGACGAGCGGCCCGGCCTGCGCGAGCAGCACCTCGGGCGGGATCGGCGTCGGTCCGGGTGCGAGGATGATCTCGGGCCTGTCCATGGGGCTCATCTCGGGGCCAGCTCGAGCGCGGCGCTCGCGGTCGCGAGTCAGACTATCGCAGGGCGTGCAGGACGTCCTCGCCTTCGCGAGCCCGGTGCATCGGAAGGTCCTCCTCGCGTCCGCGCCGCCGGCGGTGCAACGCGTTGGCCAGCCGTTCGCGTGCGGCCACCGCACGACGGCGCTGTTGCTCGAGGTCGCACGGCGCGTGCGTGACGGTCGGGCCGATCATGTCCGTGCCTCGGGCATGAGCGTGCGGACGTCGACCGCCGGGTCGGCGAGCTGCTGCGGGTCGGGTCGCGCCTGCACGCGGATCAGCGCCATCGACCGACGCACGTCGCGCGGCCAGTTCATGCTGAACGTCGAGCGCAGAACCCCGTCCTTCAGGAGGAACGCGGCGAAGCTGCGCTGCTCGACGTCGCCGCGGATCACCACTCGATCCCACTCCGTTGCGAAGCCGGCCATCTGCATGTTGGCATCGTACTGATCCGACCAGAACCAGTGGGGGTCGTCGAACGCTTCCTCGCGGCCCAGCATCGACCGCGCGACCGCCTCCCCCATCTTCAGGGCGTTGTCGAAGTGCTCCACGCGGATCGGGCCGAACACCGGATGGTCGTGGCGGGCGACGTCCCCCGCGGCGAACACGCCGGGGACGTTCGTTCGCAGGGCGGCGTCGACGAGGATCCCATTGCCGGTCTCGATCTCCGTCCCGGCCGCGACCTCCGTGGCGGGCTCCACGCCCACGCCCACGACGGCGAAGTCGCCCTCGATGCGCCGACCCTGGGTCGTGACGAGCGCCTCGAACCGGCCGTCGCCCTCGAACCGCTCGGCGCCGTCCCGGAAGATCATCTCGACGCCGTGATCCCGGTGGAGCCCCTCGATCACGCGCCCGAGCTCCGCGCCCAGGACACGCTCGAGCGGCGTGGCCAGGAACTCGACGACGGTTACCTCGAGTCCCAGGTGCCTGAGGGACGCCGCGACCTCGGCCCCGATGAACCCCATCCCGACGAGCACCACCCGCGACGAGCGCGACGCCGCGTCCCGGATGGTCGCCGCCTCGTCGGCCGACCGGAGCGCGAGGACGCCGGGGAGGTCGATCCCGGGCACCCGGAGAC
>JBKPHM010000041.1:0-7188 GCA_046729855.1 Actinomycetota bacterium | reverse complement strand
TGGTCGCGGAGCTGCATTCGGTACCGACGCCGTGGGACGGCACCGAGGCCGACCTCCCCTCTGGCTGGGACGAGGGCTTTACGCGCGCCTTCAAGCGCGAGCGCGAGCCGACCGTGCTCTGCGCGCTCGCGATCGCAGTCTTGCCCGAACGCCGCGGCGAGCAACTCTCGAGCCGCATGATCGAGGCGATGCGTGAAGCCGCACGCACACACGCGCTGCGCGAGCTGATCGCACCTGTCCGCCCAACGCTCAAGGAGCGGTACCCGTTGACTCCGATCGAGCGATTCGTCGAATGGCGGCGCGCGGACGGAACGCATTTCGATCCGTGGATCCGCACTCACGAGCGCGTCGGCGGCGAGATCATCGCCTTGGCGCCGCAGTCGATGGTGATCGAGGCGCCGGCGTCCGACTGGGAGGAGTGGACGGGTTTGCAGCTCCCAGAAGACGGCACGTACGTCGTGGAGGGGATGCTCGCTCCGCTCGAGGTTCGGGGCGGGATCGGCCGCCACGTCGAGCCGAACGTCTGGATGCGCCACTCCGTCTAGGCCGGCAGTCGCACCCTCCCGTCAGTGATCTCCACAAGCCCGTCCTTCGCCAGGGAGGAGACGGCGTCCGGGTCGAGTCCAGTGACACGCCCCGCAGCAACGAGCCGGAGGGTGTCTGCCCGACGCTGGCGAAACGAGCCTTCGAACCGTGACTGCTTGCGCAACGGCTCGTAGCGGCGCCCACGCGACGGACATTGCTCGGCCAAGGGGCAAATCTCGCAACGCGGGATCCTTGCCAGGCAGAGGGTCGCGCCGAGATCCATCAGCGCCTCCGCAGCCTCGGGCCCGAACTGGCCGCCGGTCCGGTCGAGCACCCGCCGGACGTTCGTGTCGATCGGGAGGATCGGCTCGCCGAGCGCGAAGCGCCTGACCGCGGCGGCGGTGTACTCGCCGACGCCGGGCAGCTCCTTCAGATCCTCCGGCCACCCCTCCTCGGCCACCACCTGCGCAGCTCGGTGCAGGTTGACCGCGCGGCGGTTGTAGCCGAGCCCCTGCCAGGCTCGGATCACTTCGTCGCGAGGCGCGGCCGCGAGGGCCTCGACGCTCGGCCAACGCTCGATCCAAGCGAGGTAGCGCGGGATCACCCGCGGCACCTGCGTCTGCTGGAGCATCACCTCTGAGACGAGCACGCGATACGGATCGCGCGTCCGCCGCCACGGAAGATCCCTTCCGTTGTCGCTGAACCACGCGAGGAGGCGCGCTTGCAAGGTGCTGAAGCCTAGGACGCTTCTGCTTCGATGAGGCCAAGGAACCGCGCCACCGCGGCGGTCCGCGTGTTGACCCCGAGCTTCGCGTACACGTTTTCGAGGTGCTTGCGGACCGTGCTCGGTGCAAGCCAGAGCAACTGCGCGATTTCGGCGTTGGTCTTGCCGCGCGCGACCCACGAGAGCACGTCGCGCTCGCGCGCCGTCAATGGAACCTTCTCGACTCGCTCTTCCAGGATCAGCGAATCGACGGTCCGTTGGACGACGAGCCGGCGTTCGCCCCGTCGGCGGAGCCGCGATTGCGAGCAGCCGTTCTCGCACCAATCTGCAAGTGCGACAGGGAGCCGGCCGGCCGGCGCCGCCGGAAAGTATTCGCGCAAGAGACGGTGAGCCGAAGCGGACATGAACTCCGCCTCGCCGTCGGCCCCGAAGAAAATCACTCCACGAGGGCCTTGCTCGTCCGCGCGATCGAGCTCCCCCAGAGCCGTTCCTAGCAGGCGACGTGTCCTCGCTTCATGCCAAATGCGGGTGAAGTGCGGCGTCAGGAGCTCGAGGACCAGCCGGTCACGCGCCGTGAAGTCGCGGGCGGCTCTCCGATGAAACGCGAACGTCTTGCCATGCCACGGCGGTGACGGAAGGCGGACCTTGAGCTCGTATTCAATGCCCCATGGCGCGAAGGACTCCGCGTAGAAGCGGCTTTGGCGGAGCTCGCGTCGGCTGATCACATCCGACAACCGCAGAGCGCTGAATCGTCCGTCGTGCCTCCACTGACGGCAGATGGGGTGGTCGTTCATCTGCTCCCACTCATGGTCGGGGATGTCGCCGTCCTCGTCCTCGTCCTCGTCGTCGTCGCCCGGCCGCAGCACGTACCCCAACAGACGCCGACGGACATAGTCGGTCTCGTGGTATGTCACCCAGTCCGCTTCGATCAGCCGTCCGAGCTCGACGAGCAGCTCAGGCGTAAAAGGTTGGTCACCGCTGAGGCTCTGCGCCTCGGAAACAAAGCGAAGCAGCCGCTCGGCATCGCCGTTCGTGAGTGCAGGCACGGCTCTCAAAGATACGACGAATGCCGAATGGACTCTACTCCCCGTTCGGGGGAGGTTTTGTCATGGGAAGGACGTTCATGCGATACGAGGCGGAAGCCTTACGATAGGACGCGGAAGCATTAGGACGCTTCTGCGTCGATCAGCCCGAGGAATCGGGCCACCGCCGCGGTTCGCGTATTGACCCCGAGCTTGGCGTACACGTTCTCGAGGTGCTTGCGGACCGTGCTCGGCGCAAGCCAGAGCAGGCGCGCGATCTCGGCGTTGGTCTTGCCTCGGGCAACCCAGGCAAGTACCTCGCGCTCGCGGGCGGTCAGTAGGACCTCTGTCTGCCGCTCTTCGAGCCGGAGGGAATCGAGCGAGCGCGCCCCTGTCAGCGCGACAAACAGCGCGAGCCTCGCGACGATCATCGCCGGCGACTGGCGTCCTAGATACCTAAGTAGCCCTCCTACGAGATCCTCCTCACATCGGAACTGATCAAGTACCTCTAGACGTGAGGAGAGTTCGGTTTCTTCCGTCCGTAAAGGATCTCGGCCTAACAAGCAAGTCGGTTACGTCGGCGCACGCGATCGAGTTCGTTGAAGGCAATCCAGTCCGCTGGGACCATGCGACCGATCTCGCCGGGCACATCGCCCGTTGACGGCGCACCAAGGTGAGCCCGAGCTACGGGCACGACATACACGCGATACGACGGGAAAGCCTAGGAGGCTTCTGAGTCGATCAGCCCGAGGAAACGCGCCACCGCTGCGGTGCGCGTGCTGACGCCGAGCTTCGCGTAGACATTCTCGAGGTGCTTGCACACCGTGCTCGGCGCGAGCCAGAGCAAGCCCGCGATGTCGGCGTTGGTCTTGCCTCGGGCCACCCAGGCAAGTACCTCGCGCTCGCGAGCGGTCAGCAGGACCTCTGTCTGCCCCTCTTCGAGCAGGAGGGAATCGAGCGAGCGCTCGACACTCAGCTGCCGGTCGCCGCGCCGGCGGAGGAGTGGTCGCTCCGCTCCCGACTCGAACCACTCTCCGAGCTCGCGGAAGGCGCCCGGTTCGTCGGCCCGGCAAGAACTCACGCAGGAGCCGGCGCGCTGGCGCTGAGGCGAATGCGACCTCTGCTGCGGCGCCGACAAGGATCACTCTGCGCGGGTCACGCTCGGACGCGTGATCCATGCTTGCGAGCGCTGCCTTGAGCAGTCGACGTGTCCGTGCCGCCTGCCAGAGGCGAGCGAGGTGCGGTTGCAGACGGTTGAGGACGAGCCGGTCGCGCTCGCTGAAATCGCGGCGGCCCCCTGCGAAAGAAGAGAATGTCTTCGTATGCCACAAGGGCGAAGGAATCGCAACGGTCATTTCGTACTCGATTCCCTCCGGCCGATACCGGGCGCTGGTAGAGCCGCGTCCCGTGCAGCTCCCGCTGGGTGAAGAAGTCCGAGACTTTGAGAGCTTCGAAAAACCCTGCTGATGGCGTAGGCAGGTGGGGTGCTCCAGTTGGAGCTCCCAGTCCTCATCGCTGAGCTCTCCATCATCGTCGTCGTCTTCACAGGGCCAGCCGACTATGAAGAGGTTCCGCCGGCGCACGCGATCGAGCTCGTTGTAGGCAATCCAGTCGGCCGGGACCAGGCGGCCGATCTCGCCGAGCAGCTCACTCGTTAAGGGATCGAGGCCGCCCCCGAGGCTCTCCGCCTCGGCAACCACGCGAAGCAGCGGCTCCGCATCACCGCTGGTGAGTGCAGGCACGACCTTCAAAGATACGACGAATGTCGTATGGACTCCACTCTCGGCCGGGACGAGCATGTGTCACGGCAAGCAAAGCGAAGGGAGTACACGCATGGACCTGAGATCGACGACCCGGATTGCGGTGATTGCGCTACTGGTCGTCGCCGCCGTCGGCGGACTCTCGGCCTCGGCACGGGGCCAGTCTGCCGGCAACACCGTGAGCGAGTGGAACCTGATCGCGGTGAACACGCTCACCGGGCTTCCGGGGCCGGCGGGTGGGGCACCGCCTGCGTCCGCGATCCACGTGGCGATGGTGCAGGGCGCCGTCTACGACGCGGTCAACGCGATCGAGCCGAAGCACCATCGGCCGTATCTCCTCAAGCGGCGGTTCTCGGCGAGGGCCTCGAAGGAGGCCGCGGTCGCAACGGCGGCCTACGACGTCCTCTCCGACATCATCTCGACCGTGCCCGCGACGATCCCGTTCCCAACCAGGGCGAGCTTGCTGCAGTCGCTCGCCGCGCAGTACGCCGCATCGCTCGCGGCGATACCGGACGGGCCATTCAAGAGGCAGGGGATCGTCGCCGGGAACGCCGCGGCCGAGGCGATGATCGCCGCCCGCCAAGATGACGGCCGGTTCGGGCTCTCGCAGTGGGTGCCGAACCCCGCCCCGGGGCACTGGCAGCCGCTCCTAAACGCGGACGGGACGCAGATGCTCGATCCGACCCCCTGGGTGGGCGGGGTGACGCCGTTCCTCGTGCAGAGCTCGTCGCAGTTCCGCACCGCCGGTCCGCTGGCGCTCGGCAGCGCCGCCTACGCGGCCGAGGTCAACGAGGTCAAGGCACTCGGGGCCGTGAACAGCACGGTCCGCACGCCAGAGCAGACGTACATCGCGCGCTGGTGGCAGAGCACGCCCATCGCGAGCTGGAACTCGGTCGCCCGCGACCTTGTCGGACGGTACGAAGTCGACATCGTCGACAGCGCCCGTCTCCTTGCGATGCAGAACCTGACCGCGGCGGACGCGGCGATCACCTGCTGGAGCGACAAGTACTACTGGGACTTCTGGCGGCCGTGGAACGCGATCCGTCGGGCGGCAGAGGACGGCAACCCGGCGACCGAGCCCGACCCGACCTGGACGGCGCTCATCACGGCGCCGTACCCCGAGCACCCGTCCGGACATCTCTGCAACGACGGTGCGTACCTGCGCGTGCTGCGGCTGTTCTTCGGTACCGACGAGATCGGCTTCGACGTGACGAGCAGGGCCCTTAATACGGGAGGTCCCGCGACGCGCCACTTCGACCGCTTCTCACAGGCGCTCGCGGAGATCATCGAGGCTCGCATCTGGGCGGGCCTCCACTTCCGTACACCTGACGTGCAGGCGGAGCTTCTCGGCAGGAGCGTCGCCAACTACATGGCGGAGAACTACTTCCAGCCGGTGGGCAGGAAGGCAGCGACCGCCTCGTGAAATGGGAGATACGCGGAGGGTGGACACTGCCCACCCTCCGCGTATCCCGGCCAGACACGAACTTTCACAGGCTCTGAAGACGCGGCTGCCCGGCTCCGAGCCGGGCGGTGCCGCTCAGGACGCTTCTGCGTCGATCAGACCGAGAAACCGAGTTACCGCCGCGGTGCGCGTGCTGACGCCGAGCTTGGCGTAGACGTGCTCGAGGTGCTTGCCGACCGTGCCGGGCGCGAGCCAGAGCAGACGCGCAATCTGGGCGTTGGTCTTGCCTCGCGCCACCCAGGCAAGCACCTCGCGCTCGCGCGCGGTCAGCCCGACCTCCTCGCGCCTCTCCTCCAGCAGGAGCGCGTCGTCCGCTCGGTCGACAGACAACTGACGCGCTCCGCTCCGGCTGATCAGCGGACTCGTCGCACCTGGCCCGAGCCATTCCTCGAGCGCGGCCGGAAGCCGATCAGCGGTAACGCCCGGGAAGAACTCGCGCAGGAGCCGGCGTGCCGGCGCTGAAGCGAACTCGACCTCTTCTCCGGGGCCGAGCAGGATCACCCCGCGACCGCTGTGCTCGTCAACACGGTCGAGCTCGGCGAGTGCCGACCTCAGCAGCCGACGGGTCCTTGCCGCACGCCAGAGCCGCGCCAGATGCGGCTGCAGGACGTCGAGTACGAGCCGGTCGCGCTCGGTGAAGTCCCGGTTTCCCGTGCGACTGAACGCGAACGTCTTCGTGTGCCATGGCGGTGAGGGAATTGCTACGGAGAGTCCGTACTCGACGCCCCAGGGCCGCAACCAGAGGTCGTAGAAACGTGTGCGATGGAGCTCTTTGCGCGACAGGAAATCCGAGAGCTTGAGCGCCTCGAAGCACCCTTCCCAGCGCCGGCGGCAGACCGGGTTCTCCACGACCACGATGTTCCAAAGGACGTCGTCCTTGTCGTCGTCGGCGTACTCTTCCTGGCCGTCCCGCTGGACGGAGAAGAACTCTCGCCGCCGCACAAGATCCAGCTCCTGGTACCCCACGAAATCGTCGGCCGGTACCAGGCGTCCGAGCTCGACGAACAGGTCGGGCGTGAACAGTTGATCGCCGCCGATGCTTTGCGCCTCGGCGACGAAGCGGAGCAGCCGCTCCGCATCTTGTGCGGCGAGTTCAGGCACGGCGCTCTTCAAAGATACGGCGAATGACCAATGGACTCCACTCCCGGCCGCGACGAGCCTGTGTCACGGCAAGCAACGAGAACGGAGTAGACCCATGCACTTGAGATCGACGACCCGGATTGCGGTGATTGCGCTGCTCGTCGCCGCTGTCGCCGGGATCTCGGCCTCGGCACGAGGCCAGCCTGCCGGCAACGCCGTGACCGAGTGGAACCTGAGCGCGGTGAACACGCTCGCGGCGATGCCCGGGCCGGCGGGCGGAGCAGGGCCCGCCATTCAGATCAACTTGGCGATGACCCAAGGCGCCGTCTACGACGCGGTCAACGCGATCGAGCCGAGGCATCACCGGCCCTACCTCCTCAAGCGGCGGTTCTCGGCGCGGGCCTCGAAGAAGGCCGCGGTCGCGACCGCGGCCTACCGCGTCCTCTCCGAGATCGTCGCGACCGTGCCCGCGATGATCCCGTTCCCGACCAGGGCGAGCCTGCTGCAGGCGCTCGCCGCGCAGTACGCCGCCTCGCTCGCGGCGATACAGGATGGCCCGTTCAAGAACCAGGGGATCGCGGCGGGGACCGCGGCGGCCGAGGCGATGATCGCCGC
>JBKPHM010000040.1:0-52559 GCA_046729855.1 Actinomycetota bacterium | reverse complement strand
GCGTCGACGAACGCGTCGTGGATCCCCTCGGTGACGATCAGCCTGGAGCTCGCGGTGCACCGCTGGCCGGTCTGGAAGAACGCGCCCTGAACGGCGCACTCGACCGCGACGTCGAGCTCCGCGTCGTCGAGCACGACGAGTGGGTTCTTCCCGCCCATCTCGAGCTGTGCTCGGGCGAAGCGTTCGGCGCACGCGAGTGCCACCCGCTTCCCGACGGCCTGCGAGCCGGTGAACGTGATCCCCCGGACGTTGGGATGGTTGATCAGCCGCTCGCCGACCGTGCCGCCGCCGCCGCTCACGAAGTTGAACGTTCCCGGGGGCAGCCCGGCGCGGGAGAGGATCTCGGCCAGGGCCCACCCGCTCGCCGGGACGAGCTGGGCGGGCTTGAACACGACGGTGTTCCCGAACGCCAGCGCCGGTGCGATTTTCCAGGCGGGGATCGCGATCGGGAAGTTCCACGGCGTGATGATCCCGATCACACCGAGGGGTTCGCGGAGCACGTCGATGTCGACACCGGGACGGACCGACCGGATCCGCTCGCCCCCGACCCGGAGAGCCTCGCCGGCGAAGAACTTGAAGATCCACGCCGCTCGCTGAACCTCGGCGATCCCCTCCGCCCTCGGCTTGCCTTCCTCGCGGGAGAGCAGCTCGCCGAGCTCGTTCGCGCGCGCGGCGAGCTCGGTTCCGACCTTCTCGAGCGCGGTGAAGCGCTCCGCCGGCGTCGCGGCCGCCCACGCCGGCCCGGCCACCAGCGCGGCCTCCACCGCTGCGTCGACCTGTTCGGCGTCGCTCAACGCGAACTCGCCGATCACGTCGGAGAGGTCCGACGGGTTCACGTCCGGGGCCGCCGCTGAGCCCTCGGCCCGCTGTCCGGCCACGAAATTCGGGTACGTCTTCACGATCGTCTCCTTGTCGCTACGCGATCCTGATCGCTTCGAACGCCTTGAGGGTAGGGACGGTGATGCTCAGCCGGCCACCCTCGGCGCACCACTCGAGGGCGTGGCCCGCGACCAGGGCGGTGACTCGGGCCGGCTCGTCCGCGATGGACAGGACGATCTCGAGGTCGCGCATCGTGACGGGTTCGAAGCAGCTTCCGCCCAGCTGGCCCGACCCGTTCACGAGATGGCAGAGGGTGCTGCGGTCACGTCCTCGCTCGAAGAGCGTGACCTCGACCATCGGCGGGAGGTTGCCCCCGATCGGCTCCGAGCCCGCGATCCCTTGGAGCACGTCCGCCGCGAACGACGACGTGTTCGGGAACTCGTGCCGGTCGAAGAGGGCACCGGGCTTCCACGGAACATAGACTGCCCGCCCCCGCCCGAACCGGCGCGTCACCAGCCCGGGCTCGCCGGTGGTGTCGGGGAGCTCGCATCGCTCGGGCGGTCCGAACGCTCCCGGCGGGATCAGCTGGAGCCGGTGCTCCACCTCCGGGCTGTATCGCGCGTCGACGTAGGGACCGTCGAGGAACACGAGGTCGACGCCGGCGAGGCGGGGGAACGGTTCGCGGTCGTGGATCCGGAGGTACGCGCCGCGTACGCTCTCGCGGAGCTCGTCGACGGCTTCGATCCCAAGGCAGGAGAGTGCCGGCGTTCGACGCGGCTCGAGGTCCTGGCGCCGGAAGCCCGCCCGCCCCGTAGCGACGAGCGTGCCTCCGGCGTCGACGAACCGATCCAGAAGCGCGGCCACATCGTCGGCGATCGGCTCGTGATCGGGGAGGATCACCGTGTCGTAACGGGACAGCAGGGTCTCCGTCAGCGCGTCGAACAGCACGGTATCGAAGAGGAAGTGCTGCTCCACGAGGATGCGGAACCACCCCCGGAACTCGTCCCGGTTCCCCTGGCTTCCCGTGAGGAGCGCGATCCGCGCGCATGACCGGAGCTCGCGGTACTCGTCCTCGTGCGTCGCGTGGTAGGCGAACACCTCTCGCACAGGGTCGAGCCCCGAGCGATCGGCGCGGTCGTCCAAGCGGCCGATCACGTAGTAGTCGAGGCCGCCGCCGTTCGCCAGCGCCTGCGCGAGGCGTAACCGCTGGCGATGTGGAGAGACCGCCACGTGCCGGACTGGATAGTCGATGAAGTCCACGGAGCTGTTGCTGGAGACGGTACCTGGGAGCGAGCTCACGACCCACTTGGTGTTCGCCGACGCGCTGTAGGGCCATTCCGCGGGCATGCGATCCAGCGCAGAGCTCGACTCCTGACGGACGAACCCGCCGCCGCCGTCCGACGGCCGTTCGATCGCCATGTCAGGTCGGAGGCGCCGGATCAATCCGTCGATCCGCTCCTTGGACGAGCGGAGCGTGCGTTCCTGGAACAGGAGGTACCGCCGGAAGATTGGGTCGTCCCAGTCGCGCGTCGTCGGAAGCTCGAGCCCGAACAGCTCGTGGAAGCCCTCGATGCACGACTCGCAGTGGCAGAGCCCGTGATCGGTTCCCCGGTAGTCGCGCGTCTGGAACCCAGACATGTTGAAGAAGATGCCGTCGACGTCGAGGACCGTGATGGTTTCCTCGACGATCCGGGGTGCGCACACCTGCTGGTAGGCGCCCGACGGACAAACGTGCACGTCGCCGGCGTCTTCGACGATCCTCCCGTCTGCCCGTCGCGTCGCCCACTCGGGATGACGATCGTGGAGCTCCCGCCGGACCTTGGAGAAGTCCGTCCGCGCGATCACCCTGATGCCGGCCGCGTGGCACACGGAGATCATCGTCGCGAGGCTGTCGCCGTGGAGGTGCGCGCTCTGCGTGTGGAAGGGGAGGGTCGTCGGATAGCTGGCGATGATGCCGGAGGTGTTGATCATCGCAACGGTGGCGTGCAGATCCTTCAGCGAGGCGACGTACCGTTCCGCGTCGATGTCCCGCATGTCGGTCTCGCGGAGGTTCGTCTGGACCAGCCGCCACGGATGGTCCTCCCACCAGCCCCGGTCCGTCGTTGCCGTTCCGACCAACGTGGCAGGCTCTCCCCTTGGGGATGTGGCAACGTTATCACGGCACACGACGGCGGGAGGACGAGATGGAGCGGATCGGGTTCATCGGGCTCGGGGTGATGGGCCGAGCGATGGCTCACAACCTCCTGCGCGCGGGGGTCGACCTCACGGTGCATTCGCGGTCGCCGGGCCCGGTCGACGAGCTGGTGTTCGCGGGTGCCGCCCGGGCCGTCGCGCCGGACGAGCTCGGGGCGAGCGTCGGTGTCGTCATCACGATGCTTCCCGACACCGCGGCCGTGGAGGAGGTGCTCTTCGGCGATCGCGGTGTGCACGAGGGCGTCCGCGCCGGCTCCCTCGTGATCGACATGAGCACGATCCATCCGTCGGCGGCACGTCGGTTCGCCGAGACCTTCGCCGGGCGCGACGTCGCGATGCTGGACGCACCCGTGTCCGGCGGCGAACGAGGAGCGATCGACGGGACGCTCTCGGTCATGGTCGGGGGTCCGGCGGAGGCGTTCGAACGCGCGCTGGCGATCCTGCGCATCCTCGGCGAGAACGTGACCCGTGTCGGACCGTCGGGCGCCGGTCAGGTCGCGAAGGCCGCGAACCAGCTGATCGTCGGCTCGACGATCCAGGCCGTTGCCGAAGCACTCGTCCTGGCGGCGAAGGCCGGTGTCGATCCCTCGAAGGTCCGCGAGGCGCTCATGGGCGGGTTCGCCGGGAGCAAGATCCTCGAGGTCCACGGCCTGCGGATGCTCGAGGGCAACTTCACTCCCGGGTTCCGCTCGGTGCTCCATCGAAAGGACGCACGGATCGTCCTCGAGACGGCCGAGGAGTTGGGATCGCCGGTCCCGGCGTTCGCGGTCGTGTCCGATGCCTTCGAGCGGCTCGTCGACGCAGGGCGCGGCGACCTCGATCACGCCGCGCTCGTCTCGCTCCTCGAGGAGACATCGGGGCTGCGGTGGCACGGAGGCGCCGATCGATGAGCAGGTGGGACCGCGGGGCCCACGTCGTGGTCCGGGGTCGACCGGACGGCGCCGTCGGATACACCTTCCCGGGCATCGTCCTGTTGGATCTCCCGAACGCGATCGCGCTGTTCCAACCCCCAAGGACGATCTGCAAACGGCGGAGCGGTCCCCGTGGCGGTCCGAGAGGTCGGATCCTGCTGGATTGGGACGGACGGTACGAAGACATCGTGGTCGAGCCTTCGAGCGTTCACGCACATCGACCCGGTGACGGCTTCTGGGTCATCCGAAGATGGGATGGGAAGCGATACGTGGGCTGGTACGTGAACCTCTCGTCGCCCTGGCGTCGAACCGCGCTCGGCTTCGACATGAACGACCACGTCCTGGACCTAGGTGTCGCAGATGACCTCAGTGACTGGTGGTGGAAGGACGAAGACGAACTCGAGTGGGCCGTCGGGAGTGGTCGATACTCGGCCAAGGAGGCCGACGCGATCCGTCGACACGCACGCGAAGCGGTTGCGCGGATGCGCGAGCGAGCGTTCCCGTTCCACGAAGACTGGACCGATCTTTGTCCCCAGCCGACCCGGGCGAGGCCCGTCGTACCTCCGGGGTGGGATCAGGTCGACCTTGGGGCCATGACTCTCCCGTCGTCGTTGGAGTAGGCGTCGTTACGCCGCGGCACCCGTATCGATGCGCCTCGGGTGTGAGAACGTTATCTCCCGTCGAAGCCGATCTCCCCGGAGGTGAGGGAGTGAAGATCGCCGCGGTGCGGCTGTTCCGGGTCGAGGGAGACGGGCCTGCCTGGTCGTTCGAGGACCGCTCGGTGGAGGCGCTCGACCTCTACCCCGACCACGTGCGAGCCACCGCCGGGGCAGGCGAAGCCCCGACGCACGTTGCCGCGTCGTACGTGGAACTCGAGACCGACGACGCCGCCACGGGCCTGTACGGCCC
This sequence comes from Actinomycetota bacterium, assembly GCA_046729855.1. Taxonomy (GTDB): domain Bacteria; phylum Actinomycetota; class UBA4738; order UBA4738; family HRBIN12; genus DATHSY01. The sequence continues at coordinate 47,727 of JBKPHM010000040.1, read as the reverse complement.
GATCGATGCACGGCAGGCGTTCATCATCGCTACCGACCTCCGCCCGCTCCTGATCGGCCTCGACGCGCTGGCCACCGAGGACATTCACGACAGGATGTTGCGACTCCATCGCCACGGGCGCGCCGGGCTCTTCGTGAACGCGGTGAGCGCGGTGGACAACGCGCTCTGGGACCTTCGCGGCAAGGTGGCGGGACAGCCCGTCTACCGGCTCCTCGGCGGGCCGACCCGCGACCGCGTGCCCGTGTACGCCAGCATGCTCGGGTACTCGATCGAGACCGAGCGCGCGGCGTCGATCGCCGCCGACCACAAGGGCTGCGGGTTCGGAGCGCAGAAGTGGTTCTTCGCGTTCGGTCCGGGCGCAGGATGGGAGGGGCTCCAGCGGAACCTCGCGATGGCTCGTGCCGTCCGCGAGGCGGTCGGCCCCGGGTACCCGCTGATGTTCGACGCGTTCATGGGCTGGGACGCGATATACGCGGCCGACATGCTGCGCGGTCTCGAGCCGATCGAGCCGCACTGGGTCGAGGAGCCGGTGCCGCCCGAACGGCTCGGCGTCTTCCGCCGACTGGCCGCCGAGACCTCGATCCGGCTCGCGACGGGGGAGCACGCCCACACGCGGTGGCAGATCAAGGAGCTGCTCGACTCGGGTGTGCGCGTGATCCAGGCGGACCCCGACTGGGCGGGCGGGATCAGCGAGCAGCGGCACATCTGCTCGCTGTGCTCGGCGTACGACGTCCCGGTCGTCGCGCACGGGCACGCGGTCTCGGTGCCGCTCCACGTCGCCGCGTCGCAGTCGCCGCAGGTCGTGCCGATGATCGAGTACCTGGTACGGATCCAGGAGCGCAACCAGTTCTTCCACCGGACGATCCATCGCCCGGTGGACGGGGTCCTCGAGCTCCCGACCGAACCGGGCCTGGGGATCGACCTCGACACGTCGAAGATCGACGATAGGCGAGAGCTCTCGTTCGGAGACTGAGGAGGACACGATGGAGCGACGAAGGCTCGGTCGGCTGGGTCACATGAGCAGCGTCCTGATCTACGGCGGCGCCGCGCTCGGCGAGGTGACGCAGGAGGTCGCGGACGAGTCGATCCGGCTCGCGTTGGCCGCCGGGATCAACCACTTCGACACGGCGGCCGCGTACGGCGACTCGGAGCTGCGCCTCGGCGCGTGGATGGCCCGGATCCGCGACCGGATCTTCCTCGCGACGAAGACGGGAGACCGGTCGGCGACCGGTGCGTACGACTCGATCCGCCGCTCGCTCGAACGACTCCAGGTCGACCGGGTCGACCTGATCCAGCTCCACGCGATCGGCGATCTCGAGGATCTCGGGCGCGCCACCGGCCCGGCCGGAGCGCTGGAAGGAGCGCTACGGGCGAAGGACGAGGGTCTCGTCGGCGGGATCGGGATCACGGGGCACGGGATGAAGGCGCCGGCGGCCCACCTCGAGGCCTTGCGTCGCTTCCCGTTCGACACGGTGCTGACGCCGTGCAACCACCGGCTGTGGATCGAGGACGAGTACCGGCGCGACCTCGAGGCTCTGGAAGACGAGATCCGAACGCAGGACGCGGGCCTGATGATCATCAAGGCTGTGGCGAGGAACCTGTGGCGGCGCGGCGAGCAGCGGTACGACACGTGGTACGAGCCGCTCGACGAGCAGCCGGCGATTGACGCGGCGGTCGCGTTCGCATTGTCGCGTCCGGTCGTGACCGGGATCGCGACGGCGGGCGACGTCCGGCTGCTGCCGATGATGATCGAGGCGGAGCGACGGGCGGCGTCGACGACCGCGGAGGATGCGTCGGCCGAGCTCGCCCGGATCCCGGAGTACGAGCCGCCGTTCGTCCGAGTCCCCGGACGCGAGACCCCCGACTGGCTCGAGGACTTGCTTCCCGACGACTGAACGGGTCCTGCGTGTCGATCGGCACGAACATCCGGCCGCTTCGGGTCGTGGTCCACGACGGCGGCAGGCGGCTCCAAGGTCAGACACCGATCGGGGAGATCTTCGCCGACCTATTCGACGGTCCCGTCGAAGGGCAGCCCGAGCCTCTCGTAGTCCCGCCGCCTCCCGGGGCGGTCCGCGTCCTGGATCCGCCGAGCGCGATCCACGACCTCGGCGGCGATCTCGAGGGGCACGACGAGGACGCCGTCGTCGTCCGCGACGACGAGGTCGCCGGATCGGACGGGAACGGCGGCGCAGACGATCGGCTCGCCGTCCGAGATCGCGCGGATCCGGCCCATCGGGTGTGCGGGCGAACGCACCGTGCAGAACACCGGTGTGCCCTGAAGGGTGCATTCATAGGAATCGCGGCACGTCCCGTCGATCACGAAACCGACGGTTCCCTTCACGCGGCCATTCAGGGTGTTCGCCGATCCGAGGATGCCGGCCGCCGCACCCTTGGCGTCGATCACCAGGACCTCGTCGGCCGCGCCCCAGGGCCCCGCCTCGCGCCAGAGGCCCTCCGGCCCGGTCGCGTACTGGCGGCGGCTGAACTCGTCGTAGCTCATGGCTTCCAGTGGGCGGTCCGCGACGTCGTACGCCATCGGGTGCGCGATCCCCGCGAAGCGGATGCCGGGGTACAGCGGCCGCATCCGCGGATCCATCTGATGGCGATGCTGCAAGCCCATCGAGTCCAGCGCGTCCGAGACGTCTGAAGTGCGAACGGATCGTGCGACCCGCAGGACGTCGACATCGACCATCAGCACGCTCCTTCCCCCGCGGCGGGAACGGCACTCTCCCGCGGACCACGGGCATGATATCGTTCTCACATCCGGCGTTCGCGGCAGCGCGGTACGAGCTCGCGTGCCCGCGCTCGGCGGCGGTGCCAACGGGGAGGAGCGGAGATGAGGGCGCCTGCGGTCGTGTTCCCTGAGCCGAAACGGGTCGAGATCCGCGAGATGGACTACCCGGACGTGGGCCCCGAACAGGTCGGCATCCGCACCGCGTTCTCGGGGATCAGCCAGGGAACCGAGCGATGGGCGTTGACCGGGCGCTACGGCCACTACGACCGCGACTACTCCGCGTACTACCCGTGCTCCCCGGGCTATCAGGCCGCCGGCATTGTCGAGGAAGTCGGCTCATCCGTCACCGACCTGCACGTCGGGGACCACGTCTTCGCGCCCGGGACGCGGTTCGCGGACCCGGACCACAGGTACCCCGGCCCGTGCCACGCGTCGCACTCCGCGTACCTGGTCATCAACCGATCCGAGGTGACGAGGATCGCTCCGGACGTCGACCTCGCGGGCGCGTCGCTGTATCACATGGCCGGCGTTTCCCGACACGGCGTCCGTCTGACGCAGGTCAGGGACGGCGACCTCGTCGCGATCATCGGCCTCGGGATGATCGGGCAGATGTCGGCGCAGGCGGCACGGCGCGCCGGGGCGCGCGTGATCGCCACCGATGTGATCCCGGCTCGTGTGGAGGCGGCCGCGAAACACTCGGCCGACGTCGCGGTGGACGCGAACGTCGAGAAGCTCGAGGATGTGGTCCGCGAGGAGAACCCGGAAGGCGCGGACGTCGCGATCGATACGACGGGGGACCCGCGGATGTTCGACCGCTGCCTCGGCCTGATCCGGCGCGAGGGTCGGATCGTGATGCAGGGCTACTACCCGGATCCGATCGAGATCGACTTCCACCCGACGCACATCCAGCGCCCGCTCGTGACCTTCCCATGCGGCTGGGACGACCAGTTCAACGATCAGCTCGCCGACGACATGGCGACCGGCAGGATCGCGATCGAGCCGCTGATCACGCACCGAATCCCGTTCCGGGACGCGCAAGAGGCGTACGGCCTCGTCGTCGACCACCCGGAACGCTCGCTAGGGATGGTCTTCGACTGGACCGGCGCATAGCCCCCGTGGATCGACCGACCCGCCTCGGAGGGAGGGCCTGAGCATGGAACGCGGCGTGTACTTCGACGCGTGGTTCCCGCGTCAGCACTGCTACCACCCGAGCCTGCCCCCACGGCGGCTCAAGATGATCGAGGACCTCCAGGCGTACCACGCGACCTCGCTCGTCTGGGCGTCGCTGGGCGGCGGGTCCATATCGTTGCCATACCTCGAACAGGAGGCGTTCGGCGAGGTCGACGGGCGGTTCCGCTTCTACGGCTTCGTGAACGACGCGGAGTTCATCCGGCACTGCCAGGAGCGCGGCATCAAGGTGTTCGGGTGCGTCTTCGAGGTGCAGGGCTGGGAGTTCCCCGCGGAGCTGAACGAGGACGAGAACGAGATCCTGTCGATGAACGAGCTCCGCGGTGTCGGCAAGCGAGCTTGGCTCGGCCTCCGCGAGTTCACACAGAACACGTACCCGAAGCTGTGGAAGCCGCTCGAGCACTACTTCCCGAACGGGCTGGTCAACAGCGATGGCGACAAGGTCACCGACATCCTCGAGGAGTGCACGTCCCGCGACATCTACGGCAACGCGTGCCACTCGACGTGGGTCGAGGTTCCGGGGAACGAGCACTACGCCTACCTCATGGACCGCAACAACCCCGTGTGGCGGGAGTACCTGAAGGCGATCATCCGCATTCAGATCGACGCGGGCGTCGCGGGCGTCCACCTCGACGAGGCGGACCTGCCGATCTTCGCGACCGGATACGGGGGCTGCTTCTGCAAGGATTGCATGAAGCTCTTCCGCGCCTATCTGCAGGAGCTCCCGCCCGAGAAGCTCCCCGACTCGCTGAAGGACACGGAGCTGGACACGTTCCATTACGGGTCCTGGTTGCTCGAGCGCGGGTACGATTTCAAGTCCGACCGCGAGACGACGCCGCTGTACTGGGACTACATCCGGTTCCAGCGCAAGACGATCGTCGGGTACTTCGCCGAGCTCGCCGACTACATCAAGGAGTACGGTCGCTCGAAAGGGCGCGACGTCCTCGTGTGCGGCAACTACTACTACCTCTCGCCGCACTACTACCCGTTCGAGCCGAAGGCGGACATCCTCGTCACGGAGATGAACAACACGGCGTACCGTCAGCCGTCGTGGTGCCGGTACGCGGCCGGCTTCGCGCGCGGCAAGCCGGTGATCGTCGTCGAGAACCCCTACGGCGGCGTGGGGCCGGAGCTGCTGCCGCGGCTGCAGAGGGGCGAAGGATACGACCTGTTCCGCATGATGCAGTACGAGGCGTCGGCGCTCGGCATCAACATGAGCGTCCCGTACGGCGCGTGGATGGGCAGCGTGATCGAGGATTCCTTCTGGGCGCCGCACGAGATCAACGTTGAGATTCAGGACTTTCTCGCGCAGAACGAGCGCCTGTACGCGACCGAGACGTTCTCCGAGGTGGCGGTCGCGTTCAGCATCCAGAGCGCTTTCGACTGGGAGGAGCAGCAGGGCTCGAAGGAGCGGTTCCCGTTCTGGTCGGTGACCGAAGGCCTCGTGGAGCAGCATCAGCCGTTCGACGTCGTCGTCCTTCCCGAAGGAGTGCTTCGGGAGGACTGGATCGTGCCGGACGACCTGTTCCGGTACCGAACCGTCGTCCTGCCTGAGTGCACGTACCTGACGCCGGCGCAGCTGGCCGCGATCCGCGGATACCTCGAGCACGGCGGCCTGGTCCTCGCGACGGGCGAGCTCGGATCCGATCTCGATCCGAGCGACCGGGCCTCCCTGTTTGGCCATCCGCGGCTGCTTCGCACGACCGACGTCCGTGCGAGGGACTTCGCCGGCGGGCCGCAGGTGGTCGTGGACCCGGGCGTCGATCTCGCCATCAACCTCGGCCGGATCGCCGACAAGGAGGCGGCGATCCATGTGATCCGTTACGACTATGACGAGCAGCGCGATCGGGTTCCGGTGCTCGATCGGATGCAGCTGGACGTGCGGCTGTCGCGGCCGTTCCGCTCGGCGAAGGCTCTCAGCCCCCTCGGCGAGGTGGGGTGCCGGCTCACGTTCAGCCGCGAGCGGCGGGAGATGCATCGGATCGAGCTCGAGGACGTGCCGCTGTACTTCGTCGTGCTGCTGCAGTGAGGGCCGCGCGAGCTGCCGAGGGGTCGGGGTCGGTGGGAGCCTACGCGCCGGTCGATATCGCGGCCGTTTGCAACGCGGGGCTGGACGAGATCGAGACCCAACGGGTCCCCCCGGTCGGGGACCAGCTGTTCCACGGCATCCCATTCCAGATCGGGCCGCAGGACGGTGACGGCGGTCCGTGCTTCATCGGGCTTCGGCCCGGCGGCGATCCCGTCTCGGTGCCGATCGGGCGCGCCGCCGGCCGGATCATCGTGGCGCACCGCCGCGTCCGCCCGGGAGGTCCCGAGGACGATCCGCTGCCCGGCACGGTCGTCGCAGAGTACGTGTTCCACATCGGGGATGGGAGGGCGGAAAGCGTGCCGATCCGCGAGAGGCTCGAGATCGCGGCCGCCGCGGACGAGGGGTGGGACACGAGCGAACCGTTCCTCGCGACCGGGAGCAGCGAGCTCGTGCTCGTCGACCGCTACGAGGGCCGGTGGGAGGACCTCGGGCAGCGTCAATGCGAGACGGTGTACGCGCAGTACCCGGACCACTTCCTCTGGGTCTGGGAGAACCCGACGCCGGCGCAGCGCGTCGACTCGGTCGAGCTGATCCCGGGGTCCGAGGTCGTTCTCGTGGCCGCGATCACGACAAGCGACCAACCCGAATTTCCCTTCGCGCGGGAGGCAGCGCGGACGGTTCGGGTCACGGCGTCGCGAGCCGATGTCGCCCCGCTCGATGATCCGAGGGTCGAGGTCGACCGAGGGGTCGCCTCGTACGCGTTCAGGCTTCCCGGGACCGACGCCGAGGCGTACCTCGCGGATCCGCAGCGAGGCTGGGGCGCCGACGTCGACGACGACAGCCCGCACGCCTACGCGAGGATCGCGGCGGTGCCCTCGGCGACCGTCACCGTGAAGGACGCCGAGCGTGTGATCGGCGCGTTCCGATGGGGCGACCTCACGCACGACGATCCCGTCGCCTCCGACGACCTTCGCGTGGAGGTGGTGGAACAGGGCAGGAACTGGGTGCACGTCACCGTCCTGGACGACGAGACCAGCCGGCCGGTACCGTGTCGCGTTCACTTCCGTTCCCCGGTGGGCGTTCCCTACCAACCGTACGGCCATCACGATCACGTCAACTCGGACCTCGGGACGTGGCACATCGACATCGGCGGCGACGTGCGTCTTGGCGCCGCTTCGTACGCCTACATCGACGGCACGTGTCAGGGGTGGCTCCCACGAGGCGACGTGCTCGTCGATGTGGCCAGAGGCTTCGAGTACGAGCCGATCCGGGAGCGCGTGCACATCGCTGCGGGGCAGCGCGAGCTGGAGCTACGACTGCGGCGGTGGACGTCGATGAACGCGGACGGCTGGTACTCGGGCGACTCGCACGTCCATTTCCTGTCCACGCAGGGCTCGCTCCTCGAGCAGCAGGGCGAGGACCTCAACGTGGTGAACCTGCTGCAGAGCCAGTGGGGGAGCCTGTTCACCAACACGGAGGACTTCACGGGCGCCCCGGCGTCGACCGACGACGGGCGCTACGTCACGTGGGTCAGCCAAGAGAACCGTCAGCCGTTCTTCGGTCACATGGTGCTTTGGGGCCTTCGACGTCCCGTGATGCCGTGGTGCGTCGACGGCCCGCACGAGGCCGACCTGGGCGCGTGGCAGGAGACCACGATGAGCGACTGGGCCGACCGCTGTCACGATCAGGGGGGCACCGTCGTGATCCCGCACTTCCCGCTGCCGAACGGCGAGCCCGCCGTGCTGATTGCGACCGGACGGGCGGATGCGGTCGAGATGATCGTCCAGCGCCCGGCGTTCCACCGCGAGTACTACGGCTACCTCAACGCCGGCTACCCGCTCCCGCTCGTCGGCGGCACCGACAAGATGAGCTCCGAGGTCCCCGTCGGGATCTACCGGACGTACGTGAAGCTCGGGGATGAGGACTTCTCGTACGACGCGTGGTGCCGCGCCGTTCGGGCCGGACGGACGTTCCTGAGCGGCGGGCCGTTGCTGCGCTTCACGGTGGATGGGTACGAGGTCGGCGACACGGTGCGGATCTCTGGCCCCGGGACGGTGAACGTCTCCGCGCTCGCCGAGAGCGTCTTCCCGCTCGGAGCCCTCGAGATCGTCGTCAACGGAGAGGTGGTCGCGACGGGCGACGACCCTTCCGGGTCCCGGACGCTCCGGCTCGAGGCCGACGTACGGATCGAGGCCGACTCGTGGCTCGCGGCTCGCTGCGGTGGCCGCCGATACTGGGACGGACCCAGCCACCGCGGCCCGTGGGAGCGGCGGATCTTCGCGCACACCTCTCCGGTGTACGTGGCGTGCGGCGACGAGGAGTGGTCGCGGTTCGATCGCGATCGCGCGCGGGCGATGCTCGCGATGATCGACGCGGGGATCGCGAGGCTCCGCACGGGCCGTCGCTATCCGGAGGAGCGCATCACGCACCACCACGGGCACGCCGATCACCAGGCCTTCGTCGAGCGCCCGTTCATGGAGGCTCGAGGGCTCGTCCGAGCGCGACTGGACGAATCGGGAGCATGAGGGGCGAGGCCGGCATGCAGATCGGCGTCTGTTCGGCGAACTCGGGTCCGTACACCACTCGCGCGATGTTGCGGACGCTGGGCGAGCTCGCCGAGGACTCGGGCGTCGGGTCCATCTGGGTCTCCGACCATGTGGTCGTGGCCGATCCCCGAACGCCGGCGTCGCCGATGGATCCGGACGATCCCATCCTGGATCCGATCGCCGCCCTGGCGTTCCTGGCCGGGGTCACCGAGCGGGTCCGGCTGGGGACCGGCGTCGTCGTCCTTCCGCTGCGTCGTCCGCTCGTCCTCGCCAAGGAGCTCGCCACGATCGACGTCCTGTCGGGCGGTCGCCTGATCTTCGGGGTGGGCGTCGGGTACCTCGAGGCCGAATTCCGGGCGACGGGCGTGCCGTTCGACGACCGAGGCGCCCGGCTCGAGGAGTACCTCGAGGCGATCCGCGCGATCTGGATGGCAGAGGTCCCGCGCCTGGACGGTCGCTTCGTGGCGTTCGAAGGTGTCCAGGCGCGGCCGCGACCGATGCAACGGCCGCGCCCGCAGATCGTGATGGGCGGCTACGCGCCGGTCGTGATGCGTAGAACGATCCGGATGGCGGACGGATGGTACGGGTGGGGTCTCGATCTCGATGCCACCCGCCGGCGGATCGCGATCCTGCGTGAGACCGCCGAACGCGAGCCGCGCGGCATCGGTCTGGGACCGCTCGAGATCACGGTGACCCCTCCCGGCGACGTCGATCGTGCGACGGCGGAGCTGTACGCGGAGCTCGGCGTCGCAAGGCTGAACCTGATGCTGCCGTGGGGCCGGGACGAGGCCGGGCTGATCGGCTTTTTCGAAGAGGTGGTGAGGCCACTCGTCCCAGTCGTCGTCTGACCAGAAGGAGGTCGACATGGAACACGTCCATCTCGGGCGCCTCGGGCTGAAGGTCAGCCCGCTGTGCCTCGGGACGATGAACTTCGGCTGGGACGTCCCCGGCACCGACGAGGACGAGGCGTTCCGGATCATGGACCGCGCGCTGGAGCACGGCATCAACTTCTTCGACACCGCGAACGTGTACGGCTGGCGCCAGGGCGGCGGACGCGGTGAGGGGATCACCGAGCAGATCCTTGGGCGGTGGTTCGCCGAGGGCGGCGGACGCCGCGAGCGCGTCGTCCTGGCAACCAAGGTGTACGGCGAGATGGGGAGCTGGCCGAACGAGAGCCGCCTGTCGGCGCTGAACATCAGGCGAGCCTGCGACGCCAGCCTCAGGCGCCTGCGGACCGACTACATCGACCTGTACCAGTTCCACCACGTCGACCGGGAAGCACCCTGGGCCGAGATCTGGCAGGCGATCGAGCAGCTCGTGCAGGCGGGCAAGATCCTGTACGCGGGAAGCAGCAACTTCGCCGGGTGGCACATCGCGCAGGCAAACGAGGCCGCCGCTCGCATGCACTTTCTCGGGCTCGTCTCCGAGCAGTGCAAGTACAACCTCACCGTTCGGTCGGTCGAGCTGGAAGTCCTGCCCGCGTGTGAGCGCTACGGGCTGGGCGTGATCCCCTACAGCCCACTTGCGGGCGGCATCCTCGGAGGCGCGCTTCAGAAGGCGAGCGACGGGCGACGGGCGAGCAAGCAGGCGACGAACGAGATCGAGCGGCGACGCTCGCAGCTCGAGTCGTACGAGAAGCTCTGCGCCGACATGGGAGCCGAGCCGGCGAACGTGGCGCTTGCGTGGCTGCTGTCGAACCCTGTCGTGACGGCGCCGATCATCGGGCCGCGTTCGGTAGGTCAGCTCGACGACGCGACCGGCGCCCTGGACGTCTCGATGGCGCCCGACATCCTGGCCGGGCTCGACGAGATTTTCCCCGGCCCGGGCGGTCCGGGGCCCGAGGCGTGGGCGTGGTGAGCCGCTCGACATGAAGAGCGCGATCCTCGGGGCAAACGGCCCGCAGATCAGCCGGATCGGGATCGGGGGCTGGCAGGCGGGGGGTCCCGGGGCGTGGGGCGCCGGCCCGCGCAGCGATGACGACGCGGCGGTCGCGGCCATCCGGCTCGCCGTGGAACGAGGCGTCAGCTGGGTCGACACGGCCGCCTCCTACGGGCTTGGGCATTCCGAAGAGGTGGTTCGTCGTGCGCTGGAGCCGTGGCGGATCGGCGACGAGGTGCTCGTGTTCACGAAGTGCGGGCACCCGTGGGATCCGCCGGACCGGATCCGCACGGACCTGGCTCCGGCGTCGATCCGCCGCGAGTGCGAAGGAAGCCTGCGCCGGCTCGGCGTCGAACGGATCGACCTGTACCAGTTCCACCACGCCGATCCAACTACGCCGGTCGAGGAGTCGTGGGGGACGATGGCCGGCTTGGTTCTCGAGGGGAAGGTCCGCTGGGCCGGCGTCTCCAACTTCGACGTGGCGCTGCTCGAACGGTGCGAGGCCATCGCGCACCTGGACTCGGTGCAGCCGGAGCTGAACCTCCTCCGCCGCAACGCGCTGGACGAGGTGATCCCCTGGTGCCGGGACCGCGGGGTCGGGGTGATCGTCTACTCTCCGCTTGCCTCGGGTGCGCTCGTCGACGTGTTCGGGCGGGTTGCCGAGCGCCTGCACGTGCACCCGGCCGCGCTCGCCGTCGCGTGGAGCTTGACGCGACCCGGCGTCACGGGCGCGATTTGCGGCGGGCGCACCACGGCACAGGTGGAGGGCTGGGTCGGCGCGGCCGACGTCGAGCTCCCGCCCACAACGCTTGCGGAGGTCGAGTCGATCGCTACGAGGGTCGACGTCGGTGTCCCGAGCGGGGAGGGCTGATGGAATCGGTCTTCGAGGGCGGCGACTGCGAGCGGCTGGCGCGCGAGCGGCTCGCGAAGGACGTCTACGATTTCGTCGCGGGCGGTGGGGGCTGGGAGTGGACGCTGCGCTAGAACATGCTCGCTTTCGATCGGTGGGCGATCCGGCCGGCTGGCTGGGTGCAGCGGCCTCGGCGACATCACGCGAGCGATGGTGGTGCGTGCCTAACGACGAGAGAAGGGTTGAGTCGTGAGCAACGAGCTCGTGGTCCTGAAGAGGCTGTCTCCCGAATCGCGGCCGTCGTGGTCCGACGTCACGTCGGCCGGCATCTTCCGGGTCGAACCGAACGGACGGTTCGACCGTCACTACCACGACTGCGACGAGTACTGGCTGATCTTCTCCGGGCGCGCCCGGGTGATGGTCGGATCGCAGGAGTACGAGGTCGAACACGGCGACATCGTGTGCACTTCGACCGGGGCCGAGCACGATGTCGTCGGCGTCTACGAGACGCTCGAGGGGTTCTGGTTCGAAGGTCGGACGCCGCCGGACGGTCGCATCGGTCACCTGCATCGGACATCCGAGGACGCGGCCGGGCATCCGGTCCCGCTGCTGTCCGGAGCGCCGGCGGCATGAGGCAGCCCGTCTTCGTCGTCGTCGGCCCGATCGACGGCGGGATGCAGCCGGTCGACGGCACGGAGCGGTTCCTGCACGGCGGCCGGCCGTACCGCGAGGTCGCCGAGGCGGTGCTGTCGCCGCACGGACGAATCGCCCACATCACGTGGGCGCCGGACACGCCGCTCGACGAGCGTGTCGACGCGTTCGATGCGGCGCTGACGGACGCCGACGCGTTGATCACGACGCCATGGCTTCCGTCCTGGATGGAGCTCCCACGACTCGACGACGTCCGCCTGGGCGGCGCGCCCAAGCTCAAGGTGATCGCGGGGACGCACGACTTCCGCTTCGGCTGGATCGACTTCGACGGCGCGACGCGTCGTGGGGTCGCGGTCGTCGACACCTCGAGGGCGATGACGCCGACGGTCGCGGAGTTCGGCGTCGCCATCACGCTCGCGCTCCTGCGCGATATCCCGGCAGCCATCGACGTCGTACGCGCCGGCGGATGGTTTCCCCCGATGGACGTCGGCGGCTACGTGTTCCGCGACCTCGCCGAGTGCCGGGTAGGCCTGGCCGGGTACGGCAGCATCAACCGTCATTACCGCAGCTATATCGCGCCGTACGGGTGCGAGGTCGCGGCGTTCGATCCCCTCGTCGACGACGCCGTGCTCGCGGCAGACCGCGTCTCGCGGGCATCATCGCTTCGCGCGCTGGCCGAGCGGAGCGACATCATGGTCGTCGCGATCCCGCCGACGCCGTCGACGGTCCGGATCGTCGGTGCCTCCGTGATCGATGCGCTTCCCCCCGGGTCGCTGTTCGTCCTGCTGAGCCGGATGGCCGTCGTGGACCAGGCGGCGCTGTGGAGGCGAGTGCGTGCAGAGGAGTTGCGCGCCGCTGTCGATGTCTTCGATCCGGAGCCTCCGCCGCCGGACGCGTGGTTCCGCACCGCGCGGAACGTATTGCCCACGCCGCACATCGCAGGGAACGTGGAGTTCGCGCACCAGCGCTGCTTCCGCGAGGCCTGCCTCGACGCCGTGCGGGTGGTTGGCGGCGAACGGCCGCGACACCTCGCGACGATCCGGGACAGGGCCCTCTACGAGGGCACGCTTACGGCACGAGATCAGGACGCCGCGGCGTTCGGTTGAGGCCGTCTTCGGCGGCGCTCGCTGGTCTCGAACCACCACGGCTCGAAGCCGCGGTCGCTTTCGTCGACCATCATGCCTGGCGGCACCAGTTCGTCGATCGCGTCCAGCGTCGAGTCATCGAGGCGCAGGTCCGCGGCGTCGAGGAGATCCTGGAGCTGGTCGATCGTCCGCGGCCCGATGATCGCCGATGTCACCGCGGGGTGGGCCAGGACGAAGGCGATCCCGAGTCGGGGAAGCGTCGTGCCGGCCTTGTCGGCCAGGCGCACCAGCTCCTCGACGATGTCCAGCTTGCGCTGGACCTCTGGTCGTGACTCGTCGTAGAGGGCCGCGAGCCAGTCGGCCCGCTGCGCGCCGCGCGTGGCGCGCGATTCGGGAGAGCGGTCGAAATGCTCCCGGCGGTAGCGGCCGGCGAGCCAGCCACGGTTCAGCGGGCTCCAGACGAGCACGCCCATGCCATACCGCTCGGCGATCGGCAGGACGTCGTGCTCGATGTGGCGGACGAAGATCGAGTAAGGAGGCTGCTCCGTGCGGAACCGCGACAGCCCGCGCCGCTCCGCCACCCAATGTGACTCGACAATCTGCCAACCGGGGAACGTCGAGCACCCGAAGTATCGGATCTTGCCCTGCCGCTGCAGGTCCGTCATGGCGCCGAGCGTCTCCTCGATGTCGGCGTCGGGCTCGGGACGGTGTATCTGGTACAGGTCGATGTGGTCCGTCTCCAGGCGCCGGAGGCTGCTGTCGACCGCGCGAGCGATCCACACGCGCGAGTTGCCGCGGTCGTTGAGTCCGGGACCCATCTCGCCGTGGACCTTCGTTGCCAGGATCACCTCGTCGCGTCGACCCTTCAACGCACGCCCGACGATCTGTTCCGACTCACCGGCGGAGTAGACATCGGCCGTGTCGACGAAGTTGATCCCGCCGTCGAGCGCCGCGTGGATGATGCGCATGCAGTCGTCGGCGTCGCGGTTCCCCCACGCGCCGAACATCATCGCGCCAAGGCAATGGGTACTGACCCGCAGGCCGGTGCCCCCGAGCGTCCGGTATTCCATCCTTCCCCCCGTTCACCGGCGTCGACGTGCGAGAACGGTATCAAGCGCGCGTCGACCGCGCCGGGATCGCTCGGGCACGTGGACACAGGTGGGATGGTGGGTCTCGGCACCTGTCGAACACCTCAAGGGGTGGATCGATGCTGCCGAGGTCCCGATTGGACAAGAGCGACCTTGCACGCTTGGATCGCGTAGACGCACGCGAGGACGGTCCCGAGCCGGTGCGGCGCACCGCGGGTCGGCGCATCTACGCCCGTTCGGATGGGTACACAGATGGCAACACCCTTCGGCGGAGGGTCGACGATGCCAAGGGGCACATCCGGTGTGGAGGGCGTGAACATGCGCCGCGTCGGGAGGTGACCGTGGCGGGCAGACCCACGCTCGTGAGCGTCATGACCGCCGGGGACGTCGGGGCGATCCAGCCGCGGCTCGGGGTGAGCTCCTTCGACGTGAAGTCCGCCGTGAGCACCCCCTCGGACCTGATCATCGAGCTTGAGACGGTCGGTCCGCCGGACGTGATCATCATCGAGTCCGCGCTGTTCCCGTCGGTGGAGCCGGTCGTGCAGCTGGCACCGGACGCGCTGATCATCGCGGTCGGTGACGAGACACCGCCCGGCGCGATCGGGCACATCCCGGCCGGGATGTCCGGCGGCGCGATCGCCGGCCTGGTCCACGCCCTGCTCGCGGGCGGTGTCGCGGTGGCGGCGGCCGCGTTCCCCTCGTTCCAGCCCGCGCCCGCGCCGACCGGCCCGAGCGCCGCAGCGCTGTCGGCCTCGCGCGGATCACGAGTAGCGAGCCTCGTGACGACCGGGGTCGTGACCACGATGTTGGCCGCGGTCGTGGCGTGGGGGCTGGTGAACGACCGCACCGGACCGGTCAACGTCGCAGCGCCGACGGCGCCCGCGGAACCGCAGACGACGCCCGGTCCCTCCGTCGATGAGCCTGAGCCGACCAGGTCCGAACCGACGAGGCGCGAACCGAAGGAGCGCCCGGCGCCCGAGCGAGCCGCTCCGGCGGCAGAACGCACAGCCGCTCCGGAACCGCCGTCCGCGGCGCCGCAGCCGCAACCCGAGCCCGAACCGCCCACCGAGGCCCCGCCACCGACCCAACCGTCGCCGACGGACGAGCGGGAGCCGAGGGGGAAGCACCTCGGCTGGGAGCACAAGCCGCCGAAGCACGAGGATCACGGCAAGCACGGCGGTTGGGAGTAGCCGCCCGGCTCAGCCGGTGACCGGGCCCTGATCGCGTCTCGGCGTCGGCTCGGGCGTGTCCCGCGGTGGAGACGAGATACCGCCGAGGCGCCGCGTGGCCGTCCACACGATCGCCATGCCGGCGACGATGCCGGCGGCCGAGCCGAGGAACAGCTGCCTCGGTCCGACGTGCTGGTACACGAACCCGCCCGTGAGGCTTCCGAGGATCGGTGAGAGACCCCACGACGCGACCTGCAGGAGGGTCTGGCCCGTGTTCCGCAACCGCTCCGGAACGAGCGTCCCCGTCATCACGACGAGCGTCACGTAGGTAAGCCCGAAGCCGACGCCGAGCGCGATCCGGACGGTCGTAACGGCGAGCGGCGCCGCCACGACGGCCCACGCCAGCGACGCCGCGACGTACACGGACCCACCGGCCACGAAAACTGCCCGAACGCCGAACCGATCCAGCAGCGAGCCGCTCGATCGCATGAACGGCACTTCGACGAACGCGCTGACGCCCGCCGCGATCCCCACCAGGAACGGACCGCCGCCTCCCGCCACGATCCGCAGCGGGACGAAGTCCCACGCGGCGCGCGTCGATGCCCCAAACACGAACACGCCGACGAGGAACAGCGCGAACATCGGCACGTGGGTCAGCGCGTCCCCCAGCGCCCCGAAGCGGGAGCCCGCGGCGGGCCCCGCCGCCCGCGGGCGGGGCGAGCGGAAGCGGCCGACGTACAGCGCCGCCGCGATCAGCCCGAGCGCGTACAGCGGCAGCAGCCACCCGAGCCCAGCGACCTCGAACAGGGCCCCGAACGCGATCGCGCCGACGCCCCAGCCGACGCTCGCCCACAGGCGGAACGAGCCGTACCCGTGCAGACGCTCGGGCCCCAGCATCGTCACGGCGAGGGCGTCCGTGAGCGGCGTCTGCGGCGCCTGCGCCGCCGACAGCATGGCCGCGACCGCGGCCACCGCGGCGAATGCGGAGCCCGTCGCGGCCAGCCCCACCGCGAGGAACGCGGCGGCGAGAAACGCGATCTGGAGCGTTGCGACGGTGCCGATGCGTCGATCGGCTGCGTGGCTCCAGAACGGAGCGGCGAGGACCGACGCGAGCGCGTTCATCGCGAGGATCAGCCCGATCCGCGACGGTGAGAGGCCGCGTTCACGGAGCCATAGCACGAAAAACGGCAGGAAGGCGGAGTGGACGATCCAGACCAGCGCGTACAGACGTCGCAGGCGCGCGTCCGCGTTCTCGGTCGTCACGCGCGCGCGACGACCGCGTCGACCTCTCGGAGGGTGTCCGCCGGCAGCCCGAGGTCGCCCGCCCGAGCGTTCGAGCGCACGTGCGTCGCGTTCCGGGTGCCCGCGATCGTGGCCGTGACGCCAGGCTGCTCCAGCGCCCACCTCAGGGCGAGCGTCGACAACGGTACGTCGATCCGCTCGGCGATCGAGCGGAGCTGCTCTACGACCTCCAGGTTTCGTTCGAACGCGCCCGGAGAGAAGAACCCCTCGCCCTCCGTCCCGCCGCCGGCGCGCTGCTCGCCGCGCCAGTCGCCGTCGGCGAACGTCGTGCCGGGAGCGATCGCGCCCGTCAGCAGCCCGAACGCGAGCGGGCCGTACGCGAGGTACCCGACTCCCCGGTCGGCGAGCCAGGGCAGCAGCTCGGAGCGGTCGTCCCGTCGGAGCAACGAGAACTCGTTCTGCACCGACGTGACCGGGTGGATCGCGCCGCAGCGTTCGATGTCGTCGCGTCCGAAGTTCGACAGCCCGATCCAGCGGGTCATGCCCTCGGCGACCAGCTCCGCCATTGTTCCCCAGGCGTCCTCCAGCGGGATCTGTGGGTCTGGCCAGTGGACCTGGTACAGGTCGACGCGATCGATCCCGAGCCGCTTCAGCGATCCCTCGATCGCGCCCCGGATCTCCGCCGGTGCGATCCCGCTACCTTCTTCGTCGGGCGCCACCTTCGTGAAGATGAACACCTCGTCACGGCGACCCGCGATCGCTCGCCCCACGAGCTCCTCGGACCGGCCATCGCCGTAGACCTCGGCCGTGTCAATCCAGTTCATGCCGGCGTCGAAGACCGCCCGCATCGAGGCGATGACGTCGTCGTCGGACGCGTTGGCGCCCCAATCGGCGCCTCCCGCCTCCCAGGCACCGTACCCGACGACCGAGATCCGCGGTCCGCCCGTGCCGAGTTGCCGTGTCTCCATCGTTCCTCCGGCCGTTCGTTCGCTCGCGCGCGAGCTTATCGGAGGACGGGGACGAAGGAGCCCGTCATGTACGAAGCGTCTCGCGAGGCGAGGAACGCCAGGGCGCTGGCGACGGCTGCGGGGTCCACGGACGAGGCGACCGGGCACACCGCGTTCACCGCAATGTCGGGGGCGAGCTCGACGGCGAGCAGTCGCACCATGGCGATGAGCCCGCCTTCGACCAGCGTCGCCGGCGCCGGCAGGTTCGCGGCGGCGTTCACCGGACGCGGGGCCGCGGCGATGCAGATCCTACCGCCGCCGCGCATCGCTCGTACCGCGGCCTGCACGACGAAAAACGTCGATCGCAGCTCCGGGACGATCCGAGCGCGGTCGTCGTCGGACGACGAGCGGGGGAATGCGCGGGTGGGCGAGTTCGCGAGCACGATCGCCGCAACGTCGAGCCCGCCCAGCTGGTCGACGCAGGCGCGGATAGCGTCTTCTTCCAGGCATCCGCGGTCGTCGGCCGTCCGGACGCGGGCGCCGTCGGCCGCGAGTCGGTCGGCCACGGCGCCCCCGATCGCCGAGCCACCGTGCACGACCAGCGCGACAGGGTGCTCGGTCCGGCGTCGCGACGCCCTCATTTCATGTGGCACGTCATGTGGCACGTCATGTGGCATGTCGCGTGGCGGGTCATGCGGCGTGGCTCATGCGGCGAGGAAGCCGCCGTCGACGGGGACCAGTGCGCCGGTCACGCCGGCGCCGTCGCGCGACGCCAGGAACAGCAGGACGTTCGCGATCTCGTCTGGAGTGCCGATCCGCGCGGCCGGGACCGCGGCGCGGATCCAACGCATGAGCGCCTCGCCGCTCTCGTCGCCGTCGCGGGCGATGTCCCGCCGGACCATCGGTGTGTCGATGACGCCTGGGAGCACCGCGTTCACCCGGACGCCGGATGGGGCGAGCGCCGTTGCGAGCTCGCGCGTGAAGCCGAGGAGGACGCCCTTCGTGATGCCGTATACCGACTGCGGCGGTCCGCCGCCGCGCCCGGAGATCGACGAGACGTTCAGGATGCACCCCGACCGCCGTTCGGCCATCCCCGCCGCGATGCGCTCGGCGATCACCACCGCGGCCGTGACGTTCACCTCGAACACCCGGTCCCACTCTGCGGGATCCACGTCGAGGAACGGCGTCTTCGACGAGATGCCCGCGTCGTTGACGAGGATGTCGACCTGTCCGAGGACACGCTCCGCGTGCGTAGCGGCCTGGGCGGCGCGGCCCGGCTCGCCCAGATCGACGACGTGGGTCGTCGCTCGCCCGTCCAGCTCCGTCGCGAGCGCGTCGAGCGCCGCCCCGTCGACGTCGACGAGGACCGTGCGGGCGCCGTCGCGGTGGAACCGCTGCGCGGTCGCCCGGCCGATCCCGCTCGCCCCGCCGGTGATGAGCGCCGTCGCGCCCTCGAGCCGCCCGGCCTGCGTGGTTCCGAGCACCGCGTGAGGGTACTCCGCCCTTCTATCATTCGCGTATGCCTCCCCACGGACGCGTGCGACGTGCCGCCGTGCGCCGCAGCGAGGATCGCGGCCTGCTCGTCGGCGCCACCGATTTCCTCGAGGACATACACGTCGAAGGGGCGCAACACGTCGTGTTCGTCCGCTCGGCCATCGCCCACGCGCGCGTCGTCGGGATCGACGTCGACGGCGCCCGCGCGATGCCCGGCGTGACCGAGGTCTTCGCCGGCGGGGACCTCGGCGGGCTCAGGATGCCGGCGGTGGAGGACCTGCCCGACGGTCTGCGTCGCCCGGTCCTCGCCTCGGAGTCCGTGCGCTTCGTGGGCGAGCCGCTCGCCGTCGTGGTCGCCACGACGCGCCGACAGGCGATGGACGCCGCCGAGCTGGTCGGCGTGGAGTACGACCCGCTCCCGGTGGTCGTCGACCCCGTCCGGTCGCTCCGGACCGACGCGCCGTTGCTGTTCCCGGAGCTCGGATCGAACGTCGCGCTGCTCCTTCGACGGTCGGGCGACGAGGACCCGCTCGAGGGGGCGGACGTCGTCGTCCGGGGACGCTTCGTGAACCAACGCGTGGCGCCGGCGCCGCTCGAGGTGAACGGCGCGGTCGCGATCCCGCACGGCGACGGCCTGACGCTCTGGCTGCCGTGTCAGGCGACCCACTACGCGCGGTCGGCGATCGCGACGGCGCTCGGGATCGACGCGGCCGCGATCCGCGTCCGCACGGCCGCCGTCGGCGGCGGGTTCGGCGCGAAGATCCCGGCGTACGCCGAGCAGGTCGCCGTTGCCGCGACCGCGCGCCTGCTCGGAACGCCGGTGCGGTACGTCGAGTCGCGTTCGGAGAACCTCGTGGCGATGACGCACGGACGCGACCAGGTCCAGCACGTGGAGGCGGGAGCGACGCGCGACGGACGGGTGGTCGGGATCCGCGCGAGCATCGTGTCGGATCTCGGCGCATACCCGGACGAGGGCGCAACGATTCCCGGCTCTACCGTCGTGATGGCAGTCGGTCCGTACGATATCCCTCGGCTCGACGTCGAGATCCGGTGCGTCCTGACGAACAAGACGCCGCTCGGCGCGTACCGTGGCGCCGGCCGGCCCGAGGCGATCGCGATGGTCGAGCGCACGATCGACCTAATCGCCGCCGAGCTCGGCCTGGATCCCGCGCAGGTGCGACGCCGCAATTACATCCGCGGCTTCCCGCGCACGACGGTCGCCGGAGCGATCTACGACACCGGGGCGTACGAGGGGGCGCTCGACGAGGCGCTCCGCATCGCGGGCTACGACAGGCTGCGTCGCGAGCAGGCCGAACGCCGGCGCCGCGGCGACGGCTCGCTCATCGGGATCGGGATCGGCAGCTACGTCGAGGTCACGGGGTGGGGGAGCGAGTACGCGCGGCTCACCGTGGGGGACGACGGTTCGGTCACCGTGACGACGGGATCCAGCCCACAGGGACAGGGGCACGAGACGGCCTTCGCCCAGATCGTCGCGGACCGCCTGGGCGTCCCGTTCGTGTCGGTCCGGGTCCGCCACTCCGATACGGCGATCGTGCCGAGAAGCGAGGGGACGATGGGCTCGCGAACGCTGCAGGTGGGCGGGAGCGCGGTGTTGGGGGCCGCCGACGCGCTCGTGGAGCGAGCCCGGACGCTCGCCGCAGACAGGCTCGAGGTGGCCCCGGACGACGTGGTCCTCACCGACGACGGCCGCTTCGAGCTCGCTGGGCTCCCCGGTTCGGGCATGTCGTGGGCGGAGCTGGCGCGCGAGGTCGACGGCGCGACGGATGACGGTGGCGGTGGTCTCGACGTCGAACACGACTTCGAGATCGATGGGTCGACGTATCCGTTCGGGACGCACGTCGCCGTCGTCGAGGTCGACGCCGAGACGGGCGACGCCCGGCTGGCGAGACACGTCGCCGTCGACGATTGCGGCGTCGTCCTCAACCCGATCCTGGTCGAGGGACAGGTCCACGGTGGGGTAGCGCAGGGCGCGGCGCAGGCGCTGTACGAGGCCGTCCACTACGACGAGACCGGCACGCCGACGACGTCGACGCTCGCGACGTATGCATTTCCGAGCGCGGCCGAGCTCCCGAGCTTCACCACCGCGCGGACGGAGACGCCGACGCCGCTGAACCCCTTGGGTGCGAAAGGGATCGGCGAGGCCGGGACGATCGGTGCGATCCCGGCCGTCCAGAACGCTGTCGTGGACGCGCTCGCCCACCTCGGCGTGCGCCACCTCGACATGCCCGCCAGCCCGGAGCGCGTGTGGCGCGCCATCGCCGACGCGATCGCTGGGACGCCGAGAGGAGGCACGGATGGAACGACCCGACATGAAGGGCCTGATCGCCGCGATCGTGACTCCGATGCGGGAGGACTTCTCGGTCGACGAGGCGTCGCTCCGCCGCTACGTGAGGTGGTTGAGCGACCAGAGGGTGACGGGGCTGGCGGTGAACGTGGACACGGGGGAGGGGCCCCACCTATCCGCTGACGAACGCATCCGTGTCCTCGAGATCGTCGCCGAGGAAGTCGGCGATCGAGCGCTGATCGTTGCCGGCCTTCCGGGCTCGTTCACGGCCCAGGCGTGCCGCCACGCCCGAGACGCGAGGAATGCCGGTGCCGGCGCCCTCCTCGTGTTCCCCCTGCAGGTATATTTGGGAGAGCCGCTCGATCCCGCGATCCCGATCCGGTACCACCGCGAGGTCGCGGAGGCGTCGGGGCTCCCCCTGATCGCGTTCCAGCTTCAGCCGGCGCTGGGTGGCGTCAACTTCTCGAGCGAGACGCTCGAGGGGCTCATGCGCGTTGACGGCGTCGTCGCGATCAAGGAGGCGTCGTTCGACGCGAAGCGGTTCGTCGAGACGATGCGGACCGTCCGCGCGGCTGCGCCGGATGCCGTCGTGCTGAACGGCAACGACAATTTCCTGCTCGAGGCCTATCTGTTGGGAGCGGAAGGCGCGCTCCTCGGCTTCGGGACGCTCGCGGCGCGGGGACAGGTCGAGATGCTGCGCGCCGTGCGCGCCGGCGACATCGACCGGGCCAAGGCGCACGCCGGGACGCTGCAGCCGCTCTGCGACGCGATCTTCGCGCCGCCGGTCCGCGACTACCGGGCCCGGATCAAGCACGCGCTCGCGATACTCGACGTGATCGACGGCGCATCGGTCCGTCCGCCACTGCTCCCGCTGTCCTCAGACGAAGCCGCCACGGTCGAGCGCGCGCTCAAGGAAGCATCGCTCGCGTGAGCATGGCCGTCGGGATCGGGGTCTTCCTGCCGACGTTCGGCGGCAGGCAGCGTCGCTCGGGCGCCGAGGTAGCGACGTTCGCACGGCGGGCCGAGGAGCTCGGGTTCGATTCGATCTGGGCGACCGACCACCTGCTGCACGGCAGCGTGTTCTACCGATGGCCGTGGCTCGATCCGATCCTCAGCCTGACGTATGCGGCCGGCGTGACCTCCCGCGTTCGGCTGGGGACGTCGATCCTGGTCATGCCGACGCGGCATCCGGTGCACCTCGCGAAGGAGCTCTCCACGCTGCAGGCGCTGTCGGGCGACCGCACCATCCTCGGCGTGGGTACCGGCTGGGACGACCGGGAGTTCGAGGCGATGGGGATGCGCAAGCGCGAGCGGGGCCCGCGTACCGACGAAGCGCTCGACATCTTCCGTCGCCTGCTGGCCGGCGAGCGGGTGTCGTACAACGGGCGCTTCACGAGGCTCCGCGACGTCGAGATCGGGCCACCGGCGGAAGGACGCGCGCCGGTCTGGGTCGCCGGCGGCCGTCAGCTACCGCATCCGGCCTCGCCCGAACGTCCGGTCATGGCTCCGGCGGTGCTGCGCCGGATCGCCGGCGCCGACGGGTGGATCGCTCGACCGACGTCCTTGCCAGGGCAGATCCGCGACGACATCGCGGAGA
This sequence comes from Actinomycetota bacterium, assembly GCA_046729855.1. Taxonomy (GTDB): domain Bacteria; phylum Actinomycetota; class UBA4738; order UBA4738; family HRBIN12; genus DATHSY01. The sequence continues at coordinate 24,924 of JBKPHM010000040.1, read as the reverse complement.
TCCGCGTCGCGCTCGACGATGGGGGACCTCGGAACGAGCCATTCACGATCGCGCACGAGAACTTCCTCCACCTCGTTCCGTCGGACGATGTCGAGGTCGTCGAGCGCGAGCAACGGCGCGCCTTCATCGAGGTGATGGGCGAGGGGAGACCGTTCGAGTACTTCCAGCAGGTGTATCTGACCGGCACCGTGGACGAGGTCTTCGCGAAGCTCGATGCCCGGATCGACGCGGGCGTCCAGTACCTGATGCTGCACACGCTCGAGCCGTCGATCCGACAGCTGGAGCTGTGGGCCCAGCACGTCCTGCCGCACCCCTGGCGCCGGTGACGGTGCCGCCTAGCTCAGCCACGCAGGATCGCACGGAGACGGTCGGCATACTGCGGAAGCGCGACGTCGGCGTCGGCGATCGATGGTTGCCACCGCTTTTCCCATTCGACGGAGAGCCACCCGTCGTATCCGGCCGCGCCGAGCATGCCGATGATGGCCTCGACCGGAACGCGCCCGTGGCCGAGGAGATGGTTCCGCTCGAGATCGGGTGGCACGGCGCCGTCCTTGATGTGCACATGGAGGAGCCGGTCCGCGACCGAGGCGAAGGTTCGTTCGGGCGGCTCGCCCGCCACGATCGGGTTCAACGTGTCCCAGATGATCCCGACGTCGCTCGGCGCGCCCGCGAGCGCGTCGGCGAGCACGGTGCCGGTCGCGAAGGTGTCGTGCGTTTCCACGCCGATCGCGACACCGAGCGAGCCGCCCCGTTCGGCGAGCGCCTGCGCCCGCTCGGCCGTGCGGCCAGCGGTCTTGCTCCAAGGCTCATCTTGCGGTGCGCCGGCGAACAGCCGGACGAGCGGCGCGCCGAGCTCCGCCGCAAGCTCGACACATGCGAGGCCGTCCTGGAGGCGATCGTGGGGGCTAGCGATCTCGAACGACGTGTCGAGGCAACACAGCATCAGCCCCGAGGCATCGATCGTCCGTCTGGTGCTGCGGCGTTCCTGTGCCGTCATCGCCGCCGTCGCGAGCTCACCGTCTACGATCCGGAGCTCGATCCCCTCGTAGCCCCAGCGGATGCCTCCCTCGATCGCATCGGCCAGCGTCCGATCCGGGCACGCGAGGGTCGAGAACGCGAGACGCATCGCCCGGAAGCTACCCCACGCCCACCTGCCGCGGTCTGGCTTGACCGTTCAGACCGGCACCGCCTAGAGTCCGCGAATAGTTAGGGAAGTTTCCTGCGCTTCGCAACGGGGGTCGGGTCGAGATCGAGGAGACCTTCCGGGCCGGGACGCCGAGCCTGCTTCGCGCGATCAACGAGCGGACCGTCCTCGAGGGCGTTCGGCACCTCGCTCCGGTCTCCCGCGCGCAGATTGCCCGCGCGACCGGCCTGTCCAAGCCCACGGTGTCCCAGGCGCTGTCGTCCCTCGTTCGCGCGAGCCTCGTACGCGAGGCGGGACGCTCGTCGGGCGGGAGGGGGCCCACCGCGACGCTGTACGAGGTGAACCCCACCGCCGGGTTCGTCGTCGCGCTCGACGTCGGACGCTCGGTCGTGCGCGCCGCCATCGCGGACCTGACCGGCGAGATCGTCGCGCGGCGCGACGAACGGGCCCGGGCGAGGAGCGCGGCGACCTTGATCGCCCAGCACGGGACGCTCGCTCATCGGGTCGCTTCGGACGCGGGGGTGCGCTGGCGCCGCGTGGTGTTCGCGTGCGTCGGGAGCCCCGGCGTTCAGCAGCCGGGCGTGGACCACTTGCGGCTGGCGCCGAACCTGCCCGGGTGGGAACGCCACGGGGTCGTCGATTCGGTGCGCCGTGAGATCGGCACTCCGATCGCGTTCGAGAACGACGTCAACCTCGCCACGCTCGGGGAGCAGCGCAAGGGCCTCGGCAAAGAGGTGCCCAACTTCGTATACCTCCACGTGGGCACCGGCGTGGGGATGGGCCTCGTGATGGACGGCCAGCTCTACCGCGGCAGCAGCGGCGCAGCTGGCGAGGTGGGCTACCTCCCGATCGCGGTGCACGACCCGCGCGGGCGCGCGACCAGGCGGCGCGGTGCGCTTGAGTCCGCGCTCGGCGCGATCGCCGTCACGGAGCAAGTCAGGCGCGCCGGCATCCGGGGGGCGGCCGATGCCAAGAGCGTCTTCGACGCGGCGCGTCGCGGCGACGCGGCCGCCACTCGGGTCGTCGACGGCGTCGCCGAGCGGATCGCCTTCGCGATCGCGGCGGTGGCGGCGATCGTCGACCCGGAGCTCGTGATTCTGGGTGGCGGCATCGGGCGCCAGGGCGATCTGCTGCTGGAGCCCGTGGAGCGGGAGGTCGCGGCCCTCTCACCCTTCCGTCCCAGGATCGAGGCTTCGGTGCTGGGTGACGACGCGGAGATCCAGGGCGCGATCGCGCTGGCGGTCGCGTCCGCGCAGGGCTTGCTGTTCGATCGAATGCGCGGCCGGGGGTCGTGAGGGGGTGGGACGAACGGAAGCGGAACGGCACATCGGCATGAGCGATATAAGCGATCGGTTGAGGGGGTGATCCACATGCGGAGGAGCGCCATCGTCGCCGCGTTCGGCGCCTTGGCACTGATCGGCACGGCATGTGACGGAGGAGGTGAACCGTCGCCGACGGCTCCCGGCGAGAGCCCGGAGCCGGTCACGATCCGGATCCAGGACTACTACGGCGCGTCGACCCCGATGAAGCCCGTGATCGAGGACTTCGAGGCCGAGTATCCGTGGATCACGGTCGACTACGAGCCGGTCGACTGGGACACGCTGCACGAGAAGTTCACGGTCCAGGTGTCGTCCGGCGATTCGCCCGACGTCGCGACGCTCGACATGACGTGGATCCCCACGTTCGCGTCGAACGGCTTGCTCGCCAACCTGACCGACGTCTCCGGCGGCGAGATGAACGGCACGCCGATCAGCGAGCAATACACGCCGGGCGGGGTCGAGGCGATGACCTACCAGGGGGACATCGTCACGATGCTGTTCGACTTCGACGTGTACGCGCTGTACTACCGGACCGACGTCTTCGAGAAGAAGGGCGTCGAGGTTCCGACGACGTGGGATGAATGGAAGGCGGCGGCCGCGTCGATCGCCGAGGACAACGACGGCGACGGCCGGTGCGACAAGTATTGCCTGGAGGTCGACGGCGAGACCTTCCACTGGTCGCAGATCCTGCTCCAGAACGGCGGGTCGATCCTGACCGAGGACAACTCGCAGGCGGCCTTCAACAGCCCCGAGGGCGTCGAGGCGGTCGAGTTCTACAAGAGTTTCATCGACGACGGCACCGGCATCCTGTGGGGCCCCAGCGAAGGCGACCGCCAGAACGGCATCAAGGACGACCGGATCGGGATGTTCACCGACGGCCCTTACTACATGGGCATCATGAAGAGCGGCGCGCCGGAGATGGAGGGCAAGTGGCGGGTCGCCCTCACGCCGTACTCCGTGGAGCCGGGGAGCTACCTGGGCGGGACCGGGCTGAGCATCCCGGTGAACGCCGAGCATCCGGAGGAGGGGTGGCTGTTCATCCAATACATGCTGCGACCGGAGAACGCGACGAAGATCTTCACGATCGCAGGTGCTGCACCCGGCCTGACGGCGGCACTCGAGAGCGAGGAGGTCGATAAGCCCGATCCGTACTTCGACGACCAGAACACGTTGCCAGTGTTCCTGGAGGCGATGTCCACGGCCACGCACTTCCCGTACGTCCCGCAGTGGGACCGGATCCAGTCGCTGATGGACTCGGGGCTGGAGGCCGCGTTCCTGGGCAAGCAGGCGCCGCAGGAGGCACTCGACGAGGCTGCTGGGAAGGTGAACGACGAGCTCGCCTCCTAGCACGCTGCAGCGATCCGTCGCGGTTCCCGCCGAGATCAGGCCGCGTCGGCGGACCAGGCGGTTCCGGCGGGTGGCGGTCGGCTACGTGCTGATCGCCCCCGCCGTGATCGCCGCCGGTCTGTTCCTGTACGGCCCGATGTTCGTCTCTGGCTACTGGAGCTTCACGGAGTTCCATGGGCTCGGCCAGGCGACATGGGTCGGCCTGGAGAACTACCGGGAGATCCTGACCGACGAGCAGTTCCTCCACGCGCTGCTCAACACGACGCTGCTGGTGCTCCTCGGGCAGGGGGTGGGGCCGATCCTGGGCCTGGCGTCGGCGATCCTGCTGAACCGCACCATGCACTTCCGCGGCGTGTTCCGCGCCGCGTACTTCCTGCCGGTGATGGTCTCCCTGGTGGTCGCGGCGTGGATCTGGAAGATCCTGCTTACCGACGCGGGCATCGTCAACCAGACGCTGACCTTCTTCCATCTCCCCACGACGCAGTGGCTCCAGAACCCGTCGACCGCGCTGCCGGCGATCGTCGTGACCAGCGTCTGGCAGGGGTTCGGGTTCGAAACGGTGATCTTCCTCGCGGCGCTGCAGGCGATCCCGGCCGATCTGTACGACGCGGCGTTCGTCGACGGCGCGACGGCGTGGCAGCGGTTCCGCTTCGTGACGCTCCCGGCGCTCCGCCCGACGATCGTCTTCGTCTACGTGATCGGGGTCATCTGGACCTTCCAGGTCTACGACCAGGTATTCGTCATGAGCAACGGCACCGGCGGTCCGCTCGATTCGACGCGCACGGTGGTGTTCGACCTGGTCGAGCGCTTCCAGCGCCTCGAGCTCGGTCAGGCATCGGCCGTCGCGTACATCCTGCTCGTGATCCTTGCCACGCTCTCCTACGTGCAGCTGCGGCTGTTCGAGCGGCGAACATGAGCGACCGCATCATCGAGCGCAAGCACGTCCGTCATCCGGCCAGGCGGACGTCACTGTACGTTGCTGCGATCGCGACGTCGCTCCTGATGATCGGGCCCCTGTACTGGATGTTCGCGACGTCCTTCAAGCAGAGCGGGGACATCTTCGCGTCGCCGCCCGAATGGATCCCGAGCCCGTTCATCCTTCAGAACTATCGGGACGTCTTCACCCTGCTGCCGTTCGAGCGCTTCTTCGTGAACAGCGTCATCGTGGCCTTCTTGATCGTCGCGCTCAACGTCGTCTTCGACTCGATGGCGGCCTACGCCTTCGCGAAGCTTCGCTTTCCCGGTCGGGACCTGATCTTCTTCGTCCTGTTGATCACGTTGATGATCCCGTTCCAGGTGAACCTGATCCCGCTGTATCGCCTGATGGTGTTGTTCCACGAGATCGACCCGCGGCTCGGGACGGACACGTACTTCGGCCTGATCGCTCCGTCGATGATCCAGGTGTTCGGGATCTTCCTGATGCGGCAGTTCTTCCAGTCGATCCCCGACGAGGTCCTCGAGTCGGCTCGCTGTGATGGCGCGACCGAGTTCCGCATCATCCGGTCGATCGTGTTGCCGCTCGCGCTGCCCGGGATGGCGACGCTCGCGATCTTCACGTTTCTGAGCTCGTGGAACGACTTTCTCTGGCCGCTGCTCATCACGAGCTCCGACGAGATGCGGACCCTCCCGGTCGGCGTCGCGTTGCTCGCCCGGAGGAACACGATCAACTGGGGCAACACGATGGCGGGGACGACGCTCGCGACGGTCCCAATGATCGCTGTGTTCCTGGTCCTGCAGCGTCGGTTCATCGAGGGTCTCACGGCCGGCGCCGTGAAAGGCTGACGCTACCGCCGTCCCTGCGGCCGCCAGGTCGCGATGGCGGCGCCGTATGGTTCGAGGGCGACTGGGACGCGACCGTCGGCGTCCGGAGGACCGGAGCCCGCGTGTGCCGCGATCCACGCGAGGTCGCCGCCGCCCTCCGGAAGCCGCAGGAGCGTCTCGACCGAGCGATCCGAATGGTTCGTCAGGGTGACGACGCCGCCCTCCGGGCCGCGCAGCTCCCCGAGCGTCACGTCCGGATGCTCGCACGCGGCGCGCTCGGAGGTCGACGCGAGCCGGGCGACGCCCGCGTACAGGCCCCACGTCCGGTCGGCGGGCCCGTGCGCGTCGGGCGCCACGGCGACGAGCGTCTCGACGGGGTACGCGCAGACGACCGCGGCCCCGGGTCCGCGGCGAGCGAGGACGAGCGCGGGCTCGCCGTCCGCATCGACCGCGACGGTCTCCCCGTCCGAGGGGCGGAGGCGCACGCCTCGGGCGGACAGCCCCGTTCCGCCACTCGGGAGTGCGAGCTCGTCGCCGGCCGCGAACAGTCCCCACGGTCGCACGAACCGAAGGACCGGCGGGCGATCGAGCGGCGCCCGGTCGGCGAGCCGACAGCCCGCCAGCTCGTCCATCTCCGGGATCGCGACGTCCGCGGAGCACGAGACGTAGAGCACGCCGCCGCGGGCGAAGAAGTCGTACGCCCCCGCCCAGAACCCCGTTCGCACATGCCACAGCGTGATCGTCGTCGACGCGAGCGGCGCCGGCAGCATCACGATCGGCACGTCCGGCCACACGTCATCGAGCCGCTCGCGGGGGAACGCCACGGCGAGGTCGGCGCGCGACGCCATCACGAACGCGTTCAGCAGCGATCGAACGAGCGGCCCCCCGTCCGTCATGCCGGTGCGGCGCGGGCTCCACGCCGATTCCGACGGCCGGTACAGGCCCGACGGCGCCTCGGACAGACCGAAGGCGTCGGGGTCGTACGGGTGGACGTACTCATGGGGTACGGGGATCGCCGCCCGCGGCGGCGCGGGTCCGTCCGCCGCAAGGCCGTCGAGATCGAGCCCGCCCGCAACGGTCGCAAGCTCCGACAGGACGCGCCCACGCGGACGCAGCTCGCCGCTCCAGTCGGTGACGCCGAACTGGGTCTCGTGCGGCTGCCGCAGGTACGGGACGTGCCGGTACGCGTTCGGCTCGGCGTCGGTCCAGCACCACGCGTAGTAGCCGATCGCGCCGCGGCCGAGGCTCGAGTACGAGAGCAGGCGGTCGTACGCGGCCATGAGCTCCGGGTCGAACTGCGCCGACGACGCGCCGTACTCGTGCACCATCACCGGCTTCCCCGCGCCGGACGCCAGAGCGGTCTCGAAGGCCCCCGCGTGGGTCATGCGGGGAGACAGCAACGCATCGGGATAGAGCTCGTACTGGTAGATCGGGTACGGGTGCACGCACGTGAAGTCGAGCCGGTCTGCGACCACGTCGGCGCGGAACGGACCCCAGCCGACCTCCTGTCCGGATGTCCCGATCGTGATGAGGTGCTCCGGATCGGCGCCGCGGAGCGAGGCGACGAGCGCGTCCGTCCACGTCCGCGCGTCGTCGTCGGTCGTGTCTTGGAAGAGCCAGAACGGCGGCTCGTCGGTGAGGTCCCAGGCGATGACCGCCGGGTCCGCTCGCCATCGCCGCGCGAGCATGGCGGCGTGCTCGGCCTGGAGCCGCAGCATCTCCGGATCGCGATGTGGGTGGCGCCCGTCCCGCCACGGCACGTCCCAGAACGCGTCCCCGACCTCGCCGCCGATGAACAACGTCGGATGCAGCCAGAGCCGTCGCCGGCGCGCCGACGCAAGGACCGCATCGAGGACGCGGAGGTGTTGCTCGTCGTACCGGCCCGGCTCGGGTTCGATCGCCGACCACAGCAGGTCGATCCGGACGGTCGTCATGCCGGCGGCCGACATCTGCTCGAACGCACGGTCGAACTCTGCCTCATCGACGCGCCACGGCCAGTCGGGACCCGCGGTCGGTACGAAGTGCGCCCCAACCGGAAGCACCGAGCGCCCACTCGCCCGCAGGTACTGGCGTCCCGAGCCGACGACCTCGTCCGTCGTCACCGTTCGTCCCCCCATGGGACGTGCCGCCATCGGGCTTCGCCGCGGGGCGGGAGCACGGCGATCGTCGTCCGGGGGGGTGGATCGCGGAGCTCGACGACGAGCTCGTTCCCTTCGATCCGGCACGCGAGCCGCTCGACGGACCGCTCTCGCGCGAGCCACCAACCAGCCAGCTGTGCGGTCGACATCACCGCGACGTCGGGGCGGCGAACGGCACGGGCGAGCCACCGTTCGACCGCGGTCGCGTAGTCCGGCGCGTCGCCGGTCAGACGCCCGTACCCGGCGTCCGGCGGGTCGATGAACAGGTGCGCGAGGTGCTGCCGCTCGGTGGCCCGATCGAGCACGTCCTGCAGCACGTGCTCGTACGCGTCTGGATCCGCCGTCCTGGCACGCACGCCCTCGCCAAGCGTGTTGTAGGAGCAGCACCCGTGTGGGAACGCCCGGTCGGTCGGATCGGTGCTGATCGGAAGCTGGAGGAACGGCCGACGCCCCACCGCGTCGGGGTGCGTCCTGGCGTACGCCGCGTCCGCCGGGCGGTCGCTCCAGGCGCGGCGAGCCGGATGGAACGGGAGGCCGCCGGTCACCGAGACGTTACCGCCGATGGAAGATTCGGCCAGGTACCCCATGGCCTCGAGCACGTCCGCGCTCCGGTCCCAAGCGGAGAGCTGGAAATGAGGGAGGCGGAAGACGCCGTGGTCGTCCGAGCCGAGGTGCCGTCGAAACGTCTCGGCGGACCTCGTGAGCTCGACCTTCATGGCGTCGCGGTCGAGCGCGTCCCACGGGTCCTCGTTCCAGTGCGAGTACGGATGCGTGTACGAGTGGTTGTAGTACTCGGCCCCGGGCGTGAACGACGCGGGCTCCGCGTCCACGTTCGCTGCCGCGGCGAAGATCCCGTAGGCGGCGCAGCCGGCCCGCCGAGCCGTCTGGACCGCCGGCGCGACGTACCGCGAGCATTCGGGAGCGACGCCGGTCGGGTGGTCAACGTCGCCGTCGACGACGAGGGCGACGTCCTTGCCGTCCGGCCATCGCCAGATCGCCACGACGCCATCCGGCGACGCAGCCGACAGCGCCGCCTGCGCGGCGTCGACCGCCGTCTCGCACGTGCCCGCCTCGAGCGCGTCCGCCGATGCGTCGAACCGTGTCACTGCGATCCGCGTGTCGAGCTGGCCGGTCGGCGCGGCCGCGACGCCCGTCAGCAGGACCGAGGTCGCGACGGTCGGGGACATCGCTCCGATCATGTCCTCGTCGAGGAGCGAGGTCGGGACGACGAGCGTCGTCCACGGCGACCCTGGCAGCGTTGCGGGGGACGTCCGTTCCGCGGGCACACCCCACGCGTCCAGCAGCGCGCACCAGAACGCGGCGTCCGGCCAGCCAGGCGTCCCCTCGTCGGGGACGACGACGCCGACGCGAGGCGCGATCGTCCACCCACGGAGACGAGCTACGGACACGGGCCCCCTCTTCGCCGCCCGGACGGCGGCGACGGCCCGCCTATGCTACCGACCGGGTGGTGAGGCTCGCCGTCATCGGCAACGTCAACGTCGACTTGCTCGCGTGGCCGGCGGTCGACGTCCCGCCTCCCGGCGTCGAGCGGGCGCTTGAACGGCTCGACGTCCGCGTCGGCGGTGCTGCTGCGATCGCCGGAGCGGCCCTCGCCCGGCTCGGTCGCGATCCGATCGTCGTCGGGAGCGTCGGCGACGACGCGCTCGGCGCCGCGGCGCTCGACGAGCTCGAGCGGTACGGCGTCGACACGCGATGGATCCGTCGTCTCGGCGGAACGCCGACCGGTGCGTGCCTGGCGTTCGAGGCACCCGGGCGCGACCGCTCGTTCCTGATCGCGCTGGGCAGCCTCGCCTCGTTCGATCCGTCGATGGTTCCGGCCGAGGCGATCGGTGCATCGTTCGTGCTGGTGTGCGGCTACTTCAACGTGCCCGCGATGCGTGGCGGCGCGAGCGCAGACCTCCTGCGCGCCGTGAAGGACGCAGGCGGGACCACGCTTCTGGATACCGGGTGGGACCACGACGGCTGGCCCGATGCGACGCGGGAGGAGGTGCGCCGCCTCCTTCGATGGGTCGACGTCTTCGTCCCGAACGAGGCCGAGGTCGCGCGCGTCAGCGGCCAGGCCGATCCCACCGCCGCGGCCCGATCGCTCGCGGCGTGGTTCGGGGGGTGGACGGTCGTGAAGCTTGGTCCCCACGGCTGCGTCGCGGCGGGTCCCGACGGCAGCGTGTACCGGGCGCCCGCGCAGGCGGTCCAGGTCGTCGACACCACGGGCGCGGGCGACGCGTTCAACGCCGGACTGATCGATGCCCTGGCGTCGGGCCGACCGTGGCCGGACGCCTTGCGGGCCGCGTGCGCGCTCGCCTCGGCGGTCGTGTCTCGGCAGTCGGACGACCGGTACCCGACGGCCGCCGAGCTCGCGGGCGGCCCCTAGGCGTCGGCGGCGCCCGGGTTCTCGGTGCGGCGAACGGCCTGGACCGTCGAACGTCGCGCCGCCTCGTACATCGCGTGGACGATCCGGCTCGCCCGGATGCCGTCGTCGGCCCCTACCGGCGGCGGGTCGCCGGCGACCACGGCGGCAGCGAACGCCTCGAACGCACGGGCTCGTGGGCTGCGGCCTCCCTCCGGTTGGACCTCAGACCAGCGATCCGATCCACGGGTGTACAGGGCGTACCGCTGGTCGGCGTCCCATGGGCTCGGCAGCAGGATTTGGCCGTCCGACCCGTAGATCCGGTTCACCCACCGAGCGGAGGGGCCTTCGGCTCCCGGCACCGCCGCCAACGCTTCGATGCTGCCGAGGGCGCCGCCGGCGCACGTCAGGAGCGCGAGGGCCGTGTCCTCGACCTCGGCCGGACTCGCGATCGTCGCGATCGCGGCGGCCACCCGGTCGACGACGAGTCGGGTGATCCACAGGATCGCGTCGAGGTCGTGGATCGCGTTCATCAGCAGGACCCCGCCGCCGGCCTTGGACCACGTGGTGCGCCAGTCGTCCTGCACCCGACCGGACCAGCCCGAGCGCCAGTAGGAGGCGGGCTTGTCGGCGAGGAACCCGATCCGGAACCCCGCCACTTCCCCGATCTCACCGGAGGCGACGACGTCCCGGGCGGCACGGTACGCAGACGCCTCGCGGGCGACGAACGCGACGCCGCACGCCACGCGGGCCTGCCGGCACGAGTCTGCGATCGCCTCGGCGTCGGCGGGCGAGACCCCCATGGGCTTCTCGATGAACACGTGCTTGCGTGCGGCCGTGGCCCGGATCGCGATCTCGGGATGGAGATGGTGCGGGACGCAGACGTACACGGCGTCGACGTCCTCCGCCGTCAGCATGTCGTCGAGCGATATAGCAACCCGTGCTCCCGATCGAGCGGCGAGGTCCTCGGCGAGGTCCGTGCGGACGTCGAGGATCGCCACGATCCTTGCGTTCGGGACATCCGCTACCGCGTCGGCCGAGGCGACGGCGATCTCACCGGCTCCGACGAACCCGAAGCGGAGGCCTGCCATGCCTTGGGCCATGCCCTCGCGCTCACCCCGGGAAGAACCGTTGCAGATTGGCGCGGTTCGCTTCGAGGAGCGCGTCGAGGAGGTCGGCCGCGACGTGATATCCGGGGACGAGCGGGTTGGTCATGAGCGCCTTGAGGGCGACGCCTCGGTCGCCCGAGACGGCCGCCGCGATCGCGAGGCGCTCGTACGCCTTGGCCTGCTCGACCAGGCCGTGCATGTGCTGGTCGAGCGGCGCGAGCGGCAGCGCGTGAGCGCCGTCGCGGTCGATCCGGGCGGGCGTTTCGATCACCGCGTCGTCGGCGAGGTCGGGCAGCGCGCCGTCGTTGCGGAGGTTCACGACCTGGACGTCGCCCGTACCGGCGTGCAGCGAGGCGACCAGCTGCGCGGCTGCCTCGCTGTAGAACGCCCCGCCGCGACGCTCCAGGAGCGCGGGCTTCTGGTCCAGCGTCGGGTCCCGGTACATCTTGAGCAGGCCCTCCTCGATCTCCATGACCTCCTCGGCGCGGGTGCGCCCCGACCTCTGCTCCTCGACGACCTCGGGCGCCAGGTAATAAAAGTGGAGGTAGTACGAAGGGATCGCCCCGAGCGTCGCGATCAGGTCCGCCGGGACGTGCGCATCGTCGGCGACGACGTCGAGGTGCTCCTGCAGGATCTCGGGCAGGCGATCCGCGCCGTCGATCCGCACGGCCCGCTCCCACGACAGGTGGTTCAACCCGACGTGCTCGAGCTCGACGCGCTCCGGCTCGACGCCGAACAGCTTCGCGACCCGTCGCTGAAACCCGATCGCGACGTTGCACAGGCCGATCGCCCGGTGGCCCTCGTCGAGGAGCGCCTGCGTCACCATACCCGTCGGGTTGGTGAAGTCCACGAACCAGGCGCCCGGAGCGCCGCGCCGGGCCGAGACCTCGGCGAGCTCGAGGATGACGGGGATCGTCCGCAGCCCCTTGGCGAACCCGCCCGGTCCGGTCGTCTCCTGCCCGAGACAGCCGAACGTGACGGGGATCGACTCGTCCAGATAGCGGGCGCGTTGGCCTCCGACGCGGAGCTGCGCGATCACGAAGTCCACGCCGTCGAGCGCCTCGTCGCGGTCGCCGGTCAGATGGAGCCGGCCACCCCAGCCGACCCTGCGGAGCATGCGCTCGGCGAGCCCACCCACCACCGCCAGCCGTTCTGGATCGATGTCCAGCAAGACGAGATCATCGACGGGAACCAGATCCGTCCGGCGCGCGAACCCCTCGACCAGCTCGGGCGTGTACGTGCTTCCGCCGCCGACGACGGCCACTTTCACACCCATCGGGGCGACAGCGTACACTTCGGCCGATGGGATCGTTAGGAAACTTTCCTGACCCATCCATCGCACGGCGCGAGGGGCCGCGCGTCGCATTGACGTTCGACGCCGAACACCCGGACCGTCCGCTGTGCCCGCCCGGCGCGACCGAGTCGATCCTCGACACCCTCGCGGAGGCCGGTGTCGCCGCGACGTTCTTCGTACAGGGCCGGTGGGCGACGTCGCGGCCGGATCTCGCTCGGCGGATCGCCGACCAGGGTCACCTGATCGGGCACCACTCCAAGTTCCACACGCGGATGCCGCTGCTCTCGGACGATGGCATCCGGGCCGACGTCGTGGAGGGCCAGGAGGAGGTGATCTCGACCACCGGACGCGACCCCCGACCGTGGTTCCGGTGCCCCTTCGGTGCCGGGCACGACGACGACCGGGTCCTCAAGATCCTTTCCGAACTCGGGTACCGGGACGTCCATTGGGACGTCGAGGTCGAGGATTGGGAGCCGTGGCGGACGGCCGCCGACCTCGAACGGGACGCCGTCGCGGGGACGCTGGCCCACGGCGACGGAGCCGTCGTCCTGCTGCACACGTGGCCGGCGCCGACCGCTGCGGCCCTGCCCGTCATCGTCTCCCGGCTCACCGACGCCGGCGCCACCTTCTCGACGGTCGAAGAGCTCGGCGTATGAACGACGACGACGCGCTGCTCGCGGTCGACGGCGGCGGGTCGAAGGTCGACGCGGCGCTCCTGACCGCGGACGGCGAAGTCCTGCGCGTCACCCGGTTGCGCACACGCGACCCGAACGCGGGGCCGCATCCGGACGGCCTCGACGCCGTCTCGGCGGCGGTGATCGCGCTGCTCGCCGACGGGGGCGAGCCGGGTCGGCGTTCGGCGCCACGGGTCGGCGTCTACTGCCTGGCCGGCGCGGATCTACCGCAGGACGAGCGCCGCATGATGCGATGGCTCGCCGAACGGGCATGGACGCGCGAGACGGTCCTTCGAAACGACACGTTCGCGGTGCTGCGCGCGGGAACCGAGCGCGCGTGGGGCGTCGGGATCGTGTGCGGCTTCGGGACGAACTGCTCCGGGCGCTCGCCCGACGGCCGCGAGTACCGGCTGCCCGCGATCGGGGAGCTGTCGGGGGACTGGGGCGGAGGAGGCGACATCGGCCGCGCCGCGCTGTGGCACGCCGTGCGGGCGGACGACGGCCGCGGCGAACCGACGTCGCTCGTCGCGAGCGTCCCGGCGCACTTCGGGAAGGAGCGGCCGTACGACGTGATGGAGGCCATATACCTCGGCGAGATCTCGAGCGATCGCGTCTCGGAGCTCTCACCGATGGTCTTCGCGGGTGCCGCCGAAGGCGATCGCGTGGCCCGTTCGATCGTGGACCGGCAGGCGGACGAGGTCGTGACGATGGGGGTCGCCGCGATCCGCGCGCTCGGCATGGAGGCCCTCGATCCGGACGTCGTGCTAGGCGGCGGCGTCTTCCACAACCGGTTCGAACCGTTCCTCGACCGCATCCGCGAGGGTCTCGAGCGGACGGCGCGCCGCGCGCGAGTGATCGTCCTTACGTCCCCTCCGGTGGTGGGCGCCGCCATGCTCGCGCTCGATCACGTCGGCGCACCGCAGCCGGCCCACGGGCGCGTGCGCGAGCGGTTGACCCACGATCTGCTCGACGACACACTGACGGCCCACGGCAGGGGAGGCGGCTAATGGCGGGCATCGTCCTCGATGGCGTGACCAAGGTCTTCGGCAGCGTCATCGCCGTGAACGAACTCTCGCTGGAGATCGGCGACGGCGAGTTCATGGTGCTCGTCGGCCCGTCCGGCTGCGGTAAGTCGACGATCCTTCGTCTCATCGCGGGCCTCGAAGATATGACCGCCGGCGAGGTGTACATCGACGGCCGTCAGGTCACCGACGACCCGCCGAAGGACCGGGACATCGCGATGGTGTTCCAGAACTACGCGCTCTACCCGCACATGAGCGTCCGGCAGAACCTGGGCTTCGGCCTGCGGTTGCGTCGCGAACGGCGAGAGGAGATCGATCGCCGCGTCCTGGAGACGGCGACGATCCTCGGCCTGGATCGCCTGCTCGACCGCAAACCCGCACAGCTGTCCGGCGGACAGCGACAGCGCGTCGCGATGGGCCGGGCGATGGTGCGCGAGCCCAGGGCCTTCCTGATGGACGAGCCGCTGTCGAACCTCGACGCCAAGCTGCGGGTGCAGATGCGGGGCTCGCTCGCCCAGCTGCACGAGCGCCTGAAGACCACGACCGTCTACGTGACCCACGACCAGGTCGAGGCGATGACGCTCGGGCAGCGCGTCGCCGTGCTTCGCGACGGCGTGCTCCAGCAGGTCGACGCGCCGCAGAGCCTGTACCGCCGGCCGGACAACCTCTTCGTGGCGGCGTTCATCGGATCACCGCCCATGAACCTGGTCGAGGCCAAGGTCGCCGCCGGGCGTGTCTCGTTCGGTGGAACGACGCTTCCGATCCCTGCGAACAGCGCCCTGCGCCCGTACGAGGGCAGATCCGTGATCCTGGGGATCCGACCATCCGACATGGACGACGCGAGCCTGCACCCGAACGACGGGCGGCCGACGATCGAGGCTCGCGTCGACGTGGCCGAGGAGCTGGGCTCGGAGGTCAACCTGCTCTTCACGGTCGACGCGCCCCCGATCGAGACGGAGGAGACGATCGCGGCGGCCGACACGTCCGACGAGACGATCCCGCTCATGAGCGATGGGCGCCGAGCCGTCTTCTGTGCACGCGTCGACGCCAGGACGCGGGCGCGCCCCGGCTCCACCATCCGCCTGGTGTGCGACCCCGAGCGCTTCCACTACTTCGACCCGGACACCGGGGCCGCCGTCGAGCGGCTCGGCGTCGGCGAGCGGGTCTGAGTTCCGGCCTCGACGGCGCATCCGCACGCCCGGTCGTCGGAGCCGGGAGACCTTCGGCCCGTCCAAGACGGGAGGGATGCCCGGCGTGGTCGGCGCGCGGATCCGAGACCATGGAGGCGCACGGCTGGCGCTCGGAGCAGGCCCGAGCAAAGGAGGCGATCTCGATGGTGGTGACGCACGAACCCAAACGCGACGAGGAACGGGACGAGAAGGCGTACCAGGCGGCCGAGAAGCGTGCCGAGGAGCTCCAGGGCTTCTACGTCCACCTGCTCGTGTACGCGGTCGTGAACGGTGGCCTGTTCGCGATCAACCTGCTCTCCCGGGACGACGGTGGCACCTGGTGGTTCTACTGGCCGCTCGTGGGGTGGGGACTCGGGCTGATCATCCACGCGCTCGCGACGTTCGGCGGCGTGTTCTCCGAGGGGTGGAAGAACCGCAAGGCGGCCGAGCTCTACGATCGCGCAGCGCGCGACGGGCGGTAGGACACCACCGACGCATCAGCGGGTCGCAGACGGCGAGACCGGCTACGCTGAGGATCCTTGAACCGCCCAACGTAGACCGTCAGCGGGAGGCCTCCCCCTCAAGGCCGACGGCGGCAAGGGCGTGATCGTGTTCATGGAGGACGATCTGCGCACGCGGGGATGACCTCGTTCGACGTCGGCGTGATCGGCGCCGGGATCCACGGCGCGTCCGCGGCCTTTCATCTGTCGACCGCCGGAGTGCGGGTGGCGATCGTCGATCCACGCGGAGCCGCCGGCGGGCCGACCGGGAGGTCCAGCGCCATCTGCCGCGCGTACTACACCAACCCATTCCTCGCGGCCTGCGCCCGCGATTCGATCGAGATGTTCGAGTGCTTCGACGAGCTCACCGGGGCGGACGCCGGGCTGGTGCGGACGGGCCTGCTCTACCTCCATCCTGCGGACGACGAGGCGGCGACCCGCGCGTCGGCGGAATGTCTGAACGCGTTGGGGATCGCGGTCGACGTTCTGGAGGGCAATCGGCTGGCTGACGCGGCGAGCGGGTTCGACCTGGACGGCGTCGCGATCGCCGCGTACGAGCGCGGCGCGGGATACGCGGATCCGCACGCGACGACCGACGGGCTGTTCAGGCGCGCGGTCGAGCTCGGCGCCACGGCGTTCCTCGGCCGGCGCGTCATCGAGCTCCGCCCCCTCGCGTCCGGTGCCGAGCTCGCGCTGGATGACGGCGACCGGCTCGCCTGCGGCCGCGTCCTGATCGCCGCCGGCCCATGGACGCGACCGCTCGCCGCGATGGCGGGCGCCGACCTTCCCCTCACGGTCGAGCGGCACATCGTCGCGACGTTCCGCTGGGCCGGCGTCGAGCCCGCGCCCGCGCACAGCGACCTGGTCGCCGGCTACTATTTTCGCCCCGAGGGGTCGGACCTGTTCCTGGTCGGGCCGACGCACGCCTCCGCGAGCGTCGATCCGGACGCCTTCGACGACGCGATCCGCCCGGATGAGGTCGACGAGCTGGCGCGACGCGTCAGCGCGCGGGTCCCACGCCTCGAGCGCTCGGAGGTCCACGGCGGATGGGCGAGCCTGTACGACATGAGCCCGGACTGGCAGCCGGTCATCGGCGAGATCGCGTCGGGGCTGTTCGTCGACGCCGGAACGAGCGGGCACGGGTTCAAGCTCGCTCCGGCCCTCGGCCGGCACGTCGCGGCGATGGTGCTCGGCGAGCGGACCGATCCCGACCTCGCGGCGTTCGACCCGTTCCGGTTCGAGGTCGGGCGGGAGCTGGCCGCCGGCTACGGCGAGAACCGCATCCTGGGCTGAGCGGACCGCTCGTGGAACGAGAATTGCCGATGCGTGCAACGAATGCGACACTCCGGCGCTCACCCGATCGGAGGGATCGTGATGTGGCGTCCCCCTGTCGCCGATCTGGGCGCGACCGCGATTTCCGACCGACTCTGGATCGGCGAGACGCTCTCGATGACGGGTCGGGCGTCGCTGTTTGGGGGATGCTCGCTCCGTGAGGGGACGCCGGGTCTCGCGCCGGACCTTCCTGGCGGGCGCCGCCGGCATCGCGGCCGGCCTGGCGGCGTGTACGGCTGGCGGGGACGACGCCGACGACGTCGCGGGTCCGCCGGCGACGTCGTCACTCGCCGCGAGCGCCGCGGCGGACTGTACGGCAGCCGTCGGCGCCTCGCTCTGGCGCACCGCATGGGAACGCGGCCTGGTCTATGGCTCATCCGCGGCCACCTGGCAGGTGTCGGATCCGGCGTACCGCCGTCTGTTCACGCGCGAAGCGGCCGTCCTGTTCACGGAGGACGACCTGCTGTGGTGGCGTCTCCGGCCATCGCCCGACGCCATGCTCGACTTCGACCATGGCGACGAGATCGTGGCGTTTGCGAAGGGACGTGGGGTCCTCGTGCTGGGCGCGCACCTCGTGTGGGACGAGGGGTTCGGCGACGGCTGGAACGACGCGGACTTCCTCGCGCTCGAGGATGCCGAGGCGGGCGAGCTCCTGTTCGGGACGATTGAGGCGACGGTGGACCGCTACCGAGGGCAGATGACGGGGTGGATCGTCGCGAACGAGGTGCTTGGCGACGACGGTCTGCGCACGGACGTGCCCTGGTTCTGGAAGCTGGGGGAGTCGTACGTCGCCCGCTCGTTCGAGCTCGCGCATAGCGTCGACGGCGATGCGACGCTCCTGTTGAACGACTTCGGGTACGAGACGGACACCGGCACGACGGTCGCCGTCCGCAAGCGCGCGGCGACGCTCGCGTTCCTCGACGACCTGCTCGCCGCGCACGTGCCGGTCCACGCGCTCGGGATCCAGGCGCACCTGGTCGCCGGCGACTTCGCCGACTGGTTCGACGCCCGAGCGTACCGCACGTTCTTGCGTGACGTGGCGGACCGGGGGCTGCGGATCCTGATCACGGAGCTCGATGTGCTTGACGACGGCCTGCCCGCCGACGTCCCGGCTCGCGACCGGGCTGTCGCCGAGATCTACTCGCGGTACCTCGACGTGGCGCTCGACGAACCGGCGGTCGCCTCGACGATCACGTTCGGTCTCTCCGACCGGTACACCTGGCTCGCGGAGGACTTCCCGCGAGAGGACGGGGCGGTGCGCCGGCCGCTCCCGTACGACCAGGACCTTGAGCGCAAGCCCGCATACCGCGCGATCTCGGCCGCGCTCGCGAACGCGCCGGTTCGCGAACCGCTCTGGCAACCGACCCACTGCTCGTAGGCGTACCATCAGTCCATGGACCAGCTCCGGAACATCCACCCCGGCGTCCACCCGGGAGCCCTCGACGCCAGCATCGCGAAGGCCGAGACCGAGCGCGCCCACCGCGGCAAGCGCTCGGGACGACGTCGGCCCGATGGGCAGAAGGTCGGTTGGGTCCGGCGCCTCTTCCGCCGCCCGGCGTCGAGCTGACGCCGCGGGCGTGCGGAAGGACGGGCTGCTGCACGCGGAGCTGCTCGACGTGCTCGCCGCAATGGGACACGGCGACACGATCGTGCTTGCCGACGCCGGGCTTCCGATCCCAGCGTCGGTGCGGCGGATCGACCTCGCCGTCGCGCCGGGCACACCGTCGTTTCTCGACGTGCTCCGCGCGGTCTGCGGCGCCGGCGTGTTCGAGGCGGTCACGGTAGCCGAGGAACTGCGCGAACGCGATCCTGCGCGCGGGCGTGCCCTTCTAACGCGTCTCCAGCCGGCGAGCCATTGCCGGCGAAGGGTGAGACGCGGAGCGTCAGCGGATCGATCGGAGGTCGCCAATGCTCAGACCTCGAGCCCCTCGAACAGGTCGGTCAGCACGGGCTCGCCTCCACCGCGCTCGGGCCATGCCTGCACGAAGCACTCCTCGTCGAAGTACAGCCAGCGCAGATCCTCGGGGATCATCTCGAGCTCACCGATCTGTGTGCGATGCGAGAGCACCCCCGCGAGCTTTATGTCCTGGATGCCGCGCGTGTCGACACGGACGGCGATCTTCCCGTCCGGGACACTCGTCGGATTGAACAGCGCATCCGGCCCGCGATCCCATCGCGGGTCGCCTCGTTCGGCGAGCGCCTCGTAGAAACGGTCGATCGAGCGCCGTGGATGGGCGGTGTGCAGGAGTCGTCGGAGCCCGGGGCTCCCTTCGGTGCGGAGCGAGTGGAACGCGGCGTCGCCGGCGGCACCCGCAGCGATGTGGTCGTGGTGGTTCGTCGCGCCGTCGGGGCCGAAGGTGACGACGACGTCGGGCGTCGCGCCCCGCAGGATGTCGGCGACGCGACCGGCGAGCTCCTCGGAGTCGACCTCGTTCAGGTGGTAGTCCGGGTACCGCAGGAAGTGGACGTCTGCATGCTCGGCGCCGACCGCGTCGAGAAACGCGCGCTGCTCCTGTTCGCGGACGCGGCCGAGCGTCTCGCGGGTCGCGACTCCCTCGACCCAGATCGGTCCCGCGTCGCCGCTCGTGCAGAACACCTGCGTGAGCTGGAGCTCGCGGGCATGCATCGCGATCCACCCGCCGACCTGGTACGCGTCGTCGTCGGGGTGCGCGAAGACCGTCGCGAGGCGGTAGCGCCGCTGCGTCACGGAGGCAAGACCGCGATCGTCGACGCTGGTCGCCGGGCGGGATGGGTGCCGACGACCTCGACGACGTTCTCGAGCGTGCCGAGCGGCCCGATCGAGATCCGAACCAGGTCACCTGCCCGCAGGGTGACGTCGGCCTCCGGCACGATCCCGGTCCCGGTCAGCAGGATCGCGCCGGCGGGCAGCGTGAGCGCCGCGCCGAGATAGCTCGCCAGCTCCTCGAAGGAGCGGCGGATCTTCGATGTGGACGTCTCGCCGGCGAAGACGGTCCGGGCCCCCCGCAGGATCTCGAGGCGGATCTCGAACGGCGGCTGGGCGGCGGACGCGGGGACGATGAAGGGACCGATCGCCGTCGAGCCGTCATACAGCTTCGCCTGTGGCAGGTACAACGGGTTCTCGCCCTCGATCGACCGCGACGACACGTCGTCGCCGATCGTGTACCCGACGATCGACAGGTCCGAGGCGACGACGAGCGCGAGCTCCGGCTCGGGCACGTTCCACGCGCTATCGGCGCGGATCCCGATCGGCTCGCCGGGACCCCGGACGCGCCAGCCCGGCGACTTGAAGAACAGCTCGGGCCGCTCGGCGACGGAGACGCGGTCGTACGGGTCCCCGGCGACCGCCTCCTCTACCCGAGCCTCGCGCGACCGCTCGTACGTCACGCCGGCGGCCCAGATCTCCTGACTCTCGACGGGCGCGAGCACCGCGCTGCCCACGGGCACCGGATCCGTCGCGGCCCCGAGGACCGCCGCGAGATCGTGAGCGCCGCCGAGCACACCGTCGAGGGAGACATCACGCGGCAGCAAGGCCCCGGGACCCTCGGCCGCGGTCCCACGCGCGAGGCGCACGTCCCCGTGGGGCGTCCGCACGCGGAAGAGGCCCTGCGTCATCCGTGCAAAGATAGCGGGCCCGCCGATCCCGATGAGGTGAGCGCCGATGCTGGTCGACCAGGATCGCGTACACGTTCTCTTCGACGGCACGCTCACCGATCCGCAGCTGGACCATCCCGAGGGAGTCGCCGTCCATCCCGACGGCAGCATCTGGTGCGGCGGCGAGCGGGGACAGATCTTCCGGCTGCCACCCGATGGCTCGTCGCTCGAGGAGGTGGCGTCGACCGGTGGGTTCACGCTGGGTATGGCGTTCGACGCGAGCGGCGACCTGTTCGTGTGCGACCTGAAGCACGCCGCCGTGTTCCGGGTGGACGGGACGTCCGGACAGATCGAGCGATTCGCCGACGGCGTCCTTGGGCGACGGCTGGCGATCCCGAACTACCCGGCCTTCGACGCCGACGGGCGGCTGTACGTGTCGGACAGCCATGCGTTCGGTGTCCCGGGCCCCGGAGTGTTCAGGTTCGAACCCGACGGCTCGGGCGAGCTCTGGTACGCGGACGACGTCACGTTCGCGAACGGGCTCGCGCTCGCGCCCGATCGCGGCGCGCTGTACGTCGCGGAGACCTTCGCGCATGCCATCTTCCGGATCCCGATCCTCGCGGATGGATCGGCCGGGGCGCGCGAGGAAGTGGCCACGCTCGGCGACGCGCTGCCGGACGGGCTCGCGTTCGATGCGGACGGGAACCTGTACGTCGGGTGCTACGAGCCGAGCCAGGTGCTGCGCATCTCGCTCGGGGGGGCCGTCGACGTCCTCTTCCACGACGTGACGGCGCACCTGCTGGCGCACCCGACCAACCTGGCGTTCGCCGGGACGACGCTGATCACGGCGAACCTCGGGCGCTGGCATCTCACGGCGATCGACGTCGGCGTGCGAGGCGTCCCGCTCCCGCCGCCGCGGTGACGCTTACGGCGCCGGTCACGCTCCGGGGCATCACCTGGAACCACGACCGCGGCTTCCGGCCGCTCGTCGCGACGGCCGACGCGTACCCCGAGCGGGTGCCCGGAGTTCGAGTCGAGTGGCGCGTCCGGTCGCTTCAGGCCTTCGCCGACGAGCCTGTCGACCGGCTGGCCGAGCGATTCGACCTGGTCGTGCTGGATCATCCGTCGATCGGCTACGCCGTCCAGTGCGGCTGCCTAGTACGGATCGACGAACGTCTCGATCGCGTCGACCCCTCGTTCGTCGAGGATCTGCGGACGAACTCGGTCGGGCGAAGCTACGAGAGCTACCTCTGGGACGGCGCGCTGTGGGCGCTCCCGATCGACGCGGCCGCACAGGTCGCGAGCTACCGGCCGGACCTGCTCGAGCGCTTGGGGCGCGGTGTCCCCGAGACGTGGGACGACGTGTTCGTGCTCGCCCGAGAGGCAGGTCGGGTCGGCGCGTCCGTGGCGCTCCCGTTCATCCCGGTCGACGCCGTGCTCTCGTATTGCGCCGGCGCGGTCTCCGATGGCGTCGACCCGTTCGACGGTGGCCGGACGGAACGCGCGGCCGCTCTCGATCGGCTCGCGGAGCTCGTCGGGCTCACGCATCGCGATTCGAGGATGTGGAACCCGCCCACGCTGTACGAGCACATGTCGGCCCACGACGACGTCCTGTATTGCCCGCTCGCATTCGGGTACTCGAACTATGCACGCCCCGGCTATCGCAAGCGGCTCGTTGCGTTCGCGCCGGCCCCGGCCGGCCGCGCGGGCGCACGCGTCGGAACGCTCGGCGGTGCCGGCCTCGCGGTCTCGGCGGCCGCCTCCAATGTGAGCGAGGCGATCCGGTACGCGGCGTTCGTGGCGTCCCCCGAGGTCCAGCGCGGCAG
The DNA here is from genome assembly GCA_046729855.1 of Actinomycetota bacterium. GTDB lineage: Bacteria > Actinomycetota > UBA4738 > UBA4738 > HRBIN12 > DATHSY01. Next base: position 2,348 of record JBKPHM010000040.1, on the reverse strand, counting down.
GTACGTGTCCAACGACGGCCAGCCGGCCCATCGGTCTGCCTGGACGGACGAGCGCGCGAACGAGCTGACGGGAGGGTACTTCATGGCCACGTTACCGGCGCTGGAAACGGCGTACCTGCGTCCGCGCCACGCCGCGTTCCTCGAGTGGCAGGACCGCGCCGGCGACGTCGTCCACCGGTTCCTCACCGACGGGGGCGACGCGCTCGAGGTCGTCGATAGGCTTGACGCGATCGACGCCGAGACGAGGACGAACGCGACGGCGAGCGGGGCAGAAGGGTGATCGAGCCGTGACGAGGATGGCGCTCGAGGGGATCCGCGTCCTCGACTTCACGCAGATGATGATGGGGCCGTGGGCCTCGCAGTTCCTGGCCGACATGGGCGCCGACGTGGTCAAGATCGAGCGGCCGGGGGCGGGCGAGTGGGAGCGCGGCCTGCATGCGATGGGCGAGCTGCTCGAGGGCCAGAGCCCGTTCTTCTTGGCGATGAACCGCAACAAGCGCAGCATCGCGCTGAACCTTAAGGACCAACGCGCGCGCGACGTGTGCCGGCGCCTGGCCGAGCGCTCGGACTTGGTCATGGAGAACTTCCGGCCCGGCGTGCTGGACCGCTTGGGGCTGGGCTACGAGGACCTCAGGGCGGTGAACCCGTCGATCGTGTACGTGTCCGGGACGGGCTTCGGGCCGGACGGTCCGTACGTGGACCGGCCCGGTCAGGACCTGCTGATCCAGGCGATGAGCGGGCTGGCCGCGTACGGTGGGCGGCGCGGCGATCCGCCAACGCCGGCCGGCAGCTCGATCGTGGACGCGAGCACGGCGCTGCTGCTCGCGTTCTCCGCGATGGTCGCGCTGTTCCACCGCGAGCGGACGGGCGAGGGCCAGCGCGTCGACGTGAACCTGTTCGGCACCGCCGTCGCGCTGCAGTGCCAGGAGCTCGCGGCGTTCATGAACATGGCACGGCGGTTCGACCGCAGCAACGCGGGGATCGGCGGCGCATGGCTGTCCGCGCCGTTCGGGATCTACCGGACCGCCGATGGATGGATCGCCCTCGCGATGGCGTCGCTCGCCGTCCTGTCGGAGCTGCTCGACCTGCCGGAGCTCGGAAGGTTCGACGACGAGCGCGCAGCGTACGACCAGCGCGACCGGATCCAGCCCCTGATCCAGGCGCGGCTCGAGCGGGAGCCGACGGCCGCGTGGCTGGAGGTGCTGGCAACGCGCGACGTCTGGTGCGCGCCCGTGCAGACGTTCGATGATCTCATCGACGACCCGCAGGTCGCGCACGACGGCCTGCTCACGACCGTCTCGCATCCGTACGGCGGCCGCGACGTCCGCGTCGTCGGCGTCCCGATGCGGTTCAGCGCCACGCCGGGCACGGTCCGGACGGGTCCGCCGGCGGTCGGCCAGCACACGGACGAGATCCTTCGGGAGCTGGGGTTCGGCACCGACGAGGTCTCGCGGTTCCGCGACGAGGGCGTGGTGTGACCGCCGACGAGGTCCTCGACGAACAACGGGGTGGGGTCCGCGTCCTCACGTTCAACCGGCCGGAGAAGCTGAACGCCCTGAGCAGCGCGCTGCTCGACCGCTTCGAGGCGCTGCTCGGCGACGCCGAACGGGACGCGGGGACACGCGCCGTCGTGCTGACCGGCGCGGGCGATCGCGCGTTCGTCGCCGGCGCGGACATCGACGAGTATTCGCGGCAGGACGAAGAGGCGTTCGCGGCCTACCAGCGCCACAGCCGGACGCTGTTCTCGTGGCTCGACGGGTTCCCCAAGCCGACGGTCGCTGCCGTCAACGGGTACGCGCTCGGTGGCGGGTTCGAGATCGCGCTGGCGTGCGACCTGATCGTGGCCGGCGACCGTGCTCGGCTTGGGCTCCCGGAGGGGTTGATCGGCCTGTCGCCCGGGGGCGGCGGGACGCAGCGATTGACGCGGGCAGTGGGTCCGTACGCGGCGGCGCGGGTACTCGTGGCCGCCGAGCGCCTCGACGCACTGGAGGCGCGGACGCTGGGGCTGGTGGCCGCGGTCGTGCCGCCCGTCCAGGTGCTCGATCGCGCGGTGGAGTTGGCCGAGCGCGCCGCGAAGGTCGCGCCGCTCGCGTCGGCCGAGATGCGGACGCTGCTCCGCGTCGCGCAGGAGACGCCGCTCGAGGAAGGGCTCACCCTCGAGCACGAGGCCCTGCTCCGGCTCCGCGCGACCCGCGACGCCGCCGAGGGGGTGCGGGCCTTCGTCGAGAAGCGCGAGCCCAGGTTCGAGGGGAGGTGACGCCCGTGGGACGCGTTGAGGGCAAGGTCGCGATCGCGACCGGAGCGGCGTCGGGCATCGGGCGGGCGGCCGCCGTCGCGCGGGCGCGCGC
>JBKPHM010000039.1:0-12202 GCA_046729855.1 Actinomycetota bacterium | reverse complement strand
CTCACGCTCCTGGCCCGGGACGAGACCGGTTATCGGAACCTGCTGAGGCTCGTGACCGACGCCCACATCGACGGCTTCTACCACCGCCCGCGGATCGACAAGGAGCTGCTCGCCGCGCACGCCGGCGGGCTCCTCGGGCTGTCCGGGTGCCTGGCGTCCGAGGTCGCGCAGCTCTTGCTGGCCGGCCAGGACGGCAAGGCCAAGGAGGTCGCCGGCCAGTACGCCGACATCCTGGGGCCCGGCAACTTCTACGTCGAGGTGCAGGACCATGGGATTGCTGCTCAGCGCTCGATCCTGCCCAAGCTCGTGGACCTCGCCTCCTGGACGGGCCTGCCGCTCGTCGCGACGAACGACCTGCACTACACCGAACGCGCCGACGCCAAGCCGCACGACGTCCTGCTGTGCATCCAGCAGCAGAAGGTGCAGACGGACACCAGCCGCCTGCGATTCGACACCGACGAGTTCTACCTGAAGACCGCCGAGGAGATGCGCGCGTCCTTCGCCGAGCTCCCGGAGGCGTGCGACAACACCTTGCGGATCGCCGAGATGTGCGACCTGACGCTCACGTACGGCGACCTACACCTGCCGCGGTTCGAGCCGCCGGATGCCCAGCCGCTCGAGGCCTACCTGCGGCATCTCGTGCTGCAGGGCGCGGAGGCGCGGTACGGCGCGCTGACCCCCGAGATCCGGGATCGGATCCAGCACGAGCTCGACGTGATCGTGCGGATGGGGTTCGCCGGCTACTTCCTGATCGTGTGGGACCTGATCCGGTTCGCGCGCGACAGCGGGATCCGGGTCGGCCCCGGCCGTGGCTCGGCGGCCGGGTCGGTCGTCTCGTACGCGCTCCGGATCACAGACCTGGACCCGCTCCGCTACGGGCTGATCTTCGAGCGCTTCCTCAACCCCGAGCGCAAGCAGCTGCCGGACATCGACATGGACTTCGACGAGCGCCGTCGCGACGAGGTCATCCGGTACGTGGCCTCGAAGTACGGCTCGGACCACGTGGCCCAGATCATCACGTTCCAGACGATCAAGGGCAAGCAGGGGATCCGCGACGCCGCGCGCGTGCTGGGCTTCCCGGCCAGCGTCGGCGACCGCCTGTGCAAGATGTACCCGCCAGCCGTCCTAGGCCGTGAGCACCCGATCGACGAGGCGCTCAAGCAGTCGCCCGAGCTCGCGGACGCGTACGAGCGCGAGCCGGAGGCGCGAGAGATCGTCGACACGGCCAGGGCGCTCGAGGGGCTGCGCCGCGAGGACTCCGTGCACGCCGCCGGCGTCGTGATCGGCGACGCGCCGCTCGTGAACTACCTGCCGCTCAAGCTCTCCAAGGATTCGCGCGACGACTCGCGCCGCATCGTGACGCAGTTCGACATGCACGGCGTCGAGAAGCTCGGGCTGCTGAAGATGGACTTCCTGGGGCTGCGGAACCTATCGGTGATCGAGGACACGCTCGCGCTGCTCCGTCGGCGCGGGATCGATCTCGACATCGACCACGTGCCGCTCGATGACGCCGGCGTCTACGAGATGCTGAGGCGCGCCGACACGACCGGCGTCTTCCAGATGGAGTCGCCGGGGATGCGGTCGCTGATCAAGCTGCTCGCGCCCGACCGGTTCGAGGACTTGATGGCCCTCGTCGCGCTGTACCGGCCAGGCCCGCTGAACCAAGGGATGCACAACGAGTACGCGGAGCGCAAGCATGGACGCAAACCGGTCACATACCCGCACCCCGACCTCGAGGACATCCTTGCCGGGACGCACGGGATCATCGTGTACCAGGAGCAGGTGATGCAGATCGCCGTGCGGATGGCCGGCTACTCGATGGGTGAGGCGGACACCCTGCGCAAGGCGATGGGCAAGAAGATCCGCGCCATGCTGGTCCCGCACCAGGAGAAGTTCGTGGAGCAGTGCGTCGCCAACGGCTACCCCCAGCGTCTGGCGGAGGACGTCTTCGAGCTGATCACGCCGTTCGCCGACTACGGGTTCAACGCGAGCCATGCGTGCGCGTACGCATACGTCACGTACCAGACCGCGTACCTCAAGCACCACTACCCAATCGAGTACATGTCCGCCGTCCTGACGAGCGTCAAGGACGACAAGGACCGCAAGCCGTACTACCTGAACGCCTGCCGGCTGATGGGGATCGAGGTCCTGCCCCCCGACGTGAACGAGTCCGAGCTCGACTTCGCGCCCGTGCAGAGTGGGGAGGCGAGGATCCGGTACGGGCTCTCGGCGGTCCGCAACGTCGGCGGCGGCGCCGTCGAGCAGATCATCGCCGCGCGCGCCGGGCGGGGCGCGTTCGCGTCGTTCGCGGACTTCTGCCGCAAGGTGGACCCGGCCGTCCTGACCAAGAAGGTGCTCGAGAGCCTGATCCTCGCCGGTGGGTTCGACTCCCTCGGGTACACGCGGGGCGGCATGATCGCCGAGCAGCCCGACGGCAAGCCCGCCTTCGACCGGGTGGCCGGCCCGATCGCGGCCGAGCGTCGCGCCGAGGCCGCCGGCCAGCACTCCCTGTTCGCCCAGGCCGAGGGGTCGGCGTTCGAGGTGGACGAGTCGGTGCTGTCGGGGCTCGAGCTCGAGCAGCGGATGCTGCTGCGGCTCGAGAAGGAGATGCTCGGGCAGTTCGTCACGGACCATCCCCTGCTCGCGATCAAGGACCAGATCGCGGCGCAGACGCAGATGGACCTGACCGAGGTCGCCGCCCGGGGCGACGGCGACGTCGTCACGGTCGGGGGGATCATCGCCGCCGTGCAGCGCAAGTTCACGAAGACCGGCGACCCGTACGTCGTCTTCCGGCTGGAGGACCTCGTCGGCGGAGTCGGCGTCGTCGTCTTCCCCAACGTCTATGCGGACGTGGCGCCGCTGGTCGAGCCGGACGCGATCGTGCTCGTGAAGGGCAAGGTCGATCTTCGCGGTCGGGAGCTCCAGCTCCGAGCGCTCGAGGTCCGCGAGCCGGACCTCGGCGTCCAGGGGGCCAGGACGAGGCTCTCGGGGACGCTCGTGGTCGACGTGCCGGCGGCGAGCTGCACGAGCGCCGTGATCGCCAAGCTGAAGGCGCTGCTCGGCACGCACCGCGGGCCGGTGCCCGTGCAGGTGCGGTTCATCGCCTCGCGGGGCGTGACGCCCCTCCAGGTCGGCAGCTTCCGGGTCGACGCCGGGCCGAGCCTGCTGTCGGAGCTCCGGCTGCTACTTGGCCGCGACGCCGCCCGCGTCGTCGAGGACGGCGCCGGCGCGGGAGCGGTCGTGAGGGTGCCCGATCGGGCCACCCAGCGGGCCGACCGCTGAGGGCGCTCGAGCCGCGAGGACCCGGCGCTACCCTGATGGCCGTGGCGTTCCAGGTGATCCCCGCGATCGACGTCGCCGGCGGCCGGCTGGTCCGACTGTCCTCCGACGGGCCCGCGGCGCTCGCCGCGTTCGGCGGCGACCCGGTCGCGGCGGCCGCGGCCTTCGTCGAGGCGGGTGCCACGCTCGTGCACGTCGTCGACGTCGACCAGGCGCTGACCGGAACCCCCTCGAACCTGGAGGTCGTCCGGCGGATCGCCGAGACCGCCGCCGCTGTCCAGGCGAGCGGTGGCGTCCGCACGCGGGAGCAGGTCCGTGCGGCGCGCGACGCCGGCGCGGATCGCGTGGTCCTCGGGTCCGCTTGTCTCGCCGACCCAGAGCTGACCGGGGCCCTCGTTCGAGAGGGAGGCGACGGGATCGTCGTCGGGATCGAGGCCGACCTGACGGAGATCGCCCCGCGGGGCGCGCCGGACGTCCGGCTGCCGATGTGGGAGACGCTCGTGTGGCTCGCCGAGCTGCCGGTCGCGCGGTTCCTGCTCACCGACGTTCGGCTGGCGGGCGGCACGAGCGGGCCCGACCTCGACGGCCCATGGGCGCTGGCCACCTCGACCGGGCGGCCCGTGCTTGCCGCCGGAGGCATCCGCGGACCAGACGATCTCAGCAGCCTGGCGCGGCTCGGCGGGACCGTCGAGGGCGCCGTCGTCGGGCGAGCGCTCTATGAGGGCCTCGACCTCCGGGACGCGATCGCCGCCGTCCGCTGAGCCGCTCGCGGGCACGTTCCGGGGCCCCGCTACACTCTGCGCACCATGGGCTTCCTGTCCGACCTGGTCGGAAGCATCCGGAGCGATCTCCAGCGGGCACCGCTCGACGATGCAGCGCTGATGGCGCGGGCGTTGGCGTCGCCGCCCGCTCGGGACCTGTCGGCGGCGATCCGGGCGGCCGGTCCCGGCGCCGTGATCGCCGAGGTCAAGCGCTCGTCGCCGTCCGCCGGCCGGATCGCCGATGTGGACGCGAGCGAGCAGGCCGGCCGATACGCGTCGGCTGGTGCCGCTGCGATCTCGGTGCTCACGGAGCCGAGGCACTTCGATGGCTCGCTGGCGGATCTGCGCGCGGTGCGGACGGCCACGACGGTGCCCGTGCTCCGCAAGGATTTCCTCGTCCATCCCGCGCAGGTGATCCAGTCGCGCGCCGCCGGCGCCGACGCCGTCCTGGTCATCACGGCCGCCGTCACCGACGCGGAGCTCAAGGCCCTGGTCGCGACGGCGTTCGACCTGGGGATCGCGCCGTTCGTCGAGACGCACTCGGCCGGCGACCTCGAGCGCGCGCTCGCGACGGAGGCCGGCGTGATCGGGGTCAACGCGCGCGACCTCGAGACGCTTGAGGTGGACGTCGACCGCGCGCTCGGGCTCCTCGAGACGATGCCGGGGGACCGCCTGGCGGTCATGGAGAGCGGGGTCTCGAGCCGCGACGACGTGGAGCGGGCGATCGCCGCCGGCGCCGCCGCCGTGCTCGTGGGCGACGCGTTGATGCGCGCGCCGGACGCGGCCGCGAAGCTCCGCGAGCTGCGTGGTGCGTCGTGAGCGTCGCGACGGGTCCCGACGTCCGCGGCAGGTACGGGCGCTACGGCGGTCGGTACGTCCCCGAGATCCTGATCCCGGCGCTCGATGAGCTGACGGCGGCGTGGTCGCAGCTGCGCGACGACGGCGCGTTCCGCGGGGAACTCGACGCGCTGCTGCGCGACTACGTGGGCCGTCCGTCCGCCCTGACGCTCGCGTCGCGGCTGTCGGACGAGCTCGGCTACCGGATCTACCTGAAGCGCGAGGACCTGAACCACACCGGCGCGCACAAGATCAACAACACCCTCGGCCAGGTCCTGCTGGCACGGCACCTCGGGAAGCGCCGCATCATCGCGGAAACCGGCGCCGGCCAGCACGGCGTCGCGACCGCGACGGCGTGTGCGCTGTTCGGACTGCCGTGCGTCGTCTACATGGGCGAGGAGGACACGATCCGCCAGGCGCCCAATGTCGAGCGGATGCTGCTCCTCGGCGCCGAGGTCGTATCGGTGACGTCCGGGACGAGGACGCTGAAGGACGCGATGAACGAGGCGATGCGCGACTGGGCGACAACGGTCCGCGACACGCATTACGTGATCGGATCGGTCGCAGGCCCGCACCCGTTCCCCGCCCTCGTCCGCGATCTCCAACGGGTGATCGGCGACGAGGCGCGCGCCCAGCTCCGCGGGGCCGAGGGCCGCGCCCCCGACGCGGTCCTGGCGTGCGTCGGCGGCGGCAGCAACGCGATGGGCATCTTCGCTGCCTTCGTCGGCGAGACGGGCGTCCGACTGATCGGCGTCGAGGCCGGCGGCCGTGGAACGGCCGAGGGCGAGCATTGCCGTTCGCTCACGATGGGCGAACCGGGCGTCCTGCACGGTTCGCTCTCGTACCTGCTGCAGGACGCGCAGGGCCAGGTCCTGCCGACCCACTCGATCTCGGCGGGACTCGACTACCCCGGCGTCGGCCCCGAGCATGCCCATTTCAAGGACGCGGGGCTTGCCGAGTACGTCTCAGCGACCGACGGGCAGGCGCTCGACGGCTTCCAGGCGCTCGCGCGGCTCGAGGGCATCCTGCCGGCGCTCGAGCCCGCGCATGCGATCGGGTGGTTGCTGGATCGGCCGCTCCCCGAGGGGTCGCTGGTCCTGGTCAACCTGTCGGGGCGCGGCGACAAGGACCTGGACACGGTACGCAGGGCGCTGGCAGAGCGGGCCGGTGGCTGACACCACGACCGCGGAGCTCGAGCGGGCGTTGCGCGCGCGGCTCGACGCCGGCGGCCGGGCGTTCGTCCCGTACGTCACGGGGGGATGCCCCGGCGTCGACGCCGACCTCCTGCGGCGGCTCGGGGAAGCCGGCGCCGACGCGATCGAGGTCGGGATCCCGTTCTCCGACCCGGTGATGGACGGCGGCGTGATCCAGGAGGCGTCCAAGCGCGCGCTCGACGCCGGGGCGACGCCAACGCGGGTGCTCGCGACGATCCGCGATGCGGCATCCGGCGTGCCCGTCGCCGTCATGACCTACTTCAACCCGGTCCTTCGCGTAGGCCCCGACGCCTTCTTGGCCGAGGCCGCCAACGCGGGGGTCTCCGGCGTCATCGTCCCCGACCTCCCCGTCGACGAGGCCGACGAGTGGGTGGCGCTGTGCGCCAAGGAGCAGGTCGCGCCCGTGCTGCTCGCGGCCCCCGGCTCGGGAGCCGACCGCCTCGCGGCCATCGCGGATGCCTCCCACGGGTTCGTGTACTGCATCGCGACCTACGGCGTGACCGGCGAGCGCGAACGCCTGGACGCCACCGCCGAGGCGCTCGTCGCGGGGCTGCGCCCGCTCACGGACCGTCCGCTGCTGGTCGGCGTGGGGATCGGGACGCCCGAGCAGGCCGCTGCAGCCTGCCGGTTCGCGGATGGCGTGATCGTCGGCAGCGCCCTGATGCGTCACGTGCTGGCCGGCGAGCGCGATGCCGCGCTCGACCTTGCCGCGGCCTTCCGCGCAAGCGTTCCCAGTGGTTGACGGCGCCCTGGCTTTCGCGAAAAGGCTCCGACGTGGTATTCCACTGCAGTTGTGAGAGAAGGGAGAGGGGAGTGAGCAAGCGCAGATACCTGACGTGGCTCGTGCTCGTCGCCGCGCTGGCCCTGGTCGCCGCGGCCTGCGGCGAGGAAGAAGACGGCGGCGGCGGAGGCGGCTTCGAGCCGGGACCGCTTGGAGCCGTCACCGTCGAGTCGGGCGCGCCGATCAAGATCGCGGTATTCGAGTCGCTCAGCGGCGATACCGCGAGCCTGGGTGAGGACCAGCTCCGCGCCGTCGAGATCGCCATCGACGACAAGGGCGGCGAGCTCCTGGGCCACCCGATCGAGATCGTCGACCTCGACGACGGCTGCGCCGCCGAGCAGGGGACGACCGGTGCGCAACGGATCGTGGCGGATCCACAGATCGTCGGGGTCATCGGCACCAGCTGTTCCGGCGCGGCGATCCCGGCCATGGAGATCCTTTCCGAGGCGGGATACACGATGATCTCCGGGTCCAACACGTCGCCGCTGCTGACGTCGATCGCGGGCGAGGAGGCCGAGGCGCACCTGCCCGGTTACTACCGAACCGCGCACAACGACGAGGTTCAGGGAGCGGCCGCCGCGGAGTTCGTCTACTCCGAGCTCGACATCACGAAGGCCGCCACGATCCACGACGGCGACCCGTACACCGAGGGTCTGGCGACGGCGTTCGGGAAGAGCTTCAAGGAGCTCGGCGGTGAGGTCGTGCTCGCCACGTCCGTCGGAGTGGACCAGAAGGACATGAAGCCAGTGCTCACCGAGGTCGCGGCGGCGGGCGCAGAGCTCGTCTACTTCCCGATCTTCCAGCCGGCGGGGGACTTCATCGCCGCGCAGGCGAAGGAGGTCGCCGGACTCGATGCGGCGGTCCTGATGGGCGCCGACGGGCTCCTGTCCGACACCTACATCGAGCTTCCGCAGACGGAGGGCATGTACTTCTCCGGCCCCCAGACGCCGACCGGACCCGACTACGCGGAATTCGTCGCCAAGTACGAGGAGAAGTTTGGGGAGAAGCCGATCCAGGCGTTCCACGCGCACGCGTACGACGCCGCCAACGTGCTCTTCGCGGCGATCGAGAAGGTCGCCGTGGACGAGGGTGGCACGCTGCAGATCGATCGCCAGGCCCTCCGCGACGCCGTCGGGGCCACGTCCGGCTTCGAGGGCCTGACCGGGACGATCACCTGCGACGAGTTCGGCGACTGCGCCGACCCAGCCATCGACGTCGTCCAGAACACGGAGGAGGCCAAGACCATCGACCAGGTCCGGGCGAACGTGCTCTTCACGTTCGAGCCAGAGGACTAAGTAGCCACTCATCGATCGAGGGGAGGGGGTATCCGGGAACCCGATACCCCTCTCCTCGGAGCGACCGAGGCTCGATGGTTTGCAGAAGCGGTGTGGCGATGGTTAGGTCACCGCGGACGATGACATGGCCCAGACCGTAGAGCTGAGGGCCCGCCGCGCCGGAAGGCTGTCGGCGGTTGACGCCTTCCTCTGGGTGGTTCGCATCGCTGCGCTCCTCGCCGTCGTGTGGGGCAGCTACAGAAGCATCACCAGCGGCAGGCTCACGGCCGATCAATGGCGCGGTCTGCTCGTGGCCGGCGTGAGCCAGGGCGCCGTGTACGCGCTCGTCGCGCTCGGGTACACGATGGTGTACGGCGTCCTCCGATTCATCAACTTCGCGCATGGCGAGGTCTTCATGGCTGGCTCGATGATTGCCTTCTTCGTCGCGGACGCACTCTCCGGCACGCCGATGTGGGCGTCGCTCCCGTTCGTGGCCCTGCTGATCGCGCTCATGGCGGCCGTCGCAACGTCCACATCGATCTCACTGCTGCTCGAGCGCGTCGCGTATCGGCCACTGCGAGGGCGGCCCCGGCTCGTCCCGTTCATCACGGCGGTCGGCGCATCGTTCTTCCTGCAGTATGCGTTCGCGGGCCTGTTCGGCGCCGACTCGAAGTCCTATCCACCGGTCGAAGCGCTGGAGGGTGCGATCACGATCTTCGGGTTTCGCTTGGGCAAGGTGCAGGCCCTCGTGATCGTGGCGACGGTCGTGATGCTCATCGGTTTGTATCTCTTCATCGAGCGGACGAAGACCGGGCGCGCCATCCGCGCGGTCTCCGAGGATCAGGAGATGGCGAGCCTGATGGGCATCAACGTCGACCGCTCGATCGCCCTCGTGTTCGCCGTGGGCGGCGCGATGGCCGGGGCGGGCGGGCTGCTCTACGGGTTGACGTTCGGGCAGGTCGACTTCCTGAGCGGCTTCCTCGTGGGCATCAAGGCGTTCACCGCGTCGGTCCTCGGCGGGATCGGGAACCTCGCCGGCGCGATGGTCGGCGGGCTCGCCCTGGGGCTGATCGAGTCGCTCGGCCCGAGCCTCGTGCTGTTCGGCCTCGGCGTGCCCTCGGCGCACCAGCTCCAGGACGTCGTGGCCTTCCTCGCGCTCGTGATGATCCTGATCTTCCGGCCGACCGGGATCTTGGGCGAGCGCCTCGCGGAGGAACGCGCCTGATGGCGGAAGCGGTGCGGACCGACGCGCCGGCCGAGGAACTCCTGCCTGCGCGCCAAGTCGACCTCCGCCGCTCGGTGAGGGTGGGGTTGCTGGGCGGCCTCACGGCGATCTTCATCTCCGCGGTCGGGATGATCCAGTCCTTCGATCAGGCCGGCTCGGTGATCGGTCCGTTCTCGCTGGGCGAGCTCCTGCTGCTCGGCGTTCCATTCGTCTTCGGACTCATCGCCGGGAAGCCGCCCCCCGTCCTCAAGGGCTTCGCCGAGCCGACGCGGGGGGCGCGCAACGTGGTTGCCGGCGCGGTCGCGGGGCTGCTCGTCGGTGCCGTGATGGCGGTGTTCGTCGTGCTCGTCGATACGTTCGACGTTCGTGACGTCCTGACCCGCGTCTCCCCGCAGCTCGTCGAGATCCTGACGTACGGCCAATCGCTCGCCGTCGGCGTCCTGATCGGGCTCGTCCTCGACGTGATGCTGGGGTTGGCGGGCGGCGCCTCTCACCTCCTGGCTGAGCGGTGGCGCGGGCCGCTGTTCCGGGCGCTGGTCGTCGTGCTGATGCTCGGCGTGCTCGAGGCGCTCGTGTCCCAGATCCTGCGCGGCGCGCGGATGGGGCCCGTGCAGGACGCGCTTTACGCGCCGACTGGCGAGCTGCGGCTGGTCAGCGCTCTCGTGATCGGCCTGATCGTGTTCGGCGCAGGGGTCGTGCTCCGCGTCCGACCGCCGACGGTGCGGGCCCGAATCGAGGCCCTGGAACCCGATCGTCGCCGGGTCGTGGTCGCGGGAGGGCTGGTCGCGGCCATCGCGGTCCTCGCGGTCCTGCCGTGGGTGCTGGGGCCGTTCCTGACGGAGGTCCTCAACATCGCGGGGATCTACCTGTTGATGGCCCTCGGCCTGAACATCGTCGTGGGGTTCGCGGGCCTTCTGGACCTCGGGTACGTCGCGTTCTTCGCCGTCGGCGCGTACGCGACGGCGGTGTTCACGTCGCCGGCGTCGGACGCGTTCGCTCCGGAGCTTGCGTTCTGGGTAGCGCTGCCGATCGTGATGCTGTGCGCCGTGGCGGCCGGCCTGCTGGTCGGCACGCCGGTGCTCCGTATGCGCGGGGACTATCTCGCCATCGTCACGCTGGGCTTCGGCGAGATCGCGAGGATCCTGTTCTTGTCCGACGCGCTCAAGCCGATCTTCGGCGGCGCCCAGGGGATCCTGCGCATCCCCGACCTCTCGATCGGCCCGATCGAGCTCAATGAACCCCAGCTCTTCTTCTACGCGATCCTTGCCTTCGCCCTGCTCGCCGCCTACGTCGCGTCTGCGCTCCAGGACTCGCGCATCGGACGAGCATGGATGGCGATGCGGGAGGACGAGAGCGTCGCCGAGGCCATGGGCGTGAACACGGTGGCAGCCAAGCTGTGGGCCTTCGTGATCGGTGCGATGCTCGCCAGCCTCGCCGGCGCGCTGTTCGGAGTGAAGGTCGGATCGGTCTTCCCGAACAGCTTCAACGTGATCGTGTCGTTCACCGTCCTGATCATCATCATCGTGGGCGGGATGGGGAGCATCCCGGGGGTGGTCGTCGGGGCGCTGCTGTTGGTGGCGCTGCCCGAGCTGCTCCGGGAGTTCCAGGAGTTCCGGTACCTCCTGTACGGCGCGGTCCTCATCGCGATGATGCTCCTGCGGCCCGAGGGTCTCATCCCGAGCCGTCGTCGAGCGCGCGAGCTCCACGAGGAGGAGCTCGAACAAGACGCGTGGGTGCGCGCACAGGCCGAGACGGCCTCGACGACCGCGGGAACCGGGTAGGGGAACGCCCGTGGCGGTCCTGGTCATCGAGGATCTCGTGAAGTCGTTCGGAGGCGTCCGGGCGATCGACAAGCTCGACCTCAGCGTCGACGCGGGCGAGATCGTGAGCGTGATCGGGCCCAACGGTGCCGGCAAGACCACGCTCTTCAACCTCATCACGGGGCTGATCCAGCCCGACGACGGGCACGTCTCGTTCGAAGGCGTCGATATCGTCGGCCTCCCGCCGAGCGCCATCCTGGAGCGAGGGATCGCCCGGACGTTCCAGAACGTCCGCCTGTTCCCCGACATGACGGTTCGCGAGAACGTCATGGTCGCGCAGCACTGCCGTACGAAGGCAGGGGTGCTCCGCGCCATCTTCCGCACCCCCTTCTTCCGGCGCGAAGAGGAACTGATCCGCGAGAGGGCCGAGGAGGCGCTCGGGTTCTTCGGGACGCGGCTGGTCGGCTACCGATTCGATCAGCTCGCGATGTCGTTGTCCTACGCGAACCGTCGTCGGCTGGAGCTCGCGAGGGCGATGGCCTCGGAGCCCAAGATCCTGTTGCTCGACGAGCCGACCGCAGGGATGAATCCGCGCGAGACCCAAGAGCTCACGCAGCTCACCGGGAAGCTGAGGGACGAGCGCGGGTACACCATCCTCCTGATCGAGCACGACATGCGGGTGGTCAAGGGCGTCTCGGACCGCGTCGTTGCGCTCGACTACGGGCGGAAGATCGCAGAGGGCACGTACGAGGACGTCGCCCACGACGAGCGGGTGATCGAGGCATACCTCGGTCGGAAGGACGCGGTCGGATGACCGCGGACGGCGCGATCCTCGCGCTCCGAGACGTCACCACGCATTACGGACCGGTTCAGGTACTGCGGAACGTGAGCATCGAGGTCCGCCCGGGAGAGATCGTGTGCTTGCTGGGTGGCAACGCGAGCGGCAAGACCACGACGCTCAAGACGATCCTCGGGTACGTCGTTCCCTCCTCCGGCGACGTGCTGTTCGAGGGAGCGCGCGTGAACGGGCTGCCGACGCGAGGGCTCGTCGAACGGGGCGTGTCGATGGTT
>JBKPHM010000038.1:0-20733 GCA_046729855.1 Actinomycetota bacterium | reverse complement strand
CGGTTTCGCGCCGCGGACGACTACACCGGCCAGGTCCTCCTGACCGGCCTCAAGCCGGACACCACCTATCGCTACAAGCTCGGGTCGACGCGGGGCTCGTTCGAGACCGCGCCGGAAGATGACGACGCCGCGCGAGTGCGCCTCGCCTTCGGGGGCGACGTCGCCGGCCAGGAGGTCTGTCGCGACGCGACCGAAGGGTTCCCGATCATGGACACGATCCGGCGCTTCCGGCCGGACGTGTTCGTCGGTCTCGGCGACATGATCTACGCCGACAACCCCTGCGGTCCCGTCGGTCGCTACGGCAACGCCCAGGTGCCCGGCCCGGGGCCCGCCGCCGACCTGCCGGGCTTCTGGGCGCACTGGCGCTACAACCGCGAGGACGAGGTGTCGCAGCGCCTGCTCGCGAGCACCGGCTACGTCGGAGTATGGGACGACCACGAGGTCGTGAACGACTTCGGGCCACTGCACGACACCCGAGCGGGTGTCCATCTGCTGCCGATCGGTCTCGATGCGTTCCTCGACTACACGCCGATCGCAATCGCGCCAAACACGCCGAAACGGCTGTACCGCTCGCTTCGTTGGGGCAAGCATTTGGAGCTGTTTGTCCTCGACACGCGGCAGTACCGCGACGCGAACGGCGCCACGGACAGTCCCGATCGGCCCAAGACGATGCTCGGCCGCGAGCAGCTCACCTGGCTGAAGGAGAGCCTGGCGGCGTCCGACGCGACCTGGAAGGTGATCGTGTCGAGCGTTCCGATGTCCATCCCGACCGGCTTCCCGCCGACAGGCGGTCGCGACGGCTGGGCTAACTTCGATCAGACCACCGGCTTCGAGCAGGAGCTGCTCGAGATCCTCCGCTTCATGGAAAGCGAAGGGATCGAGAACACGGTCTGGATCACGACCGACGTCCACTTCGCAGAGGCGTTCAGGTACCGGCCGTTCTCCTCGAACCCCGAGTTCGTCGTGTACGAGGTGGCGACGGGGCCGCTGAATGCGGGCATCTTCCCGAGCCGCGACTTCGACAAGACGCTCAATCCGGAGGTGCTCACCTTCTATGGCCCGCCGAGGGCCGAGGCAGTGACGAGCTGGCAAGAGGCGAAGCGCTGGCTCAACTTCGGGACGCTCGAGCTCGCGCGAGACGGCACGCTGACCACCGAGATCGTCAACACGGACGGTCAGACTCAGTTCTCGATGACGGTGACACCAAGTCCATGAGAATCGCGTGCGTCGGCGGGGGACCCGCCGGGCTCTACTTCGCGATCCTGATGAAGGAGCGCGACAAAGAGCACGAGATCACGGTGCTCGAACGGAATCCCGCCGGCGTCACGTACGGATGGGGGGTCGTCTTCTGGGACGACCTCCTCGACCAGCTGTACGCCAGCGACCCGATGACGGCAAGCGAGATCAGCTCGAATGCCTTTCGCTGGAACGGCCAGATGCTGGCCGTCGAGGGCAAGGATCCCGCTCGTGTGGAGGGGCACGGGTACGGGCTCGGCCGCCACCGCATGCTCGATCTTCTCCGCGAGCGGGCGGTTTCGCTCGGCGTCGAAGTCCGGTTCGAGCACGAGGTCGAGGATGGCTCGCAGCTCCCCGACGCGGAGCTGATCGTCGCCTGCGACGGCGTTAACAGCCGGCTACGACAGCTCCATGTCGCCGACTTCAAGACCGAGGTCCACACGGGCAGGAACAAGTACATCTGGCTGGGCACGGCCAAGGTCTTCGATACGTTCACGTTCGCGTTCGTCCCGACGGCCGCCGGCTGGATCTGGGCCCACGCCTAC
This sequence comes from Actinomycetota bacterium, assembly GCA_046729855.1. GTDB lineage: Bacteria > Actinomycetota > UBA4738 > UBA4738 > HRBIN12 > DATHSY01. The sequence goes on along the minus strand of JBKPHM010000038.1, from coordinate 18,952 downwards.
GCCTTCGACGCTGACACGAGCACGTTCATCGTCGAATGCTCCCCCGAGACGTGGTCGGGGCTTGGTTTCGACGGGTTGGACGAGGACGAGACGCTCGCGCTTCTGGAGCAGCTCTTCGAGTCGCACCTTGACGGCCAGCGGCTGCGGACGCACGCTCGGGGGGACGGCACCGCGCCATGGCTCAACTTCCGGACGCTGACCAATGAGACCTGGCACGACGAAAACGTGGTGCTGATGGGCGACGCCGCACATACGACGCACTTCACGATCGGCTCGGGCACGAAGCTGGCCCTCGAAGATGCGATTGCGCTCGCCGCCGAGCTGAACGAAGGACTCGAGCTCGAGACGGCCCTCGGAGCCTACGAACGGAAACGCCGGGCCGCCCTGCGTCTCGCGCAGTCCGAGGCGCGCTTCAGCGCCTTGTGGTTCGAGAACGTACAGCGGTACGTCGACCTCGAGCCCTCGCGGCTGTTCGCGCTGCTCAGGCTCCGCCGCTCGCCGCTGCTTGCCCGCATCCCGCCGCCGCTCTACTACTGGCTCTACCAGGGGACGCGGAACGTCCCGGGGGTGCGGAAGCTTCGGCGCTGGGCTGCGCCCAGGATCAAGGCGCTTTACAGTCGTTAGCTGCTAGCCTCGCCCGAGTTTCGGGACGTGGTAGAAGATCCTTCTCGCCGTCCGCGACCGCTTGAGCCGCCGGCGGACCCGGATTCCCCGCGTAAGCGCCTCGACCGCGGCTCGGCCACGTAGCGTCGGGGCAAGGCCGATTCCTTCGTGGATCGGCTCGAAGCGGTCGGCGAACGTTCGTTTGTAGGGGGCGTCTGCCCCGAGAAACTCGACGCGCTCGGCACCTTCGTTTGCGGCCGCCTCGAGCGCGCAAAGAAGCGTCTCGGTCCCCGGCCGGTACGCCGCGAACTGGGGGTCGAACCCCATTGTCACCCCGTATGTGGTCCTCTCGTACAGGATGTAGATCGCGAACGCAATCGCTTGCTGATCGAGGCGCAAGGTGACTACACGGGTCAGGCCCTGCTGCGCGAGCCGAAGCAGCGCGGCTCGGCGGAACGCGCTTCCGATCGGCTTGCTGAAGCCCGAGGTCTCGCGGCGTCCCTTCCACCGGAGTGCGTGGATTCGGACCGTATCTTCAAGCGCGGGTACGAGCTCGTTCGGCGTGCGTGCGAGAGAGACGTCGACGACTCCGAGCTCCTCGAGCCGCCGCCGGTGTCGTCGCCGCTCGCTCCGATGCTTCGACGAGAGCTTGTCCTTGTAGATCGCCTCCCAGTCCCCCGAGAGGTCGAGCACAGGGGCCTCTTGGCGCTCTATCAACGTCAGAGACTCCTGCGGCACGACGGCCTCGAGCCGGCTGTCACCGGGCATCCCGAAGAGGTCCGCGTAGTCGACACCCACCATCGTGATGCGCGCAGCGAGCTGCACCGCGGTATCCCTGTCCTCCCCCGGCGCGAGCAGCAGATCGGCGAGTGGCGCGCCCGTTCCTCCCAGGAACTCCGTCACGCGGAGTCCTAAGCGCCTCGTTCGGCACATCGGCAGTGCACCGACGAGCCGCTCACCCCTTTTCGCCACGTGGACGGCGAGCGTTCGCTTCGCACCGTAGTGACACCACCACTCGAGGAGCCAGTCATGGAGCAGGAACGGGCTCGGACGCCGCATCGAGCGAACGAGCTCGTCCCAGGAGCCGCCGAGGCGAGCGAAGTCCCTCAGTCGCGAGATCGTCTCGATGCGCACCTCGGCGCTCATCGCCCTGGCCTCAGGAAGAGCGTCGAGAACGTCTTCGCACAGATTGCGAGGTCGACGATCACGTTCCGGTGGCGGACGTACCAGAGGTCGTACGAGAGCTTGTCCTTGGCGCCTTCAGCGTCCGAGGCGTAGTCGCGTCGCAGCTGAGCCCAGCCGGTGATGCCCGGCTTGACGAGCAGGCGCCGCGTAAAGAACGGGACGGCCTCTTCGAGCATGGGGATGAACTCGGGCCGCTCGGGCCGAGGCCCCACAACGGACATGTCGCCCTTGAGCACGACCCACAACTGCGGCAGCTCGTCGAGGTGTGTCTTTCTCAGCAGCCGCCCCACTCCTGTGACCCGGGGGTCGTTCACTTGGGTGAAAGTAGGGCGACCCGGCGTCTCGGCGTCTTGCCGCATCGTCCGGAACTTGTAGAGCTTGAACTGGCGGCCGCCCTCGCCGACGCGGGTCTGGCGGAAGATGATCGGGCCGCGCGTCAGGCGGACGAGGCCCGCGGTAACGAGCATCAGCGGCGCCGCGAGCAGAAGGCCGAGCGAGGCGCAAATAACGTCGAAGGTCCGCTTCGCCAGCCGGGTGTACGTCCGCTGCCAGACGTGGAGGATGCTCATGAACCAGCTCGGCGTCAGCTCATCGATCGGGACCCGCCCGAACGCGTAGTCGTAGAAGTGCGCCAGCCCGACGACCTTGAAGTCGTGGGAGGAGGTCGCGAGTAGGCGGTCGATCGCTCTGGACGACGCATCTCCGTCGGCCAAGACGATCAGGTCGGGGCGTCGCTCCTCGACGATTGCGGAGAGTGCGGCCACCGGGCCAACATGGAATGGGTGATCGGGCCCGTCGTCGACCGCCCCAACGACCGTGAACCGCGCGCTGCCGTCGAACGCGACAGCTTCTGCAATCGCATCGGCGACGTGGGACGGTCCGACGACGAGCACGCGGCGCTTGCCGACGATCCGCTGGACGAGGCCCTCCCACATCGTCGTCAGGACGAAGACTGAGGCTGCAAGTGCGAGGAGAGTCGAAGTCGCCATTCCGAGTCCCGGAACCCAGAGGGCTAAGGCGGAGACCCCTACCAGGCCCGTCGCCGTTCCGACGGCGCACCGGACCGGTGTGCCGAGCGTGAGATGCACCGCTGCAAACGCGCTGCGCAGGCCGGTGAGCCAGACGGCTGCGAGCAAGAACGAGCCGGCGACGGCGATCCCGCTTGACCCGAACCGGTAGCTCGTAAGCGTGTAGCAGGGCAGCCAAACGAGCACGGCTCGCCCTCCGGCGGCGAACCACTTCGCTCTGCCGGCCTTGACAGCGGCAACGAGATTTGCGGCCGCGACGAGCGTTGGAGAAAGCTCGCCCGACCATGTGTGGGCGGGCGAGAGGCCTCCCGTGTGAACCCTCGAGCTCACATCAGAAAGGTTCCCCGTGTGGCCTTCGGCGAGTCCAAAAAAGACGATGGCTCGCGGCTCTCCTTCCGGGGAATCTTTTTGCTGTGGGCTCGACCATGGCTGCGTCCGAGCGGCTGACGCTCGACACGATCTCGGGTGCCGACGAGTTCGCGCGGCTCGGCACTGATTGGGACCGCCTCGTTCGGGCGATGCCGCGACCGAGCCCGTTCCTGCTGCACGGCTGGCTCCGCGAATGGTGGCGCCACTACGGCGAGCGTGGGACGCTCGCTGTCCACGTCGCGTACCGGGACGGACAATTGGTCGGAGCACTCCCGCTCTGTGTCAGTCGGCGCCGGGGCTTGCGCGTGCTTACGTTTCTGGGCGGGCAACACTCCGCCCTCGCGGACTTGCTCGTCGCTCCGGGCGAAGAGGGGGTCGCAGCGGCGATCGCCCAGCGGGCCGCCTGCGCCGATCACGACTACGCGGACCTATTCGGGCTTCCGGGTGACAGCCGGCTGGTGGAGGCGTTCGGGGACTCGCGGCTTCGCGTGATCGAGCGCGTCGAATCGCCGGTGCTCGACATCGACGGTGACTGGGACGACGTTTACCACGCCAAAATCTCGGCGAAGAAGCGCAGCGAGGATCGCCGCCGCACCCGTAGCCTCGCGAAGGTGGGGGGCGTGGAGGTCTCGGTCGCTCGCACGCACGACGAGCTCGAGACCGCGCTCGAGGACGTCTTCGCGCTGCACCTACTGCGCTGGCGCGACCGGCCCGACGGATCGGAGCTCGCGACCCCGTTGGGGAGGCGGTTCGTGCGGGCAGCGCTGCTCGCGCTCGCCGATCACGACGTGCCGAGGATCATCACGAAGAAGGTCGACGGCCGCCCGATCGCGTTCAAGGTCTTCTTCGCGCTCGAAGGGCGCATCTACTTCTACCGATCAGGCTTCGACCCGGCGTTCGCCCGCTTCTCGCCGGGTGTGCTCACGACGCTCGCCGCGGTCGAGGCGGGCGCGCGCGAGGGTGCGACGCGGGTGGAGTTCCTTGGCGGCGCCGAGCGGTACAAGCGCGAGCTGGCCGACCGGTTCGATCCGATGTACGAGGGCTTCGGCCTGGAGCGGACCCTACGTGGCGCGGTCGCGGTCAGAGCCAACCTGGGAGTGATCCAGCTGCGGCGGAAGCTGAAGCAGTCTCAGACCCTCCATCACTTTTACATGGACGGGCTCGCCCCGGCTCGACGGTTCCTGGGCAGGCTTTCGTGAGCCGCTACGCACTGAAGGCGGCGGCGACGCGAACGCGCTCGGCTGTCTGGTTTCTCCGTACCCAAGGCCGGCCTGAGGGCGTCGGCCTCCGAATCCTCTTCTATCACCGAGTCTCGGACGATCCCGACGAGCTGGCGGTGACACCACGCAACTTTCGCCGGCAGATGGACTACCTCGCCTCACAGTCCTACCGGGTAGTCGACATACTCGGGGCGGTCGAGCTCCTGGACAATGGTGCGGCGTCCGGGAAGACCGTAGGCTTGAGCTTCGACGACGGCTTCTTGGACGTCGCGGAGCAGGCCCTACCGATCCTCCAGGAGCGGGGCTTCCGGGCCACTGTTTTCGTCGCGACGGCCGTGGCGGGCGGCTGGGCCAGGTTCGACTGGTATCGGCGACAGCCGCCGGTCCTCGGCTGGGACGAGATCGTCGACCTCGACCGCGAGGGCACGCTTCGCTTCGAAGCCCACTCGCTGACGCATCCGAATCTCCTCGCCTTGCGTGACGAGGTGGCATGGGAGGAGATCGTCGGGTCAAAGGCAGCGCTCGAGGCGTGGCTCGAGCGCCCCGTGGACCTCTTCGCCTACCCATCCGGCCTCTTCGGTCCCCGCGAGCGCGACCTGGTCGAGGCGGCCGGCTACCGCGCCGCGGTTACGTGCGAGCCGGGTCTGAACACGCGACAAACCGACCGTCTCTCCCTCCGCCGGTGCCAGGTCGACGCGCGCGACAGCGTCCTCGACTTCCTGGCGAAAGTCGGCGGCGGGCACGACTCGCCTCTGCCCCTGCGCGGCGCCTATCGGCGCCACCGCTACGGCGCGGGAACGGGCAGCCCGCGTCTGGCGAGCTCGCAGGAGTAGAGCTCGACGTGCGCGCGCCGGAACGGTTCGAGATCGAAGCACTCTTCGGCACGAGCTCGGCCGGCGGCGCCCAGGCGGCGCCGAAGCTCGGGCTCGGCGACGAGGCGCTCGAGTGCGGCGGCGAGCTCGGCCGGGTCGCCTTGCCGGACGAGCAGGCCGGTCCGGCCGTCGAGCACCGCCTCCGGCACGCCGCCGACCCTGGAGGCGACCACAGGCAGCCCGGCCGCCATCGCTTCCAGCACCGACACCGGAAACCCTTCGGACTCGCTGGAAAGGACGAAGACGTCTGCTCGAGCGAGAAGCTCCGGGACGTCGCTCCGCTCGCCCGCCAACTGAACGCGCGCCGTCAGGCCCAGCCTGTGGATCTCCTGCTCCAGCTCTCGCCGATCGGGGCCATCACCCACGATCAACGCCTCGAACGACCTTGGTCGGAGGACGCTGAGGGCACGAACCAGGGTGATGAAGTCCTTCGGCGCCTTGAGGCGGCCGACAGCGACGATCACCGGCGTCGCCCGGTCATGCTGCGATTGAGGCGCGGCGGAGACGTCGACGGCGTTCGGGATCACGACCGTTCGGTCTCCGTCGCAAGTGTTGGCCTCGAGCCCGGCCGCCTGCTCTCCCTCGGAGACGCAGATCGTCGTCGTCGTAAGCGGCCTGACCAAGCGGTCGGCCCAGTAGTAGAGCCGCGAGGTGAGGCCCGAGTACGCCAGGAACGCCCAGCCGTGCACAGTGAACACGCGAATCGGAACGCCAACGAAGCGGGCGGCCAGGCGCGCGAGCACCCCCGCCTTGGAGCTGCTCGCATGGACGATGTCGGGTCGTTCACGGCGCAGCAGGCGGACCAACTCGATCAGGCCCAGCAGATCGCGTACCGGATTGATCGGGCGGCGGACATGCTCCAGTGGGATGTAGCTGGCCCGCGCCGCGATCGCAGCCTCGCGGACTGGGCCCTGCCCATGCGCCGCAACGACGACGTCGAATCGGTCGGTCAGCGCCGGGAGCAGCGACGCGACGTAGGTCTGAGCTCCGCCGACCTCGGCGAGCGTGATCACCAGGACGATTCGCGGACGCCGCGAGTCTGAGGACAGCGGATGGACATCACTCACCAGCTCGGCGCTCGCACTCGGATCGACCCCCCGCGGGCTGCGGTCGTGGCCGGAGGTGCCGCGGCCCTCGTCGTGTTGTTCCTGGCGATCGGCCTCGTTCTCGGCCGCTATCCCCTGCCCCTGCCGATCGTGCTCGGCTTCGGGCTCGGCCTGCTTGGCACGCTGGCCCTGGCCGTCGCTCGTTACGACGCCGCCGTTGCGCTCGGTCTGCTGCTGCTTGCCGCCGTTCGAATCGAGCCTGCGCCCTCCGACCTCGTCTTCGGCGTCCTGATCGCCGTCGCGTTTGCGACCTCGAGGTTCGACCTCCAGCGCGTTCCGTTGAGTGTCGCCCTGCTCGTCAGCGCGTTCCTGGCCCTCAACCTGCTTGCTTCGATCGAGGCGATCGATTCGGCCAGGGCCCTGAACTTCTTCGCGATCACCCTCTACCTCGCGGTGTTCGGACTCTGGCTGGCCGCCTACGTCAACTCGGTTCGGCGCGCCCGTCTCATCCTCGTGGCCTACCTCGTCGCCGCCGTCATCTCGGCCGGCCTTGCCTGCCTCGCCCTCGTGGCGTCGTTTCCCGGCAGCGAAGCATTCGTCGCCGGACCTCGCGCGCAGGGTCTGTTCAAGGATCCCAACGTCTTCGGGCCCTTCCTCGTTCCCGCCGCGCTCGTGCTGATGGAGGAGCTGGTCGCGCCCCGGCTGCTCCGGCTCCGGTTCCTGCCCAAGCTCGCCTTGCTCTCCGTCCTCACGATGGGCGTCCTCTTCTCGTTTTCCCGCGCGGCGTGGCTGAACCTGGTGGTCGGCGCGCTGGTGCTGCTCTCCGTGCTCGCGCTCCGGCGTGGTGGAGGACGCCAGGCGATGGCCCTCCTCGTCTGCACGCTCGCCGCGGGCGCCGCTCTCTTCGCGGCGGTCGCGGCGACCTCTTCCCTTTCCTTCCTCGAGCAGCGTGCGGGGCTCCAGGTCTACGACACCCAGCGGTTCGGCGCGCAGCTCTCCGGCTTTCAGTTCGCGACCGAGTACCCGCTCGGAGTTGGGCCCGGCCAGTTCGAACGGGTCTCCGACATCTCGGCGCACAGCACCTACGTTCGGGCGGTCGCCGAGGAGGGAGTGCTCGGAATGCTGGTCCTGCTCGGGCTGATGCTGCTGACGTTCGGCTTCGCCGCGAGGAACGCCGCCGGCGGCTTCGACGCGTACGGCATTGGCTCGGCCGCCCTCTTCGGCGCTTGGTCCGGTCTCCTCGCCAACAGCTTCTTCGTCGACACGCTTCACTGGCGTCACCTGTGGCTGGTGGCCGCTCTGATCTGGGCGGCAACGGCGCTCAGGATTCGCTATCCAGGGAGGTAGACGTGCGTCGACCCGCGGGCGCCAACGATCGCAAGCCCGAGCGCATCGACCTCGAGGCGGTCCAGGAGCTCACGCATGGCCAACGCGGTTTGGGGAGTCTGCCGGTCGGGCCGGCAGACGATGAGCACGCCGTCGACGCGCTGGGCCAGTACCTGGCTGTCGACGAGCCCGAGCAGCGGTGGCCCATCGAGCAGCACGTAGTCGTACTCCGACTGCCTGACCTCGTCGAAGAAGCCGTCGAGCGCGTCGCTGGACAGCAGTTGCGCGGGGTCTCGCGGCGTGCGCCCGCTCGCAAGCACGTGGAGGAGCCCGGAGCCGCTCCGCGCCGCACTCAGCTCGAAGATGCGCTCGCTGCCGCCGTTCCTCCTGCCTGCGAGGACTTCGGCGAGTCCGGGCGTCTGCTCGACGTCGAAGAGCTCGTGGAGCTTGGGCCAGCGCATGTCGGCCGAGACGAGCCAGGTTCGCAGACCGGCCTGCGACAAGACGAGGCCGAGCGCGGCTGTAACTTCCGTTTTGCCCTCGCCGTGGAGCGCGCTTGTGACGAGCACGATCCGCTGGCTCGTCGGCGGGAGCTTCCTCCGAATCGACGCCTGAAGCGTCTGGTACGCCTCGTACTCGACGGAGCTCACCGTCTGCGGCCGGTGGCCGAGTCCCCGGCGAACGTGGGGCACCTCGGTCAGCACGGGAAGCTCGAGCAGACGGCCCAGCTCGCGCGTGTTGGTGACCCGCGGCTTGAGCTGGGCCCGGGCCAGTACGACCAGTGCGGCGATGAACGCAGAGGCGAAGAACGCGAACAGGCTGTTGCGCAGCGGCCTGGGAGCGTAGGGAGTGGTGGGCGGTCGGGCGGCCTCAGCCAGCTCCAGCTCCGCGCGGTTGGTGGCCGCGACGTTGAGGTCGGTCAGCCGCTCTCGAATCGAAGCCCGCTCGGTTGCAACCTGCACACCGCGCTTGCCCTCGAGCTCGTCGAGAGCCGCCTGCAGCGTCGCCCGGGCTCGGTTCAACCGTCGTCGCTCGGCGGCGCGCTGATCGGCGACGAAACTGACGGCGACCGCGTTCGCGATGCGGGCTGCACGCCTTGCGGAAGCGTCTGTCGCGACGACGTTGATGATGTTGGCCGCCGGATCCACGGACGAGCTGACCTTGTCTCCGAGCGCCGCGACCGTTGCGCCGGGAACTCGCCTTCGCGCTCGGCGCATCGTCTCTCGCGTCTCCAGCAGCGCGGTGATCGTGGCGAGGCGGCGCTCCAGGGAGGCCTCGTCACCCGTCTGAAGAGGATCGGCCGCGTCCCCGACGACGATCTTAGCCGTCGCCCGGTACGTCTTGGGAAGAGCTGTGGAGACGAGGAAGACCGTGGACGTGAGCAGCAGGATGATGGCGGCGATCAGCAGCTTGCTGCGTCGAAGCGCGTCGAGATACCGCCCAGTCTCGATCGGCTGCTCGGGCGGCAGCGCGCCCGTCGCGTGGCGCACGCGGCCATCGACGAGATCGGTCATCGCTTTGAAGATACGTTCGAGCGAGGAAAACGAACCCTCATCCTGCTCGCGGCACTGCTGAGCGCGGTCACCGGGTGCGCCGACTCGCCATCGTCGCCGGCGCCGGTGGCGCCCCCGGCCTCAAGCTCCCTGTCCGTCCGCTTCCTGGGCCCGCACCGGCTGACGAAGCCCTCGCTGCTCGAGGCGAACGCGGACGCGCCGAAGAGCCGCGTCGTCGCCGTCACGTTTCTTCTCGACGATCGGCCGCTCGGGTCTGACACGACCGAGCCGTACGCCCTCGACGTAGATCCAGCGCTTCTCCAGGCGGGGACACACCGGCTCCGGGTCGAGGCCGTTGACAACCAGGGCGGGCGCAGGTCGACGAGGCCGGCCGAAGTGATTGTGGCGCCCTCCGAGTCGGAGATCATCGAGGCCTCGCCGGGGCCCTCCTTCGCGCAGGCCCGCGAGGCGCTCGAGCGCGGCGGCGTAACCGTGCGGCTCGCGCCGGGCCGCTATGAGGTCGACCAGCTACGGCTCGGAAGCCGCGCGCGCCTCGTCGGTTCTGGTCGGGCAACCGTGATCGCTCCGGTCAGCAGGCGCTACTGGTCACTGGTCGTCGCCAGAGGGACGGGCATCCGGATCTCTGACCTCATGATCGACGGAGGCGGAGGCCCTGAAATCGAAGACGGCGGCATTGCGATCGCCGTCTTCGACGGCTCTCGCGATGTACGCCTGCAGCGCCTGCACATCCGGCGCGTCCGCACGCACGGCGTCAACGTCTGGGGCGCCCATTCGAGTATCTCGGTCCAGGACTCCCTGATCGAGGGCCGCGGCAGCGCGCGGGCCGGCGTCTTCACGCTCGGCTCGGACCGGTCGCGCGACACGAGCGTGATCCGCACCCGCGTCAGCGGCTTCCGCTCGTTCGGGATTCTGCTCGGGCAGAAGGAATTCGGCCGCCCGGCCGCCGCGCTCCACGGCGTGGCTCTCGACAACGTCGTGACTGATATTCAGGATCCGGACCGCGACGGCTGCGTCTACGACGCCCAATCGACTCCCGGCTGCGGGACGAACGAGGGCGGCATCTGGACCGGCGGCGTCGAGGCGGCGATTATCGGAAACACCGTCCTGCGCGCGCGCTGGGACGGGATCGAGACCGTAGGGTCTTCGACGCGGACGACGATCGTCGACAACGAGATCAGGAAGACGCGCACGGGGATCTACCTCGAGCACTCGACGAACTTCTCCCTCATCGCTCGCAACCTGATCGTCGGCACCGAAGCGGGAATCCAGGTCGAATGGCGGTACGACGGGGTCGGCTCGAGCAACAACACCTTTGTCGCCAACCGCATCGTCGGCGCAGAGGAAGCCGGCCTGTTCGTCGACACCGGCGGGGAAGGGAACAGGATCCTCCGCAATCTCTTCGTCGGCGGAGTGCGGCCCGCGATCACGCTCCAGGGCTCGTCGGAGAACGTCGTCCAGGACAACCTCGGCTGCAGAGGCAAGCTCGGCTCCCTGGTCGGGGTTGAGAGCGGACAGCGGGACGACGGCGCCCTGGCGCAAGCACGAAGCAACCGCTTGCGCGGAAATCGGAGCGTGGCCTCCTGCTGAAGCCCGATCCAATCGCCAACGGCTCGGCGATGCTCTTCTGGGCCAGAGCCGCCGGCAACGCGGGGTTCTTCAGCGCCGTGCTGATTCTGGCGCGCTCGCTGGGGCCCACCGGCCGGGGGACGATCGCATTCATCACCGTCAGCGCGCTCGTGCTTGCCCGGGTCGCAGGGTTCGGCATGGGCGAGGCGACGACCGTTCTCGCGGCTCGACGTGTTGAGGCTCGCGGCGCGCTCCTCTCGAATCTGATCCTCTTCATGGTGACCAGCACCCTCTTCCTGGCTGGGCTCGGCTTTGTCGTGCTGCTCTCACTGGCCGACGAGCGACCTGCCGGAGTCGACCTGCCCGAGCTCACAATCCTGGGGGGCGCAGCGGTTGCGATCGCGTTGATCGAGGCGGGCGGCGCATTCCTGGTCGGCTGTGGTCGGCTGCAACGGCTCGCGGTGATCACCGCGACCGCGTACTGGATCTACCCCTGCGTTCTCGCCGTCGTCTGGCTGGTCAGCGGCCTGACCGTCACTCGCGCGGCGCTTGCCTGGCTTGTGAGCGAGGCGATCATCGCATTCGTGCTCCTCTGGCAGTCGGCGCGTGGCGTCGGACTTGCTCGCCCAAGCCGGAGCCTCCTGCTCGAGTCGATCCATTTTGGGCTTCGTGCGTGGATCGGCAGCCTGGCGCGTCTGCTCAATTTCCGCACCGACCAGATCCTCATGGGCTTCCTCGCCTCGGAGGCGGCGCTGGGGATCTATGCCGTCGCCGTCAATGCGTCCGAAGCGCTGCTGTATCTACCGGCCGCAACGGCTACCGCGCTCCTCCCCGTCGCGGCTCGCGCAGAGCCTCGAGAGCGAGCGGAGCACACCCTCGGTGCGTTCCGCTCGGCGGCGCTCGTCACCGCCGGTGCCGTCGCGGTCGCCGCCGTGCTGGGTCCGGTCCTGCTTCCAGCCGTTTTCGGTTCCGCATTCGACGGCTCGGTCGAGCCCTTCCTGTTGCTGGTTCCGGGCGCTTTCGGATTTGCCGCGACCGCGATCTTCTCCAGCGCGCTGATGGCATCGTCGTCGCCCGGGCGCTCCTCTCTCGGCCCGTTCGTCTCGCTGGTGGTCGGCCTCGCTCTCGACATCGTGCTGATTCCTCGATTCGGCGCAACCGGAGCTGCCGCCGCGGCGAGCACCGCCTTCATCGCCGGCGGCGCGGCGGCGCTGTTCTCGTACCGGCGCTTGAGTCCGTTCGCTTGGCGCGCACTATTGCTGCCGCGCCGCGGCGACCTGCAGATGCTGCGAGCCCTGGCGAGCCCGCTCCGGCTCCGCTCTTCCTTCTAGAGAGTCGGCGAAGCCTTCGCGGATTTCGCGGACGCGATCCGTCTCAAGACCGCCTTGCCCGCGGGGAGTGCCAACACGGCAGCCACCGCTCTGGCGGCCACGCGCCCTCGTCGAGTCGCCGGGGCGGCGATGGTCTCCAGCCGTGGGTCCTCGGTCGTGAAGCGGTACTTGTAGCCCTCCTCGCCCCCGAGGAAGCGGTACTCGGCGACTCCGTCCCCGAACGCCCTGCGGATGGACTCGAGCTCGACGAGGAACCCGACCGAGTACCGGTCCCACGCGGGATCGCGGCCGCTCTGGTAAGCGAAGTACGCGTTCTCGAACAAGAAGCCGTACTCGAAGGCAGCCGGCGCTCCGTCGATCTCCAGCATCAGGAGGCGCAACCAGCCGCGCTCGAGCGCCAGCGCGGCGAACTCGCGCTGGAACGGCTCATGGTCGCCGCAGAAGAGGCACCCGGCATGCTCGCGGAAACGGCCACGATGGAGGTGCAAGGCGGCATCCAGGTCGCGCTCGATGGTGGCCGAGTCCGCATACCGATAGCTCACGTCGTGCTCGCGTTCGAGCCGGTTTCGGCTGTTGCGCGCGTTCTTGCGGAAGCGCTGGCTCTGGGCGGCGAGGAACGCGTCCCAGGAGCCGTCCGGCAGGCGGAGGATCGGGTATCCGGTCCTGCGCACGGTCCGAGCGCCGAGGACGCTCGCCCAGTCGCGATCGCCGGCGACCCAATCGCCGATGAAGAGGTCGTGAGGATCGGCGTCGAGGGCCCGCCGAAGCCCCTGTTCCGCCGCCTTGATCTCGTTGTGACGGCAGATCGGCCCGAGGCGATCGCCGTGACCATGGCCGATCAGCCGCAGGATCCGCAGCGGCCGCCGCGACCACACGAAGAGAGGCACGATCGCGTCGATCTGATCGTCCTCCCTCTGCGAGACCGCGACGCGGAGCTCGCGTCCGCGACCGTAGTGCCGCCACCAAAGCTCGTTCCACTCCCACGCAGCGAAGACATTGCCGCTGCTTGCGGCCAAGCGCATCCAGCTCTCCCGTAGGGAGTCGAGGCCGTCAACGACGTCCACTCTTAGCGAGCTTGCCGGATTAAGGATCCCGGACGCTGCGGTCACGTTCGAGACCGTGGGCATCAACCATCTAGAGCCAGGCGGCGACGAGAACGATGATTGCGACGACGCCGGCGATGCCGACGATCACGAAGTTCGCGACCAGCGCCGCCGCCATCAGGCTGGTCTGGCTGCGGCGCGTGCGGCGACCGGCGATCGGCTGGGCGGTGAGGCTCTCGGCGCCGGGCGCTTGACTGATCGGTTTGGTCGCGCCTGCCGGAGAACCCTCCGTGGTGCGGCCACGCCAGCCGACGGCGCTCGCCAGGGCGTCGGTGATGAACTGGTTGAGACTGACGCCCTCGCGCTCCGAGGCGCGGGTAAGGTCGGCGTGGAGCGTCCGCGGCATGCGGAGGAGCAGGCGGCCGCTGTGGCTTGTCGCCGACTTCGGCTCCGGAATTTCTCGTCCTTCCTGAAGCGCGACTGTGATCCAGCTGGTCATCGCCTCACGTATGCCGCTCAACGCCTCCTCCGACGTACTGCCCCGGCTCGTACAGCCGGGAAGCTCCTCGACCGAGGCTGTCCACGGCTTCCCCTTCTCGTCGCTATCTCGAACGAGCAGGAGGTGATAGGGAAGACTGGCGTATTGCTCGACGCTGCTCAGCGCACGCTGTCGGGCGCTGCTACTCATTTCGCGCTCCGCGGCCGCCGGGTGTTGGTAAACCTCACTCGCCATCGATTGTAGGGCGTGAGTAGGCCAGCACGATGCCGACTTCTCGCATCAGACGTGGCCTAGCTCGACCCGGAGCTTGGTGAGCGCGCGCCGCGTGAGCCGTGAGACGTGAATCTGCGAGATGCCCACCTCGCGAGCGATCCGCGATTGGCTCCAGCCCTTGAAGAACCCAAGATGGAGCAGCTGTCGCTCCCGCTCGTCGAGAACGCGAAAACTCTGAGCGAGCGCGGCTCGGTCCTCACCAAGCTCGTACCCCTTCTCGAACACGCCGTCCTGCTCGAGCCCACTCTCCAAATCCTCGACGAGCTCGGTCGCGCGTGCCCGGAAGGACGGATCGAGCTCCTGAATGCGGCGTGGGATCCTGACCGGCCACGCTCGGTCGCGGAGGTGTCGCTTGATCTCGCCGTCGATCGTCGGGATCGCGAACGTCGCAAGATCAACACCGCGGTCGAGCTCGAACCGGTCGATCGCGTTGATCAGCCCGATCGAGCCGACCTGGACGAGATCCTCGAGTTGCTCGCCCCGGCCGACGTGGCGCCGAGCCAGCTTCCGTACGAGCGGGAGGTACTGTCGGATCAGGCGGTCGCGTGCCGCCGTGTCTCCGCGCTCGTGATACGCCCGTAGCAGCCTCCGCGCCGCGTCGCGGCGCGCGGCCGCCCTCGCAGCGCCCCGGCGCCGGCGTGCGGCAGCCCGCCGCTGCGGCGAAGCAGGCTTGAGACCCGGGCGCTGCGAGGGCTGGCCGTGCGAGGAGGGCAGAGACCAGTCGGTGTGTCGCTCATCCGCAGCAGTCTTTGTTGCCCACATTTCGACGACCATAACCTCTCTCCCCCGTCGAACCTATTCTAAACAGTTCCAAAGAAATAGCAAAACATTTATCCAACGTTTGGCATTTCCGGGTTGGCCGTGCTGGTCCTCGGGTATCTCTGAATTATCATCACCTCTGCCTCCTCAGCACGCTTGTCGCTGCTCCAGCATCGGAGTAGACGCTCGGCGATGACGAAACTTGCGGCTACGACCCGGCCTCTCTGGCAGCCGCCGGCGAGTCGGCGTGCCGAGCGGCCTCTCGAGGGCGCCGCGGGCCGATTTGGGCCAAAAAACACCGGTTCTAGCGGCAGTATCAGCCAGGCGGCTGGCACGATCTTCCTAGTTCAGTGGCAGTATCACGGGAGCTTGACGCCGTGGAGGAGTAACGGCAGGCGCGGCTAATAAGAACGAACCGCCAGGGCGATCCCGATATCACGCACGGCAGATTCGGCAGTATCATTACATGCTATGTGGGAGGTGCGAATTTCAGATGACCTGTGTGAATCCGGCTCTGAAACTTTGGACAGATCATCCCCAAGATCTTCAGTCAGGACCCCTCGTGCAAGTCGCGTCGGATCGCTACGCGGGGCGGTATCAACGGCGTCGCATCCGCTGCGAAGTGGTCCGTGCGGGGCCATCACGTCCCGAGAGCGACGAGGCTTCCCGGACTGCTGCGGTTGACTTACGGCCGTGAATGCACTAGACCGTTGGGTGGTGCCGGACTGGGGAGACCGCCTCGTGACGAGTCGGGGTCGATCGGTGCTGCGGCAGCCCTGGACCCTGTTTTGCCTTGCCTGCGTGAGCTCGCTTGCGCTCGCCGCGCCGGCCTTCGCGGAGCCGGCGCCGGATCCAGCGCCGGCTCCGCCGCCTCAACCTAAGCCCGAGTCACGGGCACCGACGCCGCCGCCGGCCCCGCCGGCTCAGCCTCCCGCCCAACCACAGCCGCCGCCCGCCCGCAGTGCCCCGGTCCAGCCTCCCGCTTCTCCGCCTCCGGCTCCCCCGCCGGCGCCCGTCTCACCGGCGCCGGTGTACCAGAGCGGGGTCGCGCCTCCGCCGCCACCAGCGCCGCCCGCGTCGACAGCGCGCCGAGGCCGAGGGGGCACGGTGACTCCGGCGCGCGTGCGGAAGAAGAAGCACGCGGCGCAGGCTGGCTCTACGAAGCGGAAGGCGAACAGGCGCGTGGCGAGCGTCTCGAGCGCCGCCGCCGGGTCGTCCTCGCCGGACACAACGCTGTTGATCGGTGGCCTCGCGCTAGTCTTTCTCGCCCTGGGTGACGCCGTCTTCCTGGCGCTCACGACCAGGTTCCTCCGCGTGACTTAGCGCCGCGGCGCTTTGACCACGAACGAGCTGGAGCCCAGGAGCGGCCCGAACTTCTTCTGGGCGCGGCGGCCGTAGCCCGGCCAGACGTACCAGCTGTAGCGCCCTGGACTGAGCCGATAGCTGCGCCCAGCGTACTTCCATGTGCGTCTCAGTTGGACCGAGTTTCGGGTCGGCGAAGCGCTGAAGATCTTGCCGCGCCGCCAGACTTGGACGTTGTAGTACGTGGCCTTTTCAACGGCCTTCCAGACGAGCTGCGGAGGCGCGGAGACGGTCGCGCCGGCGCGGGGTGAGAAGAGCGGCGCCGTTGGCGTCGCAGCGGCCTCCGTTGTCGCGACGTTGCGCGCTTCGTCGTAGCCTTTGAGCGTGTAGCGGTAGCGGACGCCGTTCTCGAGGCGGGTGTCAGTCAAGCTCCGGCCGGTGCCGCGGTAGACCGTGACTCCCAGTCCGCGAGTACCTGCCGTACGCACGATTTCGAAGAGGCTGGTATCCGGCGAAGCGTTCCACGTCAGGACGGCGCTTCGATTACCGGGCTTCACCGTCAGGCTCCCGAGGGACGGAGCGCTGGCGTCGTACTTGAACGCGAAGGCGCTCGTGCCGCTGTGGTTGCCTGATATGTCGCGACAGAAGCCGGACACAGAGGCGTTTGCGTTGTCAGGTCCGGTGTAGTTGACCTGCGTACAGGTCTCGATGCCGGAGGTGGCATCGCTGCCCTGGAAGGTGATCGTGAAGGCTTGGTTGTACCAGCCGTTTGTGTCGGCCCCGCGTGATGGACTGCCGCCGCCGTTCAAGGGAACCGTCTCGTCGTACTTGAGCGTGAAGACGCTCGAGCTGCTCTGGTTGCCGGCGTGGTCGACGCATGTCCCGCTGAGCGCGACGGATGGATCGTCCGGCCCGTCGTACGTCACCTGCGTGCAGCTCTGGATGCCGGACGTGGCGTCAGCGCCCTGGAAGGTGACCGTGACCGCGTGGTTGAACCAGCCGTTCCTGTCCGGTGGTCGGGCCGCAGGGCTAGCCTGCGGTGAGGTCTCGTCGTACTGGAGCGGGAGCGCTGCTGGGGCGACGTTGCCCGCAATATCCCGGCAGGTTCCGCTTACCGTCGTGGAAGTGGTGTCCGGCCCTCCGTAGGCCTTCGGTGCGGTGCACGAATGCAAGCCCGATGTCGAGTCGGCGCCGTTGAAGGCGACGGTGAGGTCGTGGTTGTACCAGCCGTTCGTATCGGGGGCGCGTGACGGCGTAGCACTCGTGGACGGCGCGGTCTTGTCCACTTTGAACAACTTCGAGACCGTCGTGGTGCCGCCGTCGCTTTCGGCCGAGCAGGTGAGCTGGGTACCGGTCGTGTTGGTCGTGAACGTGACCGTGTTGCAACCGGTGGTCGAGAGGATGATCGATTCTGGATCGAGGATCGACCAGTTGACAGTGACGTTGCTCGTGTACCACGCTGCGTCGCCCAGCGTCCCGGTGATCACCGGCGTCACGACGGGCGGCGTGGGGTCCCCGGGCACATCCGGTTCTCCCGCGGCGCCGGGGGTGACCAGCAGCGCGCCGAGTCCGAGAAGCAGGACGGCGGCGTGCCGGCGCAGTTCGTTGCCCCTATCTGGTCACGACGAAGGTGCTGCTGCCGAGCAGCCGACCGTAACGAGCGGCGGAGATCCGACCGAATCCCGGCCAGACGTACCAGCGATACACGCCGGGACGGAGCCGGTAGCGACGCCCCTTGTAGGTCCACGTTCGCCGCAGTCGGAAATTCGTACGCAGTGGCCAGGCGCTGAGCACCTTGCGGCCGCGTACCAGCTGGAGGTTGTAGTAGCTCGCGCCCTTGACCCGAATCCAGGCGAGGTTGGGCGGGGAGGTCACGCGCTCGGCGAGCGCCGGGCTCAGGAGCGCGCCGGTGGCGACGAAGTCGATCTTGCGTTCCGTTCGGTTTGCGGCCTCGTCGATGCCTGCGACTCGGTATTCGTACTTGCGGCCGACCAGCAGGCCTCTGTCGCGGTAGCCTGCCGCGGGGCCGCGGTAGACGACTGACTCGCCCTCGCCGTTTCGGCCCGGCGCCCGCAGGACCTCGACAACCTGCGTGTCGGTCGACTTCCGCCAGGTGAGCTCGCAGCTGCGGTTCCCGCGCTTCGCGGTCACGGCGAACAGGTTGGGAGGGGTCGCGTCGTACTTGAACGAGAACCAAGCCCCGGCGACGTTGCCAGCGTTGTCCGTGCAGGAGCCCGCGACGGCGGCGGCCGCATTGTCGGGGCCCCCGTAGCCTGCCGACGAGCAGCCTGCAAGTCCGGAGGTTGCATCCGTCCCGGAGAACGAAACGGCAAGGCCGCGGTTGTACCAGCCGTTGGCATCTGGCGGGCGATCGGCAGCGGCCGAAATCGCGGGGGCGGTCTTGTCTAGCTTGATCGTGACACTCTTGGCGACCTCCTCCTCTATGGGCGGACCGGGCGGCGTGTCGTTCCACGCCCTGCACGTGATTTTGGTGCCGGGCGTATCAACAAGCAGCGTCTGCGTCTGGCAACCGTCGTCTCCCGTCTCGCCTGTGGTCTCCCAGGAGACCGTTACGTTGCTTCGATACCACCCGTTCGACCCAAGCGTCCCCGTAATCGTCACATTGACGTTCACGGCAGCCGGAAGGCCCGAAGCCCCTGGAGCGACCAGCAGCATGCCGATCAGGGCACACAGAAGGACAAGTCGGCGCCAATTCCGGCGCCGACCTCTACGCCGCAGCAACTTAGGGTTCCCGGCCACGGTCGCCCACTTGTTGCCAGCCCCTCATCTCGGAGCTACTACTGCTCCGAAGCTACTACTCCTTTAGGGACGTGTCAACGCGCGACGAGGGGCGGGCAGAAGCCCGCCCCTCGTGGGCTGAGCCGCTAGTTGTCGACCCAGTAGGTCGCCGATGCGAGCATCGGCCACTCGCGTTCGGGATCCGCGCGATAGAGCGGGTTCATCGCGAACGACACGACACGCGCCGAACCGGCTGTGTTCGCGCCGTGAGCGACGA
>JBKPHM010000037.1:0-17960 GCA_046729855.1 Actinomycetota bacterium | reverse complement strand
CCCACGCGCCCGCAGCGCGTCGACCGTCTGCACGGTCAGGGACCCGCTCGATTCTCGGATGATCTCCTCCACGTCGATCTCGTCGAGGACGTCGCGCGCGATGGCGGCGAGGTCGAGACGCCTCACGATGGCTTCGACGTCGAGGCGCCGCACGATGCGGTCGATGTCGATCTGGTCGATCAGCCGCTCGACGTCGACGCGTGCGGCCACCGCGTTGACGTCGATCTCGTTCGCGATCTCGTTGAGGTCGATGGAACGGGCGACCTCGTTGACGTCGACATGGCGGAGCACCTGGCGCACGACCGCCCCCAGCAGAGCGTCCCACGTGTCCAGGACGCGATCGATGCTGCCCTCGGCCTCTACGCGGCCGCGGTCGGCCTGCGCTTCAACGCGGGCGCGAGCCCGTTCGATCCAACTCCCGAACGGAGTGAGGTGCCCAACCGCGACCGTGATCCTGGCGGTCGAACGAGCGAACCGCAGCGCCGCGGTGGCGCCGCGGTCGATCCGGATCGCCGTCAGGAGGGCCGCCGCGACGAGGAAGGCGCCGAGGTCTGCCGGCTGCGCCGGCCTCGCATCCTCGCCGCCGGCTTCCGGCGGCTTCGGGTCGACGACCGCGGCGACCCCGGCCGCACCGACCAAGGCGATCCCGACGCCGAGCCTGGCCGCCCCCAGGACGAGCGTTTGGGCCACGTTGCTCCCGTCCGGCGCCTCGGGCGCCGGCGCCGCCGCGATCACCGGGCGCGGCGCGGACTCGTGCGCGGCGAACCCCCGAACACGAGACCGCCCACGGCGAGCAGGACGATCGCGCCCACGATCGATCCCAGGATGCCGCTCATCCGCAGCTCAAGCCCGTCCCCGGCGAGCAACGAGACGAGCAGTCCGCCGACGACCGATCCGGCGAGGCCGAGGGCGAGGGTCCCGGCCCACGTCAGCGTCCGGTTCAGGACAATTTGCGCTGCCCACCCGGCCGCGAGGCCGAGGACCAGCACGAACAGTATCAACAAGCCGTTCCTCCGACGGTCACGCCACGTCACCCGAAGCGTCGTCCGGATCGTCGCCGGCGCCTTCACCCGTACCGGGTGATGCTTGTCGACCTACCGTCGATTGGGCCGATCGAGCCACAGACAACCAGCGAGGCATCACCTACGGTCGCGCCTCGGCGGAACCCCCGGCGGCCGAGGCGTCGGGCGAACATGCACCGATCCCGGCCGGGTCCCTCGGCGACCGTTGTGGCCCGTCGGACCTCCGGGGGTTCCACCGCGACGAGGGTCGACGTATCGAGCTCGACCCACCGGCTCGATGAGCGGAACCTGACGCTCATCTCCTCGGCCCTGGCGCGTCGCCACATCACCCCATCCGACCGATGACGCGAACGCCTTCGATGGCATGATCGACCGATGCGCGTCCCCGCGGGGAGGACCAGACCGCGGGGATGACAAACGCACGAAGGAGCGGCGCCACGATGCCCAAGACGAAGCGGTCGAAGACGAAGCACAAGCATGCGGATCAGGCCGAGGGGGACGGTAGGTTCACGGCCGATGGCCCGACGCCGGTGGTCGGCGACGCCGAGGCCGTCGATGTGTCCGGGAACGGCGATCGGAGGATGGCGGCCAAGCCGTACGAGCGCGAGCTCCGCCGGCTCCACGGCGAGCTCGTCGCGATGCAGGAGTGGGTCAAGGCATCGGGCGCGAAGATCTGCATCGTGCTCGAGGGGCGCGACACGGCGGGCAAGGGCGGCACGATCAAGGCGATCACCGAACGGGTCAGCCCGCGAGTGTTCCGCCTCGCGGCGCTCCCCGCTCCGACGGAGCGCGAGCGCTCGCAGATGTATCTCCAGCGGTACGTCGCCTACTTCCCGGCGGGCGGGGAGGTGGTGATCTTCGACCGGAGCTGGTACAACCGCGCCGGCGTCGAGCGGGTCATGGGCTTCTGCACGCCGAGGGAGACCGAGCGGTTCCTGGCGCTCACCCCAGCATTCGAGAAAGCGATGGTCGACTCCGGCATCCTGCTCATCAAGTACTGGCTCGAGGTGACCCCAGACGAGCAGACCCGACGCTTGAAGAGCCGGATGGACGACCCCCGGAAGATCTGGAAGCTCACGGACATGGATCTTCGCTCGTACAGCCGCTGGTTCGACTACTCACGGGCTCGCGATGCGATGCTGGCGGCCACCCACACGCCATGGGCCCCTTGGTACATCGCCCGGACCGACGACAAGAGGCGCGGCCGACTCAACATCATCACGCATCTCTTGAGCCTGGTTCCCTATGAGCCCGTCGAGCGCAGGGAGCTGAAGCTGCCGAACCGCCAGGCCGCACACGGGTACGTCGAGCCGGACCTCCATGGGCAGTACATCCCGACGCCGTTCTGACCGACGTCGGAATCATCCGAAGTGGATGACGATGGGGGCGCTCCCCTGTCCAAGCATGGCCGATGACGGCCTGAAGGGAAGGAGCGGCTCATGAGCGACACCGACGTCGAGATCGGCCCCATCGATTATCTCGTCGTCGAATGGCCCCCCGGGCAGAAGCCCACCGGCGAGGCGTTACCGCTGCTGGTAGATCTCGTCGACCGTGGCCTGATTCGGATCCTCGATCTGGTGTTCGTCCAGAAGGAGGACGACGGGAGCGTCGTTCGGGTCGACCTCAAGGACCTGGGGTCCGATCCGGAGCTCACGATCTTCGAAGGGGCGTCGTCGAACGTCCTGGGGGACGACGACTATAGGGAGGCGGCGACCGCGATCGAGCCAGGGGCTTCCGCGGCGTTGCTCGTCTACGAGAACACGTGGGCCGCCCCGTTCGCGACCGCGGTCCGTCGGGGCGGCGCTCAGCTGGTCGCGACCGGCCGGATCCCGACGAACGCGCTGCTCGCCGCGCTCGACGAGCTCGACCGAGAGGAGCGGTCCTAGATGCCTGGACTCATCCGTGGAGTTGCGCGAACCGCCGTGGTCGCCGGGACGGCGACGGCCGTGTCGAATCGGGTGTCCCGCCGTCAGGCGAACCGCTGGGCGGCGCAGGAGCAGTACGCTCAGCCGACGCAGTACGAGCCGGCCGGCGCTCCGCCAGCGGGCGAGACGACGCAAGACACGATCGAGCAGCTGAGGGCGATCGCCGAGCTCAAGGCGTCCGGCGTGCTGACCGAGGCGGAGTTCGAGGCGCAGAAGGCGAAGATCCTGGCCGGCTGACGGAGGGAGGGTCCGACGGTGTCGGCGACGGCGTCGGGGGAGCGCAAACACAGCCCCGTCTACCGGATCAGTCGCGTCCTGACGTGGATGGCGTACGCGTTCGCCGTGACCGCGATCGCGTTCCTGTCGACGGCGTTCTTCCTTGAGCTGTTCAACGCGAACGAGTCGGCGCCGTTCGTCCAGTGGGTGGAGCGAGCGACACGGATCCTGATGCAGCCGTTCCGCGGCATCTTTCCCGCGGTCGAAGGCGAGAGTGGCTCGGTCTTCGACGCCTCGTTGCTGTTTGGGATCTTCGCCTACGGGATGCTCGCGATGGGGATGCACGCACTGCTCTACTGGATCGACGGTAGGATGGCGGCCGCGGAGCGAGCGCGCGTCACGGCGCCCGCGGCGGACGCCTCCGCGCCCCCGTACGTCTCGGTCCCCGACTCTGCCGCACGTGCCGAGACGCCGCAGCGGTCGAGCACATGATCGACCTCTTGGCGACGGGAGCGGTCGTGCTCGGTGCGGCCGGGTGCGTGTTCGCTGTTGCGATCTGGCGCCGGAGACGGGCGGTCCAGCGACGGCAGGGAGGGTTCGCCTGTCGGATCCGACCCGTCGCCGAGCGTGAGGGATCGGGCCGTGCCCGCGCCGCGGAGGCGCGGTGGGTGCACGACGTCCTGGTCCTGCGGTACGGGCCCCTTCGCGCCACGACGCGGGTGCTCGGAGTCCGCACGGCGTATGGCGTGCTCGAGCCAACCATGGACATCACGGGCCGGCGGCGGTCCGTTTCGCTGCGGTTGACGCTCGACGATGGGTCGACCGTCGACGTCATCGCCGACGCTGACTGCGCGGACGATCTCGCCGGCCCGTTCATGACTGCCGCCGGGACGCTCGCGCGAGCCCGCCCAGCAGACCGGCCGTAGGACCGTCGGTCCCGCGGGCTCGTGGGGCCGCGGAATCATCCCATCGAGGCGATGCCCCCCGGGGCCGATGTGCTCATCGTTTGCGAGTGCGTCCGCCTGCCCGGCATGCGATCCGGGGAGAGGGGAAGCCATGCAACTGATCGCCCTCGTGTATCCGGATCCCGTCACGGCGAGACTGGCGATGGACGAGCTCGAGAGCTACAGCCGTGACTTCGTCATCCGCCGCGACGAGATCGCGGGGATCATCCGCGACGAGGCGGGTGGGTTCAAGACGATCACGAGTGCGGTGATCGGCGGCGAGCAACCACCTTGGGGGCTGTTCTGGGAATGGCTCTTCGCGATGCTGTTCTTCATCCCAATGCTCGACATGCCGATCGGTTCTGATCTCGCCCCTGTCCTCGAGGAGTTCGAGCGGTCGGGCGTCCGCGCCGCGATCGATGCGTCGTTCGAGGAGCGCCTCCGCAAGGAGGTCGCTCCCGGGACGTCGGCGCTGTTCGTGCTCGTCGACAAGGTCTCGGTCGACGAGGTGGTCGGAGCGCTCGACCCCTTTGGAGGAACGGTCCTCGAGGCGCACATCCCCAGGGACACGGCGACGGCTCTCCGGCGCGCGTTCCACGGGTCCAATCACGTCGACTGACGCCGGACTGGCTGTGCGGCCGAGCGCGGCCTCGTCGGGGTTCGCGATGCCGGGAACCGATCAGCCGCCGAGCTCGCGCAGCCGTTCGGCCACGATGATGCGCGCTGCGGCCTCGATCAGCGCCAGATGGGAGAACGCCTGCGGGAAGTTCCCGAGGAGCCGGCCGGATCCGGCGTCGTACTCCTCGGCATAGAGCCCGAGCGGCGAAGCGACGTGTAGCAATCGCTCCATCAGGTCGCGCGCCCGAGCCTCATCGCCGATCGCGGCCAGGCCCGACACGAGCCAGAAGGAGCAGATCAGGAACGTCCCCTCCCTGCCCGACAGGCCATCGTCGGTCTGCTCGACGCGGTAACGAAGGACGAAGCCGTTCTCCGTGAGGTCGTCGGCGATGGCGAGGACGGTGTTGCGCATCCGTTCGTCATCGGGTCGAAGGAAGCCGAAGATCGACGCCAGCAGCGCCGAGGCGTCGAGCGCATCGGTCTCGTAATGCTGACGCAGGACGCCGTCGGCCCGCACGCCGCGCGTGAGGATCTCCTCGCGGATCTCCTCGGCGGTCTCGCGCCACGCGGAGGCGAGCCCGCCGTCGCCCCGGATCTGTGCGAGCTTCGAGGCGCGGTCGAGCGCGACCCAGCACATCAGCTTCGAGGACACGTAGTGCTGCGGCCGGCCGCGGGCCTCCCAGATCCCCTGATCCGGCTCGCGCCAGATCTTCTCGGCGCACGTGGCCTGCGACTCGACGATCGGCCACAGCCGGCTCGGCAGGCGCTGGCTGCGGATGGAGCGCAACAGGATCGAGTCGAGGACCGCGCCGAAGACGTCGTTCTGTCGCTGGGCGAACGCGCCGTTGCCGATCCGGACCGGGCGCGCGCCCTCGTACCCGGAAAGGCCGTCGACGATGGACTCGGTGAGGTCCCGCCGACCGTCGATCCCGTACATGATCTGCAGGCTGCCGTCGGGGTTCGGCTCGAGGTCGGCGACGAACTGCATGAACTCGTCCGCCTCCCAGTCGAGGTTCAGGAAATGCAGCGCCTGGAGCGTGAAGGTCGTGTCCCGCATCCATGCGTACCGGTAGTCCCAGTTCCGCTCGCCGCCCGGCGTCTCGGGGAGCGACGTCGTGAGCGCCGCGATCGTCGCGCCGGTGGGCATGTACGTGAGTCCCTTGATCGCCAGCGCCGACCGCACGAGCGGCTCCCGCCAGCGATGGTCCGGCATCCGCGCACGGCCCAGCCACGAGCGCCAGAACTTGGTCGTCGCGTCCAGGCGGGCCGCCGCTTCGTCCGCGGTCGTCGGCGTGTTCAACTCCTCGTCCCATGACAGCGCGCAGAAGAGCTTCTCGCCGGCGCGGAGCGCGTGCCGCCCGCGGGCGCGGTTCCCCTCGATTCCGAGAGGCATGTCCGCTCGGAGGCGAACGGTGATCCCAGCGGCGCGCGCATCCGCGACACGGCGCGTCCCGTCGACGAGCGTCCACGCGGCCGGCGCCCGCCCGTAGTCGAAGACCGGCTCGCAGACGAGGTCGACCTCGACCTCGCCGTCGAGGCACTCGACCGTCTGGACGAGCATGTGGTCCGCGTCGTCGTCGGCCGGCGGACGGGTGTGCGGCGTGACGCGGTCCTCGTCCGTGGCCGGCCCCATCGTCAGCGCCGTCCGGACGATGAGCCAGCCCGTGGGCGTGTGCCATGTGGTGACGATCGTGTTCGTCCCCGCCTCGTACGCACGGGACGTCGGCACGTTGATCCCGAAGGGTCCGAGTCGCAGCGAGCCGGCCTGCCGATCGAGCAGCGCGCCGAACAGGCTCGGCCCGTCGAACGCCGGCAGGCAGAGCCAGTCGACCGAGCCGTCGGGGGCGAGCAACGCGCCCGTATGGCAGTCCGACAGGAACGCGTAGTCGGCGATCGGCGCGAACGGGGAGACGTAAGGGGTCGCGGTCGCGGAGACGTCCGACGACGCGGACGTGACGTCGGGAGCCAGCGCTGCGTCATGATCGGGCAAGCTCATCGGGACCGCCTCGTTGAGACGCCCTCGTCGGCCACGTCGACGCCCGGCTCTGGGTGGCCCGAGATGTCGACGACGGCCGTTCGCCGCTCCGCGACCGCGATCTGCCAGAGCACCAAGGCGAGGAGCGCCCCCACGATCGCCACCGGCAGCCAGTCGATCCCTGTGACGAACAGGATCAGGACGGCGAGGACGATGCCGCCGATCCGCGTCGCGTCGGAGTGGCGGGCGACCCAGACCTGGAGGTCGCTGCCGCCCTCCCGCTCCGCCGTCGCCCGGCGGACGGCCGCGACCGCCTTCGTCAGCCACGGGGGCCGGCCTGCAAGGTAGGCACCCAGGGCGATCAGGAGGGCCACGACGCCCACGACGATGCCGGCCTCGCGCAGGCTCTCGCTGACCTGGGCGAAGACGTCACGGGCCGCGGCCTGCGCGGCCGGCCCCTCGATCGAGTCGACGATACGGGCCTCCATGCGGCGGATGAAGATCCCGCCGAGGAACAGCGCGGCCACGCTGCCAACGCCAAGCCAGATCAGGGCGCGACGACGGTCGCGTGCCACGAGCAGCGTGAGACCGAGCAGCACGACGGCTAGGAGGGCGAGAGCACCTCCGAGCCGGTCGAGCGTTCTCGCCGCCTCCTGATAGTCGGTCAGCTGCGCCTCGGTCATGATCGTGACCTGTCCGAAGTCCTCGGGCAGACTCACGCCGAGCGCGCTCCCGAGCCGCTCGATCGCGGCCGAGGCGTCCAGGGAGGAGGGGATCTCGGGGACGGTCACGTCGAGGCCGAGTCCGTTGACGCCGGTCGTGACGACCTGCCGGAGGACCTGTGCGAGGACCGAGACCAGGTTGAGCTGGACGACGCCACCCTCGACCGAGACGTTGGGCAGCTCGTCGTAGTTCCCCTCGAGCAGCGCGACGATCTTCGTGTGGAGCCGTCGATTCAGCTCGACCCAGATGTCGTGGAACACCTCGGACGAGAGGAAGGTCTCGACCTGACCGCGGATCGCGTTCTCCGCGCCCGAGCTGATCGGGCCGGCCAGGAACGCCGCCGAAGCCGGGAGCCTCGGGATCGAGGCAAGTGCCTCCTCGACGCGGGCCTG
The DNA here is from genome assembly GCA_046729855.1 of Actinomycetota bacterium. Taxonomy (GTDB): domain Bacteria; phylum Actinomycetota; class UBA4738; order UBA4738; family HRBIN12; genus DATHSY01. The sequence continues at coordinate 10,145 of JBKPHM010000037.1, read as the reverse complement.
CAGGTCGAGGGCCTCGAAGACGTCGGCGGTGAGCCTCGCCGCCAGGGGGTCCGTCACCGCACGATCGTCCGCGATCGGGGCGACCAGCTCGAGGTACCGATCCGTGTTCCAGATCGTCCGATCGACCCAGATCCCGACCGTGGCCGCGACCAGCGAGAGCGCCATCAGGGCGCCCAGCACCGCCGCCCCAACGGCGCGGATCCGGCTCCGACCAGGCGGCGCGCCGGGCGCGTCACGGAGCGACCCGAGCTCCTTCCGCAGCTGGAGGTTCTCGGCCCGCAGTCGTTCCACGTCCGTGTCCGCGGTGCCCGGGTCGGGCGTCTCGACGGACTGCCCGGCCGGTCCATCCGTTCGCCCCGATCCCGCCATCGTCGCCCTCCACATCCGTACGCAACCAGGGCCTGCAGCGAGCGCTGCCGCCACCCGGCATCGTCGCGCCGGGCGGGAGGGACCGCATCGCCCGGACGGGATGAGTCGTGAGGCCTTGTTGCCGGTTTCCCGGGCGTGCAATAGTCGGATGCCGTGGCGACGGGTCCGAGGGACCGTGCGGCGGAGCGGCTTCCGTTCGCGATGCCCACGGACGTGCAGAACACAGCCAAGCTTCTTCCGCCGCGAGATCGGCCCGGCACGATCACGCGGACGCAGCTCCTCGAGACGCTCGAAGCTCACGAGGGCGTCGTGATGATGGTCGCGCCGCCCGGCTTCGGGAAGACGACGCTCCTCGGGCAGTGGAACCGGTCCGACGCCCGGCCGTTCGCATGGCTCTCCCTCGACGCGGCCGACGACGACCCGGTGGTGCTGTGGACGTACATGACGGCCGCGGTCGCATCGGCCCTCGGAGCAGAAGGCCAGCGCCGTTCCGAGGCGAAGTCTCCGGCGCTCGACATCGAGGCGGTGGTTCCCAAACTCGTCTCCGCGCTCGCCGCGCTCGATGAGGACGTGGTCGTCGTGGTCGAGGACCTCCACTGGATCACGAACCCGGTCTCGGTCACGACGCTCACGCGATTCATGAAGGAGAGGCCTCCCAACGTCACCGTCGCGCTGTCGGCCCGGTCGGATCCCCGGCTGCCGCTCGGAGAGCTGCGCGTGAGCCTCGACCTGCTCGAGCTGGGGGCGAGCGATCTCGGCTTCACTCGTGAGGAGACCGAACGGCTCCTGAACGACGAGCTGGACCTCGGGCTCGGCCCCGTCGCCGTGCGGTCGCTGTGGGCCCGGACGGAGGGGTGGCCGGCTGCCCTCTATCTGGCGTACCTCTCGCTGCGAGGGGCAGAGGATCGGGACGCCGCCGCCGTCCGGGTCGGCGGGTCGACCCGCCGCGTCGGCGAGTACCTGACGCAGGTCGTGCTCGAAGCGCAAGACGCTCGCACGCAACAGTTCCTGCTGACGACCTCGATCCTCGACCGGCTAACCGGACCGCTTTGCGACGCCGTCCTCGACACCGAGGGGTCGGGCGCGGTGCTCGCCGAGCTTGCGCGCGCCAACCTGCTCATCGTCCCGCTGGACGACGAGCGCCGCTGGTACCGGTATCACCGGCTCTTCCGTGAGCTCCTGCTCGACGAGCTTCAGCGTCGGCAGCCGGGACGCGTCGTGGACTTGCACCGCCGGGCGTTCAGGTGGCTAAGCGATGCCGGGCTGACGGGCGAGGCGATCAGGCACGCGCTCGACGGTGGCGACGTCGACGCGGCGGCGATGCTCGTGAGCGAGAACTACCTCAGGATGCTCGAGAGCGGGCGTCTCGCCACGCTGGACAGCTGGATAGCGACGTTCCCTCGCCGGGGGGTGATCGCCGACGCCCGGCTGTCCGTGGTCGAGGCGTGGATCAGGAGCTTTCAGGGCCGCTACGCGGAGGCGGACCTCGCGATGGGAAACGCGGCCCGGGCGGGGTTCGAGGGGCCGCTGCCAGACGGCGCAAGCTCGATCGAGGCGAGCGCAGCGCTCCTGCGGGCCAGCGCCCCTCGTGGAGACGTCGGAGCGATGCTCGACGCCGCCCGAACGGCGTTCCGGCTCGAGAGCGGCAGCGCCTCGATGTGGCAGGTGACGACGCACGTCCAGTTGGGCTGGGCGCTGCTGCTGTCGGGTGGCTCCGCGGAAGCCAAGCCGTTGCTGGAGCGCGCCGCTGTCCAAGCGCCCATGAGCGAGCAATGGCTGAACGCTCTGGGCGCTCGGTGCCTGCTCGCGTGGGCCGAGCTCGAGCAGGGACGTGTCCCCGAGGCCGAGCGATGGGCTTCGGACGCCGTCCAGGTTGCCGGGACGCACCGGCTGGCCGGAACGGCGACGGGAGCGTGGGCGGATGGGGTGCTGGGCGCCGTCCGGGCCGCGCAGGGAAGGCTCGACGACGCGGACGAGCTCCTCACCCGTTCCGTCGAGCGCATGCGCGGCTCGGCGCCGCCGGTGCTCCTGACGAGCGCGCTCCTCGCCTTGGCGCCGGTGCGACGAGCGCGAGGGTCCGCCGCGGACGCTCGGGCCCTGCTCGAGGAGGCTCGATCGATCGTGGAGCCGTACGCCGATCCCGGTGTTCTACGCGCGCATCTGGAACGGGTCGCCAGGTCGCTCACGCCGACGCGTCGGCGTGTCTCCGACGGTATCGCCCTGACGGAACGGGAGCTCGAAGTCCTCCAGCTGCTCGAGCGAGGGATGTCGAAGCGGGACATCGCGCGCACGCTGTTCCTGTCGCCGAACACGATCCACTCGCACACGAAGACGGTCTACCGGAAGCTCGGCGCTTCCTCGCGCTCGGAGGCGGTCCAGCGCGCGCGCCAGACAGGTCTCCTATAGTCGATCTGCTGTAGGGAGATCGGGGGTCACCCGGGTGAAACCGCGAACCAGGGTGAAGACGGAAATGACCATTCCCCGGGATGATGCCGTAGGAAACGCAATGGGCTTGGGTGCCGCCGTCCCGGCGCCACCGATCCTGGGGAGGCGAGGCCGGTCGTGAGCGCCACGGCCAAGCACGTGGGGCCCACGAAGGTGCGGCCGCGGAGGATGCCTCCGTGGTTCGTTCCGCTCGAGTCGAAGCTGCACGTGCCGGCGACCCGTCCCGGGCTGGTCGCCCGTCCGCGGCTCCTCGAGCAGCTCCGCGCGGCCCAGAGTTCGCCGCTCGTCCTGGTCGTCGGTCCGGCGGGGTACGGGAAGACGACGCTGCTGACCCAGTGGGGCGAGAAGGACGAACGACCGTTCGTCTGGGTGACGATCGACGACACGGACAACGACGCGTCCCGGCTCCTCGCGAACATCGTGGTGGCGCTGGATGAGGTCATCGTCCTCGGGCCCGGCATCTTCCCGCGGCCGCCCGAGCCCGGGAAGGCCTTCGTCGGGTTCGCGCTCCCGCGGCTGACGCGGGCGCTCTCCCGGCGGGCGAGGCCGTTCGTCCTCGTGATCGACGACGTCCACGTCTTGCACGATCGAGATGCCATCGACACGCTCGCGATGCTCGTGCAGAACCTCCCGCCAGGATCCCAGCTCGTCCTCGCCGGACGGGAAGTGCCTCCCATCCCGCTCAGCCGGCTGCTCACCAACAGCTCGGTCGTCACGCTCGGGACGCATCAGCTCTCGATGACGCCGTACGAGGGCGTTCAGCTGCTGCACGCCGCGGGACTCCCGGTCGGTGGCTCGGAGGCCGCGATGCTCGTCGAGCGCACCGAGGGATGGCCCGCAGGGCTGTACCTGGCAGCGCTCGCGCTCCGCGAACGCGAGCACCTGGGCCGCGCCCTCGAGACGTTCGCCGGAAGCCAGGCGCCGATCTCGGATTACCTGAACGACGAGATCCTCGAGCGCCTGCCCAAGGAATCGCGAACGTTCATGCTCGGCACGGCGGCGCTCGACCGGATGTGCGGTCCCCTCTGCGACGCGGTGCTCGGGGCGCACGGATCGTCGGCCAGGCTCGAGGAGTTTGCACGGGCGAACCTGTTCCTGGTCCCGACGGATCGCAGCAAGGTCTGGTTCCGGAGGCATCAGCTGTTCGCCGACGTACTCCGGGCGGAGCTGCGACGCCGGAACCCCGAGCGCGAGCGGATCCAGCACCGTCGCGCCGCGGCTTGGTTCGAGGCCAACGGGAACACCGATGAGGCACTCGCGCACGCGCGCGCCGCAGGCGACATGCGGCTCGCGGCGGAGCTGATCGCGCGTCACGTCGTCGCGTACGTCTCGACTGGCCGTGCGTCGACGTTGCGGCGGTGGATCGAGCAGCTGCCTGTCGATGCCCTCACGGACCTGCCGTGGTTCGGCGCAGCCGCCGCGCTGGCGTATGTCTCGAGCGGAGATGTCGCCCGTGCGACGCATTGGCTGGCGGTCGCCGAACGGGGATCGCCCGACGACGGTCCGCTTCCCGACGGGCGGGCGTCGCTCGGGTCGGCGGTGGCGATCACGCGGGCCTCACTGGGCTTCGGCGACGTCGCGCAGCTGCTCCGTGACGCGACCACCGGCTACGAGCTCGAGCCGAGGGACAGCCTGTGGCGCGGGGTCTGCGCGTTCCTCCGGGGCGCGGCGCTGTGCCTCGTCGGTGACATCGACGCGGCTTCCGCAGCGCTGCGGGAGGCCATCGCATCGACGGCCATGGAACTTCCGAACGTGCACGCATGGAGCCTCGCGCAGCTCGCCGTGTGCTCGATCGAACGGGACGATTGGGAGGCGGCCCGGGAGGAGGCCGAGCGAGCACGCGTGGAGGTCGAACGGAACGGCTTGCAGGAGTACGCGGCGGCCTCGGCCGTGTACGCGGTCTCCGCGCTGACGTGCGCGCGCTGGCATCAGCCCACAGAGGCGCGGCGAGACGCCGCCCGCGCCAGGCGCCTGTTCGCCATGCTGTCCGGGCTGATGCCCTGGATGTCGGTCCAAGGCGCGGTGCTGACCTCCAACGCGTACCTGCTCCTCGGTGATCCCGGTGAGGCGCGCGAGGTCCTTCGAGGGACGCAGCGGTATCTCCCGCATCTACCCGACGCCGTCAGGCTACGAGCGCGATTCGACGAGGCCTACACGAGCGCGATGTCGAACCACAAGACACTCGGCGGGCCGCCGCTCACGGCCGCCGAGATCCGCGTGGTGCAGTACCTGCCCACGCATCTATCGTTCCGCGAGATCGCAGAGCGGCTGCATGTCTCGCGCAACACCGTCAAGACGCAAGTCATCTCGTCCTACCGGAAGCTCGGCGCCGCCAACAGGACCGAGGCGGTCGAGCGCGCGAAAGAGCTCGCGATCCTCGCCTGACGCGGTCGATCGGCGCCGGCCAGGCGTCGCCCGCGCCGATCGGTCCGTCTCGACGGACTGTGCTCAGACCTTCGCGGGCTCCGTGCCGTGGAGCGCTTCCTGCAGCCTGGCCTGCGCCTCCTCCGAGAGCGAGCTCTTGAGGACGGTGCCGCCGTACTGGCTCAGCGCGGCGACGGCACGGTCCGGTGTGGCCTTCTCGATGATCATGAATAGTGCGGACGTGCCCGGCTTGAGCAGCTCGCGTACGCGGTCTTGGAACTGCCTGTCGATCCCGGTCTGCTCGACCTTGCCCATCAGCGCTCCGAGGCCCGCACCGAACGCCATGCCAAGGAACGGCACGAAGAACAGGAACCCGAACAGCAGACCCCAGAACATTCCGTAGGCGGCGCCTGCGCCGACCGCGTGCGTGTTCGTGATCGTCTTGAACTTGCCCGATTCGTCCCGGATGATCACGGCGACCGCATCCGGCTGGATCACCAGATCCTCGGAGAGCCTCTCGACCTCCTCCATCGCCAGCGACGCCGTCGTCGTATCCGGGTACCCGATTGCGATCAGTTCCGCCATCACCCCACCTCCCTCCATCCGACCCGCCCGGTTACGCCGCGACGTCGCGTCCGTGTGCCGTGAGCGCCCAGATCACGATGATGTCCACCGCGATGACGGACATCGCCCAGAACGGGTACGCCGGGATGAACAGCAGCTGCACGACCGCGTTCAGCGCCGCAAACGCGACGCCGACCACACGCGCCCACGTCTGCCCGGCCAGCACGCCGAAACCGGCGATCGCGACGACCGCACCGAAGATCAGCCACGTCCATCCCCAAGTGGCGTAGTCGAACTCGATCGGCAGCTCGGTGCTCGACGCGAGCCAGCTGCCGTTCAACAGCGCGACCAGGCCCTCGACGGCGTTGAATCCGCCGTTCAGGATCATCATCACTCCGGCGAAGACGACCCAGCCGGCCCATCCCGACTCTCTATCGCCGCGCACCGCGGCCTCGCGCTCCTCGGCGGCGGTCCGTGTCGCATCTTGGCTCATCGCGGGTCTCACATCGCTCCCCCTTCCGTGTCTCGTGGCTGTCTCCTGGCCGTCTCCCTGATCCCCGGGCCGTCTCCTGGCGGTCTCGTCGAACGAGCGGCCATCGGCCTCATGCCGAACAGAGGCGTCGCCCGCCAACGTGATCCGGCGGGCCGTGTCATCCATCCTCCGAATGGGATGAACCGGTCCGGCATCCAGCGCCGCCGCGCCGTCGCGACAAGTTCACCCGGTCCGGATGACGTCGCGCCAGAACGCCGGCCCCGAGACTGAGGCGATCCAGCCCGGACGCGCTCGCCGACCGACGTCGAGGAGATGCGCATGGCGTTCGACACGACGATCCGAACCGACTGGCACGCAGCGGACATCTCGAGCGTCGAGAAGGAGCTCGACGTTCGGACCGACACGGGACTGAGCGACGCGGAGGCTCGGTCGCGTCTGGCGTCCATCGGCCCGAACCAGCTGGCGGCCGGCAAGAAGGAATCGATGGTCCACGCGTTCGTTCGGCAGTACCGGGATGTGATGCAGATCATCCTGCTCGGCGCCGCCGCGATCAGCCTGATCGTGACGCAGGACGTCTCGACGGCCGTGCTGCTGGCCGGCCTGACCGTCCTGAACGCTGTCATCGGGGTCCGGCAGGAGGCGAAGGCCGAGGCGAGCGTCGCCGCACTCGCGCAGATGATGAAGACGATCGCGCGCGTCCGGCGCGACGGTCAGGCGGTCGAGGTCGACGCCGGCGAGCTGGTCCCCGGAGATGTCGTGCTGGTCGAGGCGGGGAACCGGATCCCGGCCGACGGCCGGATCGCCGTCGCCGCGACGCTCGAGATCGAGGAGGCGGCCCTGACGGGGGAGAGCCTCCCCGTCGCGAAGTCGACGGGACCCGTGCCGGGGAACGACGTTGCCCTCGGCGACCGGACGTCGATGGCGTACATGAACACGTCCGTCACCCGCGGCCGCGGGGAGTTGATCGTCACCGCGACCGGCATGCATACCGAGATCGGCCACATCGCTCACATGCTGGCCAGCACCGAGGCCGAGAAGACCCCCCTGCAGCGACAGCTCGACGGACTGTCCAAGATCATCGCCGGGATCGCGGGTGTCGCGTTGATCCTGGTGGTCGCGCTGGGCCTGGCCCGGGGTCAATCGTTCGACGCCCTTTTCGTCACGGGTGTCGCGCTCGCCGTCGCGGCGATCCCCACCGGGCTCCCGGCCGTCGTGACCGCGCTGCTCTCGATGGGCACCCGCGAGCTCGCCAACCGCAACGCGATCGTGAAGCGCCTCCCCGCGGTCGAGACGCTCGGATCGACGTCCGCGATCTGCTCCGACAAGACCGGGACACTGACGCTCAACAAGATGACGGCTCGCGAGCTCGCGATCCCGGGGCACAACGTCTTTACGGTGTCCGGACAGGGATACGGCACCGAAGGCCAGATCACCCACGTCGGGGGGGCGAACATCGACCTGGATCCCTACCTGCTGCCCATGGTGCTCTGCGCGGACGCCGTCCTCGACGGAGAGTCGCTGATCGGCGATCCCACCGAGGGCGCCCTGATCGTCCTCGGAGCCAAGGGCGGGCTCGACATCGACGAGACACGCCGGAAGTACCCGCGCGTGGCCGAGGTGCCGTTCGACTCGGACTACAAGTTCATGGCCACGTTCCACAACATGACGGGGTCGAAGGGTGAGCCCGTGGTGCGGTGCTACGTGAAGGGCGCTCCGGACGTCCTCATCGCGCGCGGCGGTTCCTATCGCGACCCGAACGGCGAAGTGATACCCATCACGCAGGACAACCGCGAGCTCGCGACGCGGGCCAACGACGAGCTGGCCCGTAAGGGGGAGCGCGTGATGGTGGTCGCCCAGCGTGACTTCGAACCGGAGTGGATCCGGCCGGAGAGCAACCTCCTGGAGCTCGTGACGGACCTGACCCTGCTGGCGATGGTCGGGATCGTGGACCCGCCCAGGGCCGAGGCGAAGGCGGCGATCGCCGAATGCAAGAGCGCCGGCATCCGCGTCCGCATGATCACCGGCGACCACGCGACGACAGCTGCGTCGATCGGCAAGGAGCTCGGCCTCGAGGGCCGCGCGGTGACGGGGGCGGAGTTCGCCTCGATCCCGGACGGCGAGCTCGTGAAGCAGCTCCCGGAGATCTCCGTGATCGCGCGCGTCGCGCCGGAGGACAAGGTCCGGCTGGTCCGGCTCCTACAGCAGAGCGACAACATCGTCGCGATGACCGGCGACGGCGTGAACGATGCGCCGGCCCTGAAGGCTGCGAACATCGGCGTCGCGATGGGGATCACCGGCACGGAGGTCTCGAAAGAGGCCGCGGTGATGGTGCTGACCGACGACAACTTCGCGACGATCGTCAAGGCGGTCGCGTACGGCCGCGCCTTGTACGACAATCTGCTCAAGTACCTTCGCTTCCAGATGTCGACGCTCGTCGCGTACATCGCGATCTTCATCGGTGCGGGCGTTCTCAACATCGCGGCCGGTGTGCCGCTGAACCCCGTCCAGATCATCTGGCTCAACATGGTGATCGATATCCCGATCGCCATCGCGCTCGGCTTCGATGACCCCACGCCCGGTCTGATGGGACGCAGGCCACGGCCGGTCGGCGCGCCTGTGCTCTCGCGAGCGAACTGGGTGCGGTTGTGCGTCCAGGGGGCCATCATGACGATCGGATCGCTCGTCGCGTACCGGCTCGGAGAGGACCAGGGACCGGTCGTCGCCTCGACGATGCTGCTGACCACGCTCTCGTTGTTCCACCTGGCCGGCGGACTGCTCGCGCGAGACCAGGTGAACACGATCTTCTCAAAGGACGCGATCCCCGGACCGACGCAGCTCCGCCGGTACGGGATCGCGCTGCTGCTGATGATCGCCGTCACCGGGATCGACTTCCTGAACCGGATCGTCGGGACCAGCGAGCTGAGCTTCACCCAGTGGTGGATCTGTATCGGCCTCGCGGCGAGCCTGGTCGTGGCCGAGGAGGTCATCAAGGCCGTGATCAGACGGAGGCGGCGTCGACCCGATGAGGACGTCGTTCCCGTCCGGACCGCTCCCGCCATGGCCGCGTGAGGAGGAGATCGGGATGGCGTTCAACCTGAGGAACCGGAGCTTCGTCAAGGAGCTGGACTTCACCCCTGCAGAGCTTCGCTTCCTGCTCAAGCTCTCCGCGGAGCTCAAGGCCGCCAAGTACGGCGGCTACGAGGTGCAGCGCCTGCGGGACAAGAACATCGCGTTGATCTTCGAGAAGACGTCGACACGCACACGGACGGCGTTCGAGGTGGCGGCCCACGACCAGGGTGCGCACGTGACGTATCTCGAGCCCAGTGGCTCGCAGATCGGTCACAAGGAGACGATGAAGGACACGGCGCGCGTGCTGGGGCGGACGTTCGACGGAATCGAGTACCGCGGGTTCGCGCAGGAGACCGTCGAGATTCTGGCGGAGTACGCGGGGGTCCCGGTGTGGAACGGCCTGACGGATCAGTTCCACCCGACCCAGATCCTCGCCGACGTGCTGACGATGACGGAGCACTCCGACAAGCATCTGGGCGAGATCGCGTACTGCTACCTGGGCGACGCCCGCAACAACATGGGCAACTCGCTGATGGTGGCGGGCGCCAAGTTCGGCATGGACGTCCGCCTCTGCGCTCCCGAGCACCTCTGGCCGAACGACGACCTCGTCAAGACGGCCCGGCAGATCGCGGAGGACACCGGCGCCCGCATCACCCTCTCGGCCGACGTCGACGAGGGCGTCCGTGGGGCGGACTTCCTCTACACGGACGTCTGGGTCTCGATGGGTGAGGACCCCAGCGTCTGGGAGGAGCGGATCAACCTGCTGAGGCCGTACCAGGTCAACCTCGACGTCGTGAAGCGGGCCGGCAACCCGAACGTGAAGTTCATGCACTGTCTACCG
>JBKPHM010000036.1:0-20002 GCA_046729855.1 Actinomycetota bacterium | reverse complement strand
AAGTGGGCGACGAGGTCTGGGTCTCCGGGATGGCCGAGACCGTCGACGACCTTTTCTTCTGCAGTGTCGATGTGGAGTTCGAAGGCGGGGGCGTCCGAAGGTGTGCGCGCCGAGAGCGACGTGACGAGCGACATCTCCAATCCGACGCCTGGGCAAGGAAGCGTGGACGAAGAGAGTCGGTCGGCGAGTGCAAGCTTCGCCCCGGTGGGCACGGGAGAAGTCGTAACGGCAAGGAGGTCAACGTCGCTTCTCGATGCCACGAAGGCGTTCATCGCAGCCGAGCCATGGAGGTAGACACCGAGCAGACGACCACGAAGGGTCGCCGAGACACGATCGCCGAGTTCATCGAGGTACACGCTGAGCCCGGACACTTTCGCGACGATACTCCGGCGCCGCCGTGATCCGAAGCGGCAGCTGGGCTTCTCAGCTCGACGGACGGTCGCATCGCTAGGGCTTCGGACGGATTCCTCGCGGATCTCGTCGCGCCCCTACGCCATCCGGTACCCGCGATGGCCCGATCGGACGATTGACCGGCGGTCGGTTCGACGCCACGCTCGTCCCAGAAGCGTGCAGCGGAGGCCGTCATGAGGCGAGTCGTTCTTGCGTTCGTGGTCGCGTTCGTCCTCGGTGTGTCGGGCATCGCCACCGCCGGCGTCCTCGCCGCTCGATCGCCTTCTCCCGGGCCCCCCGACAACGCCGAGGGCAACGAGCAAGAGGCGGGCCTGCACGGCGGGCCGATCGATCGGTTCCATCGGACCGGAGCGTGCGATCTGACGGCCGTCTCCTCGCTTCCCGGCAACTGGACGCACGGCGACTACGTCACCGCGGTCGCCGCGGCCGGTACCACGGCCCAGGTCAGCCAGGCCGCCCACAGCGACTGTGGCAAGCCGATGGTCGCCGTCGGTCACGGCGGCGGGCAGCCGGCCCACGCGCTCGAACACATGGCGGCCGGCCAGGTGCACGCGGGCGGCGAGATCGACGACACCGGTTCCGACGTCTCCGGGAGCTAGCAGCCGTCAGCAGTGCGACCCCGCATAGACACGAGGCGCATCCAGGTCTTTCCCGCCTATGGCCGTAGATTCGATCGGGCATCGCGGCAGCGACTCGTGAGGCCCAGGATGAGGAGCGGAGAAGGATCGAGCGCAACCTCCACCACGGGGCGCAGCAGCAACTGGTGGTGCTCGCTGTAAGGGGGCTGGCGGCGGGGCTCGAGGCAGGCGCGGAAGGCGCCGCTCCCCGTGAGCATCGAAGCGGACCTCGGTCGTCGCTACCCACGGGAGACCGTCGGAGCGCTCGGGGCCGCGAAGCCGGTCGTCAGGCCGACATCATGTCGATGCCGAGGATGACCTCGGCCTCGCGCAGCGATGCCATCAGGCCCTCGCGATCGCCGTTCAGGGCGGCGTCGGCGCCGCGGTCCAGGGCCTCCGCGACGTCCCAGGCCTTGATCTCGGCCTCGCCGAACCCGAGCCGATCGTCGGACCGGGCCGCCTCGAACAGCATCTCGAAGGTCGCCTGCATGTACAGGTCGATCAAGGCCACGACCCGCTGAGAGTCCTTGGCCTCGGGCTGGTGGGAGTCCCGGAGGGCCGCCATGACCTGATCGCCCCGGGCCGAAAGGGCAATCCGGACCCTCTCCGGCTCGGCCTGCGCGAACCGCAACATGGCCGAGACGGATTCGGCGAACCGTTCGCTCTGACTCACGCTCCTCCTCGGGCCCGGTGCACCCCCCTCGCGCGCGCCGGACCTAATGGCATCCTCCATCGCGGGCCAAGATGCCGCCATCGGTCGATGGTCCATTTCCCCCGACTGGCGCACGGCGGGGTGGAGCCGCCTAGGCCTTACGACCCATAGCGAGCGGCGAACGGCCCGCTCTCCGCCGTCCAGGCTCAGGCGTCTGGGCGCGTGACCAGCCAGGGGATCACGGCGTACACGGCTGGCGTGACGAACAGCGGCCACACGGAATCCACGGCGTCGGCCAGGGCGACCATCGCGAAGCCAACCAGAAACAGCACCACGATGGCCGTGAAGCGCCTGCGTTCGCTCACGCCCGCATCCTAGGCGTCCCGGCCTGCCTCGCGCCCATCCGGGCGATCGGGATAGGATCCGGGCGCCGGACAGCGATCCGCCCGTGCGGCGTGAGGGGGTTCCCAGCAGTGGCGCAGGACGATCTCGAGAGCAAGCTGGCCAAGGTGCCGATCTTCTCGGGCTGCTCGCGCCGCGAGCTGTCGCTCGTCGCCAAGGCGGCGAAGGAGATCAGGCACAAGGCGGGCACGGTCATCGCCCGCGAGGGACAGCGAGGGGTCGGCCTGTTCCTGATCCTCGAGGGCCAGTGCGCGGTGACGGTCGGCGGCAAGGCCAAGGCCGTGCTCGGTCCCGCCGACTTCTTCGGCGAGATCGCGCTGCTCGACGGCGGCCCGCGCACTGCGAGCGTGACCGCGATGTCGGACGTGCGTCTCGCCGGGCTCACGGAGTGGGTGTTCCGGGGGCTGCTGTTGGAGCACCCCTCGATCGCGCTCAAGACGCTCGAGGCCGTCGCGGGCCGACTGCGCTCGGTCGCCAAGGAGCCGGTCTAGCGTCTCCACATGCACGCCCTCGCCGTCGATGAGTGACGTGCCGGACGAGGTCCGACGGCTCGCGGCGGAACGGGCGGAACGGCGCCGAGATCGGGACTTCGCGGCCGCCGATGCGCTGCGGGACCGGATCGGGGAGCTCGGCTACGCGGTCGTCGATGGTCCGGAGGGGTACCGCCTGGGGCCGGCCCCCGCCCAAGCCCCATCGCCGCAGCGAATCCGACCGGAGGACGTCGCGTCCGTGCTGGACGACCCGGCATCGTTCGACGTGAGCCTCCACTGGGTGGTCGAGGGCTGGTCCGACGATGTGCGACGAGGCATCGATGCGTTCGCGATGCACTCTGGCGACCGCCGCGTCCAGTTCGTCGTCGCCGACGTGACGGGCTTGGACGCCGGGGCGTTCGGCGACGACGTCGAGCTGCTCTCGCTAGTCGAAGGGACCGGCTGGGCTGCCGCCCGCAACGCCGGGCTCAAGCGTTCGCGCGGGTCGATCGTCGTGGTCGTCGACGGTTCGATCGAACCGACCGGTGACGTTCTCGGTCCGCTCGAACGCGCTCTCGCCGACCCGACCGTCGGCGTGTGCGGACCGTTCGGGATCGTGACGTCCGACCTCAGCGAGTTCGAACCGTCGGAAGGTCCCGACGTGGACGCCATCGAGGGGTACCTGACGGCGTTCCGCCGTAGCGTCCTCGCCGAGTCCGGGCTTTTCGACGAGCGATTCCGGTGGTACCGCACCGCCGACATCGAGCTGTCGTTCCGCGTCAAGGACCGCGGGCTCCGAGCCGTCGTCGTGCCGGTACCGCTCACGAAACACGAGCACCGGATGTGGTCGAGGACGTCGCCCGACGAGCGGGCGCGACTGTCGAAGCGGAATTACAACCTGTTCCTGGACCGTTTCCGCGGCCGCTTCGACCTGACGGTGCGCGGTGCGCCGCGCTCCGGGTAGCGACCGCGTCAGCTCAGCGAGCCCGGCGGAGGCGGGGGGACGCTGCGGTCGGGCGCCGCGATGATGTCCGGACCCGTGCCGCGCCGGGCCTTCTCTCGGTCGCCGTTCTCGGAAGCCAGCCGCTCTCGTGCCTGCTCGGCCGTCGGGACCGTGTCCGGCTCCTCGACGTAGGCCTTGAGCTCGGACCCGTCGATCACCTCCGTCACCATCAGCAGGTCCGACAGGCGGTCGAGCAGCTCGCGCTTGGCCTCGAGCGTCTTCCTCGCGCGGTCGTGTGCCTCGTCGACCAGGCGCTTGACCTCGTCGTCCACGGCCGCCGCGAGCTCCGGCGACAGCTCCGGCCCCTGGCCGGGGAACAGGAACCGGCCCTCCGCACCGCGGCCGTCCAGGCCGAACGACAGCGGCCCGACGCGGTCGCTCATGCCGTACTCGGTCACCATCGCGCGGGCGATTTCCGTCGCGCGCTGGAGGTCGTTCTGGGCGCCCGTGGAGATCTGGTCGAACGCGATCTCCTCAGCGGACCGACCACCCAGGAGGATCGCCAGGCGGTCCTTCAGCTCCGGCTCGGTGAGCAGGTACCGGTCCTCGAGGGGACGCTGCATCGTCATCCCGAGCGCCGCGGCGCCGCGGGGGATGATCGAGACGCGGTGGACCGGGTCTGCGGTCGGCATGTCGAGCGCCACGAGCGCGTGGCCCATCTCGTGCTTGGCGACGATCTCGCGCTCCTTCTCCGACATCACGCGGCTCTTGCGCTCGAGCCCGGCGGTGACCCGGTCGATCGCCTCCTCGAGCTCGTCCATCATCACCGAGTTCTTCTCGGCACGCGCCGCGAGCAGCGCGGCCTCGTTGACGATGTTCGCGAGGTCGGCGCCGGTGAAGCCGGGCGTCCGCGAGGCGATGACCTTGAGCTCTACGTTCGGGTCGATCGCGACGCCCCGAGCGTGCACCCGCAGGATCGCCTCCCGGCCACGGAGGTCGGGCCGGTCGACGACGACCTGACGGTCGAACCGGCCCGGGCGCGTGAGCGCGGGGTCCAGGATGTCCGGCCGGTTGGTCGCCGTGATGATGATCACGCCCTTGGACGAGTCGAACCCGTCCATCTCGACCAGGAGCTGGTTGAGCGTCTGCTCCCGCTCGTCGTGCGCGCCGAAGCCGGCGCCGAGCGCGCCCGCGCGCCCCTTGCCGATCGTGTCGATCTCGTCGATGAACACCAACGCGGGTGCCTTTTCCTTCGCCTGCTGGAAGAGTTCGCGCACGCGCGCCGCGCCGAGCCCGACGAACATCTCGACGAACTCCGAACCCGACATGAAGAAGAACGGAACGTTCGCCTCGCCCGCGACGGCCCGCGCGAGCAGCGTTTTGCCGCAGCCAGGCGGTCCCAGGAGCAGCACCCCCTTGGGGATCCGGCCGCCGAGACGCTGGTACTTCTTAGGTGTCTTGAGGAAGTCCACGATCTCGCGCAGCTCCTCGACCGCTTCGTCGAGGCCGGCGACGTCCGCGAACGTCGTCTTCATCTCCTTGCGGTCGTAGATCTTCACTCGGTTGCGACCGAGGTTGAGCGCGGCGGAGGTCTGCGCGCCGCTCATGCGGCGGATCAGGAAGAACCACAGCAGGCCGAACAGCAGCAGCGGCACGACCCATCCGATCAGGAAGCTCGACAGCAGCCCCGCCTGGACGCCCGTGTACCCCACGTCGTTCGCCTCGAGCGTCTCGGTCAGGCTCGTCGTTCCGGTCAGGATCGGCGGGATGTCGGTCGTGAACCGCCGCTCGGTCCCGCCCTCCTCGAACGTCCCGCTGACCGACGTCTCGGAGATCTCGACCGGGCCCGTGATCTCTCCCGCCTCGACCTTGTCCAGGAACGCCGAGTACTCGATCTTCGCGGGTCGCGGGGATGCGAGGTACTGGAACAGCACCAGCACGACCAGGAAGCCGAGCATCCAGACCCAGGGCGACGTGCGCAGGCGTCGCGGCTCGCCCGACCCGGGCCCCAGGTCGAAGCCGCCCCAACGGCCGCGCCGGTCGTTGTCGCTGTTCGCCATCGACCCATCTTCGCACCGGGGTGGGGAACTGACACCGCGGCCGGCGGGCGCCGGCGGGCGGAGCGGTCGGCGGGGCTGCGTTCGACGATACTCTGACGGACCGTGTCCAAGAGCCAGGCGACGACCGACGATCCGGCGCTGCGGGAGCGGTTCGAGCGCGACGTCCTGCCGCTGCTCCCCAACCTGTACTCGGCCGCGCTCCGGCTGACGCGGAACCCGTCGGACGCCGAGGACCTGGTGCAGGAGTCGTACCTGCGCGCGTACCGAGGGTTCGGGGGGTTCGAGGAAGGGACGAACCTGCGCGCGTGGATGTACCGGATCCTCACGAACACGTTCATCAACGCGTACCGGAAGAAGCAGCGGGAGCCGGTTACGGTCTCGGACGACGACGTCGAAGACTGGTACCTGTACGACAGGCTGGGCGGCTCGACCGAGGCGTCGGCCGAGACGTCGGTGCTCGAGCGGCTCCCCGATGAGGACGTCCAGCGTGCGCTGGAGGCCCTTCCGGAGCAGTTCCGGATGGCGGTCTGGCTTGCGGACGTCGAGGGGTTCTCGTACAAGGAGATCGCCGAGATCCTGGACGTGCCGATCGGCACGGTGATGTCCCGGCTGCATCGGGGAAGGAAGTCGCTCCAGAAGGCGTTGTGGGAGACGGTACGGGAGCGTGGTCTTGTCAGAGATTGATTGTCGAGAGGCGTTGCGGCGCATCGAGCTCTACCTCGATGGAGAGCTCGACGACACCATCCGTGTCGAGGTCGAGGAGCACCTCGTCCTCTGCGGGCCGTGCACGGAGCACTCGGACTTCCAGCGCGCCCTGAAGGCGTTGCTCAGGGCGAAGTGTGGCTGCGACGAGATCCCGCCGCACCTCCTCGAACGGATCTCCCGCGTCATCCGCACCGACCACCCGACCGCCTGAACTCGTCTGCCCGTCGTGCGGACCCGGGTACGATGCGCCCGCCGACCGATCCGTGGGGCGATGGGGACTGACGTGGACGAACTCGGGGCAACCATCCTGGGCGTCTGGGCACATCCGGACGACGAGGCGTATCTATCGGCGGGAGTGATGGCCCGCGCCGTGCGGAGCGGGTCGCGCGTCGTGTGCGTTACCGCGACGCGGGGCGAGGGCGGATCGATGGACGAGGACGCCTGGCCGCCCGACAAGATGGGGGAGGTCCGGACCGCTGAGCTCGAGCGCTCTTTGGCCGCTCTCGGCGTGGACGAGCACGTCTGGCTCGACCTGCCCGACATCGACATGGACACCACGCTGCCCGAGCACGGGTACGGGCGCGTGGCGAAGATCGTGCGCGAGGTCCGGCCCGACACGATCCTGACCTTCGGGTCGGATGGGATGACCGATCACGCAGCGCACAAGTCCGTTTCGGCGTGGGCGACCCGGGCGCTCCGCGAGGCCGGCCCGCCCGGGTCGCGCGTCCTCTACGCGACCGTGACGAAGGACTGGGCCGACGAGTTCCTCCCGATCTGGGAGCCGTTCAACGTGTTCCGGCCCGGCACCCCGGTGATCACTCCGGTCGAGCGGCTGATGGTCGATTACAGACTGCCGCCCGACATCAACAATCTCAAGGTCCGAGCCATCCTCGAACACGTCAGCCAGGTGCACACGATCTTCGAGGCCGTCGGCGAGGAGACCTGGTGGCGGCAGATGTCCCGCGAGATGTTCCGGCTGGGCGAGGAGAGGCCGTGAGCGAGCGACCTCCGCCGCTCCCGGACCTGGACTGGTCGCCCGATCGCGCGTCGGCGTTCGGCCGGCGGTCCGTCGAGCTGTGGGAGCAGTTGCTGCGGCGGCTCCCCGACCTGCCGGTGACCCAGGGCAGGAGTGCGAGCGAGGTCCGCGACGCCGTCGCGATCGCCATCCCCGAGGACCCGATGCCCGACGACGACCTGTTCGCTTACCTCGAGGACCTGCTGTTCGAGCGATCGATGTACCCCGGACACCCGAGGTTCCTCGCGTACGTGAGCGGCGCGGGGACGGTGCCGGGCGCGCCGGCGGATCTGCTGGCCGCGGCGGTGAACATGAACCTCGGTGGGTGGGGCCTGTCGCCGGGGGCGACGGAGATCGAGCTGCACCTCACACGGTTCTTCGCCGAGCGGTTCGGCCTGCCCGAGACGGCCGGCGGGCTGCTCGTCTCGGGGGGCGCGATGGCGAACTTCGTCGCGCTGAAGGCGGCACGCGACCACGTCGCGGGCTGGGATGTCCGCGCGCATGGCCTGTCGGCCGGCGCGCCGCTCACGATGTACATGTCGTCCGAGACCCACGTCGTCAGCTCGCGAGCGGCCGACATGCTGGGGCTCGGCACCGACGCCGTCCGGATCGTCGAGGTCGACGACGCGTTCCGGATCCGGATCGACCGGCTCCGCGAGGCCATCGCGCGCGACCGGGAGGCCGGCTTGCGTCCGTTCGCCGTGGTCGCGTCGGCGGGGACCGTCGCGACCGGCGCGATCGATCCGCTCGAGGAGATCGCGGATCTGTGCGCGACCGAGGGCTTGTGGTTCCACGTCGACGGCGCGTACGGAGGGCCCGGAGCGTTCGCCGACGACCTGCGCCCGGCGTTCGCCGGGATCGAGCGGGCCGACTCGATCGCGTTCGACCCGCACAAGTGGCTGTACACGCCGCTGTCCGGTGGGTGCGTGCTCGTGCGCGAACTCCAGCACCTCGCCGACGCCTTCGCCGTCCACGCCACGTACACGCGCCAGGACAAGGAGCGGACCGGTCGCGGGCTGGACCTCGGCATGCTCGGGCCCCAGTTCTCCCGCGGGTTCTGGGCGCTCAAGGTCTGGGTGTCGATCCTGGCGCACGGCTGGCGCGCGTACCGCGAGCGGATCTCGCATGACGCGGCGCTCGCCCGGTACATGGGTGAGCGGGTGCGAGCGCATCCCGAGTTCGAGCTGGCGTGCCCGGTTGGGCTGTCGATCTGTTGCTTCCGGTTTGTGCCGGAGGACCTGGGCGAGATCCACGACCGCGACACATACCTCGACCGGCTGAACGAGCGGCTGATGAACGACGCGCAGCAGGACGGCCGCGCGTTCTTCTCGAACGCTGTCCTGCACGGGCGGTTCGTGCTCCGGGTGTGCATCGTGAACTTCCGGACCGAGGCCGACGACCTGGACGCCGTGCTCGAGGTCGCGGCCGAGCTCGGCCACAAGCTCGACGCGGAGCTTCGGCCAGCGCACCCCGTCGCGCGGGGGCGCTCTTCGTGAGGATCGCACTGCTCGGCGCGGGTGAGTTCGAGCCGTGGTCGGAGGCCATCGACCGTTGGGCGCTCGACGGCTCCGGCGACGGGCGGGTCGTGATCGTTCCGACGGCGTCGGCGCCCGAGGGGGACGACTCGTTCGCCGGCTGGGCGGCGAAGGGGCTCGATCACTACGGCGCGCTGGGGATGCACGCCGCGGTGCTTCCGCTGAAGACGCGCGCGCACGCGCAGGATCCCTCCGTCGCCGAGCTGATCAGGGACGCGTCGGCCGTGTACTTCTCCGGCGGCAACCCCTACTACCTGGCCCGGACGATCGACGGGACCAGGTTCTGGGACGTCCTGATGGAGGAGATGCAGCGCGGCGCCGCGTACGTCGGGTGCAGCGCCGGCGTCGCGTGTCTCACCGAGGTCACGTACGACTCGGACGTCGATGACATCTTGGCGGAGGCGACGTACAAGCCCGGGCTCGGGTTCGTGCGCCGCTCGATGTTCGCGCCGCACTGGGACCGCGTCGAGGAGTGGTTCCCCGGCGCGCAGGCGTTCATGCAGGCGCGGACGCCGCCGGGTGAGACGCTGATCGCGCTCGACGAGGACACCGCGATGGTGGGCGACGGCACCGCGTGGCGGGTCCTCGGCCGTGCTGGTGTCCACGTGTATCGCGACGGCTCGTGGGATCACCACGCGAGCGGCTCGACGTTCGATCTGGCGCTCGACCTCGCGCGATAGCATCGCTTCGTGCCCCCGAAGCGAAGCACGACGCTCGACCGCAACGCACCGGCCGAGCAGCGAGCGCCAGAGATCGTCCGGTTGCTGTCGCGCGCGTACCCCGACGCGAAGGTCGCGTTGCGGTTCTCGAATCCGCTCGAGATGCTCGTCGCGACGATCCTGTCCGCACAGACGACCGACGAGGGCGTGAACCGGGTCACGGCGTCGCTGTTCCGCAAGTACCGGACGCCGAAGGACTACCTCAAGGTCCCCGAGGCCGAGCTCGCCGCGGACATCAAGCCGACGGGCTTCTTCAACCAGAAGGCGCGGTCGCTGCGCGGCGCCGCGCAGCGGATCGTCGAGGCGTACGGTGGGCGCGTCCCCGACACCATGGAGGATCTCGTTACGCTGCCTGGGGTCGCGCGCAAGACCGCGAACATCGTCCTCGGCAACGCGTACGGCAAGGTCGAGGGGATCGCCGTCGACACGCACGTCCGGCGCGTCTCGCAGCGCCTCGGCTTCACGCAGCAGAACGATCCCGACAAGATCGAGCGGGACCTGATGCCGCTGATCCCGCGCGAGCGGTGGTTCGACTTCACGTATGTGCTGATCGACCACGGGCGGGCGATCTGCGTCGCCCGCACGCCGAAGTGCGAGATCTGCCCAGTGAACCAGCTGTGTCCCGCGAGCCGCGTGTGACATCCTCGAACCTGATCGCGGAGGACGCCTTTCCACTCGTGGTGGCCCACCGCGGTGCGTCGTCGACGCATCCGGAGAACACCCTTGAGGCCTTCGAGGCGGCGATCGCGGTGGGGGCGCCGATCGTCGAGCTCGACGTCCGGCTGACCTCGGACCACGTGCCGGTGGTCATGCACGACGCCGACGTCTCGCGGACCACCGAGGGCGAGGGGCTCGTGCACGAGCTCACGACCGATCGGCTCACGTCGCTCGTCGTTCGCGGTGGCGACGGACGTGCGCGGGTCCCCACGCTCCAGCAGGCGCTGTCGGTGCTCACCGGCCGTGCCGGCGTCGCGATCGAGATCAAGAACGTGCCCGGCGACCCCGCGTACGAATCCGACCGCGAGAGCGTCGCGGAGGCGGCCCTGGCGGCCGTCTCCGACTGCGCCTTCGACGGTCCCGTGCTGGTCGTCTCGTTCAACCCGCGGAGCGTCGCGTTCGCTCGTGACGCGGCACGCGGGATCGCGACGGGGCTGCTGATCACCGACGCCGTCCCGCCCGGCCAGGCGCTGGCCCACGTCGTCGAGCGGCGGCACGACATGCTCCTTCCGGGCTCGCGCGGCCTGCTCGCCACCGGCCGCGCGTTCGTCGACCGCTCGCACGAAGCCGGTGTGCGCCTGGGCACCTGGACGGTGGACGACCCGGACCGGTTCGCGGCGCTCCTCGGCTGGGGGCTGGACGCCATCGCCACGAACGATCCGGCGATGGGACTTCGGACGCTCGCCCGCGTTCGCGCGGGGTCCTGACGGGTGCTTCGACGCAAGCGGCTGCCTGAGGGCCTCGCCGACACGTTCGAGGCGTTCCGCGGCGTGGTCGAGCGGGTCGAGCGAGGCAAGTCGGTGCTGACGGAGGCGGTGCCGACGTCCCGGCTGCCGGGCCGTGCGCTCGCCGACGTCTTGCTGGAGTTCGAGGACGAGCTCCGCGAGGCGCTGCGCGGCATGCCGTCGTGGAGAACGGAGGAGGTATCCGAGGTCTGGGATCGGTGCGTCGACGGCCTTGAGACCTCGCTTCAGCTCGCCCACCGGCTGCGTACGGAGGGCCCCACGCCTCCGGGGTTCGAGGCGCTGATCGGGGCGATCGGCGACCTGCTCGACCCGCTCGAGGTCTTCCGGCTCGCGGCGGACCGGTTCCGCGAGCTGCGCGCGTAGCCCGTCATCTGGCGGGCATTGCGTTCTTACGCCGTGGGGGACGCGGAGGGCGACGGCGTCGCAGAAGGGCTCGGGGATGCCGAGGGCGTAGGGCTCGGCGCAGGTGCCTCGACCACGAGCTCGAGCTCGGCCGGCCTCGCGTGCCGACCGCTCCGGTCGGACGCGGCGATGATGACCCGGTATGCGCCGGCGGCGTCGAAGACGGGACGCGACCACAGCGCCAGACGGTCGCCGTCCTGCGCGGGGAGCTCCGCGACGCGGGCGCCGTCCGGCCCGAGGATCGTGACCGACCACGACAGCCACGCGGAGCCCCGCGCACCGATCCGGAGGCGTTGCGCCTCGCCGGCCACGAACGTCGTCGTCGACAGGCGTGGCTCGTAGATCTTGGGCAGACCAAGCCGCCCGACGACGCGACGGACCCGGCGGAGGAGCCGGTACAGCGCCGCGCCGGGGCACGACGTCAGGCCGGTGTCGCGGTGACCCGAGATCACGTGCAGGCGAACCACAGTGCCTTTCTCGTACCGCGTCGTGCGACCGCCGGCGGACGTCATCTCGGCGAAGGCCCTTGGGTTCACGTGGGCGATATCGAGCCGCCAGGCGAGCAGCCGTTGGAGCGCGCGGATCGCCACGCGTGGCGGCCGGGACGCATCGAACGTCCCCATCAACGACACCGAGAACGCGCCGGTGTTGAAGCCCATCTGGGCCGCCCCGATCACGTTCTCGGTGATGCCGCCCGAGCGACCCTCGAAGATGTCGCCGTACCGGTCGACCAGGAAGTTGTAGCCGATGTCGCACCAGCCGCGTACCTGGGTGTGGTAGGCGTAGATGCCCCGAACGACGTCGTCGGCCTCTGCACGCGAGTAGGAGTTCGGTCCGGCGGTGTGGTGCACGAATCCGACGTCGAGGAAGTCGGCGACGTCCGGGGTGCAGTTCATCAGCCGGGGGTTCGCGCCCCACTGCTGGCGTGTGATGATCTTCGGCTCGGCCGTCCGCGGCTCCGCGGATGGGAGCGGCGACGCACCGTCACGAGCGACCGGCCCGATCTGCGGCGGGCCCGTCGTCGGCCCGGCCGACGTCCCCGAGCTGTTCACGAAGACGACGCGAAGGCCGGCCACCCACGATCGGGAGGCGAGGTCGAGCCAGATCCGCGCGCATCTCGAGGCGCCGGTCCACAGGTAGGTCGACCCACCAGCGCCGCGGCCGTACTCCGGGGTCCCGGGGTCCGCGCCCCCCTCCGGGTCGAGCTCGACGATCTTGCCGAGCGTCCCCTCGTTGCGTCCCGTCCGAACCAGCACGTTCGGTTCCCGTCGTGACGAGCGCGACCAGGTGACCGCCAGCCCGTCGAACCAGATCGGCGCGCAGACGCTCACCGGCTTCGTCCGGCCCGCGAACCGTTCGGTCCTGAGCGAGCCGGCCGCGTCGACGCGGACACCCCGGGTCGCTGGCCCCGCCATCGTCGAGACCTCGAGCGCCTGCGTCCGCACGACGGCCGCCGGGACGGCGTACGAGCGGACGAGCGGGATCCCAGCGATCGTTCCGGCGGCGAGCGAGGCGACCAGCGCCGCCCGCACCGCGATGTTGCGGCCCGCGTTCGCCCTGGCGAAGTCGGTCATCGAATCCTCCCGAACGGCGCGACCGCGGCGCCGCGCGTACCCATCTAGCATCGGCGGGTGGCCCCCTCGACCCTGAGCGACGGGAGCGAGCCGGTGCGGTCGCTCGCCGAGATCGCCGCGGAGGTCGTCGAGTGTCGCAGATGCCCGCGCCTGGTCGCGTGGCGGGAAGAGGTGGCCGAACGCAAGCCAACCCGATTCGCCGACCAGGAGTACTGGGCCAGGCCGGTACCGGGCTTCGGCGATCCGCAGGCCCGCATCGTGATCGTGGGGCTCGCGCCCGCGGCGCACGGCGGCAACCGAACCGGCCGGATCTTCACGGGCGACCGCTCCGGCGACTTCCTGTTCGCGTCGCTTTGCCGCAAAGGGCTCGCCAACCGCCCGACGTCGATCTCACGTTCGGACGGGTTGAAGCTCCTCGGCGCCTACGTCGGCGCCATCAACCGGTGCGCGCCGCCGCGCAACCGGCCGACGCCGCAGGAACGCGATAACTGCCTCCCGTACCTCGAGGCCGAGCTCGGGGCGCTCAGGCAGGCGCGGGCGATCGTGACGCTCGGCGCGTTCGCGTGGGACGGTGTGCTGCGCGCGCTCGCCTCGCTCGGCCACCTCGCCCGCCCACGGCCGTCGTTCGGTCATCTCCGCGAGACCCCCGTCGGACCGTACGTGTTGCTGGGGAGCTACCACCCGAGCCAGCAGAACACGTTCACCGGCAAGCTGACGCCCGGGATGATGGACGAGGTCTGGGCGCGTGCTCGCGAGATCGCGGGCCTGTGACGAGGCTCAATCGTCTTCCTCGTCCCGCCCCCCGAGCTGCTCGTCGCGGAGGCGCCGCGGCTCGACCTTCCTGATCAGCGGTAGCCTGTCGAGCTCGAGGATGAACACCACGAGCGCGGTGCCGACGATGGACGCGATGTAGGCGCCCGATCCGGCGAGCACGCCGATCGCCGCGATCGCCCAGACCGATGCGGCCGTCGTGAGGCCCAGGACGACGCCGTGCTCGCGCTGGAAGATCAGCCCGGCCCCGAGGAACCCGACGCCGGTCACCACGCCCTGGATCACGCGAGTGCTCGCCTCACCAAATGCCTCCTGCGCGAGCGCCGTGACGGCCGCCGTGCCGAGCGCGACGAGCGCGAACGTCCGCTCGCCGGCCGACTTGCCGCGGATCTCCCGCTCGAAGCCGATCGCGTAGCCGAGCGCCGCCCCGAGGGCCATCCGTCCGATCAGCTCCCACTCCCACGGTTCCATCGCAGGACACCCTACCCGGGGATGCGTTGGCGGATCGGCGGTTTACCCTGGGAAGATGCGCCGCCACTTCTACGGCGTCGGCGTCCCCGACGAGGATCGCCGGCCGATTCGCCGCCAGACGGTCCGTCGGGTCGTTCGGACGTTCGGGCCGTACCGCAGCAAGGTGGCGCTGGTCGGGC
Source organism: Actinomycetota bacterium (assembly GCA_046729855.1). Lineage (GTDB taxonomy): Bacteria > Actinomycetota > UBA4738 > UBA4738 > HRBIN12 > DATHSY01. The sequence goes on along the minus strand of JBKPHM010000036.1, from coordinate 5,613 downwards.
TCGCGATCGTCGTCACATCGACCCTCGGCGTGATCAATCCGATCCTGATCAAGGAGATCTTCGACCGGGCGCTGTTCGGCAACCCACCCGGACTCTGCCAGGGCGGGGCGTCGTGCCCCCAGCTCGACGTCCTGTACGTGCTGGTCGCGTTCATGGTGGCGATCCCCGTCGTCTCGGGCGTGATCGGCGTCGGGCAGACGTACCTCGCCAACCTCGTCGGCCTGCGCGTGATGCAGGACCTCCGCAACGGGCTGTACGAGCATCTCCAGGGGATGCCGCTGCGGTTCTTCACGACCACGCGAACAGGCGAGATCCAGTCGAGGCTGTCGAACGACGTGAGCGGCGTGCAGACGGTCGTAACGGACACGGCCTCGAGCATCCTGTCAAACGTGGTGATCATCGTCAGCACGCTGATCGCGATGGTGATCATCTCGTGGCAGCTGACCGTCCTGTCCCTCGCGCTGCTTCCGCTCTTCCTGTGGCTCACCTACCGCGTCGGCAAGGCTCGCCAGGAGGTCGCACGCTCGACGCAGAAGACCCTCGCCGACCTGACGTCGATCACCGAGGAGACGCTGTCGGTGTCGGGGATCCTGCTCTCGAAGGCGTTCGGTCGCCAGCGGCACGAGATCGATCGGTTCCGAGGCGAGAACCGGCGCCTGACGGGGCTCCAGATCCGTCAGACGATGATCGGGCGCTCGTTCTTCGCGGTCGTCCAGATCTTCTTCTCGATCACGCCGGCCCTGGTCTACCTGGTCGCCGGGTGGGTCATGGCCAACGGCTCCGACGCGCTCACCGCCGGTGACATCGTGGCGTTCACCACGCTCCAGTCGCGGCTGTTCTTCCCGATCGGCTCGATGCTGCAGGTCTCGACCGAGGTGCAGACCTCGATGGCGCTGTTCGACCGGATCTTCGAGTACCTCGACATGCGCCACGAGATCCGGGACCGCCCGGGCGCGATCTCGGTGGCGCCGGACCAGGTCAGGGGTGACGTCAGGTTCTCCGACGTGTGGTTCCGCTACGACCGCCCGGCCGACGAGCAGACCGCGGACGGGCAGCCGCCGGTGTGGTGGGACGGCGAAGGCCCGCCGCCGCGCGAGTGGACGCTCGAGGGCGTCTCCCTCGAGATCGAGCCCGGACAGCTCGCCGCGCTCGTTGGCCCCAGCGGTGCCGGCAAGACGACGATGACCTACCTGGTGCCCCGGCTGTACGACGTGCAACACGGCGCCGTCACCATCGACGGCATCGACGTGCGCGATCTGTCGCTGTCGTCTCTGGGCGATCTGATCGGGATGGTGACGCAGGAGACATACCTGTTCCACACGACGATCCGGCGCAACCTGCTCTACGGCAAGCCCGGGGCGACCCACGACGAGCTCGAAGCGGCGGCGCGCGCCGCGTTCATCCACGACCGGATCGCCGAGCTGTCCGATGGCTACGACACGATCGTCGGCGAGCGCGGCTACAAGCTGTCCGGCGGCGAGAAGCAGCGTCTGGCGATCGCCCGAGTGATCCTGAAAGACCCGCGGATCCTGATCCTGGACGAGGCGACGTCAAGCCTGGACTCGACGTCGGAGCGGCTCGTGCAGGAGGCTCTCCAGCCGCTGATGCACGGCCGCACGACGATCGCGATCGCGCACCGGCTGTCGACGATCCTGTCGGCCGACGTGATCTTCGTCGTCGATCGTGGCCGGATCGTCGATCGCGGGACGCATCGGGAGCTGGTCGAGCGGGGAGGTCTGTACGCGCGGCTGTACGAGCAGCAGTTCCGGCGCGGCGAGGTCGAGACGGTCACCGAGGACGGCGTCGTCCTCGCGTCGGGAGAGGTCGTCCCCGCGCCGGGCGACGCGTGAACCGCCGCTCGCCGCTACAGGTCGCGCTCGTACCCGAGGAGCACGAACCCGTCCGGGAACACGTGATCCGGCGCGCGGCGGAAGCCCATGTCCTGGTACATGCGCTGCGCCGCCGTCATCCGCCGCGTGGTGTGCAGCGTCAGGCGGTGCTTGCCGGCCGCTCGGGCGAGGTCCGCGCTCGCGTCCATGAGGGCGCGAGCCACGCCCCGCCGCCTCGCATCCGGATCGACGCCGAGCATCCGGATGTGCGCCTCGTCCGGCTCGAGCGGCGCGTCGTCGGACTCGGTCCGGCCCTCCAGCTCGAGGGTGAGCGACCCGAGGATGCGGCCCTCCTCCACGGCGACGAGCACGGTGGTGCGGTCGGCGCGTCCACCGACGTCCGCGATGAACGATAGGTACTCATCCCAGCCGGACGGGTCCTCGCGCCGGACGAACTCCCGGTAGGCGAGCGCGGTCACGCGCCCCGCCTCCTCGTATTCGGCCGGTTGCGCCTTCCGGACCTGGATCGCCATCGACGCGAGGCTACCGCGACCAGACGCAGTCAAGATGATTGACCAGGGCGGCGGCACGCGCGACGATCGGGTCGTGGCATCGGCGGACCTCGTGCGACTCCTCCTCGAGGGGCACCGTGCGCTGGCGGCGGAGCTGATGACCTCACTCGAGGAGCGCGGCTACCCGGACGCCAGACCCGGCCACGGCGCCGTCTTCATGAACATCGACCGGCGCTCGGGCACGCGGCTCACGGAGCTCGCGAGGCGGGCCCGCATCACCAAGCAGGGCATGATGCTGATCGTCGATGACCTCGAGCAGCGAGGCTACGTCCGTCGCGTCCCGGATCCCGAGGATGCGCGCGCCAAGGTCGTCCGTCTCACGGCGCGCGGACGTCGCTACGTGGCCGAGGCCCGCCGCGCGGTCGTCGCGCTCGCGGCGCGTGCCCGACGCGAGCTGGGAGAGCGCCGCTACGAGTCGCTTCGGGACTCGATCGAGTGGCTGATCGAGCGCCGGGGCGAGTTTGTCGAGGAGTGACGCCGTCAAGAGACGGCGACGTCGAACAGGCTGCCGACGGCGTACGTGACCGCCGCCGCGACGCTCGCGACCGCGAGCATCCGCACGGCGGAGACCGCCACGGGCCGCCCCGTGAAGTACGACATCGCGCCTCCGACGACGAGCATCGTCACGCCGGAGACGACGGCCGAGGCGGCGACGGCACCGGTGCCGCTGACCACGAACGGCACGAGCGGGACCGCGGCACCGAACGCGAAGGTGATGAACGACGAGCCCGCCGCGACCCACGGCGACCCGAGCCCCTCGTCGGGGTCGAGCCCGAGCTCCTCGCGCGCGTGCGTCTCGAGCGCCACCTTCGGGTCAGCCATGAGGACGTCCGCGAGCTGCCCGGCGAGTTCCGGCGGCACGCCCTTTCCCTCGTAGATCTCCGCCAGCTCGTCCCGCTCCTCGTCGGGCAACGAGCCGATCTCATGCGCCTCCAGGTGGATCAGCCGCTCGAACACCTCGCGCTGGACCTTCATCGAGATGTACTCCCCGGCGGCCATCGAGAACGCCCCAGCGAGCAACCCCGCGACGCCGGCGACCAGGATCACTTCACGCGACACGCCCGCCCCGGCGACGCCGAAGATCAGCGACAGGTTCGACACGAGGCCGTCGTTGACGCCGAAGATCGCGGCGCGGAGGGCGCCCGACCGGCTGCCGCCCGGGCGTCGTTCGTCGGCGGGTCCCGGATGCGGCACGATGCCGGCGGTCGGCCGGCGCAGCCGCCGCATCAGGGACACCAGGGCCGTCCGTCGCTCGTGCGTGCGCCGGTCCTCGGGCGAGAGCTTCGACGACATCGCCGAGCACCCTACCCCGAGCGACGTCCCCGAACCACACCAGGCGACGCGTGGGGAGTTCGTCCGGTGGGATGATGCCTGCCAGGTCGCCGGTTCCCACGGTGAACCGCCGATATGGACGACGACGGGATGACGACGCAGGAGCGCGAGCCGAGGCCGCTCGCCCAGTGGGTCGACGACTCGGCCGTCGCATTGGCGTTCTACGGGTCGATCGTCTATCTCGCCGTGGTCTCCTCCCTCGGATCACAAGCGGATCCTCCTGCGCCTTCGGAGGCGATCGCCTCGACGGTCGCTGCCGCCAGCGTCCTGTACGTTGCGCACGTCTTCGCGGCGATCGTCCCGCAGGTCGCCCGCGCAGGTCGCCTGCACGTACGCCGACTCGGCGAGGCCATGCGGCACGACATGCCGCTCCTGCTCACCGCCCTCGTCCCGATCACCCCGCTGTGCCTCGCTGCGGTGCGCTGGGTGTCGAGCGGTACCGGATACCGCCTCGGCGTGCGGCTCACGATGGCGATGCTCTTCGGCTTCGCCGTCGGGCTCGGTCGTCGCGACGGGCTGTCCTGGCCGAGGTCCACCATCGCGGGCGTCGCGATCGTGGCGGTGACGACGATCCTGATCTGGCTCGAGTCCCGCGTCCATTGAGTACGTCGGAGCGAGGCGTCGCCCCGACGGCTTCGCCCGGTTCGGGTGATGCAGGTGCGACGTACGACCGCCACGGTGACGCGAGACCCGGATGGGAGGCCTCATGGACGAGCCCGAGCGCAGCCGCGGCTGGACGCTGTTCGCCACGATCATGGTGGGCGTGGCAGGAGCATGGAACCTCGTGCTCGGCATCGCCGCGTTGACGAAGCCGGAGTACTTCGAGGAGACCAACCTGCTCTACGAGAACCTCTCGTTCTGGGGGGTCGTGTGGATCTGCGTCGGCGCGCTCCAGCTGTTGACCTCTGTCTTGATCTCGCGCCGAACCGTTGCCGGGAAGGCGCTCGGCATCGCGGGCGCCACGGCGTCGATGTTCGCGTGGTTCTTCTCGATCGGCGCTCACCCGGTCGCGTCGATCATGGTGATCGTGCTTGACGTGTTGATCGTGTATGCGCTCAGTGCCGATCGGCCGTACGGTGGGTCGGCGGAGCGTGCGGACCGACCTCGACGCGATCTCGAACGCGATCTGTCCCTCGAGCCGACCCGTCGCTCGATCTGATCGACGCGGTTGCCGACTGGGCGCCGCGCGCAGACCAGTCGTAGACGACCGCCGTTCCGACGACGATGTCGTGGAGCGCCAGGTTCCGAGCGCTGACGGCGACCCAGAGGAACCCGAACGGGAATACGGTGCAGAGGACCGCCCGGCCCAACGCTCGCCCGAACCCGATCGACTCGCCGCTTGCGGTGACGACGCGAAGCCCCGATGCCTGCTTGCCCGGTGTGCGGCCGGTCGATGACCAGAAGAACGTCAGGTAGGCGAGGAACGCGAGCGAGAGGAAACCCGCCATCTCGATGCCCCGAAGCCGGGGGAACGCGAACGGAGACGGCCCGAAGAGCGCCCGGAGCATGGAGCCGACGACGACGAGCGTTGCCGTTGCGACGCAGATCAGGACCGCATCGATCAGATCCGCGGTGGCGCGGGACACGAACCCTGCGCGGATCCATCCGGTCCCGGCGCGCTCAGCGTTCACGTGGGATCGACGCGGACGTCGTCGCCGCTCTGACCGTTCGCGAGCCGGACGTCCCGTGCACGATGGCGGAACAGCACGCGATCCACGAGCTCGGCGAGTCGGCGGTCCGCGTCGACCCCACGCGCCCGCAGCGCGTCGACCGTCTGCACGGTCAGGGACCCGCTCGATTCTCGGATGATCTCCTCCACGTCGATCTCGTCGAGGACGTCGCGCGCGATGGCGGCGAGGTCGAGACGCCTCACGATGGCT
>JBKPHM010000035.1:0-12356 GCA_046729855.1 Actinomycetota bacterium | reverse complement strand
CCTTGGTCCAGGGCACCACCAGGTTGTCGGCGGCGGTCAGGTAGTAGTGCATGGCCGGCTCGTCGGAGTAGAAGCCGACGACTCCCCGCCTGGGGCTCGCCGGACCCTCGCCGTCGAGAGCCTGCAGATAGGGGGCGTAGCCCAGGCGCAAGAATGTTGCGGTCGCCTCCGGGTCAAGGGCGTCGATGTAGTAGTCGGCGCGCTTCTCGACCACGTAGCAGAGCCGCCACTGTCCCGGCGGCACCTCCCACGGCACGACTTTCTCGAACGAGAGGTTCGGAGTGAGATCGAGCACGCGCCCGTCCTCGGCGATCGCGAACGCGGCGACGGGGTTCGACCGCTCGAAGTCGAGGTACCGGCTGTCCTCGCCGGTCAGGCACATGAACCAGGGCCCCTGGATCGTGAAGCCGATGCACTCGATGTACCGCTGCGCCAGGTCGGGTCGCGCCCTCAGCACGCGTTTGTCCGCCGTGCCACTCGGCCAGTTCATCTCGTCGTAGATCCACGTCCGCAGCCCGAGCGCGATCGCCTCCTCGGTCGCCAGACGCACTCGGTCCAGGTAGCGGTCGCTCAGGTACGGGATCTCCAGCCCGTAGCGGCCATGCAGGACGACGCCGTGCACCCGCTTGGCCGCAAGCTCGCCGAGCTGGAACCGCAGCTCGTCGGGGTCCAGTTCCCCGTTCCAGAACCAGAACGGCAGGATGCCGAACTCGGTGGTCGGATGTCGGAACCGCTCTGCGTCGACGCCCTCGTCGGTCCAGGCCTGGACCTCGTCCCTGACGTTCACGGACCTCCTCCGTTCGGGCGCACGGTCGCCTTCACGAACCCCTCGGGCTTCTCGACGGCCATCCGGAAGGCGTCGTCGATCCGCTCGAGTGCGAATCGGTGCGTCACGAGGTCGTCGATCCGGATGCGGCCGGAGGTCAGCAGGCGCATCCCCTTCCGCATCCCTCGCAGGATCGTGCCCACGTCGCGGAAGTGTGCGTTCACGATCCGGAAGGCCATCCAGTTCCAGTGACCGAGGGGAACGCGCCTGGGCTCCCCCTGGTGGTATCCGGTGATCACGACGGTGCCGCTCATCCGCGTGACGTCGCCGATCGGATCGAGCGCGTCCTGCACGCCAGTGACCTCGAAGGTCATGTCGGCGCCTCGTCCGTCGGTGTGCTCGCGCACCCGCGCCACGAGATCCTCTCCGCTCGGATCGATCACGGACGTGGCGCCGAGCCGCGACGCGCGTTCGCGCGCATCGCGCCGCGGGTCCGCCACGATCACCTGCCGCGGCCCCTGCTGCTGGACCAGGAGCTGGACGAGGTTGCCCATGAACCCGGCCCCGATCACCACCACGTCGTCGCCGAGCGCGGGGTTCGCGACGTCCACGGTGTTCACGGCACACGCCATCGGCTCGCCGAGCGCCACGTCGAGCGGAACGTCACCGGCCGCGAAGCAGTGCTCGGCCCTCAACGCTATGTACTCGGCGTAGCCGCGCGTCGTCACCCATGCAGCGACGCGGTCGCCGGGGCCGAACGACCTCACGTCGGCCCCGACGCGCTCCACGACGCCGCTGACCTCGTGGCCGGGATACCACGGCATCGTCGCGTGACCCGCCTTGCCCTGCCAGATGTCCAGTTCCGATGCGCACACGCCGCACGCGGTCACCCGTACCAAGACCTCGTCGTCCGCGATCTCCGGGATGTCCTCGTCGACGATCTCGAAGTGTTGCGGTTCGGGCAGGACCGCGATCCTCATCGTTCCTCCAGCTCGAGGATCAGCGCCGACGTCGCCTCCATCCGGAACCTGGCGGACCCCGACGCGAGCTCGAACCGCTGCCCCGTCAGAAGGTCGCGAACGATCCCGCCGGCGAACGGCGCGAGCGGGTCGTCGAGCCGCACGTCGACCGGCGTCGGCGAGGCGAAGTTCAGCAGGACCAGCACTGGTGGCCCCTCGTGCGCAGTCCTGACGTACGAGTAGACGCTGGCCGGAGCATCGACCTCGACGCGCTCCCACTCGAGCGAGTGGAGCGCCGGGGTCCGCAGACGCAGGTCGATCAGCTTCTCGTAGTACGGGCGCAACCCGCGTTCGTCCTTCCACGACAGCGGGACCAGGCTCTCGTACGGCAAGTACGACGCCCCGATCTCGTCGCCGGTGTAGAGCTCGGGCACCCCCGGCAGCGTCAGCAGCAACGCGGCTGCCGGGTAGACCAGATCCTCCCCGTATAGGTCGACGAACCTCGTCCCGGTGTCGTTGTTGTTCAGGAACCGGAAGATCACCGCGTCTGGGTGATAGCCCTTCGGCCTGTTGAGCAGCGCTGCGTCGAGCCAGCTGGAGATCACCTCGGGCGCGTCGAACACGCCCTGCCACGCCCAGTTCCCCAGGTTCTCCGTCCAGTCGTACGCGACGTCGAACCCGTTCGAGAAGTAGTAGGGATCGCGCGCGCTCGCCTCGGCGATCAGCATCAGGTCGGGCTTGATCCACTTCAGCTCGCGGCGCCACTGCGGCCAGTAGTCGCGGCGGCGCCGCTTGACGCCCCACGCGGCGTCGACGCGGAAGCCGTCGACGTCGAACTCTCGCACCCAGTACGAGAACGCCTCCGTCTCCATCGCTCGAACCTCGGGGTTGTCGTAGTTCATGTTGTTCAGGTTGTCCCACGTGAAGTAGTGCGTGATCTGCCCGTCCTCGTCCCGGTCGAAGAAGTCGTAGTAGTGCGATGCCTCGCCGTGCTCGGCGGCGTCGACGGAGTAGGGGTGCTCGTCCGAGATGTGGTTCGGGACGAAGTCCATCAGCACGCGGACGCCATGGCGATGCGCCGTCTCGACCAGATGCCGGAAGTCGTCCTTCGTGCCGTAATCGGGGTTCAGCTCGAAGTAGTCCTTCACTGCGTAGCCGAAGTCGCCGACGGGCGACTCGTTGATCGGCGACAGCCACAGAGCGTTGACGCCGAGGTCCGCCAGGTACGGGATCCGTTCGGCGACGCTTCGGAACCCGTCGTCGCCGAACAGCGGCGGGACGGTGCCGTACACGATCGCGGTCGAGATCCACGCCGGGGCCTCCTCGTCCATATCCGGGACGCGCGGCTCGCCACGTTCCACGACGAAGTACGTGGTGCTCCGGTCGGTCCGGCCCCGCTCGTCGGTGACCTCGAGCGTCACGTAGTACTCGCCGTCCCGCTCCGGCGCCATGGCTTCCGTGCGCTCGCCCGACGTCATCGTCAGGTCGAGCGGCGCCGGGTTCCCCTCGCGGACCGACCACGCGTGGCCGGTGATCGGGGCGCCGTCGAACGCGCTCGGCTCGCTCCGCCGTCCGTCGAACCGGACGGTCCTTCCGTCGAGCCGGACGTTGATCCGCGCGGTCGGCCGCGGCTCGAGCTTCCCCGTGAAGACGAGCTCGGCACTCCCCGACCCGCCCGACGAGCACATGGCCGTCACGACGTTTTCCCCGGCGGCGATCGGCACGTCCGCAACGAACCGCCCATCCGACACCTCGGCCGCGACCACGGCCCCGCCGTTCACGCTGAGCTCGACGCCGTCGCATCGCGTCGTCCCGGCGACGTCCTCGCTCCAGGCCCACACGTCGCCGCCGCGCTCGTCGAAGCGGATCACGCCGCCCGCTTCGTTGGCGCCGTCGCCCGCGCCGTCGCCGCCCGTGCAGGAGCCGAGCAGGGCGAACGCGACGACGGACGGGAGGGCGACGCGGGCGAGCCGTCCATCCACGCGGACCTCAGCCCTTGATCCCCTGCACCGCGATCCCGCGAACGAACTGTCGCTGGAAGAACAGGAACACGATGATCATCGGCGCGGTCGCGATCACGGCCGCGGCCATCAGCACCGACCAGGCCGCTCGGTTGCGGACGACGAACGTCGCGAGGCCGAGCGGCAGCGTCGCCAGCTGCGGGCTGCTGATGTAGATCAGGGGCCCGTAGAAGTCCTCCCAGAAGAACTGGAACGTGAAGATCGCCACCGCCGCGAGGGCGGGCTTCGACAGCGGCAGCATGATTCGCCAGTAGATCGTGAAGTGCCCGGCCCCGTCGACGCGCGCCGCGTCGATCAACTCGTCGGGGATCGAGCGCATGTACTGTCGCAGGAGGAACACGGCGAACGGGCTGACGATGTTCGGGACGATCAGCGCCCAGTACGAGTCGAGCCAGCCATGCCCGCCCAACCCCCAGATATCGTTCCCGCCGAACAGCGGGATGCTCCGCATGATCAGGTACGTCGGGATCAGCGTCACCTGCCCCGGCACCATCATCGTCGCGAGGCCCAGGAAGAACAGGAAGTTGCGCAGGGGGAACCGCCGTTTCGCAAAGCAGTACGCGGCGATCGACGAGAAGAACAGCTGGCATACGGTGACGGTGACCGTCACGAACGTGCTGTTGAAGAACCACCGGAGGATCGTGGTGGTGCCCACGTTCGTCCCCGTGCCCTGGTTCTCCGCGAGGTTCGAGAGGCCCAGGAACGTCTTGAAGTTCTCGAGCGTCGGGTCGGTCGGGATCCACTGCGGCGGGTTTTGGAACATCCGCCCGGGCTCCTGGAGCGACGCCGTCAGCATGTATGCGAAGGGGGCCATGAAGATCACGGCGCCCGCGATCAGGATCGCGTAGCGGATCCCGCGGGAGGGCCGCCACCGCCGTCGGCGCCGAGGCCCCGCCGGGACCGCCGGGGCCGCGCGTCCCGGCGCGAGGTGTCCGAGCTCCTCCGTCGTCTGCATCCGCTCACATCTCCGACTGCTTGACGTAGATGCGGAACTGGAAGAAGCCGAACACGAACAGCATCGCGAACAGCGTGTACGCCAGCGCCGACGCGTAGCCCATCTCGAAGAACACGAACGCCGCTCGGTAGATGTAGAAGATCATCGTCGTGGTCGCACCTCCGGGCCCTGGGGGGCCGCCGTTGGTCATCACGAAGATCTGCGTGAAGACCTGGAAGGAGCCGATCACGGAGATCACGACAAGGAACAGCGTCGTCGGCGCGAGCAGCGGAAGCGTGATCTTCCGGAAGCGCTGCCAAGGGCTCGCGCCGTCCACCTCGGCCGCCTCGTAGAGCTGCGCGGGAATCGCCTGCAGGCCGGCGAGATACACGATCATGTAGAAGCCGACGCCCTTCCAGACGGTCATGAGGATCACCGCCGGCATCGCGAGGTCCTTGTCGGACAGCCACAGCAACGGCTGGTCGACGATGCCCACCCGCTGCAGGTAGTAGTTCGCGAGGCCGTAGTCGACGTTGTAGACCCACTTCCAGATGATGCTCGCCACGACGAGGGGCGTGACGACGGGCAGGTAGTACATCGTTCGGAACAGCCCGAGCCCGCGGATCTGCGCGTTGAGCAACACCGCGATCGCGAGTCCGATCGCCAGCTCGAGCGGGATCGTCCCGAGCGTGAAGTACACGGTGTGGCCGACCGCGTCCTTGAAGCCCTCGTCGCTCGTGATCGCCCGGTAGTTGTCGAGCCCCACGAAGGGCTTCTGGGGCTGGAGGATGTCCCATTCGTGGAAGCTCATCCAGACCGAGAAGACGAGCGCGTAGACGAAGAACACGAAGAACAGGATCAGGCCCGGCGACAGGAACAGATACGCCGTCCATTCCCTGCGAGCCTCGTGGAGCTTGCGGCGGATATACCCGCGTTTCACAACACCGGGCGTGCCTTGTGCAACCTCGACGGCCACGGTCTCCTCGTTCGCTGAGCGGCGGCGGCACACCGGGACGGCGGGGACGACGGCGCCGGCCGCCTTCCCCGCCGTCGCGCGGCGTTATTTGCTCAAGATCTCCTCGGCCTTGGCGGCCGCGTTATCGAGCGCCTCGCTCGGGCTGACGTCGCCGTAGATCGCGGCGCCGAGCTGTTCGTTCAGCGCAGCCTCGATCTGGCTCCACTTGTTGGTCTGAATGTCACTCGTAACCCCGCACTCCATGTTCTCGGCGAAGCCCTTGAGGATAGGCTTCACCTCAAAGATCTCCGGGTCTTCGAGCAGTGACCGCACCGGCGGGAGCAGCGTGCTCCCCTCCTCGGTCACGTTCCAGCGGAGCAGGTTCTCCGGGCGCGACAGGAACTCGACCCACAGCCATGCGGCCTCGGGGCTGTCGGTCTGGTTGAACACGACCAGCGTGTCGCCCGCGATCGTCGTCGCGCAGCCGGCCGGCCCTTCGGGTAGCGGCGCCGAGTCCCACTTGCCGTCGATCTTCGGGAACGAGGTCTGCATCTCACCGGCGAACCACGAGCCGGCCATGTACATCGCGACCTTGCCCTCGGCGAAGGCCACGCGGCCGTCCCAGGAGTTGGAGTTGTAGAAGTCCGGCGGCGAGTACTGACGGAGCCCGACGTAGAAGTCCGCGGCCTGCTTGCCGGCCTCGCTGTTGAACTCGACCTGGTCGGTCTCGTTGTTGTACAGGTTCCCGCCGGCGCCCCATAGGAACGGGTACCAGTAGTACGCCGACTCGGGGGCGAACAGGATGAACCCGTACTGGTTCTTGGACTCGTCGGTCAGCTGTGCCGCATAGGACTCCAGCTCGTCCCACGTCGCGGGCGGCTCCGTCAGCCCGGCCTCCTGGAACAGATCCGTCCGGTAGAACAGGCCGGTCGTCTCGCCGTCGAACGGGAGCCCGTACCACTTCCCGTCGAGCACGGACCCCTGCTTCCACGCCTCGACGTAGTCGTTCGGGTCCACGTGCGGGCTCTGGTTCACATACGACGTCAGGTCGAGCAACGCGTTCCGCGTCGCGAAGTCGGCCACCGCCGCCATGTCCATGAACGCCACGTCGGGCGCCGTGCCGCCCGCGACCTGCGTCAGCAGCTTCTGCGTCGCCTGCTCGAACGGCACCGTCTGGAACTCGACGGTGATCGTCGGGTACTCCTCCTGGAACTCCTTGGCGAACTGCTTCATCGCCGGGTTGTTCGCGAGCCACGACGCGAAGGTGATCGTCGTCGGCTCGGTGGGGGGCTTGACGGTCGCGCCGGCCGTCGGACCCGCCTGCTGTGTGGTGTCCTCGCGGACGCACGCGGCTGCGACGAGGCTCGCCGCAAGCACGAGCGCAGCGATCCGCGCCCAGACGAACGGTTTGCTCACCATCGGATCCGACTCCCCCTCTCCGAGGACGGGTTGCGCCCCCCGCCTGCGTGGCGAACCGCCGCATCGTCCCCGTTCGAGCACGGATGCGGTCGCGGCGTGTCGCCGCAAACCGATTTGGAGTGGATACCTTGACCCCTCCGCGTCCGGCCTGTCAAGGTAAGCCACGCACCCACGAAGCGGGAGGACCATTGCTCTCGGACCGATCCGCACGGGCCCGCGCGAGCGCCAGCAACGTGAAACGGTTTGCGCTCTCGTCGGGCGCGACGATCGGCGACGTCGCCGAGCGGGCCCGCGTCAGCAAGACGACGGTGTCCCACGTCCTTTCGGGCAAGCGGCCCGTCGGCGCCGCGACACGCGCACGGGTCGAGCGGGCGATCGAGGAGCTGAACTACCGGCCGAACGCGATAGCGCGAAGCCTGCGGACGCGGCAAAGCCATATCGCCGCGCTCGTCATCCCCGATATAACGAACCCGTTTTTCCCGGTGCTCGCGCGCGGGTTCGAGGACGCCCTGAGCGACGCCGGCTACCGGACGTTCGTCTGCAACACGGACTCGATCCGGTCCAAGGAAATCGACTTCATCTCCGAGATCCTCGCCCGGCGCGCCGACGGGCTCGCGATGGTGTCGCGCCACGTGCATGCCCGCGACGTGACCGCGCTGCTCGAGGCGGGCGTTGGGCTCGTGTCGATCGGGAGCCTGATCGTCGACCACCCCTCGGTGGACGTCGTGATGGGCGACGACGAGCGGGGCGCGTACGACGCCACGGCATACCTCGTCGAACGGTACGGGCGGCTGGTCGGATGCATCTCGGGGTCCGCGGAGGGCCCACAGGCTCGACACGTCGGGTACCGCCGCGCGCTCGCGAACGCCGGGATCGTCGCCGACCCCGCGCTCGTGGCCGAGGGCGACTGGACGCGGAGCGGAGGCGCCGACGCGATGCGCGAGCTGATGCGGGCGCACGAGCGTCCTCGCGCGGTGTTCTGCGGCAACGACCTCATGGCGCTCGGTGCGCTCGACGTCGCGCACGAGCTCGGCCTGTCCGTTCCGGACGACGTCGCCCTGCTCGGGTACGACGACATCGAGTGGGCGTCGTTGATCCGCCCGCCCCTCACGACGGTGCTGAACCCCGCGTACGACACGGGCCGAGCCGCGGCCGGGCTGCTCCTCGACCGGATCGCCGGCGGATACGACGGTGCGCGTCGGATCGTGCGCATCTCGTGCAACCTGGTGCTGCGGGAGTCGGCGTGACCGCGACGCCCGCGGGCCGCCTCGTCGTCCGGGTCGGCATCGTGGGCGCCGGGTTCGCCGCGCGGTCGCACCTCGACGCGCTCCGGCGCGTGCCCGGTATCGAGGTCGTCGGTCTCGCCGCCAGCTCGCCGGAGCGCTCGCGCGAGGCCGGTGCGGAGCTGGGCGTGACGCCGTTCGACGACTACCGCGCCCTGCTCGACGACCGCTCGATCGACGCGATCCATGCGTGCGCCCCGAACGACCTGCACCTCGAGATCGACGAGGCGGCGCTTGCGGCCGGCAAGCACGTGCTGTCGGAGAAGCCGCTCGGCAGGGACGCCGCAGAGACGGCGCGTCTCGTCGAGCTTGCGGACCGCAGCGATGTGGTCACCGGCGTCTGCTTCACCTACCGCCACTTCCCGCTCGTGCAGCACCTCCGCGCGGAGCTCGCGTCCGGCGAGCACGGACCCGTCCACCTGATCACCGGCGCCTACCTCCAAGACTGGCTGCTGCTGCCGACGGACTGGAACTGGCGGCTCGACCCCGAGCGCGGCGGCGCTTCGCGGGCTGTCGCCGACATCGGGTCGCACTGGATCGATCTGGTCCAGCACTTGACGGACGACCGGATCGCCGAGGTCTGCGCGGACCTTGGCACGCTGCACGCTGTTCGGCGGAGACCGACCGGGGACGTCGAGACGTTCACCTCGAGCGGCGAGGGGACACTCGACGGTCTCGAGGATGCCTCGATCTCCAGCGAGGACTGGGCGTCGGTGCTGTTCCGAACGGAGCGAGGGGTGCGCGGTGCGTTCACGGTCTCGCAGGTGAGTGCCGGGCGCAAGAACCACCTCACCGTGGAGATCGACGCCGCCGACGCATCGCTCACATGGGACCAGGAGCGCCCGAACACGCTGTGGATCGGGCGCCGGTCCGGACCGAACGAGCTCGTGCCGCGCGACCCATCGCTCGTCGCTCCGGAGGCGGCCCCGCTCGTGCACTACCCGGGCGGGCATCAGGAGGGGTGGCCCGACGCGCTGCGGAACCTGTTCGTCGACTTCTACGGCACGGTACGTGCGCGTCACGCCGGCGAGGATCACCCCTCCGCGGTTGCCACGTTCGCGGACGCGCACCGCACCACGCAGACGGTCGAGGCGATCCTCGCGAGCCATGCCGACCGGCGCTGGGTCCGGATCGCCGCGACGGAGGAGGTCAGGACGTGAGACTGGGTGTGTTCACCACGCTGCTGCGCGAGATGCCGTTCGAGGAGATGCTCGACAGGCTCCAGGGCCTGGGTGTCGAGGCCGTCGAGATCGGCACGGGGAACTATCCGGGCTCACACCATGCCGATCCCGACGCGCTGCTCGCCGACCCGTCGAAAGTGCAGGCGTTCCGCAAGGCCGTCGAGAGCCGCGGGATGATCGTCAGCGCCCTCAGCCAGCACGGAAACCCCCTGCATCCCCAGAGCGAGATTGCACGTGCCGCCCACGACGTCTGGGTGAAAACGGTCCGCCTGGCCGAAGCCCTCGAGGTGCCCGTTGTGAACGCGTTCTCCGGGTGTCCGGGCGACAGCGAGACATCCAGCTACCCGAACTGGGTGACGTGCCCGTGGCCGGACGACTTCCTGGCGGTGCTCGACTGGCAGTGGAGCGAGCAGGTGATCCCCTACTGGAGCGAGCAGGCAGCGTTCGCGACGCAGCACGGCGTTCGGATCGGGTTCGAGATGCATCCGGGGTTCGTCGTGTACAACCCCGAGACGCTGCTCCGGCTGCGCGCGGCGTGCGGCGACGCCGTGGGCGCGAATCTGGACCCGAGCCACCTGTGGTGGCAGGGCATGGATCCGATCGAGGTGACGAAGGTGCTCGGGGCGGCCGACGCGATCTTCCACGTCCATGCGAAGGACACGCAGATCGATCGACGAAACACGGCCCTGAACGGTGTGCTCGACACCAAGCACTACGGCACTGTGCTCGAACGCTCGTGGGTGTTCCGCACCGTGGGATATGGTCAGGGCGAGAAGGCGTGGCGCGACCTGATCAGCACGCTCCGCGCCGCGGGATACGACTACGTGCTCTCGATCGAGCACGAGGACAGCTACATGTCGATCGACGAGGGGCTGCGGCGGGGCATCGAACTGCTGCGGTCGATCATCATCACGGAGCCCACGGGAGCGATGTGGTGGGCCTGAACGACGGCGCGAGGTGAAGAGTCGTGGCTGAGATCGTGCTCGACAACGTCACGAAGGTCTATCCGGACGGCACCGTGGCCGTGAGGGACGTGAGCCTCGGGATCGACGACGGCCGGCTCATGGTGCTCGTCGGCCCCTCCGGGTGCGGCAAGACGACGATCCTGCGGATGGTCGCCGGTCTCGAGGAGATCACCGACGGCATTGTCCGGATCGGCGACAAGGTCGTCAACGAGGTCGCGCCGAAGGACCGTGACATCGCGATGGTGTTCCAGAACTACGCGCTCTACCCGCACATGAACGTGTTCGAGAACATGGCGTTCAGCCTGCGGATGCGCCGGGTGAAGAAGCCCGAGGTCAAGCAGAAGGTCGAGGAGGCTGCCCGTATCCTCGACCTCTACGACCAGCTGAAGAAGAAGCCCGGCGCGCTGTCGGGCGGCCAGCGGCAGCGCGTCGCGATGGGACGCGCGATCGTTCGCGAACCACAGGCGTTCCTGATGGACGAGCCGCTGTCGAACCTGGACGCCAAGCTCCGCGTGCAGATGCGCGCCGAGATCTCGCGAATCCAACGCGACGTCGGCATCACGACGATGTACGTCACACACGACCAGACCGAGGCGATGACGCTCGGCGATGCCGTCGCGGTGCTGCGTCTGGGCGTCCTTCAGCAGCTCGACACCCCACAGGGCCTCTACCAGCACCCGGTGAACCTCTTCGTGGCCGGATTCATCGGCTCGCCCGCGATGAACCTGGTCGAGGCGCGCGTCGAGGCCAGCGACGGAGCCACGTGGGTCTCGTTCGGCGACCAGCGGATGAGGCTCGACCAGATGGAGGTCGCGACGCATCCGGCGCTGCGCGCGTACGAGGGCCGCACGATTGCGCTCGGGATGAGGCCCGAGGCGATGGAGGACGCCACGGTCGAGCGCGAGTTCCCGCCCGAGCGACGTATCCGCGCGATCGTCGACCTTCGGGAGGACCTGGGCGCGGAGGTGCTTGTGCACTTCGGCGTCAACGCTTCCCCGGTCGTCACGGAGGACACGAGGGAGCTCGCCGAGGACCGCGGAGCCGGCACGGCCGAGGAGCTCGAGCGCGCCGCGCGCGCGAACACGTCGATGTTCGTGGCGCGGTTCGAGTCGCTGAGCAAGGTCGACGAGGGCGAGCGGACCGAGATCGGTGTGCGTCCGGGCGGGATGCAGTTCTTCGACCTCGAGACCGGCATCGGCATCTACGATCGCGTCGCGGAGCCGGCACGGGTCTGAGGCGGCACGCCGCACCACCGCGGCGACCTCTCAGCCGGCCTTGACGATCATCCCTCCATCGACGCGGAGGCACTCGCCCGTGATGAACGACGACTCGTCCGAGGCGAGGAACACGATCGCGGCGGCTACCTCGTCCGGCGTCCCCAGCCGGGCGACCGGGTGCATCGCGATCCAGCCGGCCTCGATCTCGGCACCGTTCTCGGACTCGCGGACGATCCGCTCGTTCATCGGCGTCAGGATCGTGCCGGGGACGACCGCGTTCACGCGGATCCCCTCGGGCGCGTATTCGACGGCGGCCTGGCGCGTCAGGGCATCGATCCCGCCCTTCGACGCCGCGTAGCCTGCCCAGCCGACGAACCCGACGTGCGCCTGGACCGAGCTCGTGTTCACGATCGAGCCGCCGCCGGTCCTGCGCATCTCCGGGACCGCGAACCGCATGCCGCGCCACACGCCCGTGAGGTTCACGTTTATCACGCGGTTCCAGTCCTCCTCGGAGATGTCCGTCGCGCTGCCTCCGATCGCGACGCCCGCGTTGTTGACCATCACGTCGAGCCGGCCGAAACGCTCGACGGTGGCGGCGATGAGGGACCGGACGTCGTCGGTCACGCCGACGTCGGTGCGGTGGAACAGGGCGGTGC